>NZ_UFQC01000021.1 GCF_900496975.1 Achromobacter veterisilvae
AGGTGCGGATTCTAGGCTTAATCTATCGAGCAAAGTCCAAGCTTTGGGTGTCAGAACAAGCTGCTCGAATCCGCTGTGGTGATAGCTAATCACCACGGGGACCAAGATACAAGGTGTCAGACTGCATGCTCGCAGCATCTAACTAGCGAATTTGTAGTCGGTATCTATTTTGCTGCTCCTAGTGAGGATTCTCAAAAATATCCTCAACACGCCTCTTGAACAACGCACTGATCCGAAACGCCAGATCCAAAGACGGATCATGCTTCTCAGTTTCCACCGCATTGACGGCCTGGCGCGAGACGCCCAGCCGCTCCGCCAGTTCCGCCTGCGTCCAACCCGCTTCGGTCCGCAGGACTCGCAATCTGTTTTTCATTCAATTGCTCGTACGGACGAAGGGAGATACCAGCGCGTAGATTCCCCAGAATATGGGGTAGAAGAGCCATCCGGGAATATGGGGAGCGGCCGCATAGGTTTCGCCAAACCCCCACGCGGTCCAGAGCGCCATGGTGGCGCCAGCGGCCAGGATGAAGCACTTGGCGACGATCACGCCCACGTATTCATCACTTTGCGCCATGAGCCGTAGCGTGGCCCATATCTGGCCGGCGACGAGCAGCGCCGCCAGCGCTGCGACGGCCCATCCTGCCGGTTTGCCCAGGATGCTATCGAAGAGGCCCGCAATGGCGGCAGCGTGGACCAGCACGTAAGCGCTCATGAAGGCAACGGTGCGGACGGCGTAGCTGCGGCCAGGGGAAGTCGCACGGGCGGAGGCAACGTGAGTGGGCATGGCAATGACCTATGTAAAGAAAACCTGACTTTAATGATGTCAAGTTTACTTGTCAATAAGTCATGTTTTCTTTACATGTCGTGGATTGCTCGGTTCGAGCACTCCGGCACGTCGGCGCGCGCCGCGATCGGGACGCTGTTCCCGGCTACTTGGAGGTGGCCACAGAATCCTGAGGCAGAAAAAACCGGTCCTTCAATTCCTGCAACCCAATCCGGTTCAACATCTCTGTCAGCCGTTCCGCCGGCTTCCTACGTGGCAAATCCTTGTACTGCGCAATGATCAGCTCATTCTTCATGGAATGCTCCCACCCCACCAGCTCGGTCACGCTGACCTGATACCCGTGGGCTTCCAGTTGCAGGCACCGCAGCACATTGGTGATCTGGCTCCCGAACTCCCGAGTATGCAGCGGATGCCGCCAAATCTCAGCCAGCGGATCCGCCAGCGCCTTGGCCTTGTTCTTCCTCAGCACCGAAGCCACTTCCGCCTGGCAGCAGGGCACAACGACGATGTACTTGGCCTTCTTCTCCAACGCGAAATGAATCGCATCGTCGGTGGCGGTATTGCAGGCGTGCAGGGCGGTGACGACGTCGATCGTGGCGGGCAGTTTGTCCGAGGTGATGGAATCGGCAACCGAGAGGTTCAGGAACGACATGCCGCCAAACCCCAGCCGCTTGGCCAGTTCTTCGGACGACTTCACCAGTTCTTCGCGGGTTTCGATGCCGTAGATGTGGGAGCCGTTCTTCAGCGCTTCGGGCTGTTCCTTGAAGAACAGGTCGTAGAGGATGAAGCCCAGGTATGACTTGCCCGCGCCGTGGTCGGCGAGGGTGACGGCGCCGCGCTGCTGTTGGACGTCTTTCAGCAGCGGCTCGATGAACTGGAAAAGGTGGTAGACCTGCTTGAGCTTGCGGCGGCTGTCCTGGTTCATCTTGCCGTCGCGGGTCAGGATGTGCAGGGCCTTGAGCAGTTCGATCGACTGGCCGGGGCGGATGTCGTGGGTTTTTTCGGACATGGGGTAAGGCAATGCGCCCCGCGATAGGCGGGGCGCAGGAGAAGGCGGAAAGCGTCAGTTTAACGAAAACGCGGCCGGCCCTGGCGGAACGGGCGCGGACTGTGCCTCTTCTTGTGATCCGCATGATTTGGCAGGCGAGTAACATGCCCGATGCGATTGGATGTGTCATGCATTTCTGAAAGCGCCTGGCCGCCAGGGCGGGCGCAGGGAGAGTCGTCAAATGTTCAGCCATATCACTGTCGGGACGCGTGATCTTGAACGCGCGGGCCGTTTTTATGACGCGGTGCTGCTTCCGCTTGGACTGAAGCGTCGCGTTGTCACGCCGGATGGCGGGCCCTTGGCGCTTTGCTGGGTGACCGGTCAGGCGCTGCTGCCGCGCTTCTATGTGTACATGCCCTACGACGGCGAGCCGGCGACGGTGGGCAATGGCAGCATGGTGGCTTTTCTGGCTCCTACGCAGGAAGCGGTGAGCACGGCCCATGCGGGCGGGCTTGCGCAGGGTGGGACGGACGAAGGGACGCCGGGGATGCGCTCTCATTATGGCGACGGCTACTTTGGGGCGTATCTGCGCGATCCTGACGGGAACAAGGTGCATATCGTTCATCGCGGAGACCTCCCGCTGTAACGCTGGAGAGGCCCGACATCCCTGGAGAAACGCAAATGCTCGTGAGTCAGCTTGCTCTTGTGTACGGCACTTATCTGATTGCCACCGCCAGTCCCGGCCCCAGCAACATGGCGATCATGGCAACGGCGATGCGTGACGGCCGTGTGCCGGCTTTAGCACTCGCGGCGGGCGTCATTACGGGCTCGTTGTTCTGGGCGACCCTGGCGGCAACCGGCATTTCCGCCGTGCTGGCGGCTTCCGCCCAGGCGCTTTTCATCATCAAGATAGTGGGCGGCGTCTATCTGCTCTATCTGGCGTTCCGCAGCGGCCGATCGGCGCTGAGGCCGGGCGCGGCATTTGCGAAGGTGGAAACGGGGCGCGCGACGCCGCGCTATCGGGTGCTCTACCGCCAGGGCGTGCTCATGCACATCGGCAATCCGAAGGCGATTCTGGCCTGGATGGCGATCATGTCGCTGGGGCTGGGGGAAAGCGCGTCGGACGGTACCTTGCCCGCGATCATCGGCGGTTGCGCGTTGCTCGGCGTCATGGTGTTCGGCGGCTATGCCGTCGCTTTTTCGACCGCGCCGATGATTGCGCTGTACGCCAGGCTGCGGCGCTGGATCGAAGGGACGGTGGCCGTGGTGTTTGGCGTTGCGGGCGTCAAGCTGCTGACCTGGCAGCGTTGATAGGGCGGCTTGTCATCGCCGACTCGTGTCGGCGACGACGTGCGCTAGGCAAAGCATCCGGCACGCAAGCGGCCGGACGCCGCGGGATCAGGCAGCCGGGAACACCGGCTCGCCCAGGTTCAGCATCAGGCGATTCGCCCACGCAAAGATCGCGTCCGAGTGCAGCAGGTCCAGGACCTCGCCTTCGTTCAAGCCCACGTCCTTCAAGGCCTGGATGCTGTCGGCGTTCACCGCAGCAGGCGCTTCGGTGATCTGGATCGAGAACTTGCCGATGGCCAGCTCACGCGCCGTGGTGCCGGCGGTGGCGGGATCTTCGAACACCTGGGCGATGACGTCGTTGCGCTTGGCCAGTTGTTCGAAGCGCTGGGCGTGCACGGACGCGCAGTAGACGCAGCCGTTGACGCGGGACACGACGGTGGCGCCCAGTTCGCGCTCTGCGCGGGACAGGCCGCCGGGCGCGTACATGATGGCGTTGAACGCGGTGGAGCGCTGGCGCAGGATTTCGGGCTGGTGGACCAGGAACAGGTAGTAATCCGAGACCTTGGCCTTGGGGTGGCTTTCTTCCAGGACGGCAACCTGCTCGGGCGTGGCGGTGTCGACGTTGACGACGTCGAGCCAGGCCTTCCATTCCAGGCTTTCGTTGGTGAAGCCGTGGGCCTTGATGACGGCGCCGGGCGCGGTGGAGGCGGTGTTGGCCGGGAAGGGCGCAGGCGGGGTGCCGGCGGCGGCAGGCTGGGTTTCCAGGGCCTTCATGGCTTCCAGGCCGGCGACGAGGCGGACCTGGTAGGACAGGAAGGCGATGAGCTGCGACAGGGTGACCACGGCGGGCGTGGAGACGCCGGCGGCGGGCAGGGTCTTGAGCGCGGCTTCGTCGCCTTCGACGGGTTTCTCGATCAGCTTGCGCGTGTATTCGAGGATGGCGGCCAGGCGCGGGCTGGAGGCGTCGGCGGGCTTGCCGGATTCGGCGACGGCGATGTCGGCGGGCGTGGCGCCGGCGTCGGTCAGGCGGGCGCGGTAGTGCGCGGCCAGGACGGGCGACGGGGTGATGCGGGCGGCGTACAGCGCGACCAGCAGGCGCTCGGCCAGCGACAGGCCGGGCAGGGCGGGGTCGAAGAGGGCGTCGTAGCTGCCTTGGGTGGCGGCCGCGACTTTCTCGCGCTGGTGGCGGGCTTCGTAGGTCTTGCTGCCGGGCGCCAGGGCGATCAGGCGATCGACCAGGTCATCCGTCACGTTGTAGACGATGGGTTCAGCCATGCGGGATCTCCTTGTTTCTCTCAGGCGGCGCGGGCGCGGACGGCGGCGTCCAGGAACTTCAGCACGCCTTCCCAGGATTCCTGGTCGGCGCGGGCGTTGTCGCGCGGGGTGCCGCCGCTGGTGCTGATCTTGCCGGACACGGGGTGAGCGTAGACGTGCTGGGTGGTGGGCACGTACGGGAACAGGATGGAGTGCCCGCCGTTCTCGTAGTCCAGCCATTGGACCGGATAGGGGTGCTTCACCTCGGCCAGCTTGTCCTGCACCATCTTCGAGTACAGGCTGGACGGCCAGGAGCCGTCGTCGGTGCCCGACAGCAGGATGACGGGGCCTTTGATGTCTTCCACCTTGATGCGCGCGCGGGCCACGGCGTCGGGGTCTTGCAGCGCGGTGAGGATGGCCTTCTCGTGGCGGTGCGGCGCGGGGCCTTCGTCGAAGGGCGCCCAGGTGGCGGTGCGGTTATTTTCCCAGACGTGGGGGATGGGCTTGCCGCCCAGCAGCCACGTGGGGCCTTCGCGGCCGATCTTGGGATCGCAGGCGTTCTGGCCGCTGTGGACCACGGCGCCGGGCACGTAGGCGACGACGGCGGAGACTTCCTCGGGGAAGGTGGCGCCCAGGAGCAGCACCAGTTCGCCGCCGCGCGACTGGCCGCTGATGGCGACGAAGTCGTGCTTGGGTTGCACCTTCTTGCGCAGCCAGCGCAGGCCGGTCTGGAAGTACTCCAGCGGGGTGTTGGAGATGTAGTCCGACAGGCCCGGCGCCTTGAAGTAGGCGAGCGCGAAGGCGGCGTAGCCGCGCGAGGCGTAGAGCGCGGCGCGCGGTTCGTTGATGCCGCCGCCGGAGCCGTTCAGGATCATGACGGCGGGATGCGTGCCCGGGCCGGCGCCGGGCGGCAGGTACAGCGTGCCGACCAGGCCGTCCTCGCGCACGTCCTGGCGGGTGACGCCTTCAGCGGCCAGGCGCTGGGTGAAGCTGGCCTGGGCCTGGGCGCCGCCGGCGCGCGCGACCACGTCGGTGACCAGGGGCTCGGCGACCGGCTGGTTGAACTGCTCGCGGCTGGGCGAATCGACGGGGGACTGCGACCAGATCAGGCCCATGGGGGCCACGCCGGCGTAGTCGCCGGACGCGGGGGCGTCCCGCGTCAGGTCGACGGTGCCGTTGGCGTCCGCCACGAAGGCGGCCTGGCTTTGCCAGAGCACGCCCTTGCGGCGGGTCAGGGCGGTGATCTCCACCGTCTGGCCGGGCTGGGCCTGCTCGACGCGGATGTGGCGCGCCACGTCGATCAGCGCGTCCGCGGGGGTGATGGAAAGAGTAAGGGCCATGGCTTATTTGCCCGCGTCTTTGCCGGATTCTTTGGTCACCATCATGGCGGCCGTGCGGTCGCTGGTCATGGGGGTGACCTTCAGGCCCTTCTTGGCGGCCCAGATGTTCTTGTAGTGGTAGAGCGGGATGATGCCGACGTCGTCGGACACGATCTTGACCGAGTCTCGCAGGATGGCTTCACGCTTGGCCACGTCGAATTCCGAGGTGGACTGTTCCAGCGCGACGTCGACCTTGGGGTTGGTGTAGCGGCCCCAGTTCGAGGCGCCCAGGCCCTTCTTGGCGTCGGCGGTGGCCAGGATGTTGACGAGCGCGTAGCTGGCTTCGCCGGTGCCGTTGCCCCAGGCCAGCATGCTGACGGCGAATTCGTTCTTGTTGGCGCGGCCCGAATACACGGCCCATGGCACCACTTCCACCTGGGTCTTCACGCCGACGCGGGTCCAGAACTGGGCCACCGCCTGGGCGGTTTCCGGGCCCTGGGGGTAGCGGTCGTTGGGAACGTGCATGGTGAGCTTGAAGCCGTCGGGAAAGCCGGCTTCGGCCAGCAGCTTCTTGGCCTGGGCGACGTCGTTGGGGATGTCCTTGACGTCGGGGTTGTAGCCGAAGGTGCCCTTGGGCATCCACTGGTTGGCCTCGGTGGCCGCGCCTTGCAGGATGCGGTCGGCGATGGCCTTGCGGTTGATGGCCAGGTTCAGCGCCTGGCGCACGCGCACGTCCAGGAGCGGGTTCTTGTCCAGGGGCTTGCCGTTGTTGTCGGTGATGTACTGGTTGGGCGCGGGGTTGAAGCTGGGCTGCAGGATCATGACGCGCAGGCCGTCGTACGGATAGACCGAGATATTGGACGCTTTTTGCAGCTTGGCCAGGTCGGACACCGACACCTTGTCGATCACGTCCACGTCGCCGGCCAGGAGCGCGGCGGTGCGGGCGGCGGCGTTGTTGATGTAGCGGTAGTTGACCTTGTCCCAGATCTGCTTGTCGCCCCAGTAGGCGTCGTTGCGTTCCATGATGACGCGGTCGCCGGGGGTGTAGGACACGAACTTGTAGGGGCCGGTGCCGATCATGGCCTTGCCCGAGTTGTAGTCTTCCGTGGTCGACTTTTCACCGACGTGCTTGCTGACCACGTGGACGGAGGCCAGGTTCAGCGGCAGGTCGGGGTTGGGGGCCTTGGTCTTGATGATCAGGGTCAGCGGGTCCTTGGCGGTCATCGTGTCGATGGTGCGCAGGTAGCCGGCATAGGTGGCCACGCTGCCCGGCACGGCGCGCGCGCGGGTGTAGGAATAGATCAGGTCGTCGGCGGTGAAGGGCGTGCCGTCCTGCCACTTGACGCCTTCGCGCAGCTTGAATTCCCAGGTCTTGTCGTCCAGCGGCTTCCAACTGGCGACCAGGCCGGGCTGGAGCTTGTTCCACTTGTTCTCGATCGCCAGGTCCCAGAAGTGCAGGGCCACCGAGCGGTCGCCGGCGTGGTTGTTCAGTTGCGGGTCCAGCGACGACAGCGGGTCGGCGAAGCCGATGGACAGGTCGTCGGCGCTGGCGGCGGCGGAGGCGCCCAGGATGGCGGCGGTCAGGGTGGTGAGAATCAGGCGTTTCATGTTCGGGGTCCTTGGTATAGGGGGAACGAGCGGTTAATTCGGGAAACCGCGGCGCGGGCGCCGCGGCGGATGCGTTCAGGCCATGTCGTTCAGGTGACAGGCGCTCAGGTGGTTGATGGCGATTCCCTTCAGCGTGGGAACCTCGGTCTTGCAGCGCGGCATCGCATGCGGACATCGCGGATGGAAATGGCAGCCGCCGGGCGGGTTCAGCGGGCTGGGGATCTCGCCCTTGATCGCGGTAAAGATCTTGTGGCGCGACTTCAGGCTGGGGATCTCGGCCAGCAGGGCCTGCGTGTACGGGTGGTTGGGGCGGCGGAACACTTCTTCCACCGTGGCCGTTTCCACGACGCGGCCCAGGTACATGATCACGACGCGGTCGGACAGGTGCTCGACCACGCCCAGGTCATGGCTGATGAAAAGATAGGTCAGGCCAAGGTCTTCGCGCAGGTCCATGAATAGGTTCAGGATCTGCGCCTGGATGGAGACGTCCAGCGCGGCGACGGCTTCGTCGCACACCAGCATGGACGGCTGCACCGCCAGCGCGCGGGCGATGCCGATGCGCTGGCGCTGGCCGCCGCTGAACTGGTGCGGATAGCGCTGGCGCAGCGCCGGGTCCAGGCCCGCGCGTTCCATCTGGGCGCTGACGTAGTCGTCGAAGTCGCCATTGCCGACTAGGCCGTGGATGCGGGCCGCTTCGCCCACGATCTCGTCCACGCGCAGGCGCGGGTTGAGGCTGGCGTAGGGGTCCTGGAAAATCATCTGCACTTGCAGGCGCGCGGCGTGGGCCTGGGCGGCGGTCATGTCGGCCGGGCGCACGCCGTTGATGCGGATCTGGCCGCCGGAGGGCGTGAGCAGGCCCGCGGCGATGCGGCCCAGCGTGGACTTGCCGCAGCCGGACTCGCCGACCAGGCCGACCACTTCGCCGGGGTTGACGATCAAGTCCACGTTGTCGACGGCACGGGTGACGGCGGGCGGCTTGGACAGGCCCATGCGCTGCATCGCATGGCCGACCCGGCCCACGGGGCGTTCGCCGAAGCGCTTGCTGACCCGGCTCAGGTCGATCAGCGGGGTAGTGGCGGGCGCGTTCATGCCGTCACCTCGCTGGTCTGGATCGTGGGATGGAAGCAGCGCACCAGGTGTCCGGGCAGGGCGTCGGTGATGTCGGGTTGCCGGTTGCAGGCGGCGGTGGCGCGCGGGCAGCGCGCCGCGAAGGCACAGCCGGCGGGCAGGTTGAGCAGGTTGGGCGTCATGCCGGGAATCTGGCGCAGGCGCTGGCCGCGCCGGTTGTTGCTGGGCAGGCTGTCGATCAGGCCCACGGTGTAGGGATGCTGCGGGCGGTCCAGCACGTCGTCGACGGTGCCGTGCTCGACGATGCGGCCGGCGTACATGACGGCCACGTCGTCGGCCAGCCCGGCCACCACCGACAGGTCGTGGGTGATCCAGATCAGGCTGGTGCCGTGCTGCTGCGCGAGCTTCTGCACTTCCGACAGGATCTGCGCCTGGATGGTGACGTCCAGGGCGGTGGTGGGTTCGTCCGCGATGATCAGGTCGGGGCGGTGCAGCATGGCGATCGCGATGGCCACGCGCTGGCGCATGCCGCCGGACAACTGGTGCGGATACGCCAGCAGGCGTTCTTCGGGGCTGGGAATGCCCATCATGCCCAGGGTGTCGCGCGACAAGGCGCGGGCCTGGGCCACGCTCATCTTGTTGTGCGCGCGCACGGTCTCGATCATTTGCGCGTCCACCCGAAGCACGGGGTTCAGCGTCATCATCGGGTCCTGGAAGATCATGGCGATGCGGTTGCCCTGGAGCTTCCTCAGTTCGCGCGGCGACAGCTTGGTCAGGTCGCGGCCCTGGAACAGCACTTCGCCGCCCACGACGCGGCCCGGCGCGTCCACCAGGCCCATGATGGAGAAGCCCGTGACGGACTTGCCCGAGCCGGACTCGCCGACCAGGCCCAGGATCTTGCCGCGCTCGAGCGTGAAGGAAACATCGTCCACGGCGGGCAGCACGCCCGCGCGGGTGAAGAAGTGGGTGCGCAGGTTGCGCACCTCCAGCGTGGCCGGCGCGCCGGAAGAGGCGTGGGCGGCGGTCATTTGTGGGTCCTCGGGTTCAGCACGTCGCGCAGGCGGTCGCCCACCAGGTTGATCGCCACGATGGTGACGAGCAGCGCGATGCCGGGGTAGAAACTGATCCAGTATTCGCCGGACAGCATGGTCTGGAAGCCGTTGGAGATCAACAGCCCCAGCGACGGTTCGGTCACGGGCACGCCCAGGCCCAGGAAGCTCAGCGTGGCTTCGAGCGTGATGGCGCGGGCGATCTGCAGCGTGCCGATGACGATCAGCGGCGGCAGGCAGTTGGGCAGAATGTGCTTGAGCATGATCCGCCAGTTGGGGATGTCCAGGCAGCGCGCCGCTTCCACGTATTCGCGGCGGCGTTCCACCAGGGCCTGGCCGCGCGCGGTGCGGGCGTAGTAGGCCCATTCCAGGATCACCAGCGTCAGCACCACGTTGCCCACGCCCTTGCCCAGGTAGGCCAGGATCATCATGGCCACGAGTATCGACGGGAAGGACAGGATCAGGTCCACCAGGCGCATGATCAGCGCGTCGACCTTGCCGCCGGCGTAGGCGGCGAGCAGCCCCAGCAGGGTGCCGACGATGCCGGCGATGACCGCCGAACCCACGCCCACCACCAGGCTGATGCGCAGGCCGTACAGGATGCCCGACAGCAGGTCGCGGCCCTGGCCGTCGGTGCCCAGCCAGTAGTGGAAGGTGTCCAGCCCGTTCATGGTGCCCGGCGGCAGGCGGGCGTCCAGCACGTCGATCTGCAGCAGGTCGTACGGGTTCTGCGGCGCGATCCAGGGCGCCAGCGCGGCGGCCAGGATCAGCAGCACGGACACGGCCAGGCCCACCACCGCGGTCTTGGACGAGAGAAACTCGGCCAGGTTGCGGCGCCAGGGCGATTCGCGGCGCAGGGCGGGGCTAGGCGTCGGGTTTGGTGTCGATACGGCGCTCATGCCGAGGCCTCCAGCCGCACCCGCGGGTCCAGCACTTTATAAAGAATGTCCACGATCAGGTTCAGAGTCACGAACAGGAACACCACCACGATCAGGTAGGCGACGATCACGGGGCGGTCCAGCGCGTTCAGGCTGTCCAGGATCAGCTTGCCGGCGCCGGGCCAGGCGAAGATGCTCTCGGTGACGACGGCGAACGCGATGGTGGAGCCCAGTTCCAGGCCCAGCACCGTCACCAGCGGGATCATGGTGTTGCGCAGCACGTGCACGCAGACCACGCGGAAAGGCGACAGGCCCTTGGCGCGCGCGAACTTCACGAAATCCAGCGGCAGCACGTCGCGCACGCCGGCGCGCGTCAGGCGGATGACCAGCGAAATCTTGAACAGCGACAGGTTGAAGGCCGGCAGGATCAGGTGGCGCCAGCCGTCGGCCGTCAGCCACGACCACTGGAAGCCCAGGAACTCCACCGTCTGCCCGCGGCCGCTGGCCGGCAACCAGCCCAGCGACACGCTGAAGGTCATGATCAGCATCAGGGCGATCCAGAACGTGGGCAGCGAGAAGCCCACGATGCTGCCCGCCATGATCATCTTGGACCAGCGGCTTTCCGGGTACAGGCCGGCCAGGAGGCCCAGCGGCAGGCCGACGATCACCGCCATCAGCATGGCGGTGATGGCCAGCTCGAAGGTGGCGGGCAGGCGCTGGATCACCAGTTCGACGGCGGGGATGTTGTAGACGAAGCTGTTGCCCAGGTTGCCGTGCAGGGCGCCGTTCAGGAACGCCAGGTACTGTTCCCACAGCGGCTTGTCCAGGCCCAGTTCGGCGATGATGCGGGCGCGGTCCACCTGGTCCACGTCCTGGCCGATCAGGATGTCCACCGGATTGCCGATGGCGTGCAGGCCCACGAAGACGATCAGCGTCATCAGGAAGACGACCACCGCGGCTTGCGCCACGCGGCGCAGCAACCAGCCCGTCATTGCGCGGTCTCCGCCTGGGGGGCCGGAGCTGGAACCCATTCGTCGCCGAACACTTCCGGTTCCGAGAACGCTTCCATATTGGCGTAGTGCGCGGCCACGTCCTCGCGGTAGAACAGGCCGGCGATGCCCTGCGCGAGGCGCTTGGCGCCTTCGCTGATGGCCGGGATGTCGCCCGAGATCGTGCCCTGCGTCAGCGCCGCCGGATACGAGAAGCAATGCACGCGGTCCAGGCCGGGACAGGCGCCCGGGGTTTTTTCCTGCAATTCGAAGACGGTGCCCAGGTCGGGCGAGTCATGCAGTTCCTGGTCCTCTTCGCCGGCGGGCGGCACGTAGCGGTCGCCCCAGGCGCGCACATGCGGCGCCAGCGCGGCGAATTCCGGCCGCGCCGTCCAGTCGATCCGGAAGCCCGTGGAGAAGATCAGGAAGTCCAGCGCGAACACGCCCTTGGGCGTGGTGACGCGGATTTCGTCTTCCACCAGCGCCAGGTCCTGGACGCCTGCGCCCAGGTTGAAGCGGGCGTTGGGGTGGCGCGAGACGCGCAGCGTGCTGCCGCGCGGCGGCGGCACCTGGGCGGCGTTGATGTAGTGGCGGATCTTCCACTTCCATTCGTCGGGCAGGGCCAGGTGGCCGTGGGTCAGTCCGGGGTTGCCCGCGCCCTTGCCCTTGTTGACGCGGGGGATGTCGTTGCGGCGGATCAGCAGGTCCACGCTGGCGGCGCCCGCTTCCAGCGCGGTGGCCGCGCTGTCCATGGCGGACGCGCCCGCGCCCACCACGCCCACGCGCTTGCCGGCGAGCGTGGCGTAGTCCATGACGTCGGACGAATGCGCCCAGCGGTCGCGCGGCAGCTTCTTCGCGAAGTCGGGCACATAGGCGCCGCCCAGGCCGTCGCGGCCGGTGGCCAGCACCACGCGGCGCGCCAGCACCGTGCTGCGCCCGGCGGGGGATTCGATGTCGAGCTGCACCAGCTTGTCGGCGCGCGGCAGCACGGCGCGGATGCGGTGTTCGTTGCGCACGTCCAGCTCCAGCACGCGGCGGTACCAGCGCAGGTAATCCATCCATTGAAGGCGCGGGATCTTGTCCAGCGCGTCCCAGGCTTCGGACCCGAACTGGGCCTCGAACCAGGCGCGGAAGGTCAGCGCGGGCAGGCCCAGCGCGGGGCCGGTCAACTGCTTGGGCGAACGCAGCGTTTCCATCCGGGCCGTGGTGGCCCAGGGGCCTTCATAGCCTTCGGGGGCCTGGTCGAAGATGGGCGCATCGACGCCCAGGTGCTTGAGCGACGCCGCCGCCGCCAGGCCGGCCATGCCGCCGCCGACGATGGCCACGTCCAGCACCTGCCGGCCGTCGACGTAGCGGGGCGTCACCCAGTTCTTGGCGGGGATTTCCAGCCACGACAGGTCTTGCCGCAGGCGCGCTTCCAGCGCGGCGAGACCTTGCGGCGGGGTGGCTACGGGCAGATTCATAATGCGGGGGATTCCGTAAGAGGGGCGTCGTCACCGTAGATCGACTGCAATAGCGCCGAATGCTCGCAGGCGTCGTGCAGCGCAAAGCCGGGCAGCAGGTCCGCGGCGGCTTGCGCCAGCGCGTCCGCCATGGCCTGGCAGGCCGGCGTCAGCGTTTGCGCCTGCGGGGTGATGACCCCGAAGAAAAAGGGGATGTCCAGGTCGATGGGACGGATCGCCACGCCCGGCATGGGCGCGCCGTAGGCGGTGATCGGTTCCAGCACCGACACGCCCAGTCCGGCGCGCACGGCGGCCAGGGCGTTGATGGACGAATTGGTTTCCAGGGTGCCGGGCAACTGGCCGTTGGGCGCCAGCGCGGCATCCAGCCGGCGCCGCAGCCGGAAGGGGTTGGCCATGGTGATCAGGCGGCGGCCGGCCAGGGCCGACACCGGCACCACGGCTTGCTGCGCCACCGGATCGTCTTCCGGCAGCGCGGCCACACAGGGCGCCTGCCCGATCCAGTGCACCGTCAGGCCGCGGTGTTCCAGCGGCAGGCTGGTCGCGCCCAACTGGGCGGAGCCCGACAGCACTGCGTGCACCACCTGTTCCGGCGACGCGCTGCGCAATTGCACGCGGGCCGTGCCCAGGCGGGATTCGATGCGCTTGAGCGCGTCCGGCACCAGCCCCGCCGCCAGGGCGGAAGTGGCGGCCATCAGCAGCGGCTGGGCCTGGCCGCGGGCAATCTCGTCGGCCCGGCCGCGGATCTGCTGCAGGCCGGTCAGCGCCCGTTCGACGTCGTCATACAGCAGGAAGCCCTGCTCGGTGGGCGTCACGCGGGGGCCGCTGCGCGCGAACAGGGGATAGCCGATCTCGGCCTCCAGTTCCTGCAGCAACCGGCTGATCGCCGGCTGCGAGCGTCCGAGCAGCCGTCCGGCAGCGGTGACGCTGCCCGTGGACATGACGGCCGCGAAGGCCTCGAGTTGACGAAGTTCCATCTGTCTTGATTTATGCCAAGGACGAATTCTTGCGCGTCCAGTATGCACTTTGCAAATAATTAAAGCGCATAAGCAAATTCCCTAATGGGGTTTTCCTTAGGGAATTTCATAACTGTGAGTTATTTCAAGGGCTTAGGGCCTGCCCGCCGCCTTCTTGCCATGGGACCCTGTTCTGGGCCAGGGCGGACACCCTGCGGCACGGAGACGGAGGTTGGCGGGTGTCGCCTCACAAAGGGGGCGCTCAGGCAGTTTCCTGCCCAGTGACGCGGATTGCTTCAAGGTGCGCCCCGCTTTGGATGATCTTTGGCTTTCTCGGTCTCAGCGGAGGTTCAAGAATGTTCCGGTGGATGCCCGTGTCGGGCCGCTCAAGATTTTTGGAAATGCTGAATTTCATGGCGACTTTTTGAAGATATCCTGGTCGAGGATGTCTCCGTTAACGTCCATTTCGTGTTTAAGGGTGCTGGTGGAATTGCCTGTCGGGGGAGTTATTTCGAGCGAGCTTATGCGATCATTTTTTCCTACATTGAGTTTTATGTACGAGACTGCGATGGCAAGTGGTTCCTCATACTTATATCTGAAAGCAACGCCCTGATCGTACGCGTTTGATACGGCTACGCGCCCGCCCTGAACACCAAGATCGGATGAGCTCATGGCGGCATTTGCACTTGCCGAGCGGCTGGTCGAAACCGCTGTGATGATTCCAGTCATTGGATCGTCCGACGTAGTTGATGCCTGTTTTCCGTCAGCGGTGGCGGGCTTGGGTACGGCAGACTTTATTTGTTCATTCGTGGCCGAACTGCGGGTTCCTTCTGGAATGAAAACCTGCGCTTGCGCTGAGAACGCTTGTGCAAGAGTCTCGCCATACGAGTACACCATTTCTCTGGCGTAATAGACCTTCCATACGGCGAATAGACCGAGCTCGCAGTTCCAATCCTGGCCCTTGAGTGCTTTGAACGAGTCTTCAATCATCTTCGCATTTTGGGGATCCTTTGCGAGCGATTGGGAAATTGCTGCTCGGGCGAGTGGGTAAGGCAGGGCTAGCAAACCAGCATTGGGAATGGAGAGTATGTAGTACGCTGTATTGCTGCGGCTTGCCCCAACCCCTCCTTTTACGGCATCGACGGTACCAGTCAGCCCCACGTCGATGTTCGACTGACTCACGAATGACGATGTCGGGAACGCGACGGTCGGGAGCGCTATCTCCCGACTGCCGAAACTGATTGACATTCTGTTGTTGGGCGATGGTGCGGACTGTTTGAAGTGTGGCCGGTCGCGAAGATCTTCGTAGATAAATTCATTGAAGGTCGAAAATCTACCCATTATCACTGGATCGAATCGCAGCCGGCCGCCAGCCGCCCCTTCTGCGCTGGAAATGGCTTGCGGCTTTTCTTTGCTCGGCTGTTGCGGAACGGCGGGGTTTTCCACTGGACCGCTGCAAAGAGCGACTACGTCACCAGGAAAAATGCCTCCCCGAGGAGGGTATACGGCATCCATATTCGTGGTCGGGTATAGTCGCTTTCCCCATGTGTCTACCAGTCTGGTTTGAAGGTTTGGGGGCGGATGGGTGCAAGCTGTGATTGTTCCGAAACCCACGATCATGGACGTGAGCTTAATTGCTGATTTGTAACTCATGAACCCTCCCGCGAATCGAATTGAATTTTTCTATTTTCGATTCTAGGAGGTGGTGTGGATTCGGACTCTAGCTCTTTCGCCGTAGTTCGCTTTAATGGGGTTTATCCAGGCATCGGAGCCGGGGGCCACAGCTCGCATTGCCATCAAGCGTCGGCTGAAATGGATCGAGCGCGTGCATCCCACTCACGAATGGCCCCGCCCTTCGCGCCGGTAATACAGATACCGTTCGATCTCCGCCTGCTCCACCGCGGGTTCAAGCCAACGCCATCTGACGACGTACCCCCGGTGCGCGGGCGGCATCCAACCCAATACGGAATACATCGTGACTTCGGTTTCTCCCGTATTGAATTCGGTTTCGTAGAACCCCTGACGATGCGGCGGCTCGGTGCCACATATCCAGTTGGAACCAGACATGATGTTCTCCCCATGCAGCGCTTCGTTCCAATCCTACGCGCCAGCCCCTGAAATGGCATACGTTCTAGCCCCGATGCGGGCTGGGGCCGCCTTGTGTTAGAAACACGGATGGGGCTGCTTCGGCACGATTGCCGCGACCTTTGCGAACCTTTGCAGTTCGATTCGACGGATGCCGGTAGTATTCGGCCATCGATACTCAGGAGCCCGTCATGCACAGTCAGCAACCCGCGCCCGAGCCGAACAAGCGCCGGTGGCCTTTCGGCTACGGTGAAGAAGAATAGGGCGCTTGCGCTACCCGATGCGCGAAATCCGGTCGCCGGGGCCGGCCAGCTCGTGATAGATGTCGTCCAGGTATTCCGCCAGCTCGTCGGCGGACACTTCCGGGGGAATGGCCAGGTCCGAAGCGGGGACGCGTTTTCCCGCAACAGGACGGTACGCCGCCCACGCCCCGCCTTCGCGGTGGATGTCCAGTTGAAATCTGCCGTAGATGTCGAATTTCATGGGCGTCCTGAAAAAGTCATGACCAGGTCAATGCCAGCTCGGCGGCCACGCTGCGCGTGAGCCCCAGCAGCGCTTGCGAGGCCGGGCTGAGGGTTTCGCCGCCGCGAGTCAGCACTTCCAGGCTGCGGACGGCGCTTTGGTCGGCCAGGGGCATAACCGCCAATTTTGCGCTGGCCGTGACCGCCAGCGCAGGCAGGATGGTGACGCCAAAGCCCTGTTCAACAAAGGTCAGCAGGGAAGTGGTGTTGCGTACCGTCAGCAGCGACGCCTCGACCAATGCCCTCACTTCGGGGGAATCGAACCGGGCGCACAAGCCGTTCGCGATGAACTCCGCGGCATCGATATCGCTCCAGCGCGCGTCGCGTCCAAGTTCCGTCAAGCTGTGGCCGGCCGGGCACACCAGCACGAAACGGTCTTCGAACAAGGGTTCGGTCACGATGCCGGGCAGGGGCGCCGGCAGCGTGGCAACGCCGAAGTCGACCTCTCCGGCGGCCACCGCCTTGCCCACCGCGGCGGAGTCGATATCTCGCAGGTCCACCCTGACCTGCGGGTACTGCCGGCGCATCAGGCCGATGACCCGTGGCAACAGCCGCGTGGCCGCGGAAGGCACGGCGGCCACCTTGGCCGTGCCCAGGGCGCCGCTGGCGTAGCGCACCATGTGGGCCACGGCCGTGTCGAACTCGGCGATGGCGCGCTGCGCCTGGGCGCGGACGTAGAGGCCCAGGGGAGAGAGCCGGATCTTCCGTTCGCCTTCGAATAGCGGCCCGCCCAGTTCGGACTCCAGTTGTTTCAAGGTCATGGAAAGCGCCGCGGGCGTGCGGCCGACGCGGTCCCCCGCCTGGGCCAGTTCTCCCGCGTCGACGACGGCCAGGAACATGCGTAAATGTTCGAGCTTCACGATTAAGAAAATATTGAATAGATGACAATAATTTTAGTTTGACTGAATTCTGGCCGGATATCTACAGTAGCGCTCATCCCATTCAAGGAAGCAGCAATGAGCGCAAGCGCCTTACGCGTGGACGGTCTGCAGTACAGCAACTGGTCCGAAAGAATATTCCGCCAGTTGCGCGAAGGGGGCGTGGACGCGGTCCACGTCACCATCGCCTATCACGAGAACCTGCGCGAGACCATCCTCAATATCGAACGCTGGAACACCTGGTTCGAGCGCTATCCGGAGCTGATCGTGCACGCGCGCAGCGGCGACGACGTCAGGCGGGCGCGCCAGGATGGCCGCACGGCCATTCTCTTCGGCCTGCAGAATCCGTCGTCCATCGAGGACGACATCGGCCTGGTCGAGGTGGTGCACACCCTGGGCGTGCGCTTCATGCAATTGAGCTACAACAACCAGTCCCTGCTGGCCTCGGGCTGTTACGAGTCGGTCGACAGCGGCATCACCCGCATGGGACGGGAAGTGATCAAGGAGATGAACCGGGTCGGGTTGGTCATCGACATGAGCCATTCGGGGGAACGCTCCACGCTGGAGGCAATCGACTTGTCCGCGCGCCCCATCACCATCAGCCATGCCAATCCGCATTCATGGGCCCCGGCGCTGCGCAACAAATCGGACACGGTGCTGAAGGCGCTGGCGTCCGCGGGCGGCATGTTCGGCTTTTCGCTCTATCCCCACCATCTGAAAAACAAATCGGCCTGCACCCTGGACGACTTCTGTGCCATGGTGGCGCGCACCGCCGAACTCATTGGCGTCGAGCATCTGGGCCTGGGGTCGGACCTGTGCCAGGACCAGCCGGATTCGGTGGTCCAGTGGATGCGCACGGGCCGTTACACCAAGGGCGTGGACTACGGCGAGGGGTCCGCGGCGCAGCCGGGGTTTCCGCCTCAGCCCGGGTGGTTCCAGGACAGCCGGGACTTCGGCAACATCGAGCAAGGGCTGCGCGCCCAGGGGTTCTCGCCGCGCGAAGCGGCGCTGATCATGGGCGAGAACTGGATGCGCTTTTTCGACCAGAGCTTTGGCCCGGCGGCTGCGCCGGGCGATTCGTCATTCACCATGGGCCGCAACCCCGGAGCACCTACATGAAGAAAACCGTCCGCCTTTTCGCGTCCGCCGCCCTGGCCATGGGCGCCCTATGGAACGGGCACGCCAGCGCGCAGGAATTTCCCAGCAAGAGCCTCCAGATCGTCGTGCCGTTCCCGCCGGGAGGCGTGGCTGACCTGGTCGTGCGCACCGTGGCGCAAAAGCTGGGCCAGGAAATCAAGCAGCCGGTACTCGTGGTGAACAAGCCTGGCGCCAGCGGCATCATCGGGGCCGAATACGTCGCCAGGGCGCCGGCGGACGGCTACACGCTGCTGATGGCGAACCTGCCCATCATGTCGATCAACGAATTGCAGTACGCCAGCCTGCCGTATTCCGCCGCGCGCGATTTCGCGCCCGTGATCCTGCTGGCCGACCAGCCTTACATCATCGCGACCGGCCACTCGGTGCCCGCCAAGACGATGAAGGACTTCATCGCCTATGCCCGTGGCAAGCCGGACGCGCTGACGTTCGGATCCGCGTCCAGCTCCACTTTCCTGGCGGGCGAACTCTTCAAGCAGCGGGCGGGCATCCGCATGGCCCATATCCCCTACAAGGGCAGCGCGCCCGCCATCAACGATCTGCTGGGCGGGCACATCAGCCTGATCCTGGACCCCGTGATCACGCTGCTGCCGCACGTGCAGGCGGGGAAGCTGCGCGCCCTGGCGGTCACGTCGCCCGTCCGGATCGAGTCCGCGCCCGATATCCCCAGCTACAAGGAGGTCGGCCTGGCAGACCTGGACATCACGTCCTGGCAGGGCATCGTCGCGCCCGCCGGCACGCCGGCGCCAGTCATCAAAAAGCTCAACGAAGCGTTCAACCAGGCGCTGCAATCGCCGGAAGTGGCGACGCGATTGAAGGAGCAGGGGGTAAGCACCAAGGGCGGTTCGGCCGAGGCGTTCGCCGGTTTCGTCGCCAGCGAGAGCACGCGCTGGGCCACCCTTGCCAAGCAGGTCGATTTCCTGCCCGGCAAACTCTAGAGGACGATCATGGCCGACGCGGAATCGCGCCTGAAGGCGCTGGGGCTGGCGCTGCCCGCGCCCATGCCGACGCATTACGCCTATTTGCCGGCGCTGCGCCACGGCGACACGGTGCACGTGGCCGGCCAGATCCCGAAGCTCGGTCCGGACCGCCTGTTCGTGCTGGGCGCGGTGGGCGAGCAGGTATCGGAAGCACAGGCGCGCGAGGCCGTGCGCCTGTGCGTGCTGCACGCCCTGTCCTGGGTGGCGCACAGCGCGCGGGGCGGCCTGGATGACGTGACGCAGATATTGCGCGTCAACTATTTCTTCCAGGTGGGCCAGCGCAAGAGCACGCGGCTATCCGCCATCGCGGATGCCGGATCGGAACTGCTTGCCGCCGTGTTCGGCGCGGCCGGACAGCATCCGCGTTCGGTCATCGGCGTGCGGGAACTGCCGCGCGACGCGCCGGTGCTGATCGACATGGACGTCGCGCTGGCCGCGGCGGATGAACCGCCGGGGGCGGCCCGCTGAGGCCGTCCAGGCCCGACGGCGCGCGCCGCGCTCAGCGTTTGGGCAGCACGAATTCCACGCGCCGGTTCTGGGCGCGGCCCTGCGGATTGTCCGCGCCGTTGGCCAGCTTGTTCGGCTGGACCGGCCTGGCATCGCCCAGGCCTTTCGTGGACAGCCGCGCCGGGTCCACGCCGTGGCCCGCCAGCCATTGCGCCACCGCCTTGGCGCGCCGCAGCGACAGTTCCTTGTTGTAGGACGCCGACCCCTTCGAGTCGGTGTGCCCCTCGATGGCGACGGTGCCGGCGGAGCCGGACTGGATGAGGCCGGCGATGTCGTTCAGCGTCGGCTCGGCGGCGGGCAGGATGGCGGCCTGGTCGAAGTCGAACAGCACGTCGCCCAGCATCGACACGGTCACGGCATTCTTGTCCTGCCGCACCGACAGCCCTTCGTGGCGGGCCGCCAGGCCGTCCACCCGGGCCGTCAGGTCGGACACGCCGCCGCCGGTGTCGGAAGGAAAGCCCTTCAGGTCCAGGACCGTCGCCCGGAGATCCAGGATCTCGGCCTTGTAGGGCGGCTCTTGCGCGAAAGAGCCGCTGGCGGCGGCCAGCAGCGCCGCGGCCAGCAGCGTCGACGCGCCCGGGTGGCCGGCCATGGTCAGCGGTCGGAAATCTTGATGGCGTCGAAGGTCTCGACGCCGGGGATCGTCAGGGAGACTTCGGCGATGTCTTTGGGCGGCGCGGGGAACTTGCCCTGCCAGGAGCCGGCGATGGGGGTCTCTTTCGAGGTCCGGATGACCAGCTTGGGATTGGTCAGCGGCTTGTCGTTGCTGTCTTTCAGCAGCAGGTATTTCTTGTTGCCGGCGACGACGTAGAAGCTGTTCTCGTAGTCGTTCTTCGAGATCGACGTGTAGACCATCTCCGTCTTGCCCGGCACGATGGGCTTGAACCGTATCTTGATGGACAGGATGTCGCCGTTGCGCACCGCTTCGATCACCTGGCCCTCCGCGCTGCCGGTGTCGATCATGCCGGTCGCCAGGGGCGTGGGGGCGTCGGCCTGGGCAAAGGCGGTCTGTCCGGCGGCGGCAAGCGCCAGACAGGCGCCCAGGGCGCAGGCGGCGGCGGTCTTTCCGATCGAAGTCACGATAAGCATCCTTTATTGTGCAAGACCATGCAGGGCGATATATCGGGGCGCGGACCAGTGCTTTCGGCCTGGTCCGGCGTCCAACGCGAGATGGTCCGCTTTTCAGGGACTTATTGCAGTTCGATATTTTTCCAAGACGTTACGGAATCTGGCGGCGCCGCCAGCAGGGGGAAACCATGCGCCAGGCGCTTATCCGCCGCGGTGTCCGTGGTAGCGCGGCGCGGCGACGCTGTGGACGTTTTCCTTGTGCCGCGATTCGACCAGCGCCTTGCGCCGGGCCTGCTCATGCTGCTGGTCCGACTTTACCCGTTCCTTTTCGGCGCGCGGGGGCGCCGCCATGCCGGAATCGGGCGCGGCATGGGCCGGGTTGGGGTGGTGAGGGGTGTGGGACGTCATGATGCGTACCTATCCAGGTGCCGCGGCTTATGCCGCCATTCCCACGTTACGCCCGCCGCCCGCGTTTCTCAAGCAAGGCGGGCCGGGAAGGACGCCGCACTACACCTGCATTTTCTTCTTGCCCAGCAAGGTCAGCGCCAAGCTCCTGCCGGTGCGCATGAAGGGGTACAGGGCGGTCGACAGGCAGGGGTTGCGGAAGATGGCGGCGTTGACGCTGTTGAACAGGTCATTGCCGGTGCTGATCAGCGCCAGCCGGTTGATGCAGTCCGCGCCGAAAAAATCCTGCCCGTTCAGGTGCAGCAGCATGCCCTGGTTCAGGTCGTATCCCTGCGCCTTGTAGGCCACCGCCAGGTCGGGATGGTCGCGCATGTTCAGCAGGTCGACCGGGCCCACGGCCTTTTGCAATTGCAGCATCTGCACGTAGTTCGAGCAGAAGGGGCAGTCTCCGTCGTAGAGCAGGAAGTTCTTCGCGATGGCCATGATGCACCGTGTGGAATGCGCGGTGCGCGAAAGGCGCCCGCCAGTTCCGATTAAAGCGCATCAGCGCAATTGGCGCACGCCGTGTCCCAGGCGCCGCCGCAGCAGGTTGCGCAGGGTGACGCCGTCCGCGTACCCGACCTGCGCGGCGATCTGTTCCAGCGACAGGCTGCTGGTCTTCAGCAGGTGGGCCGCGCGTTCGACCCGCAGATCCTGGAAGAACGACAGCGGGCTCTTGCCCAGCACCTGCTGCGTGCGGCGCGCCAGCGTGCGCTTGCTGGCGCCCAGGTCCTGCGCGGCCGCATCCAGCGAGAACCCTTGCGCGAGGTGTTCCCGCGCCCAGCGCTCGAACGCCTGGACCAGCGGATCGGCGTGCGCCAGATGGTCGGACAGCGCGTAGGCGGATTGCGCGGGCCGCTGGTCCACGATCAGATAGCGCGCTACCAGCGAGGCGAGTTCGGGACTGGCCTGGCGCACCAGCCACAGCGCCATGTCCATGTGGCTCAGCGCCGCGCCGGCCGTCAGGAACGCCGACGAGCGGACCAGCATGCGGCTGTCCTCCAGTTCCACCGCCGGGTAGCGCTGCCGGAACAGTGGTGCCAGCCACCAGGTGGTGGTGGCCTTCTGGCCGTCCAGCAGGCCCGATTCCGCCAGCACGAAGGTGCCGATGCAGGCGGCGGCGGTGTTGCCGGCGGGCGCGCGTTCCCGCAGCATCCTGCCGCTGTCGCGCACGTCGGGACGCGATAGCGCCGGCAGCAGCGTCTCGGGCATCTTGTAGCCGATGGCGGGAATTACGATCCAGTCCGGGTCGGCCGGATCGGGATCGCCCGAGACCGGCACGCCGAACCCCTGGGACGTGCGCACCTTGCGGCGCATGCCCACGATGCGTGTCTCGAACGGCGGGATGCGGGCCGGCAGCATGGGCGCCAGCTCGTTGGCCGTGGCGAACACGTCCAGGATGGCGGACAGGCCGGTGTCGAACACGCCGTCCAGGGCGAGGATCTGCATTTTCATGGCAAGAACGCTATCGAAGATGTCAATAGCGCCAATATTAATAACGCCGGCGCCGGCCCACAATGCGGCTGTCTTTCATCGGGAACAGGGCGCGCCACGCGCCGGGAGCCGCATCTTGTCCATCGAAAACCTGCTTGCCCTGGCCACGTTCGCCTTGGTGACTTCCATCTCGCCCGGCCCCAGCAACGTCATGCTGATGACCTCCGGCGCCAACTTCGGCTTTGCCAGGACGCTGCCCCAGGTGCTGGGCATCACGGTCGGTTTCACATCGCTGCTGCTGGGCGTGGGGCTGGGACTGGGCGCGCTGTTCGAAGCTTGGCCGGCCCTGTCCATGGGGCTGAAGATCGTCGGCGCGGCCTATCTGCTGTACCTCGCGTGGCGCATCGCGCTGTCGCGCTCGATCGCCTCGGACCCGGCCGCATCGGCCCGGCCCCTCAGTTTCATGGAGTCGGCCTTGTTCCAATGGGTCAACCCCAAGGCCTGGATCGTGGCGCTGGCGGCCGTGGCGGTCTATATGGATGCCGCCGCGCCCTGGGTGTCGCTGGCCTGGATGTGCGCCGTATTCGCGCTGGTGAACCTGCCGGCCGTGTCCGTGTGGGCGGGCTTCGGCGTGGGGCTGCGAGGGTTTCTTGCGCGGCCCGGACGTTTGAAGGGCTTCAATATCGGCATGGGCGCGCTGCTGGCGCTGACGCTGTGGCCCATGCTGCGCTGAGCCCGGTGTCGCGCCAGCGCCCTCAGTTTGCGGCCTCGTCGGGGGGCGAGGCCCACGCCAGGCCCGTGGCGTAGCCGCGCACGTCCTGCGGCCAGTCCGCGACGTGCCGGGTGAAACGCTCCCGGTCTTCCGCATAGAGCGCCCGAGTCGCTTCCTCGAAGCCGGGCAGGTTGCCCGCCATGCTGGACATGAAGCGGTAGGCGGCTTCCTGGCGGTCGCGCCGCCGGTCCCGCGCCTCGTTGTCGCGGCGCGCCTGTTCCACCAGCTTGCGCAGCGCCACCGACGCGCCGCCGGGCTGCGCGCCCAGCCAGTCCCAGTGGCGGGGTAGAAGCGTCACTTCACGCGCCACCACGCCCAGCCTGGGCCGGCCCCGGCCGCGCGGCTGTGCTTCGTCGGCGGCGTCGGCGCCGGTTGCAGGCTCGGGCGGCGCGGCCTCGGCGCGCGGGCGATGGCGTTCGGCGATGCTGGCGTCGTCGCCGCTCAGGTCCAGGTCCACCTGCTTGCCCGACAGGTCGTCGAACACCAGGATGGCGGCGTCGTCGCCGGCGGCCATCGCCCGCTTGACGGCCAGCGCCACGTCGGCCAGCGCGCCGGCGGCAAGCACGCGGTGGCCCGCGAAGGCGGTATGCGGATCGGCGGGGCGGGGCATGGGGATGTCGGTCATGTTTTTATCCGGGGGAAATTGATGGGCGAATTATGATCCGGGTAAAAATTGAAGTCAATATGTCCGGGTAAAAATAAACAGACGCTGTTCCAGGCGCCCAGCGCCGCAGAAATATCCCCGCGTACCTAGGGTCAACACCTAGGCAAAACACACAGGCGGCGTATAATCTTGCTTTGCGCCCGGAGTTACCCATGCGTCTCGTACAAAAAGCGCTCACCTTCGACGATGTGTTGCTGGTGCCTGCGTATTCCGAGGTCCTGCCTCGCGACACTTCCCTGGCTACGCGCCTTACTCGCAATATCAATCTGAACATCCCGCTCGTGTCCGCCGCCATGGACACCGTCACAGAATCGCGCCTGGCCATCGCCATGGCGCAAGAGGGCGGCATCGGGATCATCCACAAGAATCTGTCCGCCGACGCCCAGGCCCGTGAAGTGGCCCGCGTCAAGCGTCACGAATTCGGCATCGTGATCGATCCGGTCACCGTTACCCCCCAGATGAAAGTGCGCGACGCCATTGCGTTGCAGCGCCAGCATGGCATCTCGGGCCTGCCGGTGGTGGAAGGGCGCAAGCTGGTCGGCATCGTGACCAACCGCGACCTGCGCTTCGAAGAAAACCTGGACCAGCCCCTGCGCAACATCATGACGCCGCAGGAACGCCTGGTCACCATGAAGGAAGGCGCCACGCTGGACGAGGCGCAGGCCCTGATGCACAAGCACCGCCTGGAGCGCGTGCTGATCGTGAACGACGGCTTCGAACTGCGCGGCCTGGCCACGGTCAAGGACATCGTCAAGAACACCGAGCACCCCATGGCCAGCAAGGACGGCCAGGGCCAACTGCGCGTGGGCGCCGCGGTGGGCGTGGGCGCCGGCACCGAAGAACGCGTCGAGAAGCTGGTTGCCGCGGGCGTTGACGTGCTGATCGTCGACACCGCCCACGGCCACTCCAAGGGCGTGCTGGAAGGCGTGCGCTGGGTCAAGCAGAACTATCCCAAGGTCGAAGTCATCGGCGGCAACATCGCCACCGCCGCCGCCGCGCGCGCGCTGGTCGAGTACGGCGCCGACGGCGTGAAGGTCGGCATCGGCCCCGGCTCCATCTGCACCACCCGCATCGTGGCCGGCGTGGGCGTGCCGCAGATCCATGCCATCTCCGAAGTCGCCAAGGCGCTGGAAGGCACGGGCGTGCCGCTGATCGCCGACGGCGGCATCCGCTATTCGGGCGACGTCGCCAAGGCGCTGGCCGCCGGCGCGTTCGCCTGCATGATGGGCGGCATGTTCGCCGGCACCGAAGAAGCGCCGGGCGAAGTCGTGCTGTTCCAGGGGCGTTCGTACAAGTCGTACCGCGGCATGGGCAGCCTGGGCGCCATGACCGACGGCTCGGCCGACCGCTACTTCCAGGACCCGTCCAACAATGCCGACAAACTGGTCCCCGAAGGCATCGAAGGCCGCGTCCCCTACAAGGGCAGCGTGCTGGCCATCATTTACCAACTGGTCGGCGGCATCCGCGCCTCCATGGGCTACTGTGGCGCCGCCACCATCGACGACATGCGCACCAAGGCCGAATTCGTGGAAATCACCTCCGCGGGCGTGCGCGAATCCCACGTGCACGACGTACAGATCACCAAGGAAGCGCCCAACTACCGCGCCGACTGATCCGTACAGTCAACTACAATGTCATGCATCACGCACCGGCAGAACCGCAAATGAACCAGCGGTTCTGCCGGTGCGGTTTTATTTACTGCGATTTCATTCATTACCGGTAGAGTCTCCATGCACCAGCGCATCCTCATTCTCGACTACGGTTCGCAAGTCACCCAACTGATCGCCCGCCGCGTCCGCGAAGCCGGCGTGTATTCCGAAGTGCACCCGGGCGACGTCGACGACGCCTTCGTGCGCGAACAGATGGCGCAAGGCCTGAAGGGCATCATCCTGTCGGGCAGCCACGCTTCCGCCTACGAAGAAGGTTCCATGCGCGTGCCGCACGCCGTGTTCGAACTGGGCGTGCCCGTGCTGGGCATCTGCTACGGCATGCAGTCCATGGCGCAGCAATTGGGCGGCGTGGTCAGTTTCTCCGACCACCGCGAATTCGGCTACGCCGAAGTCCGCGCCCACGGCCACACCAAGCTGCTGGAAGGCCTGGAAGACTTCGCCACGCCGGAAGGCCACGGCATGCTCAAGGTCTGGATGAGCCACGGCGACAAGGTCACCGAGTTGCCCCCGGGCTTCAAGCTCATGGCGTCCACGCCGTCCTGCCCGATCGCCGGCATGGCCGACGAAGACCGCAATTTCTACGCCGTGCAGTTCCACCCCGAAGTCACGCACACCGTCCAGGGCAAGGCCATGCTGGCCCGCTTCGTGAACGAGATCTGCGGCTGCGAAGGCGACTGGAACATGCCCGACTACGTCGCCGAAGCCGTCGCCCGCATCCGCGAACAGGTCGGCGACGACGAAGTCATCCTGGGCCTGTCCGGCGGCGTGGACTCGTCGGTTGCCGCCGCGCTGATCCACAAGGCCATCGGCGACCAGCTCACCTGCGTCTTTGTCGACCACGGCCTGCTGCGCCTGGACGAAGGCAAGCAGGTCATGCAGACTTTCGCCGAAAACATGGGCGTGAAGATCATCCACGTCGACGCCACCGCCCAGTTCATGGGCAAGCTGTCCGGTGTGGCCGATCCCGAAGCCAAGCGCAAGATCATCGGCCGCGAATTCGTCGAAGTGTTCCAGGAACAGGCCGGCAAGCAGAAGAGCGCCAAGTGGCTGGCCCAGGGCACCATCTACCCCGACGTCATCGAATCGGCCGGCGCCAAGACCGGCAAGGCCACCTCCATCAAGTCGCACCACAACGTGGGCGGCCTGCCCGACACGCTGAACCTGCAACTGCTGGAGCCCCTGCGCGAACTGTTCAAGGACGAAGTCCGCGAACTCGGCGTGGCCCTGGGCCTGCCGCCGCAGATGGTCTACCGCCACCCGTTCCCCGGCCCCGGCCTGGGTGTGCGCATCCTGGGCGAAGTCAAGCACGAATACGCCGAACTGCTGCGCCGCGCGGATGCGATCTTCATTGAAGAGCTGCGTAATACCAAGGATGAGGCCAGCGGCTTGACCTGGTACGAACTGACCTCGCAGGCGTTTGCTGTGTTCCTGCCGGTGAAGTCGGTGGGAGTGATGGGGGATGGGCGGACCTATGAATACGTCGTGGCGCTGCGTGCGGTGCAGACGTTTGATTTCATGACGGCCGACTGGGCGCCGCTGCCGCATCCGCTGCTGGCTCGGGTTTCTTCGCGGATTATCAATGAGGTGCGGGGGATCAACCGGGTGGTGTACGACGTTTCGAGCAAGCCGCCTGCGACGATTGAGTGGGAGTGATTCCCCTGGTTGTCACGCGGTGAATGGAAAAGGCGCTTCGGCGCCTTTTTCTATTGAGTCAAGATCGCTTGTTTCCGGGAAAGTCCAGGGAAACTTTGGTCGCGCCGAGCATCCTGCTGTAGATGGATATGTTGCGCGACAATATTGCGGCGCTATGCCAGATAATTACGCGAACTATGTTCGTGCTTCTGCCTGTTTGAAATAAGTTCGCAACTAGGTCGATGATCGTTGAAATGAATCGGATCGGCAGCCTATTCATCGTTATTGATTAGGAGTGAAATGGAAAATCGGTACGGAAAGCTTGCATCCTGGGTCTACAACCTGGATAAGCCAGTCGGTCGGTCATTCGGGGATTTGGAGTACTACCGGCAGCGTCTCAGTCAGTGTGAAGGTCCAATTTTGGAGCCTGCAGTGGGCAACGGCCGAATTTTTGTGCCGCTGCTCGAAGCCGGCTTTCCAATCGAAGGTTTCGATGCATCAGAAGAGATGCTTGATTATTGCCGGGACGAGTGTC
This sequence comes from Achromobacter veterisilvae, assembly GCF_900496975.1. Classification (GTDB taxonomy): domain Bacteria; phylum Pseudomonadota; class Gammaproteobacteria; order Burkholderiales; family Burkholderiaceae_B; genus Achromobacter; species Achromobacter veterisilvae. The sequence goes on from NZ_UFQC01000021.1 coordinate 27,989, forward strand.
GAAGTCGGAACATTTCTGCGAGCCTGACACGGCAGACATTTGAAGCGTTCTCATACGACAAGAGCTTTGCCGCCATAATCATTCCGGCAGGATCACTGCAATTGATTACGGATGCAACGCTAGCAGCGGCAGTGTTGAAACGGTTTTATCAATACTTGGTTCCCAATGGGAGGCTGATCGTAGACCTCGACTCGATTGAGGGTTTTTTTGGCCCCTCCGGTTCTATTCGTAGTTGGGTGACGGAGAAGGGTGATCTGTTGACGCTGACGGATCATCGGGTTGAAACCGATTACATAGCTCAGACGACACTTTCCCATCTCCGCTATGAGCATTGGCGGGATGGGAACTTGGTGGCGACGGAGCTTGACCTATTCAAGCTGCGTTGGTGGGGTGTCGAGGAGTTCACCCTCGCTTTGCGCGCTGCTGGTTTCATTGATGTGGTTGTGTCAGGCAGCTACCAGCACGGACGCTCCCCGCAAAAGGGCGACCAAATCATCAGCTTTGAAGCGCGGCGCCCTTAAGAGCATAACAATGTGATCTTTTCCTCCATGAAGGCGGCGGAGTCTTGGATTAACCCGTATTTCCCGGACAGTTTGGTTAAGGCACCTGAACAGGGGTTCGATAGCCTGGACCCTGGTGGGCGCGCTGGCGGTTGTAGAAGACTTCCATGGACAACGCCAGCATGGCGGACGTGGCGGAGGGGGGGGGAAAGGTAGTCTAGCTCTTGACGTGATGGCAGTATCGGCTGCCCGTCATAGAACTTGCGATTCTGCCGAGCCTCTAACGTCGCTACGAGGAATTTGGCGGAATCGCTTTGCCCCTGCCGTTCAATGGCGCTCGCATTCTAGTTCCGCGGCACCTGCTGCACGCAGAGCGCCAGGCGCGCCTCGCCACCCCATGCCTGGAAGGCGTCCTTCGCGTTCTGGACGGTAGCGGCCTCCTTGGTGCTGTCATACGGGGCCGGCGCGTCTTTGAAGTAGATCCAGAGCACGCGTTTGGCGTCGACCTGGCCTTCGTACCGTTCGCCGCGCTGGATGGGGTCCTTGATGGCCAGGCCTGCCGCGAGTCTCGCCAGCGCGACGCTGCCTTCGCCTATTGCCGGCCCGGCGTCGCCAACCACAAACGGCACCGCAATACGCGTCTCTTTGTTGTAGGCAACGCCGAAGCTTCCCATTTTCACGCCCTGGGCCATGACTGAATCCGGAACGACGGCGGCGGGCACGCGCAGCGGATTGAGGTATCTTGATTAGTCCGCTGCGTCGGCGATGGCGTTATCCGCTAGCGCGGTGGGCGATACGTAGAAACCGGAGCCGTCTTTCTGGAGGACGGGGACGACCGACTTGATATTCCCGCCGTTGAGCTGGACTTGGTCCCGCCCCAAAACGCCAAACCACCTGATGATGCCGACGGAGGTGTCCTTCCAACCGGCCGCGCCGATGCGAGCGTAGTCGTCCATGAAGCGCCCCGTGCAAGTCGGATTGTCTTTTGAAGCGTTGTACGACGTGCCATCGGGTGCATAGGGCCGTCCGGCGTTGCACAAGTGAAGCAGGGCGCCAGCGCTTGCGTTTTTGGGGTGGTAGGCCCGCGCGTAGCCGTCGATGTTGATATTCATGTTGGAGTAGGCGGCGATACCTCCATCCGCCAGCTTCCATGCCCGCGCCACTCCTCCGACATTCCTGAGTTTAGCCCCAGCGCAATCCTTCGCATGCGCTGCCGAAAGACCCAGCAGGTTGGCGAAGCCCAGTGTGGCGGCGAAAGTCAGCATCCGGGCAGCCCGAGAACCAACATCCCTTCCCATTTTCCACCTCCGGTTTGGCGACGAAGTCTTAGAAGAAGAGTCTGCTACACGCTTTGGATGCACGCCGGGAGGCGTTTCGGAATAATCGCGATCGCCCCAGGTTGCGCGGATACTCAGTGTCGAGGATATCTGGAGACCAAGCAAGCATATCGCTATGGCGAAAATCGGGAACGCTACGGAAGGTGGTTTCTCGGGGCCGTTGTCGCTCAGTTGACAAGTGCGGGGACCATATTTCAATGACCGTGCCCGACGGCTGCTTTCTATCTCAATAAGCCGGGTCCATCGCCTCCGACACACTAGGGTTATCCGGGATTCTTTATGCTTAAAGTTTTGTGAAGAATGAGCGGCATAGGCAGGGCTGCCGCCGCGATGAGGCATCAAGGCGCATACACCGTGGTGCGGCACCTGACGCACCGTACGCAGTATCGCGCGGTGGCGCCCTATAAGGAGATTCGCATGCCGCTGCGTAGACATTGCCTGGCCATGATGATGCTGGCGCTGACTGGCTGGGCGACGGGCAGCCATGCGCAAACCTCACCCCAGGCCTGGCCGGCCAAGCCGGTGCGCCTGGTCGTGGGGCTGGCCCCCGGCGGGCTGGTCGACGTGCTGGCGCGCACGGTGCAGCCGCATTTGGCCGAGGCCTTGAAGCAGACGGTTATCGTGGAAAACCGGGGCGGTGCGGGCGGCAACGTGGCGGGCGCCGAGGTTGTGCGCAACGGCGGAGACAACCATACCTTCCTGCTCAATCCTTCGACGACCGTATCGGTCAACCCGGTGATGTTCACCAGCATGCCGTTCGATCCGCAGCGGGACCTGCGGCCGGTCGCCTTGCTGGCCAACAGCCAGTTGTTCTTGTTCGTCCGGTCTTCGCTGGGCGTCGATACGCTGGAAGCGTTTGTCGAATACGCGCGCAAACGGCCCGATCCGCTCAACTACGGTTCGGCCGGCAATGGCACGACGCCGCATCTGGCCGGCGAGCTGCTCAAGCAGGCGACCGGCATGCAGGCCACCCACGCGCCATATCGCGGCGTGGCGCCGGCGATACAAGACCTGGCCGCGGGCCAGATCGACTTCGCGTTTGGACCGGCCACGGTCTTTCCCATGGTGCAGGCGGGCAAGCTGAAGGTGCTGGCGGTGGCGAGCCGGCAGCGGGCGGCCGTGGCGCCCGACATACGCACCTTTTCCGAGGTTGGCATCGACGGCGTTTTCGCGGACAGCCTGTTTGGTGTGTATGCCGCCGCCGGCACGCGCGATGATGTGGTCGAACGCATGAATGGCGAAATCAACAAGGTGCTTGCACGGCCGGAGATCCAGACGCGCTTCCTGGATGCCGGCGCCGAGGCGCTACCGCTGCGCGCGGCCGACTATGCCGCGCGCGTGCAGGACGAGAAGAAATTGTTCGCCCCGTTGATGAAGTCGTTGGGGCTGAAGGAACAGTAGTTGGGCGTCCAGGTGGTCAGTATGAACTGTTCCTGGACGCCCAGAGTCGATGAGGCGCTGATCCTAGGTCGTCAGGACCTGGGACGCACCCCGATGCGCGAGGTCACCGGCCTGCCGTGCATGCAGCGGCCTTGAGGGCCCATGATCCAGATGCCTCAGAAGTCCACCGACGCCGACAGCATCACCGACCGCGGCGAACCCAGGCGCAGGTACCCTTCGGATGCCGACGACCAGTAGTCCTTGCCGAAGACGTTGTTGACCGTCGCGCGCAGCGTGACGGGATGGTCGAAGGCGCGGGTGGCGTAGCGCATGCCCACGTCCCAGCGCGTCCAGCCCGGTATGCGGCGGGTGTTTTCCAGATTCTGGTATTGCCAACTGGTCGACAGCGCGCGGGCGGTCAGCGTCAGTCCCGGTGCGAACGACGGGTCCCATTCCATGCCGATATTGGCCATCCAGCGCGGCACTCCGACGGCGCTGTTGCCTTCGGTGTCGGGGGAGGCGGTGCGGGTCATCGTCGGCTGGATATACGTGACGCCGCCCAGCAGGCGCACTCCCCGGGCAAGCTCGCCGAAGGCATTCAGTTCAACGCCGCGGTTGCGTTGTTCGCCGCCCATGTCATAGCGCGTCACGCCGCCGCTGACCGTGGCCAGTCCGGAAGGTTGCTTGATCTGGAACAGGCCGAGGGTGGTCGTGACCGAACCGAAATCGACCTTCACGCCGGCCTCGATCTGCTTGGTCTTGATGGGCGCGAAGATCTCGCCCGCATTGGCGGTGCCGGCCGGAGCGATGGGGCCGGCCGTCAGGCCTTCGATGTAGTTTGCGTACAGGGAAACGTCGCTCCACGGCTTGACCACCAGGCCGAACGCCGGGGTCACGGCCGACTTGTCGTAGTTGGAGGTCTCCTGGCCCGTGGTGTAGCTGTAGTTCGTCGACTTCACTGTCTGATAGCGCACGCCCGCGGTGAGCTGGACGCGGTCATCGGCGAAGGACAGGGTGTCGGCCAGCGCGATTGTCGGAAGCTTCAGGAGCGAGGTGCGCGGCGGCGAACTCGACAGCCCGTCGGTGGACGGCTTGGGGATGTCGGCGGGGTCGTACAGATTGGACGGCGACAGGCCGTAGATGTAGTAGTCGTAATAGCCGGCGCGCTGTTCGAAGGTCGAATAGCTCAGGCTCACTTCGTGTTTGACGGAGCCCGTGTTGAAGTTGCCGCGCGCGCCCCATACGCTGGAGACGTTCTGCTCCCAACTGGGCCAATAGTACGGACGCATCAGCAGTTCGCCGTTCTCGCCGACCACGATGGGGTCCGCGTACAGGTAGCGGTTGTTGCTGCGCCGGTAGCCCACGCCGCCGAATACGGTCAGTTGGGGGGTGATGTCGTACTCGGCGCGCAGTACGCCGTAGTTGTCGCGCGACTTGGAATAGCCCCAGTCGGGCGAATAGCCCTTGGAGGCATCGGGCGCGCGCGGCACCGGCAGGTGGTCGCCGAAGATCAGCACGCCCGAATCGCCCGGCGCGTCGATGTTGTTGGTCTGGTGTCCGGCGTCCAGCGAGACGCGCAGCTTGTCGCCGCGGTAGTCCAACCCGACGACGGCCGTTCCCATCTGATTGGATTGGTTCTGGACGGCCGTGTCGCCGTCGCGGTACGAGCCGTTGAAGCGGATGCCGAATTCGTTGTTCTCGCCGAACCGCCGGCCGATGTCGACCATGCCGCCGAAGCGGGAATCGGATTGATAGGTCGCGGTCAGGCGGGTCAGGGGCTCGTCGCCGGCGCGCTTGGGCACGACGTTGATGCCGCCGCCGACGCTGCCCCGGGGGCTCATGCCGTTCAAGAGGGCGGTGGGGCCCTTGAGCACCTCGACCCGCTCCACGCCATCCATCGCGATCGTGCGCAGCGGCAGCATGCCGTACAGCCCGTTGAAGGACACGTCCTGGTTGCGCACCGGGAAGCCGCGGATCTGGAATTCGTCGCCCGTGCCGGCAACGGAACCCTGGCCCTCGTTGACCGTTCGCACCGACGCGTCGTTGGCCAACACGTCGGCGATGGAGTTGGCCTGTTGGTTCTGGATCAGTTCCGAGGTGTAGCTGGCCATATTGAACGGCGTGTCCATCACGTCGCGTTCGCCCAGCAGGCCTACCCGGCCGCCGCGAGCGACCTGGCCGCCCGCGTAGGGTTCGGACAATTGCGGCCGGCCCGTCACCAGCACCGGCGCCAGCGTGGTCACGGCGGGGCTCTGGTCCGGCGCGGTCACTGCGAAGCCCCCGCCTGGCGCGGCGGCGCTGGACAGCCCGGACCCCGCCAGCAGGCGCGTCAAGGCTTCCTGCACCGTCATGCGGCCGGAGACCGCCGGCGCGCTGTGCGCCGCGACGCGCGCACCGCCCGCCATGATGGGGGTATTGGTCTGGCGCGACAGCGCCGTCAGCGCCGTGTTCAGGGGCTGCGCGGGCAGGTCGATGCTGTAGAGCCGTTCGGACTGGGCCTGGGCCTGGGCGCTCGTGGGCGTGGCGGCCAGCGGCAGGCCGAGCGCGCCCGCCAGCGCCAGGACCAGCGCGGACCGGCGAATACCGGATTGGTGCATTTCAACTCCGTCTATCGGGAAAATCGTCGCCCCCAATGGGCGGCCTATCGAGACAGAAGACGGATGAGGCGCCGAAATGGATACACCTCCGGCGAAAAAAATTTCAGCGCAGGCGCAAGACGACGTCGCCGTCGGCGCGCGTCTCCGCGCGCAGCGGCAGGATGGCTTCGAGCACACTCGAGGCGCTGTCGGCGTCGGCGCTGCGGAAACGGCCCGTCAGGCGCAGGGCGTTGACGGCCGGCCCGGCCGCGGTCAGGGGCCGGGTGCGGAAGGCATTGATCGCCGGCAGCGCTTCGTCCAGGCGCTGGTTGTCGAACCACAGCCAACCATTGCGCCACGCCGCCACGCTTTCCGGGTCGATGCGCCGGACAGGTTCGACCTCGCCGTCGCGCCAGGTAACGGCGGTGTTGGCCCGCAAATCCAGGGAAGGTCCGCCGCGCGCCAGCGTGTACCAGCGGGCGTCGCGCGGCGCGGGATGGAAGCGGACGTGGCCTTCCTCGACGGCCAGCGACACGGCGCCGCCCCGGTCGCTGACGGTGAACACCGTGCCCACGACCTCGACCTCGCCGCCCCGGGTCCGGACCCGGAACGGGCGGCCGGCGTCGGGCGCCACGGTAAACAGCGCTTCGCCGTGGCTCAGTTCCACCACGCGTTCGTGCCGGTACAGGCTGACGGCAAGCCGGGTCTGGGCGCTGAGGTCGATCCGCGTCCCCAGGCCGCCGCCGTCGGCGCGGTCGGGCACCTGGGCCTGCGAGAGTTGGCCGGAGCCGGTTTCATAGGACGCCCGGTACAGGGGCTGGCGCCAGTACCAGCCCGTGCCGAGCAATGCGGTACAGGCGCCCGCCACGCCCCAGCCCAGCAGTGTCCGGCGGGACATTCCGCGGCTGGCGGCCAGCGGGATGTCCTGGGGAAAATGCTCGCGCATTTCCGGCGCGACCACGGCCAACAGCTTCCAGCGCCGGAGGGCCTCGAGGTAGGCCGTTTCGTGCTGGGGCGTACGGGCGCGCCACGCCGCCAACCGCGAGGCGGCGTGGCGGGCGGCGCGTTCAGTCGCGATTTCCGATGTGGCGATCAGGCCGAGCGCCTGGTCGATGAGTCCCTCGTCGGGTACTTGCTGCATGATGGTCAGTTGCCGTCGTCCGTGGCCGGATCGTACTTGGTTTGCGGGCGGTCGCTGGCGCCGTCGGAGCCGGTATCCAGGTGCAGGTTGCGCAGGGCGCGGGAGCAATCCAGCGTGCCGCGCACCAGGTGCTTGGCGACCGCCGCTTCCGTGATGCCCAACTGTTGCGCGATTTCTGCGCGGCTATGGCCGTAGGCCCGGTACAGCAGGAATACTTGCATCCGCCGCGGGGGCAGGGACGCCAGCACCGCGGCCACCCGTTCGGCCATCTGCCGATACGACACGATCTGCTCGGCCGAGGGCGCGGTCCGGTCCGCTTCGAGCGGGGCGTGTTCGGCCAGCCAGGTCCGGGCGACCTTGCGGCGGCGCGCCTCGTCGATGCAAAGGTTGTGGGCAATGCGAAAGAGTAGCCCGCGCGACGACTCCACGCCGGGGCCGTTCTTGCCGGCGTCATCCAGGCCGCTGGCGTAGGCGCGCTCGAAACTGGTCTGGGCAATGTCGGCGGCGTCGTCCGGATTGCGCAACTGGTAGCTCAGGTGCCGGTACAAGTCCCGGTAGTGGCTGAGCAGGTCGTCGACGAATTCGCGCACTGCCGAGGCAGTGGCCGTCCGTTTGGCGGGATGGATCGGGGAGGGCGCTGACATGGGGGCAAGAAAAACGCCGCCCCGGCCAGCGGAGCGTAATTAGGGGTCATATTCAAGAATGATTCCCATTATTATTTTTTTGCCGCGGGCCATGCAAGCAATCGTTTACCCTCGGGCCCCGATCGGGGCGGAATGCGGCGTGCGCGCCACATCCGTGCAAAAGGTCGTCCGAGTTCGCCGGTTTAGCCAGCCGGTGCCAGCCCCAGCACCGTCTCCCAAGGCGGTTCGGTCGGAATGACCTGGGCCATCATGTCGGCGAACACGCGTACGCGCGGCGACAGATGGCGGTTCTGCAGGTAGACCAGGTGGATGACCGGTCCGGGCGCCACGCAGTCGGCCAGCACCAGTTGCAGGCGGCCGTCCAGAACGGCCGGCGCGGCCACGAAGCTAGCCACGCGGGCAATGCCCGCGCCGTCGATCACCGCGTCCAGCAGGGCCTCGGCATTGTTCACATTCAGCGTGCCAGCCGGCGTGTATACGCAGCGCCGGCCTTCGTGCATGAACTCCCATTCGTGATAGCGGCCGGTCTGCGGCACTACGTAGGCCAGGCAGTTGTGGTCGTCCAGGTCGGCGGGCGTACGCGGCGCGCCGCGCGCGGCCAGGTAGGCCGGGCTGGCGCAGGTAACGAAGGTGCTGCGCGCCAGCGGCCGGGCGATCAGGCGAGAGTCGGCAGGCGCGCCCACGCGCAGCGCGGCGTCGATGCCTTCCTCGGCAAGGTCGGGCGTGCGGTCGCTCAGGTCGACGTCGATGGTCAGGTCCGGATAGCGCTGCGTCAGCGCCGACAGCGAGGGCATGACGATATGCCGGCCCAGCCCGATGGGCGAATGCACGCGCAGCTTGCCGCGCGGCGACACGCTGGCGCGCGTCACCGCGGCCTCGGCCGATTCCAGGTCGGAAAGAATGTCGCGGCAGCGGCGGTAGAACATCTCGCCGTCGTCGGTCAGCGAAATGCTGCGCGTGGTGCGATTGAACAGCTTGACGCCCAGCCGATTCTCCAGCCGCGCCACGCTCTTACTGACCGCTGCGGTGGAAATACCCAGCCGGCGCGCCGCCGCTGTGAAGCCGCGCGCCTCGGCCACCCGCACGAAGGTGGAGATGTGATGCAGGTGCTCGGAAGATGACTGCATGGCATCAATACGGAAATGAATTCCCTATTTTAGCAATCATTGTTAACTTTAGGTTCATAGTGTTTTTTTCGTCGCCTGCTTTATCCCTGGCGCCCCCCTGCCTACACTCCCGGCATTCGAAACCGGCGCTGCGCGCCACAAAATGACAAAGGAGACGGCAGTGAGCCACCATGACATCGCCGCGCGCCCCGCATCCCGCGAAGGCGCGATGAAGATCTGGTACCAAAGCTTGACACGGCCCGACGCTTGGCCAGCCTACAACGCGGCGCTGCACGACGTGCTGGAGGGGGCCAAGGATCCCGACACCGTGATCGAAGTGCACGGCATCGAGGCGCGCGGCGGCATCGGCGATCAATACCGCTACCTGGAATTCATTGAGGCCCAGGAGGTGCTATCCAATGTGGAGCGCGCCACACGCGAGGGCTTCGACGCCTTCCTGATCGGCAACATCGGCGACCCGGGCCTGCGCGAGGCACGCGAGATCGCCGCCATGCCGGTGCTGGGCCTGTGCGAAACCTCGTCGCACGTCGCGTGCATGATGGGCGGAAATTTTGCGCTGGTGACGGGCAATGCCAAGCACGCGCCGCGCATCGTCGAGAACGTCAATAAATACGGCCTGGCAAGCCGCCTGGCCGGCGTACGTATGTTGACGGTGAACCGTCTGGTGGACCTGGATTTGGGCTTTTCGGACGAACAGGTCGGGCGCGCGCTGGTCGACCAATTCCTGGCCGCCGCGCGGGCCCATGCCGGGGATGGCGCCGAGGTCATCATTCCCGCCGTCGGTGTGCTGATGACGCTGCTGGCTCGCCACGGCGTGCACGAGGCCGCGCCCGGCATCCCCATCCTGAATGGGGTGACCACGCTGCTGAAGATGGGCGAGGCCGCCGTGCGCATGCGGCGCTCCATGGGCGGCGTGTGGACCTCGCGCCGCGCCATGTACGCCATGCCGCCGGCCGCGCAGTTGGATGAACTACGCGCGCACTACGGGCCTGTGTACCCGGCCGCGCCGCAGCCCTAGAGGCTCGCCACGAATTCACAAGGAGACAATATGGCAACGCGATTCATACAGCACTCGGGGGCTTGGCGCACCACCACGATAGGCGTCCTGGCGCTGCTGGCCGGTGGCCTGGCATGGGGGCCAGAGCCCGCCGCGGCCGCAGACTATCCCGACCATCCTCTGTCGTTAGTGGTGCCGTACGCGCCCGGCGGCGGGGTGGATACGGTCGGGCGCATCGTCGCCCAGGGGCTGGGCGGCCAATTGGGCCAGTCAGTGGTGGTTGAGAATAAGCCCGGCGCGGGCAGCAACATCGGCTCGGATTTCGTCGCCAAGGCCGCGCCCGACGGCTATACACTGCTTCTGGCCTCGCCCGCCACGGCGGTCAACGTCAGCCTGTACAAGCGCCTGCCGTTCGACCCCGCGCGCGACTTGCGCCCGATCACGCTGGTAGGCAAGGTGCCCAGCGTGATGATCATCAACAACGACCTGCCTGCCAAGACGCTGCGCGACTTCGTGGCGCTGGCCAGGAAGCAGCCGGGTATGCTGAATTTCGGTTCCGGCGGCAATGGCACCTCCGAGCACCTGGCCGGCGAAATGTTCAAGTCCATGGCCGGCATCGACATCGTGCACGTGCCGTACCGCGGCGGCGCGGCGGTAATGGGCGACCTGATCTCGGGCCGCATCTCGGCCATCATCATCAACCAGATCACCGCGTTGCCGCTGATCCAGGCGGGTAAGGTCCGCGCCTTGGCAGTGGCCGACGAGCAGCGCTCGGCTGCGCTACCCGATGTACCGACCTTCGCCGAGCAGGGCTATCCCGACTACCGCGTATCGGTGTGGTGGGGCGTGATGACGGGTTCGCGCGTGCCGGCCGAGCGCGTGGCCAAACTCGACGCGGGCATCCGCGCCTCCCTGCAGACGCCTGCGGCGCAGGAGAATTTCGCCAAGATGGGGGTGCAGGTACTGGGCTCGGGGCCTAAGGAGTTCGGTGCCTTTCTGGTCGACGAGACGTCGCGCTGGAGCAAGATCGTCAAGACGTCCGTGGAGCCCATCGAATGAGCGCCAAGCCGCGGGACGGTTTCGCCGGCCAAGTGGCGCTGGTGACCGGGGGCGCGGGGGGCATCGGTGGGGCCGTGGCCGGCGCGCTGGCCGGGCTGGGCGCGCGGGTGGTGGCAGCCGATGCGCGCCGGCCCGACACCCTCCCGCCAGCCGCGGACGTGGACTGGTTGGCGCTGGACGTGGCCAGCCGTGATTCGGTGCGGGACGTGTTCGCTGAGACTCTGCGGCGGCACGGCCGGCTGGACGTGCTGGTCAACGCCGCGGGGGTGGTGTCATTCGGCGCCGCGGCGGATCTGGACGAAGCGGAGTGGGACCGCGTGCAGTCCATCAATCTGAAAGGCAGTTTCCTGTGCTGCCAGGCCGCCATCGCCGCCATGCGGCGGGCGGGGTACGGGCGTATCGTCAACCTGGGTTCCATCGTCGGCAAGAACGGCGGCAACGCTCGGCCCTGGCTTCATCCCGACGAGCAGCGCGTGGCGGGCAACATCGCCTATGGCGTGTCCAAGGCCGGTGTCCATGCGATGACCGCGTTCCTGGCCAAGGAGCTAGCCTCGGCCGGCATCACCGTCAACGCGGTGGCGCCGGGGCCGATCGCCACGCGCATGACCACGGCCTTTCCCGAGCCGCTGCGCGCGGCCATCCCGGTTGGACGCATGGGAGCGATGGACGACGTGGTCAACGCCGTCCTGTTCCTGGCGGGCCGCGAGGCGGGTTTCATCACTGGCGAGGTGCTCGACGTCAACGGCGGGATGTGGTGCGACTGACATCGATATTGTCCGCCCGCCCGCTCTGGATGCACGGGTTCATATCATTCATTCATTGAAGGAGGTTTCAGGCAATGCGATCTATCTATCTGGTGCTGGACATGCAGAACGACTTGGTGCATGAGGAAGGCCCCAACGGCAAGAGCCCGCTGGGCGAGCAGGTGCGCGCGCGCGGCATACTGGAGCGCACCGCCGCCGCCATCGCGCGGGCGCGCAAGGCAGGCATGAAAGTCGGCTTCGTGCGGGTGGGCTTCTCCGAAGGCTATCCGGAATGTCCGGAAGGCTCGCAGGTGTTCTCCGGCGCGCCCAAGGCCGGCCTGTTCCGGCTCGGCACCCCGGGCACCGAGATCCACCCCGCGCTGGGCGTGGAGCCCGGCGACATCCAGGTGGTCAAGCACCGCGTCAGTCCGTTCTACGCTACCGGCCTGGAGGCCGCGCTGCGCGCACAGAAGATCGAGCGCATCTTCTGCTCGGGCGTATCCACCCAGGCGGTGGTCCAGGCCACCGTGCGCGACGGCCACGACCGGGATTACCAGATGGTGGTGCTGGAAGACTGCTGCGCTGCGCACAGCGCGCAGGAACACGCCAATTCGATGCAGAGCCTAGGACGGTTCTGCACGGTGGCCGGCAGCGCGGATTTCGGCTGAGGGGCCCCGAGGCGCCGCCGCGGACCCTGCGGCGGCTCTCCCGTGAGCAGCCTGTTGGCCAGGACGCGATCGGGCATGATTCCGATGCCAAGCTCAGGCGCCGTCGGGAGGATTTCGGCTTCGATGAAGCCGTAGGCGAGCGAATATTCGATTACCAGGACCGTTACGGGATGCACGGCATGCGCCTGGCGGAGCTGGTCGTCGCCGACTTCCGATACGCAATTGCTGACGGCCGGTCAAAGCGGACGTCCCCGAGCACTACCGATTCTGAGCCGTACAGGCAGAGATCCGGCGTGAGGCGGAGCTAGCTTGCAAAGGCGCGATTGACAAGGGCTTCCTGAAGGAAAATGACGCTTGTCTGGGCAAGTACGTCGCGCCAGACCAGACGGGTTCACGCTGCTATCCGCTGGCAGACTACTGAAATGGTCTCTTCGTAGGCGCGCTTTGTGTTGGAGCCAGGGGCGTCAATCGTGCCCGCTGAACCGATCTCGAACCAGTTGAACAAGTTTCTGCGAGGCCGGCGACAGCTTGTGGCCCCGCGATGTGATGATGGCAATCTGCCGCCCCATCGGGGGATTGACGATGCGTAGCTGGCGCAGTTTGTCAGGCAGATGAGAGGGCAGTGCGACACAGGGCAAGATGGCAGCGCCCAGGCCGGCGGCGGCCATTGCGATCAGCGTGTGGGCCTGGCCGAACTCGTAGCGTGTTCGCCAGGTCAGCCCGCGTTGAGTCATTGCGTCCTCCAGAGAGCCGCGCAGGGCGGTCGCATAATTCAGCATCAACAGGGGCATGCGGGCAAGCGCGTTCAGGCCTATCGTCTGCTTCCGTCCTCCGGCAAGCGCGACGGGCACCAGAGCATACAGTGGATCTTCGAGTACGACCTCGAAATCGAACTCGCCGGACGGCACGCAAGGACCGATGCCGAAATCCACCTCGTGCCTGCGGATGCTCTCGTACATCGCCTGGAAGGTCAGTTCCCGCACCGACACTTCCACCTTGGGGAACGCTTTGTCGAAGGCCGCGAGAATGGGGGCCAGGCGTCCGCCGGCGATGGTTGGCGAACAGCTTAGATCGACTCGGCCGCGCCGGGCATCTGCGCGTTCCGCGATGGCGCGCAGGCCCGACTCGACCTCATGCATGGCGCGCCGGCTGCGCTCCATCAGCTCCTCGCCTTCGGGCGTCAGCCGGACACTGCGAGTAGTGCGTATGAACAGCGGCACGCCCAACTGGTCTTCCAACTGGCGGATCTGGGCGCTGATTGCGGACTGCGAGCGAAACGACTGCTCGGCCGCCAGCCTGAAGCTGCTATGCCGGGCGACCAGCATGAAGGTCTGGATGAGTTTCAGGTTGACTTGAGGCAGTGGCTTTTCCATGGGTATCTCGCTGCGGATGCGTTCGGCGATTGTGCGGCCAAACTGCATAATCTGAAAGATAAATTGGTTTGTTTGGCTGGCCGAAGATGATTAGAGTTCCGATCTGTCATCCGACGCGGCAGCATGTTCGCGACGGCAAGGCGTTTCTTCCACCGTATTGCGCGAATTCCCATGTCATTCGAAACAAGCCAAGATCCGTCCATCCCCGCGCTGCAAGGCATACGCGTACTCGACATTGCCACCTTTGTTGCCGCTCCGTTCTGCGGCACGATACTGGCCGACTTCGGTGCCGAGGTGATAAAGGTCGAGCAGCCGGACTCAGGCGATTCGTTGCGCAAGTTCGGTACGCCCACCGAGTGCGGCGACAGCCTGGTTTGGCTTAGCGAAGCCCGCAACAAGGAAGCGATTACGCTGGACCTGCGTCGGCCGGAAGGCGCCGAGATGTTCCGTGCGCTGGTGGCGAAGTCAGACGTCGTGCTGGAGAATTTCCGGCCCGGGACGCTGGAGAAATGGGGGCTGGGCTTCGAGGAGCTGCGCCAGATCAATCCGGGACTGGTGATGCTTCGGATCAGCGCCTACGGCCAGACCGGCCCCAAGCGCGGCGAACCCGGTTTCGCGCGCATTGCGCATGCGTTTTCGGGCCTGTCTTGGTTGTCGGGCGAGGCGGATGGCCCGCCGGTGGTGCCGGGTTCGACGTCGATGGCCGACTATGTGTCGGGTATGTGGGGTGCCATCGGAGTGCTGACCGCGCTGCGCGCCCGCGAGCGGAACGGACGTGGCCAGTTCATCGATCTGGGCTTGTACGAATCGGTCTTCCGCCTGCTGGACGAGATGGCGCCGGCCTACGCCAAGTACGGCACGGTGCGTCAACGAATGGGGGCCGATACCGTCAACGTGGTTCCACATAGCCACTACAGGACTGGCAGTGGCCAGTGGGTGGCGCTTGCGTGCACCAACGACAAGATGTTCGAGCGCCTTGCCGGCGTAATGGAGCAACCTCGACTCGCGGCGGACTATCCAACCAGCGTAGTGCGCGTTGCCCACCGCGATCACATCAACGGATTGGTCGCCGCGTGGATGAATGAACGGTCGCTGCAAGATGTCCTGGCGCAAACGCAAGCCGGCGGAGTACCTTGCGCGCAGATCTATTCCATCAAGGAGATCTTCGAGGACGAGCAGTTCGAGGCGCGGGGGAACCTGATGCAGATTGAAGATCCGCGCGTGGGAGCGCTGACGCTGCCTGCGCCGTTGCCCCGCTTGTCCGAGACGCCACCGACGTTCCGCCATGCGGGCAGGGCGCTCGGCGCCGACAACGAGGCGGTTTATCGCCGGCTGTTGGGTTTGTCGCCCGAGGATCTTCAGGCCGCGCGCGCAGCGCGTGTCATCTAGCCCTGCTGCCGCGACGCTTGGTTGCGATTGTGAGAGAACCGATCATGAGCCAACCCTTCTTGCGCGGTGTCCGCGTTATCGAGAGTTCCGCATTCATCGCAGCGCCGCTGGCGGGGATGACGCTTGCCCAGTACGGGGCGGACGTCGTGCGGATCGACATGATAGGCGGCGGCATCGACTACGGCCGTCTGCCACGCATGCCCGAGGGCCGCAGCCTCTATTGGACGGGGCTGAACAAGGGCAAGCGATCGGTCGCGGTGGATATCCGTCGGCCCGAAGGCAGGGAACTGGTGCAAGCGCTAGTGAGCGCTCCGGGCGAGCAAGGCGGTGTATTGCTTACCAATATCGGCGTGCCCTGGTTGTCGCACGACGCGTTGGCGCGCCAGCGCGCCGACGTCATCACTTGCACCATCGAGGGCCATGCAGACGGGAGCACTGCCGTCGACTACACCGTCAACTGTGCCACGGGCTTGCCCGCCATGACGGGTAACGGGTCTGAGCAGGCGCCGGTGAACAGCGTGCTGCCCGCGTGGGACATCGCATGCGCCTATCAGGCCGCCTTCGCCATTTCGGCCGCGGTGCAAGGCCGCGCCGTCACCGGAACCGGCGCGCAGATGCGGCTGGCGTTGTCAGACGTGGCGTTTGCCACGATGTCGCACTTGGGCTACCTGGCAGAGGCGGAGCTATTGCACGTTGATCGGCCTGCGCTGGGCAATTTCCTGTACGGCGCGTTCGGCAAGGATTTCGGCGCGCGGGACGGCCGGCGTCTTTACGTGGCTGCCATATCGCTAGGGCAATGGAAGGCCTTGGTGGCGGCCTGCGGATTGCAGGAGGCAGTGCGGCGCATCGAAGCGGCCACGGGCCTGAACCTCGATGACGAAGGCGACCGTTACGCTGCACGGGAGGCCATCGCGGCCGAGATCGTCCCGTGGTGTGCGGCGCGCAGCCTGGAGACCATCGGGCAGCGCTTCACCGAGCAGAAAGTCTGCTGGGGAACCTATCGCACGGTTCGGCAGGCGGTCGCCCAGGATCCCCGGCTGGGGAGTGCCAATCCGGTTTTTCAGACTGTGCATACGGCAGGGGTCGGGCGTCACCTGGCCGCGGGTGGCGCTGTGCGCCTGATGGGAGTCCCGCACCCGCCCGTCGTTCCTGCTCCGATGTTGGGCCAGCACACCGACGAGGTATTGGCCGACGTGCTGGGGTTGGGCGATGCGGCGATCGGCCGCTTGCTCGCCCTGGGCATCGTCGCGGGCCCCGCACAAGACCCCCTTATGGCCGGCTGAGGGGCTTGACCGGCCCGGCATGACTGGAGATCTCTATGGAAACCCCCCTTCGCTACGGCAACTGTTTCGAGGACTTCCAGCCCGGGCAGGTATTCCGCCACGCTACGCCGCGAACCGTGACCGATGGCGACAGCGCCGTGTACACCGCGCTGACCGGTACGCGCATCCTCTGCCACTCGTCCGAGATGGCCGCACGCCAGCTCGGCTATGCGGGACGCCCGCTGGACGATCTGCTGGTGTTCAACATCGCCTTCGGCAAGACCGTTCCCGACATCTCGTTGAACGCGGTGGCCAATCTGGGCTATGCAGATGTGCGGTTTCTCGCCCCGGTCTATGCGGGCGATACGCTTAGCGCCGAGAGCACCGTCATTGGTGTGAAGGAGAATGCGAGCAGCCCAAGCGGGGTTGTGTACGTGCTCTCGGTCTGCCGCAATCAGCATGGGGCATGCGTATTGAGTTGGGTACGCTGGGTGATGGTCCGCAAGCGCGACGCCGACGCGCCTGCGCCAGTAGCCCTGGTGCCGAAACTGCCTTTGGCCGTTGCGCCCGGCCAGTTGGTCGCGGCGCCGTCGATACGTACCGCAGACGCTCTGGAAACTTGGTGCAGGGCGAGCGGTTCACGGCGGCTGTGGGGTGACTTCATCGCCGGTCAGCGTATCGACCATCCCTGCGGTATGACGATAGAGGAGGCCGATCACATGTCGGCCACTCGGCTCTACCAGAACAACGCGCGCGTTCACTTTGACGCGATCCATATGCGTGACTCGGCCACCGCCCGGCGGCTGGTATATGGGGGGCACGTAATCTCCGTGTGCCGCGCGCTGTCGCACGACGGGCTCGAAAACGTCCTTTCCGTGCTGGCAATCAACGGCGGGAGGCATGTGGCGCCCACAGTCGCGGGAGACACCTTGTACGCCTGTTCCGAAGTGATGGAACGGCTGACGTTGCCTCAACGCCAGGATGTGGGTGCGCTACGGCTGCGCCTGCTCGGCTTAAAGAACGTGGCGCCCGCGGACGTGGATGTCCTGGGCGGTGCCGATGGCAAGCAGTATCACCCGGCCGTCGTGCTGGACCTGGATTACACCGTTGCCGTGCCTGCCAGCAGCCTCGCTGGCAGATAAAACAATTTCACTATCCAATAGGAGACAACCATGCGTTTTTCCCGCTACTCGATTGCAGCCGCCACGATGGGCCTTGCAGCAATGACTTGCGTGTCGGCCCAGGAAGCCTACCCGTCCAAGCCGGTGCGCGTCGTGGTTCCGTGGACCGCGGGCCAGGCCACCGATGCGGCCGCGCGAGCGGTGGCCGAGCGTTTGAACGACAGCATGAAGCAGGCATTCATCATCGACAACCGGCCTGGCGCGGGCGGCGCGATCGGTAGTGAGACAGTGGCTCGATCCGCGCCCGACGGCTATACCCTCCTGGCAGGATCGACAGGCTCGGTTACCATCAATCCGCTGCTGTTCAAGACCAACTACGACACCCAGAGTTTTGCGCCAGCGGGCATCATCGCGACGGTGCCCTATGTGCTGGTCACCGCCGCGTCCTTTCCGGCAAAAGATGCACGAGAGTTGGTCGCGCTGCTTAAGGCCAACCCCGACAAGTACAGCTTCGCCTCTTCCGGCAATGGCTCGATCGGGCATTTGACCTCCGAGTTGTTCATCTCGCAGATCGGTGCGAAGGTTTCACACATTCCATATAAGGGCAGTAGCGGCGCACTCGTCGACGTGATGGCGGGGCGTGTCGATTTCATGTTCGACTCGGTGACCTCGGTGCTACCTCAGTTGAAGTCCGGCAAGATCCGTGCGTACGGAATTTCTTCCTTGAAGCGAAGCAGCTCGTTGCGTGAGGTGCCGCCTTTGGCCGAGTCGGCTGGACTCCCCGGCTTCGACCTCTATGCTTGGATCGGGCTGTTGGCGCCAGTGGGAACCCCTGAACCTGTCCTGGAGTCTCTGAACAAGGGGATCCACGCTGCCGTGTCGTCGCCCTCGATCAAGGAAAAGTACCTGACGCTGGGTATAGAGCCTGTCGAGGCCTCCTCACCCTCCGACATGACGAAAGTCATCGAGGCCGAGCGCAGCCGCCTGCAAGAACTGATCCGGACCGCTCTCATCCAAGCCGACTGACTCGCCGGGCCTGGCCCGCGAACCGAACCCGCACGCAGCCGTTTCGACCGCCTTGCTGCCGCGCGGGTTCGGTGCCGGCGATGGTCGCGTGGTCCGGCGCAAGCCCGCTGGACCGAACTTGAAAATGTAGTCTGAGTCTATGGTCTGGCCTGTACCTATGACGAGTGGTCAGGCCTCGTTATCGAGAACGGTCAGCAGTTCCGCTACGATCATGAAATCATCGCCAGCGGCTTCCCGATGGATCACTATCGGCTCGTAGCCGGGTTGCAGCGAGTCCGGATGCAGCACGATCTGCTCGTGCTGCCAACTGCCGTCCGGGTTGATCGTCTTCTCGCTGGAGTAGACCTTGATGGTGTATTTTCCGCCTGTTTCAGGATCGTCGATGCTCCGGTGTTGGACGATCACGACTTTGCCTTGGCGGGTGCCGCTGGGATTCGCGCGGAACAGGCACCATGATCCGTTCGGAATACGCCGGCTCATGGATTCGCCTACGACTTGAGCCACGAAGAGACCTGGCTGGGGAGTGACCCAATCAGGCGGTTCGAGCCATTGGTTGGCGGCCTCTTCGAGTGCTTGGATGTCTGAGAACGCGCCAGCCGCCATTTTGATGTCGATGAGCGGCAGCGCAGCCATGCTGTTCTGGCGCTTAGGCTCCGTGATCTGCCTTAAGGGTACGACGTTGGAGTCCTCCAGGGAGACCACGGAGGTTGGCTCTAGGGTCGTGCTCAGTCGGCTGCGCAGATAATCGGCGAGTGCCTTGTCGGTGCAATAGACGTAGCAGCCTTTCATGCCGCGAGTCATCAGCGTACGGTAGGTATTCTTGATGATGAGGTCACCGAGTTCCCGAGCGCGTTCGGGATCTTCTCGCACCATCTTCTTGAGACCTCGGACCGATTGGTCCGAGGAGGCTCGTTGGGTGGGGTCGGTCACAATCTGGCCATTGCGAAAGGCCAGGTCGTTTCCAATAATCACGCCAACATAGTCCAGTTCCAAACCCTGGCAGGTGTGAATGCAGCCCACCTCTTGTACGGAGCCGGGTTTGACGATCCAGAGACTGCCGTCTGTACTAAGGTTCCAGCGCTTCTGATAATCGAATTGCGGGAGTCGGATGTCCCACGCTTCGGGGTTGTTCTTGCTTGGCCAAGGCCAGCAATAGCCGGCAACAACGCGGGATCGATTATTTGCCTGGTTCTTTGCGGCAATGAGATCGTGCATTTCGGCGGGATTATCAAATACCCGGAAATCGTACTCGGACGGATCGAGCATTTGATTGGCGGTCGGCCGAATTCCCAGTGTATTCTCCAACCAGGCAAGATAGCCCTCAGAGCCGTTGCATCGGAATTGCGACGTCAGCGCAAGTTCCGTGATTTCTGCGCCCAGCCTCCTGGCGTGCCGCCTCAGTTCTTCGGTGTGGCCAATATCGAAGATCGTGACTCGTTGATCGTCGTCCGTGAAGAAGACGGTACACCGCGCGGACCGAATGATCTCCAGGACCTGGTTCTCCCCCTCATTGCGGTAAAGGCCGCTTTTTTCATTGAGCCTATGCGCTTCGTCCACCAATAGGACGTCGTAGGTATCAGCCTCGTCCTTCGTGAAGGCGCCCGAACCGCTGAAGAGGTTGCCGATCCGGGTCTTGGTGAAGGTGCCCGTCAGCTTGGCTTGAAAGACTTCTCGGGGGGCGCGGTTCTTGGTTACGTAGCGTGCGTTGCGTTGCCGGCCGATCAACGCCGCTAGCAAGTTAATGGCGAGCACTGACTTTCCGGTGCCTGGTCCGCCTTGCACGATGACGACCTGCTTCTTCTCCTCCGACCGGGCTTCGATCTGCAAGATAGACTCGTAAACGACTTTTTGCTGATCAATCAGCACAAATTCGCTCTTGCCTTGCATCAGGCTGGCTACGTAATCCACCAGGCTTTTTGATGGCTGGATGCGGCCGTGCTCGATGGCGTAGAGGGATTTCAAACGATCGCCGCGTCGCACGTGTTTGCTGATGAAGCGGCTCAGCTTTTCCTTGTCGCTCTTGAGAAAGAGAGGCGCTCGCTGGATATGCGGTTCGTAATGC
Source organism: Achromobacter veterisilvae (assembly GCF_900496975.1). Taxonomy (GTDB): domain Bacteria; phylum Pseudomonadota; class Gammaproteobacteria; order Burkholderiales; family Burkholderiaceae_B; genus Achromobacter; species Achromobacter veterisilvae. The sequence continues at coordinate 48,394 of NZ_UFQC01000021.1, forward strand.
GGATGGTCGATCTGCCCGTCGCGGGGATGGTTGTGCAGGTAGGCGCAGGGTTGCAGGCGAATGCCTTGTTCGTGCACGGCGGCATTGAGATCTTCGAGCCGCGCGGCATACGACCATGCCTGATAGGAGGGATGGGGGCCTTCGATCTCGGCGTTGCGTCCGCCGCGTCGTGCCCAGACGATCCCGTCCTTGCTGCTATATCGAGAGCTTGACCACTGTTTCAACTCGATAATCACGACCTTGGGGGATCCCGTTTCGTCTTCTCCCGTGATCATGAAATCGATGCGCTGAGAACTGCTGGGTAACTGGTACTCGATCGCGATGCCGGCGTCGTCCGGGATTTCCTCGTCCTGTAGCACTTTGGCCATCTCAAACAACGAGCTTCGCCAGGAGCGCACTTCACTTTCACCCCCACCGGCGACGCCAGCATGGCGGACGTGGCGGAGCACGATGTCTTCGATGTCATCACGGAGCGTGTGATGAAGAAACTCCGTCTTGCTGGCTTGGTAAATGATCACTGCTGCACCTGTGTTCCAACAAACTCAAAGCTGGTCGTATTTCTTGCTGCTACCTTTGGCGCGGCTGACAGGATACTTTTGGGCGTTGATGTGGATCTTGGCCTGCGCCGCTTTCACAGGGTCGAGGCCAAGCATGTTGCTCAGTTGGATAAGGTAGAGGAGTACATCCGCGATCTCGCTGCCTACAGCCTCTAGTTTTTCGGGCGGGAGCATTCGGCTTTGCTCTTCCGTCATCCACTGGAAGTGTTCGAGTAGTTCTCCCGCTTCCACGATTAGTGCGGATGCCAGGTTCTTGGGCGAATGGAACTGCTCCCAATCGCGTGCCTTTGCGAACTCGCGTTGTTGCTGACTGAGGGATTGGAGCGTATCGGCCATGGATTTTCAGCGGGGAATAATGCTGCCGGTTATGTGGATCTGTTAGGACCTGTTGCTAGAAGGATAGTTGTTTTCCAGATATTTGACAATTATCTGTATATCAGATATTTTTCATTTAACTGAATTCCGGGTATCCGCCATGACGCCCACCTCCCATACCCTGATCACCGCCGTCCAGCTAGCCGCGGTACTCCAGGCCACGCGCAAGGCCCAGGGGCTGACCCAATCGGCGCTGGCTGCCCGTATCGGCCTGAGCCAGTCGCGGGTCTCTCATTTGGAGCTCAATGCCCACGAGCTGAGCGTGGAGCAACTCCTCGCATGGTGCGCAGCGCTGGGCCTGGAGCTGGCCATCGGGACCCGGGGCAACGCCGCGGTGTCCGCCGAGCCGACCGCGGATTGGTGACATGGGGCGTCGATCGCACAGCCGCAGCCTGTCCATCTGGACCAACGGCGTCCGCGTCGGTCGCTGGACGATTCCCGCTCGTGGAGAGATGGAGCTGCAATATGACGCGAATTGGGTCGGTGCCGACATCGGCCGGCCACTCTCGTTGTCGTTGCCGTTCAACCTGCAGAACCTGCCGCTCAGGGGCGAGAAGGTCGCCAATTATTTCGACAACCTGCTTCCGGACAGCGATGCCATCCGCAGACGCGCGGCCGAGCGATTCAAGACGGGATCGATAGAACCGTTCGATCTGCTGGCTGCGATCGGACGCGATTGCGTGGGTGCCGTGCAGTTGCTAGGACAGGACGAGGAGCCGGAGGGCTTCGACCGTATTGAGGGCGTTCCGTTGTCCGAGGAGGACATCGAGCGGCACTTGATCGAAACCGTTTCGCCGCTGGCCTTCGCGGCGGGGCGGGACCCGGACGCGGATTTCCGCATTTCGCTGGCCGGCGCGCAGGAGAAGACGGCTTTCCTTTGGTGGGGCGGGCAGTGGCTCGTACCGCAGGGCGCTACGCCGACGAGCCACATCTTCAAGCTTCCGCTCGGGCTGATGGGCGGGCGCCGGGCGGACTTCAGCACTTCCGTCGACAACGAATGGCTGTGCCTGCGGCTGCTGAAGGCCTATGGGTTGGCCGTGGCCGACGCCGATATCGCAACCTTCGGCCGGCAGCGCGTGCTGGTGGTGGAGCGCTTCGATCGGCGTGTCGCGCCCAACGGCCAGTGGCTTATGCGTCTTCCGCAGGAAGATTTCTGTCAGGTTGAAGGCTGCTCGCCGCTGCGCAAGTATGAGAACGAGGGCGGCCCCGGGCTCAAGGCCTTGTTCGCCACGCTGCGGCAGTCGGTGAACGCCGAGGGCGACATGAAGACGTTGATGTCGGCGCAGGTGCTGTTCTGGCTGCTGCGAGCGCCCGATGGCCATGCCAAGAACTTCAGCATCCAGCTTCGGCCGCGCGGTCGTTTTCAGTTGAGCCCGCTGTATGACGTGATGTCGGTCTATCCGGTGCTGGGCGACGGTCCCAGCCAGTGGTCGCCGTATGGGATCAAGTCCGCGATGGCCTTGCTAGGCAAGAACCGCCACTACGAGATGCACAGCATCCAGCGCAGGCACTTCAACAGTACCGCACAGAGAATCGGCTACGCCGCGACGGCGGAACCGATTATTGATGAACTTCTCGCCCGTACACCGGCGGCGATTGCGGAAGTTCAAGCTGCGCTGCCGAGAGATTTCTCGCCGCGTGTCGCCGATGCCATCCTGGGCGGGCTTGAGCAGGCCGCGAAGGCGCTCGGCGCGATGGCGCCGTAGGCAGGGGAGAGGGACCCATCTTCGCTACGGCCGCTCCAGAATCCGTGCCCCCGGGCCTTCTCCCCTCAGTCTGTCCATGGGTTTGCGCAGCGGGCAGTCTGTGAGCGACAGGCCCCCGCAGCCTATGCAACTGTCGAGTTCGTCGCGCAGCCGCGTCAGGCGTTTGATCCGGTCGTCCAGATTGGCGCGCCATGTCGACGACAGCTTGCGCCATGGCTTCGCTGTGACCTTGTCGCCCGGAAGGTACGGTATTCTTCCGCGTGAGCAGAGGGCCAGCCTCGATTCCGCAAGTGCGGATGCTGGCGCTTTGCGAGACTTGCGACCAGGACACAGAGATGAAAAGGACGCGGGAGAAGATCAAGGAAAAAGTGATGACGGCCTTGGAGCTGCCATCCGCGCCAGCGGAGGAACTGGCGGCGGTCTTGCGGGAGGTGAAACTGCATCGCCTTTATGCCGATCCGGACATCACAGGCCTGCTTCGGAAGCGGGACGAGGTTCGGGACGTGCGGGAACTCCTGGACGATGCCGATATTTTCGTGGCGCTGGATCGTTCATTTACCGACCGTATCGCCGCCATCGGCGCAAGATTCGATTCCAGGTCCGACGAGCTCTATCACACGATGCTGGTGCACGAGCAACAGCTCAGATCCACCTGCGGGTTGCCGACCTACGAGCATTTCAACACCTCGATCGTGGTGGAGTTCTTGGACGAGGGCCATTACAAGAATCCCTTGGACTTCGGCGCCTCGGTGGACTACGCCATGTCCTACTTCTCCCTCACGCTGAGGTCGTTCCTGGAAGCGGGGGAGAGGATGAGCGTGCACTATGACAGTGCGAAATTCGACGCGGCATGCCTGCATCTTCCTCTGAGTGGCGAATGGGCGATTTTCCACGAACGACGGTCAATCTGGGAACATGGGCAAGCGAAGGGAACGCGGCATGGGAACGCTGTAGTCTTCGATGCCAGCGGGTCCGAATTGCTGTCTGCGTTCAGGGTGTCGCTCAGCCGTCTTCGCGGGGTCAGGCAAGGGGAGTCCTTCAATCCGATGACCCATCCGGCAGTCATCGGCTCCACCCGGAAATTGCCTATCGATGGGTTCAGGTCGAACGACGAGGTGAAGTCCGCGTACATGACGACCCAGCAGTTCTACTCGGAAGACCTGCGGGAGGAAGTCCGGGGAGCCAGGCTGTGCGAATGGATTCGCGCCTATACGGTAGTCAAGGAGATTGCGAAGAAGCATATTGAATTGCATCCCTTGATTGGGCAGCCGGCAACGTTGCTGCTGCACAAGACAGCCGATTTTTTCCTGGCCGAGTTTGTCGCGGCGGGAATCCCGGTGAAATCTGCCGAGCAGATTCTGTGCCGCTTCATCTTCAATGCGTCCTCGAAGGACATTCTTGATTCGCCATTGATTCCCTTCAATGGCGAACTGGTCTTGGTTCCCACGGCGGCCATGCTGATCGAGCCGGCTTTTTCGCTGGAGTCTCTTCTGAAAAGCATAAGAAGCAGGAAGGACGAGCCGAACCATGAGCTGCAGTTCATCGGGCCGGGCTTCGAGAAACTGACTCGCCGGGTGCTGGCGGATGCGGGCATCGTCGCGAGAAAGGTCAAGCATAAGAACCGGGATTGCGATGTGGCCTTCGTGTTGGAAGAGGACGTCTTGTTCCTGTGCGAATGCAAGGGCCGGTTCCAGACCAGCGATTTCCGCAGCTACGTGGAACTGGAGGCTGAGCTTGGCCGGGACGCGGCCCAACAACATCGGAAGACGTGCGACTACTTCGAGAGTCATTTGGCCCACGTCCGCGACCGGCTTGGGCGTGCGCCGGAATGGGTGCCGTCCAGGGTGATGAGGGTGATCCTGACGTCCGCAAAGCTGGGGCGGGTGAGATTCAACGAGGACTTTTACGTCATCGACAAGAACATGTTCTACGCCTTCTTCGCCCGCAAGAAGCTCTCCATGCGGCCCTTGGCATCCCGGCGGCGCACCTTCGTCCACGATCCGCGCCTGGACGGCCCGATCACCGTGGATGCATTTATCGCCTACATGAACGATCCGCCCAGCATTTCCCGGACCCGCATGCTGCTGGAGGAGCGCGAGCTCCATTTCGAGCTGGAGGGCCGCACGATTACGTTCAAGGACGTCGAGTGCTATGGAGAGTTGTTGAAGGAACATAAGGAAAGCGCTGTGTGGACTTTCCCCGGGACGACGGTCCATCACTATTCTTGACGATATCGGCCGCCGGGTGCGTGCGCGCAATAGGGAGCTTTCGCCTGCGGGCGGCGAGGCGGGGGACCGCCGCAGACCCCATATGCTGATAGACTCGAAGGGACCGACCCTGTCGCGAATGAGTCCTGCACGTTACGAAGGCATATTCCATCGATGACTTCCCCCGATCGCTCGTTGTCCGAACAAGAAGATTGGCATGCGCGGCCCGCGATGGCCGTGGAAGAAGCACTAAAAACCCGTCCAGCGGGATTGACCGCGGACGAGACCCAGGACAGGCTGGCCCGCTACGGGCCGAACCGGCTGGTCGAGGCGCGGCGCCAGAGCGCGTTCGGGCGTTTCCTGCGGCAATTCCACAATATCCTGCTCTACGTGATGATGGGGTCGGCCGTCATTACCGCGCTGCTTGGGCACTGGATCGACACGGGCGTGCTGATGGCGGCGGTGGTCGTCAACGCCATCATCGGCTTCATCCAGGAAGGCAAGGCGGAAAGCGCCATGGACGCCATCCGGGGCATGCTTTCGCCGCACGCCCTGGTGGTGCGCGACGGGAGCCGCAGCGAAATCGACGCGGCCGGCCTGGTGCCCGGCGACCAGGTCCTGCTGGCTTCCGGGGACCGCGTGCCCGCCGATCTGCGGCTGGTCGAGGCCAAGGAACTGCGTGTCGAAGAGGCGGCGCTCACGGGGGAATCGCTGCCGGTGGAAAAGCAGATCGCGCCCGTGGCGGCGGATGCGCCGTTGGGCGATCGCCAGTGCATGGCGTATTCGGGCACCGTGGTGGTGCACGGGCAGGCGCGCGGGGTGGTGGTGGCCACCGCGGCGCATACCGAGTTGGGCCGCATCAATCAATTGCTCTCCGGCATCGGCAATATGACCACGCCGCTGCTGCGCCAGGTGGATCATTTCGGCCGCGTGTTGGCGGTGGCCATTTTGGCGCTGTCGGGGCTGCTGTTCGTCGTGGGCACGTGGTGGCTGGGCCACGCGCCGGCGGAAATGTTCATGATGGTGGTGGCGCTGGCGGCGTCCGCCATCCCGGAGGGGCTGCCGGCCATCATGACCGTCACGCTGGCGCTGGGCGTGCAGCGCATGGCGCGGCGCCAGGCCGTCGTGCGGCGGCTGCCGGCGGTCGAGGCCCTGGGTTCGGTGACGGTCATCTGCTCCGACAAGACGGGCACGCTCACCCGCAATGAAATGACGGTGCAGCGCGTGGTGTGCGCGAGCGCGGTGACGGACGTCGGCGGCGTGGGCTATGAACCGTCGGGCGAGTGCAGCATCGACGGCCGCGCCGTCGATCCCGCCATCCATCCCTCGCTGGAGCTGGCCATCCGCGCCGGCGTGCTGTGCAACGATGCCGCGCTGCGCGAGGAAGGCGGCGTCTGGCGGGTCGCGGGCGATCCCACCGAGGGCGCGCTGCTGGTGCTTGGGGTCAAGGCCGGCCTGACGCAGGCTGCGGGCCAGCAGGAATGGCCCCGCCGCGATTCGATCCCGTTCGAGTCCGAGCACCGCTTCATGGCGACCTACCACGAGGCAGGACTGGGCGCTCCATGGATCTTCGTGAAGGGGGCGCCCGAGCGGGTGCTGGACATGTGCGACTCGCAGGCCGATCGTGACGGCCTGCCCCAGGCGCTGGACGTGGACTATTGGCGCCGCATGGCCACCGACACGGCCGCCAAGGGGCTGCGCGTGCTGGGGCTGGCCTGCAAGCGCGCGGCTCCCCGGACCCGGGCCCTGGGTTTCGGCGATGTGGAAGACGGCTTCATGCTGCTGGCGCTGGTGGGCATGATGGACCCGCCGCGCGCCGAAGCCATCGCGGCCGTGGCGGAATGCCACCGGGCGGGCATCCAGGTCAAGATGATCACCGGCGACCATGCCGAGACCGCGCGCGCCATCGGCGCCCAATTGGACATCGGCGTGGGCAAGCCCGCCATCACGGGCGCCGAAGTGGCGCTGATGGACGACGCGACGCTGCGCGAGACGGTGATGGGCGTCGACATCTACGCGCGCGCCAGCCCCGAGCACAAGCTGCGCCTGGTGCAGGCGATGCAGGCGCTGGGCCAGGTGGTGTCCATGACGGGCGACGGCGTGAACGATGCGCCGGCGCTCAAGCGCGCCGACGTCGGCGTGGCGATGGGCCTGAAGGGCACCGAGGCCGCCAAGGAAGCCGCCGACGTGGTGCTGGCCGACGACAACTTCGCCACGATCGCGGCGGCGGTGCGCGAAGGCCGCGCGGTCTACGACAACCTGAAGAAGTTCGTGCTCTTCATGCTGCCCACGAACGGCGGCGAAGGCCTGCTGGTGATCGCGGCCATCCTGTTCCAGCTCACCTTGCCGCTCACGCCGGCGCAGGTGCTGTGGATCAACCTGGTGACCTCCAGCACCTTGGGCCTGGCGCTGGCCTTCGAGCCGGCGGAGCCCGGCATCATGAGCCAGCGTCCGCGGCCGCCGGGCGAGCCGCTGCTGTCGCTGCTTTTCGTGCAGCGCGTGCTGGTGGTCTCGGTGTTGATGATGGCCGGCGCGCTGGGCCTGTTCCTGTGGGAACTCTCCAACGGCATGTCGGTGGACCGCGCCCGGACCATGGCGGTCAACGCGGTGGTGGCGGCGGAAATGTTCTACCTGATCAACAGCCGCCACATCTACGACTCGGTGCTCAACCGCGAAGGCCTGTTCGGAAACCGATACGTGTGGATCGCCATTGCCGCCTGCGTTGCGCTGCAACTGGCCTACACGTACACGCCGTTCATGCACGCCGTGTTCGGCTCGGTGCCGCTGGGCTGGCGCGAATGGCTGGACGTGCTCGGCGCCGGCCTGCTGGTGTTCGCCGGCGCCGAAATCGAAAAATACCTGATGCGCCGCTGGCGCGTCAGGCGGGTTTGACGGCCACCTTGAGCACGTTGTCGCGTTGGTGCGAGAACAGGTCGTAGGCCTCGACGATGTTGTCGAGCTTGTACTGGTGGGTGACCATCACGCCCAGATCCACGCGGCCGGACTGGATCACGTTCATCAGGCGGCGCATGCGTTCCTTGCCCCCCGGGCACAGCGCCGTGTTGATCTTGTGGTCGCCCAGGCCCGCCGCGAACGCGCTCAGGGGGATCTTCAGGTCTTCGGAGTAGACGCCCAGGCTGGACAGGGTGCCGCCCGGCTTGAGCACGCGCAGGGCGGATTCGAAGGTGCTTTGCAGCCCCAGGGCTTCGATGGACGAGTCGACGCCGCGCCCGCCGGTCAGGCGCAGGATATCTTCCACCACGTCGCAGTCGCGGAAGTTCAGGGTCACGTCGGCGCCGAGGGACCGCGCCACGTCCAGCCGGTGGGCGTTGCCGTCGACGGCGATGATGGTGGACGCGCCCAGCAGGCGGGCGCCGGCCGTGGCGCACAGGCCGATGGGGCCCTGGGCGAAGATCGCCACCACGTCGCCGATGCGGATGTTGGCGTTCTCGGCGCCCTTGAAGCCGGTGGACATGATGTCCGGGCACATCAGCACCTGCTCGTCGGTCAGGCCGTCGGGAACCGGGGCCAGGTTGGCCTGCGCGTCGGGCACGAGCACGTATTCGGCCTGGGTGCCGTCGATCTTGTTGCCGAAGCGCCAGCCGGCCGTGGCCTGGTAGCCATGGCAGCCGCAGAGCCCCATGGCGGCGAGGTAGCTGCCGTCCTGCGACGCGACGCCGTCCTGGGCCGCGTACGAGTTGAAGTTCGGGCAGATCGCGCCGGCGATGACGCGCTGCCCTTCCTGGTAGCCGGTCACCGCGCTGCCCAGCTTCTCGATGATGCCGACGGGCTCGTGGCCGACGGTCAGCCCGGGCGCGACGGGGTATTCGCCCTTCAGAATATGGATATCGGTGCCGCAGATGGTGGTGGTGGTGATGCGGATGAGGGCGTCGTTGGGGCCGACGTCCGGAATCGGCTTGTCGACGATTTCGATGCGGCCGGGTTCGACAAAGACAGCGGCTTTCATCATGACGGGCATGGCAATCTCCTGAAGTGCGTGTCGGGTATGGGCTTAGCGTACCGCTTCCAACTACATTCCTGGACGACATTGTTTGCGCCATGTCAATTGCGGCGCACATGGCGATGGATCCCCGGGCGGAAGCGCCCGGCGCGGGCGCCTCAGGCGTCGCGCGGGTCGATTCCCGGCCGGTCGGGCCCGAAGCCCAGCGCGTCTTCGCGCGACATGCCGTAGCGTTTCATCTTCGCATACAGCGTGCTCTTGGCGATATGCAGGCTGCGGGCGGACTGGGTCAGGTTGCCGCCGCTGGCGACGATGCTGCGGCGGATCAGGTCCTCTTCCCCCTGGACCAGGGTGATGGGGCCGGGCGCGGCCGGGGCCGGCGCGGGCGCGTGGCTCACTTCCGGCGGCAGCATCGCCCGCGAGAGTGAGCCGCCGGAGGACAGGAGCACGGCGCTTTCGATGACGTTGCGCAGTTCGCGGATGTTGCCGGGCCACGGATAGGCCTCCAGCGCGGCCAGCGCATCGGGCTCCATGCCGGCGGCCTCCTTGCCGTGTTCCTGCTGGAAGCGCAGGGCGAAGGCCTGCGCCAGCAAGGCCACGTCGCCCTTGCGGGCGCGCAGGGCCGGGATGTGCAGGTGCACGACGGCGATGCGGTAATAGAGGTCCATGCGGAAGCGTCCCGCCTTGATCTCTGCCTGCAGGTCGCGGTGGGTCGCGGCGATGAGGCGGAAGTTGACGCGGCGCGCCACGTTATCGCCCAGGCGATACACCTCGCGCTCTTCGAGCACGCGCAGCAGGTAGGATTGCATGTCCAGCGGCATTTCGCCGATCTCGTCGAGGAACAGCGTGCCGCCCTCGGCCGCTTCGATCTTGCCTCGCATCCCTCCCTTGCGCGCGCCCGTGAACGCGCCGTCGGCGTAACCGAAGAGTTCGCTGGCCAGGAGTTCGCGCGACAGGCCGCCGCAATTGAGCGCCATGAAGGGGCCGTGGCTGTGCAGGCCGCGGGCAAAGAGCTCCTTGCCCACGCCCGTTTCCCCCAGCAGAAGGACGGGGACCGGGGAGTCCCTCAGGCGGCGCGCCTGTTCCACCAGTTCGGCCACGTCGGCGTCGGCCGTGATCACGGTGTTGAAGGGATCGGGCGCGGGCGCGGCCTGCGCGGCCGGCGCGGCCCGCGGCGCGCAAGGGGCCGGCGGATGCCGGGGTAGGATCAGCAGGGAGCCCAGCCGTTCCGCGCCCGAGAGCACGGACTCCACCCATTCGGGCCGCAGCCAGGCCGGCAGCGCGGGGCCTGGGGCGCCGGGGGAGTGCGGGCCCAGGGCGAGCCCGGCGATGCGTTGCAGCCTGGGCAGGTTGATGCCCGCGCCGGCGTCGTCCAGCGCGCGTTGCGCCTGGGCGTTCGCCTTTATCGGACAGCCGCGGTGGTCGAGCAGGATGACGCCCACGTCGGCGCCCGCCGCCACGAACCGCGCCAGGGCGGCGTCCAGCAATTGGTAGCGGCGCTCCATTTCGGCCGTGCGCAAGCGGCTTTCGATGTGCCTGGCCGAGGTCATGGCGATGGCCAGGTGCTGGCGGCTGTAGGTGCGCGACAGGCCCGAGACGTCGAGCACGCCCACCACGTCGCCGTCCAGCGGATGCCGGATGACGGCGGCCGAACAGGTCCAGCCCTTGATGCCTTCGCAGAAATGCTCGGTGGAATGCACTTGCACGGCCTGCCCGGTGATCAGGGCCGTGCCGATGGCATTGGTGCCGCAGTACGCTTCGCTCCAGTCCACGCCGGGCATGAGATGGATGGCCTGCCCGGCCTCCAGCGCGGTGGGGTCGCCCACGGCGTTGAGAATGACGCTTCTCGTGTCGGACAGCGCGATCAAGGTTCCCAGTTCGGCCAGGGTTTCACAGGCCTGGGCGAGCACGGGCTGGCTGGCGCCGAGCAGATCGCGCTGGCGCTCGCGATGGAGGAACAGCTCGTCCTCGGACAAGGGTTCGGGCCCGCGCGAGGCGCGGGGGTTCACGTCGGCCTGGAGGCAGCGTTGCCAGGACCCTTCGATCAGCGCGCGCAGCGCGGTTCCCGGCGGCCCGGCGATCGTGCCGGACAAGACCGATTCCCAGGCTTGCATGACTGCGCGCTCGGCGGCGGGATCTGAAAACCGTTCCCGGTAGCTTGGCTCCATCGCCTAGTCTCCAAGATGCGATGCATGGGCCGGCTATCCTGCCGGCTGTACGCAGGGCGCGCGCTGCCGCTGGCCCTGGGTCGGGGCGGGCCTAATGCCTGGCCAGCCGCGTTCATTAGACGGCATGAGCGCCAGGCGTCAATCCGGAGCAACCCGGACCGGGACGGCCGCGGCTATCCCGGTCCGGTTCGCGCCGCGGGCCGCCCGCTATGCCGCGCGCTCGGGCAAGGGCAGGTTGACCCATTCCTTGTAGAAGGTATCGATATCCGGCTCGAAATCATGGATTACCGGATACCAGGGCGTGGGAGCCTCGACGTCGTGCAGGGTGCCGCACTGGGGGCAGTAATACTCGCGGTATACCTGCCATTGGGTATCCGGCGCCATGAGCTTGGGATAGACCTCGCTCATGGCCTGGGCGTCCTCGCGTACGTAGACGTGCGCGGCGAGCTTCCAGTTCTGCCGGTAATCGCCGAATTCATGGCCGCAATCGCATTTCGTCACCCAGTGCTTGTCGTGCGCGCGCTGCACGATGTACAGGTGCGGCGCGAGCGGCAGGACGATCCGGTCGTTCCAGTCGAGCTTCTTCTGCAGCGTCTTCAGGTACATCTCGAAGCGCTCGCCGTCCTTCGGCATGGACAGCATGCGGATGGTCGTGTCCCAGTCCAGCCGGCCGTCAACCAGGTGGTCCACCTGTTCCTGCGTGTAAGTCGTCATTGTCGTCTCCTTGTTTTCGCAAGCCGCCGGCTCACTCGTCCACCAGCACGATGGTCTTCACATCGGGCATTTTCGAAAGGTCCATGCGGAACTTGGACCCGTAGGTGGGCACGTCGAGTTCTTCCTCGGTCAGGGTCCAGTCGGCCGGCAGGCTCCAGAAGTCCCGGAACTGCTGCTCGAATTTCTTGGACAAGCCGAAACTCGTGGCGTACATGTGCTGCACCTGGGTGGAGGCGGTCTTGGCCAGGATGCGTTCGCGCTCGGACCGCATCCAGTCGCGCACGGGAACCGCCCGTTCCAGCCTGCGCTTGCGGATGTCCAGGCGCTTGCCGGCCGAGGCCTTGGCGTCGACCTGCCAGCGGCCGGCGCCGTCCTGGGCCACCACGGCGCCGTAGACCTCCAGCGCGTACTTGGGCAGCAGCAGTTCGTTGTTCAGGTCGTTGGCGATGGCGTCCAGCTCGCGGTCCAGGGGGTCTCCGAAGCCGGGGCCGCCGCGCAGGTAGTTGAGATAGAGGTCGTAGTTCTCGTAGCAGTCCTCCGTCGTCATGCACTGCTGGTCCCGCTTGACGCGGGCGCCGGGCGCCAGGTGCTGCTCGTAGTCGGGCGCCTCCGGATTGGTGTCGGCGCCCAGCGGCAGGCTTTCGCCGCGGGCGATGCGGTCCTTCAGGCCGGTATGGTGGGCCTCGAAGCGGTAGCCGGTGGCCGCCGGATAGCCGCCCATCAGGCCCCAGTCGCTGTTCATGTAGCCGTTGCCCATGAAGAACATGGTCCAGTCCTGCGCCTTCCAGACCATGCGCAGCGTCTCGAAGCCGCAGCCGCCCCGATACTTGCCGTAGCCGCCGGAGTTGGACTTGGCGTTGCGGCCCAGGTAGAGCAGGGGCTCGGCCATTTCCCAGATTTCCATGTCGCCCATGTCGCCTTCCGGGTTCCAGATGGCGGCGGCGTGGTTCAGGCCGTCCTTGACGGCGCCCGCGCCGGTGCCGCAGGAGCTGGCCTCGAAGCTGTTGACGGCATGGATCTCGCCCTCCTGGTTGATGCCGCCGCCCTGCAGCCAGTTGGAGGTATTGGCGTTGCCGGCGTTGACTTCCTCCAGGTAGCCGCGGCTGAAGTACGCCTGCCCCAGGCCGCGCCACAGCGCGCTCCATCCGGAGACCAGGAAGTGCCATGCGTAGGCGTGCCCGGTGCGCCGGTCGTCGGGGTTCATCCAGGCGCCCTTGGGCAGGCGGAATTCCGTGCCGTAGTAGGCGCCGTCGTTGATGCGTTGGGTGGGCACCAGCGTCTGCGTCATCATTACCCAGATGCCGCTGGTGAACGCCACCTGGTGCGCGTTGTAGCTGTGCCAGCCCCAGCGGCTGGAGCCTTCGAAGTCCAGCCGCCAGGTGCCGTCTTTGCGGATCTCCATCTCCACCGGGGAGTGCATGATGGAATCGAGCTTGGCGAATGCGTTCGAGGTCTGCACGTCCTCGTGCTTGTAGGGCACGTCGACGAACGCCACCTTGCGGTACTTGCCCGGCAGGGTCAGCGCCTTGATTCGCATCTGCAGCCCGCGGCGGCCTTCCTCGATGACTTCATAGGCGAACTTCTCGTAGGCCTCCAGCCCTTCCTCGGCGATGACCTCTTCGATCAGGCTGCGCACCATGTGGCAGCCGGCGATGCGGGTCTTCTCGTCCAGGATCCAGTACTTGGGCGTGCGCACGGCGCGCTGGCTTTCATGCAGCCAGTCCTTGAGCGGCACGTCGTTGATGCCGGTCTTGCGGCAGGTGATCATGTAGCCGTCGCCGAAGCGTTGCGTCTGGCCCGTGGACATGGAGCCGGGCGTCACCGCGCCGGTGTCGATCACGTGCGTGACGCCGCCGACCCAGCCCACCAGCTTGCCCTGCGCGAAAATCGGCACGATGGTGGCGATGTCGCAGGGATGCACGTTGCCGATGGCGCAGTCATTGTTGGTGAACATGTCGCCCGGATTGATGCCGGGATTGGTTTCCCAATCGTTCTCGATCATGTATTTGATCGCCGCGCCCATGGTGCCCACGTGGATGATGATGCCGGTGGAGGTCAGCACGCAGTCGCCGGCGGCGTTATACAGCGTGAAGCAGAGTTCGCCTTCCTGCTCGACGATGGGGCTGGCGGCGATGCGCTTGGCGGTCTCGCGCGCATGCACCAGGCCGCCGCGCAGCTTGGAGAACATTTTCTCGTAGCGGATGGGCTCGCTCTCCCGCAGGTCCAGCCGGGCCAGGCCGTTGTAGTGGCCGCTATCCTTGGTACGGGCCAGGATGGCATCGCGGAATTGCTTGAGCGTTTCGCCCGTGCCCAGCAGGCCCGAGGCACCGGTTTCCATTCTTGATATCGTGTTCATGTTGTCTCTCCGGGAGTCCGATTACTTGGTTTCCTGCAGGTGGAACAGGCGATGCTTGTCGATGCTTGCCGAAAAGCCCTGCGGCACCACGAAGGTGGTCGCGTCGGACTCGACGATGGCGGGCCCCTTGATCCGGTTGCCCGGCTTGAGCGCTTCCATGTGCCACAGCGTGGCTACGTGCCACTGCCCGCGGCGGTACAGCTTGCGGGTGCCCAGCTTGGCCTCGGCCGGCGGGGTGGGGCCGGCCTCGGGGTCCTCGGGCAGGACCGGCTTCTGGGTGACCACCATGCCGCGCATGATGGCGCCGGTGACCGAGAAGCCCAGTTCGGGCGAGCGGGCGGAACTGGCATAGACGCGGCCATAGGTGTCTTCGAACGCGCCCACGATCCTGTCCCAGTCGTCGGCGCTGCCGGCGCCGGCGATGGGGGAATCGATTTCCAGGTCGTTCAACTGCCCCATGTACTGCATCCGGTACCCGGGCCGCAGGATCACGTCCTCGGGCTTGAAGCCGTTGATGCGGAATTCCTCGATCACCTTCTCGGCCAGTTCGTTCCAGGCCTGCTGCAAGGTCGCCACGGCCTGGACCTTGTCGGCCTGCGCCGCGACCTGGGGCAGGGCCAGGTCCACGCTTTTGTCGTAGCGGTATTCGAAGTCGGCGCAGGCGCAGCCGAAGGCCGAGAACCCGGCCGCCCAGGCCGGCACGATGACGTCCTTGAAGCCCAGCCCTTCGGTGTAGCCGTAGGTATGCACCGGTCCCGCGCCGCCATAGCTGAAGCACACGAAGTCGGTCGGGTTGTAGCCCTTGGCGCTCACGTTGGATCGCAGGTATTCACGCAGTTGCAGGTCCAGCAGTTCGATCACGCCGGCGGCCGCGTCCTCGACCGTCAGGCCCAGCGGATCCGCGAGCTGCTGCCTGATGCTCTCGCGGGCGCGGGCGACGTCCAGCTTGATGGCGCCGCCGAGGAAGTTGTCGGGATTGAGGTAGCCCAGCACCACGTGGCAGTCCGATACCGAGACGGTGTCCAGGCCGCTTTCCGGCCAGCAGGTGCCGACGCGGTAGCCGGCGCTGTCCGGGCCGAGCTTGATGGCCCCGCTGTAGGGATCGAGCCGCACGAAGCTGCCGGCGCCCGCGCCTACGGAATCCATGGCGACGAGCGGCAGCGACAGCACCAGCCGGGCCATGTCCGGGTCGGCCACGATGGTGAAATTGCCCTTGGTGATCAGCGCCATGTCGAACGAGGTTCCGCCGATGTCGGAACACGCGATGTTCTCGTAGCCCAGCGCCTGGCCGAGCAGCCGCGAGCCGATGACGCCGCCGATCGGCCCGGACACGATGGTACGGGCCAATTCCTTGGCCTTCCAGCTTATCGTGCCGCCGTGCGTGGCCATGACGCGCAGATCGAACTTCGCCCCGTGCTTCTTGAAGCGGTCGCTGACCTTGCGCAAGGTCTGGCGCGAGGGTTCGGCGGCATATGCCTCCAGGATGGTGGTATTCATCCTGTGGCTTTCCTTGCGCTGCGGGTAGTAGTCCACCGAAGCGAAGACGGGCACGTCGCTGCCCAGCGTGGCCAGCTCGTCCAACGCGATGTCCCGGGCCTGGCGCTCGCTGGCGCCGTTCTTGTGGGATTGCAGCAGCACGATCACCAGGGCCTTGCTGCCGGCCGCCACCAGGTCGCGCACGGCCTGGCGAACCGCGGCCTCGCGCAACGGGATGACGATTTCGCCCTGCACGTCGGTGCGTTCGGTCACGCCGCGCGTGCGCGACAGCGGCACCAGCGGCTCGTCATAGCGATGGGTGTTGAGGTGGATGCGTTCCTCCAGCGCGTAGCCGAGGTAGCTCTGGATGGCGCGGCCCATCGAATGCACGTGCTCGAACCCCTTGTTGACGATCAGGCCGACCTCCAGCCCCTTGCGCTGCACCACCCGGTTGAGCATCGCGGTGCCGGAGTACACGCAGGTCAGCAACTCCGGGAAAACGTCATCGACATCGCGGTCCCAATGCGCGAGCGCGTCTTGCGAAGAGTTGAAGATGGCAAGGGATTCGTCGGCCGGGTTGCTTTGCGCCTTGCCGACCACAAAGCGGCCGTCCTTGCGGACGAAGAAAGTGTCGGTCATCGTGCCGCCGGCATCGATGCCCATCACCTGGGCTGGGGATTGCAATGACATGAAGAGTCTCCTCGTTGTTGTCCCGCGCGCTTGACGCGGCGCGTGCGGATATCCAAGCAAAATGGATGCCAGCCGCAGGCAGGCCCCGGCGCGATGTGTCGGAACCGGGCTGTGCGAGGGAAGGCGCGTGCGCGGCGGGCCGTGGCGGACGCGAGTAGAGAGGAGAGCGGGCGTCCGAAACCGAGCCGGACGTACGGATTTCGAACGTTTTCACGGCCTGTCCGGGGAGCGGCGGGCCGTCCGGCGAGCGCGCCATGAAGGGCGGGGGACAAGACCCGGCGATCCGTGACTGGACGATTTCGCGACCGAGACGGTGGAAGGCAAGCTCCTGGGCAGGAACCAGCAGTTCTACGACGGCCAGCTCATCCTGATCGACGTGCTGCAGCGAGGCGGCGAGATCGCGTCCGCCGGGGCGAGCTGGCCCCGGCGCTATCCCGCCTGCCGCCGGATTTCATCCAGGAAGCGCAAGGCCGGCGCCGGCAGGATGCCTTCGCGCCGGTGATAGGCGGCGAACCGGCGCTCGTGGCCCAGGCCTTCCACCTGGAGTTCGCGGATCAGGCCGGCCTTCAATTCAGCCCCGTACATGGGCCGGGTCAGCCAACTGACGAAACCGGAATGCGCGACCAGGCTCTTGATGAGGGGAATCGAGGGGCTGGACACTGCGATCGCGGGCGGTGCCAGGCCTTGCTTCCTGAAGAGGGACACCAGCCGGTTGCGGGGCTCGGTGCGTTCGGGCACGAAGCACCAGCGCTCCGCCAGCAAAGCCTGCATGGCGATGGGCGATCCGCTGTGCAGCGGATGGTCGGCGCCGACGATCACATTCATGCTTTCGTGCCAGGCACAGTCCCTGGCGGCGGCGATGCGCGCGGTTTCCGGGGCCTCAGGGGCGATCACCAGATCGACCTGGTAGGCCTCCAGGCGGGTCGCCAGTTCATCCCAGATGCCTTCCACGACGTCGACGGCGATGCCGGGCCAGCGTTCCAGGAACGCGCCCAGCGCCTTGGGGATGAAGAGCGCGGACGCGCCCGCGGTGACGCCCAGGCGCAACGCGCCCACGGCCAGGCCGCGCATGCGGTTGATTTCGTCGCGGGCGATCCTTTCCTCGCGGCAAAGTAGTTGCGCATGCGGGGCCAGCGCCTTGCCATAGGCCGTCAGGCGCATGCCGCCGGTGTGGCGCTCGAACAGCGGTTCGCCGACGGAGGCTTCCAGGCGCTTGACGATCCGGCTCAGCGCGGGCTGCGTGAGGCCGAGTTTGTCGGCGGCCTTGCCCAGCGATCCGTCTTCGACGACGGCGAGGAATGCGCGCAGTTCTTGCAGGTTGTAGGCCATGCCGAAATGTAATGACTTAGGCCTGAAATAACAATTCTCAGGAATGCCACCGGGCTTCACACTCTCGCCATCCGATATGACCTCACCGGGAGAGAAGCGACATGCGAAAGCGCCAATTCTTGAAAGTCCTGTTCGCGTTGGCTGGCAGCGGGAGCGCGGCCGCCTGTCTGGCGCAAGGGGGTGAAAGACCCGTGGAATGGGTGCATCCCTATCCGGTGGGCGGCGGCTCGGACGCCATTGCGCGCAAGCTCGCGGAAAGTGTCGGGGCGCAGATGGGCCGCGGTTTTTTTGTCAGCAACAAGCCGGGCGGGGCCACGAACATCGCGGCTGCGTACGTGGCCAATGCCAAGGTGCAGGGGGCTATGGTTTTCACGGGCGATTTCGCGACGCTGGCGGCCAATCCGCATCTTTTCGCCAATCTGCCCTACGACAGCGCGAAGGACTTCGCGCCGGCGGGGTTGTACGCGCGTTATCCGATACTGCTGGTGGTGTCGAGCAAGGTGCCCGCGAACAATCTGGACGAGTTTCTTCGCTGGGCCGAAGCCAACCCCGATAGCGCCAATTTCGCCAGCTCCGGCGTGGGCTCTCCGCAGCATCTGGCCGCCGAGCTGTTCCGCGAACGGACCGGCTTGAAGATGACGCACGTGGCCTACCGGGGAGGCGCGCCCGCGGTGACGGACTTGATGGCGGGCGCGGTGTCGTTCGCGCTGATGGACGCGTCGACGGTCGTTCCGCAGATGAAGACGGGGCGGCTCAAGGTCTTGGGCGTGGCCAGCCCCGAACGCATGAAGCACTTTCCGGACATTCCAACGTTGCATGAGCAGGGCCTGACCGGATTCGAGGCTTTCGCCTGGCAGGGAATGCTGGTTCCCGCGGGGACGCCCCGCGATGTCGTGGACTCGTTGAACCGGGCGCTGGGCGCGGCGCTGGCATCGAAGGCGGTGATCGATTTCTTCGCGAACATCGCGGTCGAGCCCTGGTTCAGTTCACCCGACGAGATGGCGCGTTTCGTGGCTCAGGAGAACGAGCGCTGGGGCAAGATCATCCGCGACCGCGGCATTTCCCTGCAGTAGGTGCCTCGTGCCGATCACGATTGACGATTACCGGCTCAGGGCCAGGAAGGCCCTGCCCAGGTTTGTATACGAGTTCATCGACGGCGGGGCGGAATACGAAACGTGCCTGGGCGCCAATCGGGCCGACTTCGAGCGGATCAGGCTGATGCCGAGGGTGCTGCGGGACACCCGCCGCGTCGATACCTCGGTGGACGTGTTCGGGTCGACCTGGCGCTTGCCGTTCGCGCTGGCGCCGACCGGGTTGAACGGCGTGATTCGCCCCGGGGGCGACGCCATGCTGGCTGCCGCCGCCGCGGAGAGCGGCGTGCCGTTCGTCCTGTCCACGGCATCGAACCAGCGCGCCGAGGACGTGCGGGCGCAGGCGGGCGGAGGCGAACAGTGGCTGCAGTTGTATGTGATGCAGGACCGGCGGTTGGCGGAGCAGATGCTGCGCCGCGCGCGCGGGGCGGGTTATCGTGCGCTGGTCCTGACGGTGGACGTGCCGGTCGGGGGCAATCGCTGGCGCGACGGGCGCAACGGCTTCAGGATCCCGTTCCGGATGACGCCCCGGCTGGCCTGGGACGTGGCGCGGCGTCCGGGCTGGGCGCTGCGGATGCTCAGGGGCGGCCTGCCGCGGTTCGTGAATCTGGCGGAACGGCCCGCCGATGCCTTGCCGCTGGAGGTCCAGGCGTCGCTGCTGGCGAGAAGTATGGACAGGTCCCTGACATGGGACAGCCTGCGCTGGCTGCGCGGCCTGTGGGACGGTCCGTTGTTGTTGAAGGGAGTGCTGCATGCCGAGGATGCCGCGTTGGCGGCAAGCCACGGTGCGGACGGCATCATCGTGTCCAATCACGGCGGCCGGCAACTGGACGCGGCGCCTTCGTCGATCAGCGCTTTGCCAGGCATCGTCGACCGCGTCGGCGATCGCGTGCCGGTGTTCCTGGACAGCGGCGTGCGCAGCGGCGCCGACATCGTCCGCGCCCAGGCGCTGGGCGCCCGCGCCGTATTTGTCGGCCGCCCGGCGCTCTATGGCTTGGCGAGCGGCGGCGGGAAAGGCGTCCTGGACGTCATTCGCCTGCTTGCCGAGGACTATGAACGGAACATGATCCTGCTGGGGCTGGATTCCGCATGCGGCATCCGCAAGGCGGCGGACCCCGCCCAGCCGCATGCTCCATTTCACCACCCCATCGCATAAGCCGGCCGGCGTGGATCCGCGCCGCCGTGGCGGATGCCGGTCGCGAGGTCGTGCTTCACCGCGCACATGGCGCCGGCGCGCCAACTGCGGTCTTGCCACCATTTGACGGTGTGTCCCATGGCCGCAAGCCGGTCGCCGACGTCGCGGGCGATCAGGTCTTCGATCATCAGCCGGCCGGGCATGGCGTTGTGCGGCTCGAACGAGGACGGGAAGCTGAAGCTGGCGAAGCGGGGCGCTTCGATGGCCTGCTGCACTTCCATGCCGAAGACTTCGATGTTGAGGAAGGTTTGCAGCATGGCCTGGCACTGGACGTCGCCGCCGGGCGTGCCGAAGGGCATGACGTACTGTCCGGGGCGGATGGCCAGGGACGGGTTCGGCGTCAGCCGCGGGCGGCGGCCCGGGCCGATGGCGCAGGGGTGGCCGGCTTCGGCCCAGGACTGGCTGCCGCGCCCGGAGGCGCAGATGCCGGTGCCGGGTATGACGGGCACGTTGTACGAGCCGTCGCTGGGCGTCGCGGAGAAGGCGTTGCCTTCCTTGTCGACCACCGCGACGTAGGAGGTGTCCAGCCGGGGATCGGTGCGGGCCATGTCGTCCGGGCCGGCCGCGCGCAGGTCGATGCCGCGCGCATCGGGCAGGCGGCCGGCGGGCGGCATGTCGGGGCCGGCGCGATCCGGGTCGATCAGGGCCAGGCGGGCGCGCGCATAGTCCTTGGACAGCAGCGCCGTTTGCGGCACGTCGATGTGGCGCGGGTCGCCATAGTGCACTTCGCGGTCGGCGAAGGCCAGTTTGATGGTTTCGGTCAGCAGGTGCACGTAGGGCGCGGTGTTGTGGCCCACGGCGCGCAGGTCGCGCGGCTCCAGGATGTTCAGCATTTGCAGGAGCGACGGCCCCTGGCACCAGAAGCCGCAGCTATGGACCTGGGTGCCGCGGAAGTCGGTCGACAGGGCGGGGTCGACTTCGACGGAGAAATTGCGCAGGTCGTCGCGGGTGACCAGGCCGCCTTCTTCTTTGTGGTACTTGACGATGGCCGACGCGATGTCGCCTTCGTAGAAGGCGCGGCGGGCGGCGGCCAGGCCGGCTGCGCGGCCCTGGCCCCGGTGCAGGCGTTCCTCGTCGGCCATGTACTGGATGTTGGCGGCCAGGTCGGTCTGGCGGAAGATGGCTCCGGCGGGGGGCGGCTTGCCGCCGGGCAGGTAGATGGCCGCGCTGGAAGGCCAGCGGGCATAGTTCTTTTCATTTTCGGCCAGGACCTCGGCCATCAGCGGGTACATGACGAAGCCTTCGCGGGCCAGGCGTATCGCGCCGGCGGCGACTTCGCCGAAGCTGAGGGTGCCAAAGCGTTCCAGGGCGGTGATCCAGGCGTCGGGCGCGGCGGGGATGACGGTGCGCAGCACGCCCGCCGGTATGGTGCCGCCGTGCTTTTCCAGGAACGTTTCCAGCCGGGCGGCCTGGGGCCAGTGGCCCAGGCCGGATATGCTGGAGACGCGCCCGGTGCTTGCCTGGTAGACCAGGATGGGCGCGACGCCGCCGAAGTTCACGATGTCGCTTTGCACCACGCCCAGCGCAATGCCCGCCGCCACGCCCGCGTCGACCGCGTTGCCGCCGGCCTGCAGGATGTCCATGCCCACCTGCGTCGCCAGGTAGTGGCCGGCCGAGATCATGTGGTTCAGGCCGGCGAGCGTGGGGCGCATGGAAGTCGGCGCGCTGCCCGAGGTCAGGTCGGGCGCATAGGGTGTGGCGGTCATGAAGGTCTCCGGCATTTGGGGCGCGCGTTCGCGCGCGGCGCATGGGGGCTGTGCGGGCGGGTCATTGCGGCTGGATGCCCAGTTTCTGCGTTACGCCTTGCCAGCGCCTGAATTCGGCGTGCAGGTAGGTGCGGAACTGTTCCGGGGTGCTGCCTTCGATGATCACGTCGCGTTCTTCCATCGCATGGCGCACCTCTTCGCCGGACAGGGCGACCTTGGTGGCCTTGTACAGTGCGTCCACGATGTCGGGCGGGGTGCCCTTGGGCAGCAGCAGGCCGTACCACGAGCCGCCCACCATGTTGGGGAATTCGCCTTCCTTGGCGGTGGGGATGTCGGGCGCGCGGTCCAGGCGCTTGTCGCTGAAAATCGCCAGCGCCTTGAGTTTGCCGGACTTGATGAGGGGCAGGGTGGTGCCCGGGGTGTCCAGCGTGTATTGCACCTGTCCGGCCATGACGTCGTTCAGCAAGGCGGCGCTGCCTTTGTAGGGCACGTGCACGGTCTTGATGCCGGCATCCATGTTCAGTTGCTCGGAGAAGAAGTAGTTGGCGGTCATGACGCCGGGCGATGCGTAATTGACTTCGCCGGGATGGGCGCGCGCGTAGGCGACCAGTTCCGGCAGCGTGTTCGGCGGAAACGCGGGGTGGGCGACGAGGATGAAGGGGCCGCCGCCGATACGCGAAACGGGGATCAGGTCGTTCATCGGATCGTAAGCCAGGCCCTTGACCGTCAGCGGCGCGCCGGTCAAGGGCGATGCCGTGGCGAACAGCACCGTGTAGCCGTCGGGTTCGGACCGGACGACCTGCTGAGTGGCGATGGTGCCGCTGGCGCCGGCGCGGTTTTCCACGACGACGGGCTGCTTCAGTTGTTTGCCCAATTGCTGCGCCAGCACGCGCGCCACGGTGTCGGTGCCGCCGCCCGGGGGATAGCCGACGAGCATGCGGATGGGCTTGTCCGGCCAGGCGTCGGCGCGCGCGGCGGAGGGCTGGGCCAGCGCGGCCAGGGCAGCCAGGCCCGCCATTGCGGCGGCGCGGCGGGCGAGTTGAAGGGTGGGCATGAGGGGAACCTCCTAGGAACCGTAGCGGCCGTAGCGGAAGGGGTGCAGATCGATGGCGGGAGCCTGGCCCTGGATCAACTGCGCCATGGCTTCGCCGGCGGCGGGACCGATACCGAAGCCGTGCCCGGAAAAGCCCGAAGCCAGGTACAGGCCGGGCAGGCGCGGCACGGCGTCCATCACCGGCATCGCGTCCGGGGTCACGTCGATATAGCCCGCCCACGATTGCTGGATGCGCGCATCGCGGAACGCGGGAAACGCGTGCACCAGCCGGCGCCAGGCCTGTTCGATGCCGCGCGCCGATGGACGGGGATCCAGCACGCGATGCCGCTCGAAGGGCGAGGCGCGGTCCATGGGGAAATGGCGAGGAATCCCCAGCTCTTCAAAGAAGCGCTTGCCGAAACGCAGCCGCACGAAATCGCGGTTGGCCATCCAGGACCGGAGAAAAAGGCGCATGAGCCGGAAACTGTCCGGCACGACGTCGGCCATCGATGCGCCGAACTGGGACACCGTGTAGCCGCCGTCGGCGCGCTTGCGGCAGGTGAAGTTCCTGCCGTTGACGGCGGCCATGGGGCCGGCATCGACGGGCGAGGTGCGCAGCACGGAGCCCCGGACTTTCAGTTGCGGGAAATCGGCGCCCAGGTTGCCGCAGAACAGCCGCGACCACGCGCCCGCGGCGACCAGCACGGCCTGGGCGGCGACGCGTCCGTGCTCGGTGACCACGGCGGAAACGCGGCCGGCCGAGAGTTCCACGCCGCGCACCGCGCAACCTTCCAGAATCTGCACGCCCGCGGCGCGCGCCAGCGCCGCGATGGCGGGAGCGGCCAACTGCGGTTCGGCCACGCCGTCGTTGGCGCTGTACAGGGCGCCGGTCCAGCCGCGCGCGGTTTGCGGCAGCATGCCGCGGGCCTCGCGGCTGCCTAGCAGGCGGGCATCGATGCCATAGGCGCGCGCGCCGTCGATCCATGCCTGGTGCCCGGCCGCGTCGGCGTCGGACTCCTGCAGGTACAGGATGCCGCTGCGGCGAAAGCCCACATCGACTTTGTCTTGGATCTCGCCCCATAGCCGGTTCGCGCGCAGCGCCAGCGGGACTTCGGGCAAGTCCCGCCCCAGGGTGCGCACCCACCCCCAGTTGCGCGAGGATTGCTCGCAGGCCACCGCGCCTTTTTCGAATACCGCGACGCGCACGCCGGCGCGGGCCAGCGCATACGCGGTGCTCACGCCGATGATGCCGGCGCCGACGATGGCCACGTCGACCGAGGCGGGTGGCGGGAGGGAATGCGTCAGATCCGGCGATATCGGCACTTGCGCCGCCCATCCTTTATATGATGTTATCGCTATTCGATAATAGAATACGGATAGAGATATCTCTGGCGTTTTTATACCTCGCGTGCCCGGAGCCGAACACCTAGGGTTTGCCTGGGGCCGCGATCGCCATGCCTATTCTTTTGCCCGGAGTCCAGATGGCCGAACCTTCCCCCTTGATGATCCAGTCGCTGGAAAAAGGCCTGGCCGTGCTGGAGTCCTTCCGCGCCCATGCCTCGCTGACGCTGCAGGAAATCGCGCGTGAGAACGGCATCACCATGGGCTCGGCGCAGCGCGTGGCCTACACGCTGGAGCAGGGCGGCTATCTGTACAAGGATCCGCGCACCAAGCGCTACAGCGTGACGGTCAAGGCCGTCGGGCTGGGCTACAGCTATCTATACCGGCAGCCCTTGTTCCAGCACGCGCACGCGGTGCTGCATCAGGTCAACCAGGAATGCGGCGAAATCGTCAACCTGGGGGTGCCCGACGACCAGGACAATATGGTTTTCGTGATGCGCGTGGCGCCAGCTCGGCACATTCCCGAGTACATGCCCGTAGGCACGCGCATTCCGTGCGTGGCGTCCGCCTCGGGACGCGCATTGTGGGCGCTGCTGCCCCCCGCCGAACTGGACCGCAAGCTGCGCAGCGTTGCGCGCATCAAGCACACGCCGCGCAGCACCACAGATATCGCCACGCTGCGCGCATTCATCGACGAAGCCCGGCGGGACCAGTACGCCTATGCGGACGAAGAGTTCTACGCGGCGGATCTGAACGTGGCGGCGGTGGTCCATGACGACAAGGGGATGCCCATGGGCGCGCTGAACATCTCGGTGCCGAAGCCCCGCTGGTCGCTGGAGCGCGCGCGCGGTGAACTGGGCCCGCTGGTGATCCGGGCGGCCAGGGCGATCAGCAAGCATTCATGATGTTGAACCCGCCGGATTTGCCGCGGCAACGCCCCGCGCGGCCTTAGTCGACCGCGAGCTTCGCGCTCTTGACCACGCCCGCCCAGTAGGTGGTTTCGTCCCGCAGTTTGCGGGCGAATGCGTCGGGTTCGCTCGCCACCACTTCGGCGCCGTCCTGGCGGATCTTGTCGAGGACGGCGGGCGTGCGCGCCGCCTGGCCGATCGCCGAGGCCAGGTAGTCCACGCGTTCGGGCGGCGTGCCGGCGGGGGCGAAGACGCCGTACCAGCCTTCGATGGACACGTTCTCGATGCCTTGGCCCGCCAGGGTGGGCGCCGTTTCGAACGCGCCGATGCGGCTTTCGTGCGTGACGCCGAGCACACGCAGCTTGCCGCCGGTGACCAGCGACTCCACGGAGGGCGGCGAGGTGATCAGCATGTCCACGGTGCCGCCCAGCAGGTCGTTGACGGCCGGGCCGGCTCCCCGGTACGGTACGTGCACGAGCGACAGGTCCTTTTGGCGCGCGAGCAGGACGCCCGTCAGGTGGGACAGCGTGCCGTTGCCGGGCGTGGCGTAGGTGACGGCGCCGGGCCGCGCCTTGGCGTCGTTCAGGTAGTCGGCCAGCGTGCGGTAGGGGCTTTCGCTCCTGACCACCAGCGCGAGCGGGGCCGAGGTGATCTGCGATACCGGGGCGAAGTCCTTCAGCGCGTCGAAGCCCGTGTTCTTGTAGATGGCGGGATTCACCGCCATGACGCTGTTCTGCGAAAGCACCAGGGTATAGCCGTCGGGCTTGGCGCGGGCCACGGCGGCGGTTCCCATATTGCCTCCCGCGCCGGACCGGTTTTCGACCACCACGGACTGGCCGGTGATGCGGCCGAGTTCGTTGGCCAGCAGGCGGGCGACCCCGTCGTTGCCGCCGCCGGGCGGAAAGGGCGAGATCAGCGTAATGGCCTGCCGTGGGTAGTCCTTCAGCGGCGCGGGCGCCTGCGCATGCGCGCCGGGCGCGCACAGGGGGACCGCCAGCGCGGCCATGAGGGCGGCCGCCGTGTGGCGCAAAGCGCGTGTCGGGCGAGGGGTCATCGGGCTTCTCCTGTCGTTTCCGTATCGGTCTGGAATTCGGCGGCATGCTCGCAAAGTCCGGCGACCATGGCTTCGCAGCGGGCGAGCTGGCTCAGCTCCACGTATTCGTCGGGCCGGTGGGCCTGTTCGATGCTGCCCGGCCCGCAGATGACGGAGGCGACGCCGGCCTGCTGGTACAGCCCGCCTTCGGTCATGTAGCTCACGTGGGGGCCGGCATGGCCCGCGCCGGACAGGCCCATGACGAAGCGGGCGATGGCGGCGTTGGGCCCCGGGCGCAGGGCGGGGTTGTCGGACTGCTTTTCGAACAGGATGTCGGCCGCGGCGAATTTCCGCCGCATGCGCGGCAGCACGTGGTCGCGGGCGTAGTCCTGGACGCTGCCCACGATGCGGTCGGGATCGCTGTCGGGCAGATAGCGGTAGCCGAAGATGAATTCGCAGTCGCGCGGCACGATGTTGCGCGCCAGGCCGCCGTTGACGAGGGCGGTCTGAAGCGTGTCGTAAGGGGTGTCGAACGCGCTGTCCTCGCGGGGCGCCAGGGCGTACTCGTCGGCGAGGTCCTGGATGCGGCCGATGAGGCGCGCGGCATATTCGATGGCGTTGACGCCGTCCTGGGTGCGCGACGCGTGGGCTTCCTTGCCGCGGACGCAGCAGCGGTAGTTGCGGCTGCCTTTGTGCGCGGTCACGACCTGCATGCCGGTGGGCTCGCCCACGATACAGGCCGCGGGCGAGATCCGCGCGGCTTGCAGGTCGGCCAGCAGGGTCCTGACGCCTTTGCAGCCGACCTCTTCGTCGTAGGTGAAGGCCAGGTGGACCGGACGTCGCAGTTCCGCCGCCGCAAGGCGGTCGACGCAGGCGAGCACGGCCGCGAGAAAGCCCTTCATGTCGCAGGCGCCGCGGCCATAGAGGCGCCCGTCCGCGATGCGGGCCTTGAAAGGGTCGCTGCTCCAGTCCTGCCCGTCGACGGGCACGACGTCGGTGTGTCCCGACAGCACGATGCCGCCGGGCAGGTCCGGCCCGATGGTGGCGAACAGGTTCGCCTTGGCGCCGGAGTCGTCGTAGCTGAGGCGGGCGCCGATGCCGTGCCCGCGCAGGCAGTCGCGCACCCATTCGATCAGGCCCAGGTTGGAGTCCCGGCTGACGGTCGGAAAGGCGATCAAGGTTGCCAGGATGTCCAGCGTCCGGCGTGTGGGTTGTTGGTGCGGCGACACGTGTTCCCTCCCCATGGATCGATGACACTGTAGTGTCCGGGGCAGGGCAGGACCAATTAAATAAACAGACGGTCCTATTAGCGTTGTTAATGCGTTGGGCAGTGCGCGGCGCGCGTCGGCGCGCAATGGAATGCGAGGAAACCGTTCATGGCCTTGTCAGAAAAGCCCGCGTTTTCAGGCGTCTTACGTAGTCCTTAAAGCAAAAGACATTTTCATGTCAAGAAAATCGAACTGATACGGTCCGGCGGGCATATCAGATGCTCGAAAGAGCGCATAATGTCCCCACCTTTTCTTGTGTCCCTATTCACAGGAACGGTCGATTTTCTGTAAGCGAAGAGCGTGTTGTCACTAGCTCGGCGGTTCGTGTTTCCAGGTTCATGTTCGCAGTCGCTAGGACAACTTGGAGTATTCACGGAGATGTCTATGACAGAAGACGCAAAGCCGCGCAGGCGGTTCCTGCAGGCGTTGGCCATCGTGCCGGCGTCGACGTTGGCGGTGGGCGCAATGGCCACCGGCTGTACCAACGGCCCGGAGAGCGCCGCCGCGCGCGCGGCCAAGCCCTATGAACCCACCTATTTCACCAAGGCCGAATGGGCCTTCATCGTCGCGGCCGTCGACCACTTGATTCCCGCCGACGACTACGGCCCCGGCGCCATCGAAGCCGGCGTGCCGGAATTCATCGACCGCCAGATGGAAACGCCGTTCGGCCACGGCAAGCTCTGGTACATGCAGGGGCCGTTTCATCCCGACGTGGTGCCGGAACTGGGCTACCAGCTCAACCAGAATCCGCGCGAGGTCTACCGCAACGGCATCCAGGCCTGCGACGCCTGGTGCGTGAAAACGCACGGCAAGGTCTACGCCGAACTGGACAAGCCGTTGCAGGAACAGATCCTGAAGGACCTGCAGGGCGGCAAGATCGAGTTCGAGACCGTTCCGTCCAGGACGTTCTTCAGCTTCCTGCTGTCGAACACCAAGGAAGGGTTCTTCGCCGATCCGATGTACGGCGGCAACAAGAACATGGTGGGCTGGAAGATGGTGGGCTTTCCGGGGGCTCGCGCCGACTACATGGACTGGGTGGACCAGCCCAACGTGAAGTACCCCTACGGTCCCGTTTCGATCTCTGGGGAAAAGGGCTGAGCCATGGCGATCAAGAAAGAGAAAGTTGACGCGGTGCTGGTCGGGTTCGGCTGGACCGGCGCGATCCTGGGCCAGGAACTGACCGAAGCCGGCCTGCACGTGCTGGCGCTGGAGCGCGGCGGCATGCAGGACACGCCCAAGGACGCCGAGTACCCGAAGGTGATCGACGAACTGGCGTACTCCGTGCGCGGCAAGCTGTTCCAGGACCTGTCCAAGGAAACCGTGACCATCCGCCACGGCGTGGACGACGTGGCCGTGCCGTACCGCCAGAACGGTTCGTTCCTGCTGGGCACCGGCGTGGGCGGGGCGGGCTTCCACTGGAACGGCATGCACTACCGGGTGCTGCCCGAAGAGCTGGAACTGCGCACGCGCTACGAGACGCGCTACGGCAAGAGCTTCATCCCCGAAGGCATGACCATCCAGGATTTCGGCGTGACCTACGACGAACTGGAGCCGTACTTCACCAAGTTCGAATACGTGTGCGGCACGTCGGGCAAGGCCGGCAACCTGAACGGCAAGATCGTCGAAGGCGGCAACCCGCTGGAAGGCAAGCGCAGCAAGGAATTCCCGCTGCCGCCCCTGACCACCACCTATGGCGCGCAGTTGTTCGACAAGGCCGCGCGCGAGGTCGGCTTCCATCCGTATCCGGCGCCCGCGGCCAACGCGTCGGGCCCGTACACCAATCCGTACGGCGTGCGCCTGGGGCCCTGTAATTTCTGCGGGTTCTGCGAGAACTACGGCTGCTACATGTATTCGAAGGCATCGCCGCAGACGACCATCCTGCCGGTGCTGCTGAAGAAGCCCAACTTCGAGTTGCGCACGCAATCGCACGTGATCCGCGTCAACCTGGATTCGACCGGCAAGAAGGCCGTGGGCGTGACCTACATCGACGCGCAGGGCCGCGAAGTCGAGCAGCCCGCCGACCTGGTGATCCTGTCGGCCTATCAGATGCACAACGTGCGCCTGCTGCTGCTGTCGGGCATCGGCAAGCCCTACGATCCCAAGACCAACGAAGGCACGGTCGGCAAGAACTACGCCTACCAGATGAACGGCGCGGTGAACGTGCTGCTGCCCAAGGGCACGCAGCTCAATCCCTTCGTGGGCACGGGCGCGGGCGGCGTCGGCATGGACGACCTGAACGGCGACCAGTTCGACCACGGCCCGCTGGGCTTCCTGGGCGGGGCCAGCATCCGCCACGTGCGCTACGGCGGGCGTCCCATCAAGATGACGCCCACCACGCCGGGCACCCCGACCTGGGGCACGGCATGGAAGGCGGGCGTTCAGGACGCGTACCAGCGCTACATGACCATCGGCATTTCCGGTTCGGTGATGTCGTACCGCGACGCCTACCTGTCGCTGGACCCGACCTACAAGGACAGCTTCGGCCAGCCGCTGCTGCGCATGACCTTCGACTGGCACGACAACGAATTCGACATGCTGGGCTACATGGGCAAGCGCATGGACGAGGTGGCGAAGGCCATGAAGCCCGAGAAGCACTTCGTCGCGGTGCGCAAGAAGGGCGCGCGCTACGACACGCGCGTCTACCAGAGCACGCACAACACGGGCGGCGCCATCATGGGGTCCAACCCGAAGGAAAGCGTGGTCAACAAGTACCTGCAGAGCTGGGACGTGTCCAACGTGTTCGTGATGGGGGCCTGTGTGTTCCCGCAGAACATGGGCTACAACCCGACGGGACTGGTGGGCGCCCTGGCTTTCTGGGCCGCGCAGGCGATCCGCGACCAGTACCTGAAGAACCCCGGCCCGCTGGTCCAGGCGTAAGGAGACGGAACAATGATTAAGCAGACCATTGTTGCGGCGCTCTCCGCGCTGGTCGCGGGATCCGCGTGGGCGGCCGACGGCACGCCGGCCGATGCGCAGTTGATCAAGCAGGGCGAGTACCTGTCGCGCGCCGGCGACTGTATCGCCTGCCACACCGCGAAGGGCGGCAAGCCGTTCGCGGGCGGCCTGGGCATCGAGTCGCCGCTGGGCACGATCTATTCCACCAACATCACGCCGGACAAGGAAACCGGCATCGGCGACTACACCTACGAGGACTTCGACCGGGCGGTGCGCCACGGCGTGTCCAAGGACGGGCATTCGCTGTATCCGGCCATGCCGTACACGGCGTACGCCAAGGTCGCGCCCGACGACGTGAAGGCCCTGTACGCCTACTTCATGCATGGCGTCGAGCCGGTGAAGCAGGCCAACAAGGACACCGACATCAGTTGGCCGCTGTCGATGCGCTGGCCCCTGGGCGTGTGGCGCTGGATGTTCGCGCCGGACGCCGTGAGCGGGCCCGCGGCCAGCGATCTCAAGGGCGCCGACCGCGAAGCGCTGCTGCGCGGCCAGTACCTGGTGGAAGGCCTGGGCCATTGCAGCACCTGCCATACGCCGCGCGGCTTCGCCTTGCAGGAAAAGGCGCTGACCGAGGCGGACGGCTCGGCCTTCCTGTCGGGCGGCGTGGTTGAAGGCTGGCTCGCCAAGAACCTGCGGGGCGACATGGCCGACGGCCTGGGCAGTTGGAGCCAGGAGGACATCGCGGCCTTCCTGAAGTCCGGCCGCAACGGCCATTCGGCGGCCTTCGGCGGCATGGCGCAGGTGGTCGGCGACAGCACGCAGCATTTGTCCGACGCCGACGTCAACGCCATCGCGGCGTACCTGAAGAGCCTGCCTCCGGCGAACAAGGACGCGAAGCCGCTCGCCTACGACGGGTCCGTGGCGCAGGCCCTGCGCACCGGCAAGGACAAGAGCGACGGCGCGATGGCCTTCCTCAACAACTGCGCGGCCTGCCACCGCAGCACGGGCAAGGGCTATACGGAAACGTTCCCGCAACTGGCGCTCAGCTCCACGGTGAACTCGGCGGATCCGGCGTCCCTGATCCACATCGTGCTGAAAGGCGCGCAGGTGCCGGGGACCTCGGCGGCGCCGACCGCGTACGCGATGCCGGGCTTCGACTGGCGCATGACCGACAAGGAAGTCGCCGACGTGGTGACCTTCGTGCGGTCCAGTTGGGGCAACCAGGGGGCGTCGGTCAGCGCCGCCGACGTGGCCAAGGTGCGCAAGGACGTCGGGGCCGCGCCGCAGCCGGCGCGCTGAGGCGCCCAAGGCCCGCGGCGTGGCGCCTCGCCGGCCGCGCCTTGCCGGAAAGCTCCCGGGCTTTCCGGCAAGGCCGGCCGCCGGCCTGCTATGATTACTGGATAAATACCCAGCTATCCGGCAGCGCCGATGTTTCCTCCGTACCGCTATTACTACCTGCACAATTTCGAGCGCGCGCTGGCGTGGGTGGCCGAACGCTACGCCGACCTGCTGGATGCCGCCGAACTCCGTTTCCTGGCGGATTTCCAGGCCTTGCCGCAGGCGTCGCGGGCGCTGATGGTGCGCATGCTGATGCGGCGCGGGCCCTGGTTCCGCGCCACCCGGCTGGCCTACGAAGAGATCCCCGGCACCCGTGAAGCCGCCGCGCCGCTGGAGGCGCTGGGCTGGCTGGACGCCGGCGCGCCCATGACGCTGGACGAACTTTTCGGCCTGCATACCAAGGCCGAACTCGCCGCGCTGTTCCCCGGCGCGCCGGCCAAGCCCGGCGCCCGCAAGGCGGACCTGCTGGAAGCGCTGCGGCCGCTGCACCCCCAGCCGCAATCCTATGCCGCCTGGCACCCGCGGGCTGGCGAGCCCGTCTGGCGCGTCATGGCGGCGGACCTGTGCGAACGGTTCCGCCTCATGTTCTTCGGCAATCTGCGCCAGGACTGGTCGGAATTCGTGCTGGCGGACCTGGGCGTGTTCCAGTACGAGACCGTGCCGTTCGACGCGGCGTCGCGCGCGTTCCAGGCGCGCGCCGACGTCGACCGCTACCTCGCGCTGCACGCATGCCGCCAGGCCCTGGAAGACGGGGCGGGCGTGGAGGCGCTGCTGCCGGCGGTGGACGCCTGCGCCAGCGACAACGCCTGGCTGGAGAAGCGGCGCGGCAAGATGCTGCTGCGCATCGGCCAGGCCTGCGAACGGGCCCAGGACTGGGAGGCCGCGCAGCGGGTGTACGCGCTGTGCGCCTATCCGGGCGCGCGCCACCGGCGCATCCGGGTGTATGAACGCATGGCACGGTTCGGCGACGCGCTGGCGCTGGCGGCGCAGGCGCAGGCCGCGCCCGAAAGCGAAGAGGAAAGCCAGCGGCTGGCGCGCATGATGCCGCGCCTGCTGCGCGGCGCGGGGCAGGGCGCCCCGGCGCGCCGGCGGCCGCCCGCGGTGGCGCGCCAGGACCTGGCCCTGCCGCGTCCCGCGCAGCCCGCGCCGGTGGAATTCGTGGCGCGCGACCACCTGCACCGCGACGACGCGCCGGTGCACTATGTGGAAAACGCGCTCATCAATTCGCTGTTCGGCCTGCTGTGCTGGCCGGCGGTGTTCGCGCCCGTGCCCGGCGCGTTCTTCCATCCGTTCCAGCGCGGGCCGGCGGACCTGGACGCGCCCGATTTCCATTCGCGGCGCGAGGCGCATTTCGCCGAATGCCTGGCGCAGCTCGATACGCCCGGCTACCGCGACACCATCCTGGCGCGCTATGCCGACAAGCGCGGCGTGCAGTCGCCGTTCGTGTTCTGGGGGGCGCTGTCCGAACCGCTGCTGGCGCAGGCGCTGGACTGCCTGCCCGCCGCGCACCTGAAGCTGTTCTTCCTGCGGCTGCTGCGCGATGTCAAGACCAACCGTTCGGGGCTGCCCGACCTCGTCCGCTTCTGGCCGGGCGAGCGGCGCTACGAACTGATCGAGGTGAAGGGGCCGGGCGACAAGCTGCAGGACAACCAGATCCGCTGGCTGGAATACTGCGTGGCGCACGGCATGCCGGTCAGCGTCTGCCACGTGAGCTGGCGGGAGGATCCGGTATGAGCTATTCAGTGGCGGTCCGGGCGCTGTGCGAGTTCACGGCCCGCGCCGGCGACCTGGATTCGCGCTTCACGCCGGCGCCCAGCGGGCTGGAAGGCATGGCGGGGCATGCTCTCGTGGCGGACCGGCGCGGCCCCGCCTACGAGACCGAGGTGCCGCTGTCGGGCGACTACGAGAACCTGCGGGTGCGCGGGCGCGCCGACGGCTACGACCCCGCGGCCAACCAGCTCGAAGAGGTCAAGACCTATCGCGGCCGGCTGGACGGCGTGCGCGACAACCACCGCGCGGCGCACTGGGCGCAGGCGCGGGTCTACGGCCATCTGCTGTGCCAGGAGCGGGGGTTGGCGCAATTGCGCGTGGCGCTGGTGTACTTCAACGTGGTCACGGAAGAAGAAACGGTGCTGACGGAAACGCACGACGCGGCGGCGCTGGCGGCGTTCTTCCAGGAGCAGTGCGGCCGCTTCCTGGCGTGGGCCAGGACCGAGCTGGCCCACCGGCAGGCGCGCGACGCGGCGCTGGAGGCGCTGGCGTTCCCATACGGGGCGTTCCGCGGCGGGCAGCGCGAGCTGGCCGTGGCCGCGTACCGGACGGCCCGCGACGGCGGCTGCCTGATGGCGCAGGCGCCCACCGGAATCGGCAAGACGCTGGGCACTCTCTTTCCCTTGCTGAAGGCCTGCCCGGGTTCGGGCCTGGACAAGATTTTCTTCCTGGCCGCCAAGGGGCCGGGCCGCGCCCTGGCGCTGGAAGCGCTGGAAACCGTCAACGCGCAGCCGGCGGCCCCGCGCCTGCGGGTGCTGGATATGCAGGCGCGCGACAAAGCCTGCGTGCACCCCGACAAGGACTGCCACGGCGAATCCTGCCCGCTGGCCCAGGGCTTCTACGACCGCCTGCCGCGGGCCCGCGAAGCCGCGCTGGCGCACGTCCGCCTGGACGCGGCGGTGCTGCGCCGCACGGCCGACGAGCACCAGGTGTGCCCTTATTACCTGTCGCAGGAAATGGCGCGGTGGAGCGACGTGGTGGTGGGCGACTACAACTACTACTACGACTCCACCGCCATGCTGTACGCGCTGGCCCAGGCCCACCAGTGGAAGGTCGCGGTGCTGGTGGACGAGGCGCACAACCTGGTGGACCGGGCGCGCCGCATGTACACGGGCGAACTCGGCCAGGCCGCGCTGTCGGCCGCGCGCTACGCCGCGCCCAAGCCGCTGAAAAAGGCGCTGGACGGCCTGAACCGTTCATGGAACGCCTTGAACAAAAAGCAGGCGGAGGCCTACCAGGCCTACGACGAGGCCCCGGCGGGCGTGCTGGCGGCGGTGCAGAAGGCGGTGGCGGCGATCACCGACCACATGGGCCTGTCGCCCCTGGCGCAGGACGATCCGGTGCTGGGCTTCTACTTCGAGGCGCTGCACTTCATGCGCCTGGCCGAGCAGTTCGGTTCGCACGCGCTGTTCGACGTGACCCTGGACGCTCCGGGCGCGGCCGGCGCCAAGACGCCGCCGTCGACGCTGTGCGTGCGCAACGTGATTCCCGCCCCGTACCTGGCGGGGCGCTACGCGGCCGCGCACGCCACGGTGCTGTTCTCCGGCACCTTCAGCCCGCAGCAGTTCTATCGCGACACGCTGGGCCTGCCCGCGCAGGCCGCGTGGATCGACGTGGCCGCGCCGTTCCAGGCGGAGCAACTGGCCGTGCGGGTGGTGGGCAACGTATCCACGCGCTTTCGCGACCGCGAGCGCTCGCTCGCGCCCATCGTGGACCTGATCGCGCAGCAGTACGCCGAGCGGCCGGGCAACTACCTGGGGTTCCTCAGCAGCTTCGACTACCTGCGCCGGGTGTCGGACCTGATGCGGGAGCGCCATCCGGACGTGCCGGTATGGATGCAGACCCCCGGCATGGACGAGGCCGGCCGCGCCGCGTTCCTGGCGCGGTTTTCCGAGACCGGGCGGGGCGTGGGGTTCGCCGTCCTGGGCGGCGCGTTCTCGGAAGGCGTGGACCTGCCGGGCAAGCGCCTGATCGGCGCCTTCATCGCCACGCTGGGGCTGCCGCAGGTGAACGCGGTGAACGAACACATCAAGCGCGCCATGGACCGGCGCTATGGCGAAGAGAACGGCTACGACTACACCTATCTGTACCCGGGCATGCAGAAGGTGGTGCAGGCGGCCGGCCGGGTGATACGCACCGAGCAGGACGTCGGCACGGTCCACCTGATCGACGACCGCTACCGGCGCGCGAAGGTCCGCGGCCTGTTGCCCGGCTGGTGGCGGGTGGAGTGATCAGGCGGGGCGCAGGTCCGTCAGGGGCTGGCTCGGGTCGCGGCTGAGCTGGTAGCCGTACCAGAGGCTGCGCGCCATGCGCTGGGCCATTTCCTGGGCCGCGTCCGCCAGGGCGCGGTTGGGCAGGGCGTCGGTGGTTTCGCGCCACAGCGCCAGCCAGCGCTCGAACAGTTCGGCGCTCAGGTTGGGCATGGCCACGTGCTTGGGCATGGGCATGCCGGAAAAGCGGCGGGTGCCCAGCAGCACGGCGGACCAGAAGTCGGACAGCGTCCTCAGATGCTCGTCCCAGTCGTGCACCTGGCTGTCGAAGACGGGGCCGAGCGCCGCGTCGGCGCGCGCCTTGCCGTAGAAGGCATGCACCAGTTCCTGGATTTCGGCTTCGGTGCAGAGGTCGGCAGCGGCCATGGGCGTCTCCTGGCAAGGGGGGAATCCGCGCATGATAGGGCGGGCCGGGGCCGGCGCGGTTTGATCTGGCGCAAACGCGGCGGCGGGGCCTGCGCGCCCGCGGAGGGCCGGGTTTCAGTGGATAATGATATTGATTCCCATTAATGTGAGGGCGGGCCGCGAGGCAGTTTCGCGCGGGGCGGATCCGTCGACACGCAAGCAGGAGAGCAGGCAAGTGACGCAGCAACGCAATACGCATCGGTGGCGCGCCGGATGGCTGGCGCTGGCCCTGGCTGGCGCGGCATCGGGGGCCGCCCTGGCGCAGAGCGCGGAAGGGCGGGTGTCGCCGCAGGCGCCGGCGGATACCGCGCTGACTCTGCAAAAGGGCGAATTCCTGGCCGGGGAGTGGGCGGCCGACAGCGGCGTGACGCTGGACCTGCTGGATGCGTCGGGCAGGCACGTGCGCCGCCTGAGCGACGCCGAGCGGCCCGCCGGCGGCCTGATGCTGGTGGCGCCGGACGATGGCCGCTACACGCTGCGGGCGCAGGGGCGGGGCGCGTACCGCTGGGCGGTGTCCGAGCGCGTGCCGCTGTCGGCGCAGCGCGCGCCCGAGCCCGCGCCCGCCATCGACAGTCCGCGGCTCGCGGCGCTGGCGCGCGCGCTGGAGCAGGGCGGCGGCACCGATGCCTTCTGGCGCGAGATCGCGGCCTCGGGCGCGCCGCTGATCGAGCCCGTCGACGCCGCGCATGACCGGGTGACCTTCCTGTGGCGCGGCGCGCAGCGCAACGTGCGGCTGTTCGGCGGTCCCTCGTCCGACCACGCGCCGCTGGCGCGGTTGGGAACCTCGGACGTCTGGTACCGGAGTTTCGTGCTGGCGCGCTCGGCGCGCCTGTCGTACAAGCTGGCGCCGGACGTGCCGGAGCTGCCTGCTTCCGACACCGCGCGGCGCCGCGCGATCCTGGCCACCGCGCAGGCCGATCCGCTGAACCCCAAGGCCTACCCCGAGCGCGGCGTGGACGCGTTCCAGTATTCCTCGGTGCTGGAACTGGCCGGCGCGCCGCCGCAGCCCTGGGTGGCGCCGCGCCCCGGCGTCCCGGCCGGCACGGTGGAGGCCAAGTCCCTGCGCAGCAGGATCCTGGGCAACACGCGCGATATCCACCTGTACCGCCCCGCCGGCTGGCGGCCGGACGCGCCCGGCAACCACGTGCTGGTGCTGTTCGACGCGGGGCCGTATCTCAGCCGCGTGCCCACGCCGACGATCCTGGACAACATGATCGCCGAGGGCGTCATTCCGCCCACGGCGGCGGTGCTGATCTCGAACCCGACCGCGGATTCGCGATCCGCGGAGCTGCCGCCGAATCCGGACTTCGCCGACTTCCTGGCGCGCGAGCTGATGCCGTGGGCCCGGGAGCAAGGCATCGCCGCGCCGGCCGCGCGCACGGTCGTCGGCGGCTCCAGCTACGGCGGCCTGGCCTCGTCCTACGCCGCCTTGCGCCATCCCGAGGTGTTCGGCAACGTGCTGAGCCAGTCCGGCTCGTACTGGTGGGGGCAGCCGGGCGAAGAGGACCAGTGGCTGGCGCGGCAGTTCGCGGCGGCGCGCAAGCTGCCGGTGCGCTTCTACCTGGTGGCGGGGCGCTTCGAAATGGGCCGGGGCGGCCAGCCGGGGATCCTCGACAGCAACCGGCGCTTGCGCGATGTGCTCACCGCCAAGGGTTACCGGGTCACCCACCAGGAGGTGGAGGGCGGCCACGATTACCTGAGCTGGCGAGGCACGCTGTCCGACGGCCTGATCGACCTGATCGGCGCCGGGCAGGCGGCCCGCTAGCCGCGAAGGGACGGCGCGTCGCGTAGTATTGTTTGCGCGCGCCCGGATTTCCGCCGGCGCGCCCAACACAATACCCGCGCCGGCGGATTCCGCGGCGCGACAAGGAGACATGCATGAACCCTGCCACCGAGGCCCCGGTCCCCGGCCTGGACGATATCGTGGCGATGCCGGCGCACGCGCTGTCGGAAGCGATCCGCCAGCGCCGCGTGTCCTGCCGCGAAGTGATGGCGGCCTACCTGGCGCACATCGACCGGGTCAATCCCAAGCTCAACGCCATCGTCGCCCGGCGCGACGGCGACGAACTGATGCGCGAGGCCGCCGAACGCGACGCCCAGCTGGACGCGGGGCAGTGGCTGGGCTGGCTTCATGGCATGCCGCAGGCGCCCAAGGACCTGACGGCGGTGCGGGGCATGGTCACGTCCATGGGCTCGCTCGTCTACAAAGACCAGGTGACGCAGCACGATTCGATCATGATCGAGCGCCTGCGGGCGTCCGGCGCCATTTTCATCGGCCGCAGCAACGTGCCGGAGTTCGGCCTGGGGTCGCATACCTACAACCCGGTGTACGGCACCACCGGCAACCCCTACGATCCTTCCAAGACCGCGGGCGGCAGCAGCGGCGGCGCGGCCGCCGCGCTGGCGGCCCGCATGCTGCCGGTGGCCGACGGCAGCGATTTCGGCGGCTCGCTGCGCAATCCGGCCGCGTTCTGCAACGTTTACGGCATGCGGCCGTCGGCCGGGCGCGTGCCTTTCGGGCCGGCGCCCGAGGTGTTCCTCAAGCAACTGTCGTACGAAGGCCCGATGGGGCGCACTCCGCGCGACGTGGCGCTGCTGTTGTCGGCGATGGCCGGCCACGACCCGCGCGTGCCGCTGTCGCTGTCGGACGACCCGGCGCAGTTCGCCGGGCCGCTGGACGCCGACCTGCGCGGCAAGCGCGTGGGCTGGCTGGGCGACTGGAACGGCTACCTGCCGATGGAGCCGGGCATCCTGGACCTGTGCGAACGGGCCCTGGGCGACCTGGCGGCGGTGGGCTGCGAGGCGGTGGACTACCGGGTGCCGTTCGCCGGCGACCGCCTGTGGCGGATCTGGCTGGCGCACCGCCACCTGATGGTGGGCGGACAGTTCCATGCCCTGGTCCAGAACCCCGAGACGCGCAAGCTGGTCAAGCCGGCGCTGATCTGGGAAGTGGAAGGGCTGGACGGCATGACGGCGCGGCAGGTGTACCAGGCCACCGAGGAGCGCAGCGCGTGGTACCAGGCGGTGCTGCGCATGTTCGGCGAGGTGGACTACCTGGCGGTGCCGTCGGCCCAGGTATTCCCGTTCGATGCGAAGCTGGACTGGCCCAGGCAGATCGCCGGGCGCCCCATGGACACCTACCACCGCTGGATGGAGACGGTGACGCCCTGGACGCTGGCCGGCTGCCCGGTGATCAGCGTGCCGGTGGGTTTCAATGCCGCCGGGCTGCCCATGGGCATGCAATTGATCGGCCCGCCTCGGGGCGACCTGGCCGTGCTGCGGCTGGCGCACGCCTATGGGCAGGCGCGCGATTGGGTGGAGCACCGTCCGCCCGCCGCCTTGTGGCGGCCGGCCGCGTAGGCGGCGGGTTTCGGCACCCGATCGCGGCGTTTTTCGTGGCTGATAGCCCATGGCTTTGCAATAATTACCGACGAACTCCACATTTCGTAATACTCTGGGGGACGGCTCTACTTTGTTCCAGAATGTTTCGGCCCTATCGGCGAATTGACCCTGCACAAAGGTTTTCCGGCACGAGGAATTCGACACCTCGCCGGAAACGAAGGACTGACCATGTACCCTTCCATAGAGAGTTCGGCCTCGGCGAGCCTGCATTCGCACGCGGCGATGGTGTTGCTGGTCGACGACCAGGTGATAGTGGGCGAGGCCGTCAGGCGGGCGCTGGCCTCGGAGGGCAATATCGATTTCCACTATTGCTCGGGCCCCGACAAGGCGCTGGCCATGGCGATCCAGACCCGGCCCACCGTCATCCTGCAGGACCTGGCGCTGCCGGGCGTGGACGGGCTGAGCCTGGTGCAGGAATACCGCAGCCATCCCGTGACGCGCGACATTCCCATCATCGTGCTGTCCACCAAGGAGGATCCGGCGAGCAAGAGCGCCGCCTTCGGGGCGGGCGCCAACGATTACCTGGTGAAGCTGCCCGATTCCATCGAGCTGGTGGCGCGCATCCGCTACCACTCGCGCTCGTATCTGGCGCTGGTGCAGCGCGACGAGGCCTACCAGGCCTTGCGCCAGAGCCAGCAGCAATTGCTGGAAAGCAACATGGAATTGCGCCGGCTGACGAATTCCGACGGGCTGACGGGCCTGGGCAACCGGCGCTATTTCGACGAATACCTCAATGCGGAATGGCTGCGCGCGCGCCGCGACGGCCGCGAGATCAGCATGCTGATGATCGACGTGGACTATTTCAAGTCCTACAACGATACCTACGGCCACATCGCGGGCGACGAGGCGCTCAAGCGCGTGGCCAATACCATCTTCGCCAGTTGCGACCGGTCCAGCGACCTGGCGGCCCGTTTCGGCGGGGAAGAGTTCGCGCTGGTGCTGCCGGGCACGCCGGCCGGCGGCGCGCGGCTGGCCGCCGAAAAACTGCGGCGCGCCGTCGCGGCCATGCAGATTCCGCAGCGGGACGCGGGCTCGGGCCCCTGGCTGACGGTCAGCATCGGCGCGGCCACGGCGGTGCCGCGCGGCGAGCAGCCGTGCACCGAGCTGATCCAGGCGGCCGACCGCGGCCTCTATCAAGCCAAGCGCCAGGGCCGCAACCGCGTGGTGCCCGGCACGATATAGCCGCCGGGCGGCCTTACAGGTGCAGCTTGGTCGAGGACTTGACCTCGTGCATCGACAGCGTGCTGAGCAATTCCTTCACGCCCGGCAGGGGGCGCAGGCGGTTGCGCACGAATTCCGAATAAGCGTCGAAGTCGCGCGCCACGATGTGCAGCAGGTAGTCGTGCTGGCCGGTGGTGTTGTGGCAGGCCAGGACCTCGGGCATGGCGAGCACGCCGGCCTCGAAGGCGCGGCAGGTCTTTTCCGTGTGGTTCTCCAGCGAGATGCTGACGAAGGCCACCACGCCCATGCCCAGCGCGCGGCGGTCCAGGATGGCCTGGTAGCCCCGGATCACGCCGGACGATTCCAGGCGCTTCAGGCGTTTCCAGCAGGGCGAGGCGGACAGCGACACGCGCTCGGCCAGCTCGGCGTTGCTGAGCCGCCCATCTTCTTGAAGGATTTTCATGATTTTCCAATCGATCGCGTCAAGTTGATGTAACGAGGCAGTATCTTTCATGGAATGGACGATGTGGGAAATATTGTTTTCCATTATCGCTTTGCAGCAATGTAAATGGAAAGAATATTGCCGCGGCGTGACGCCATACTGCCATGCATCCCCAGGCCGCCGGCGCTATTGTTTTCGCATGCGTGACGCGCCCGCTCCGGCAGTCCCTGCCGGGGGCCCGCAAACCCAGAGAGAGGCAGACCATGAGTTACTCCAGCTATCACAAGAAAGACATCTTCGGCCGTCCGCTGCACGCGGAAACGCAGATGATGTCCTACGGGTTCGACCCCTTTCTGTCGGAGGGCGCCGTCAAGCCGCCGGTATTCCTGACCTCCACCTTCGCCTTCCGCTCGGCCGAGGACGGGGCGGCCTTCTTCGACCTGGTGTCGGGCCGCAAGCCCCTGCCGCAGGGCGAGTCGGCGGGGCTGGTGTACAGCCGCTTCAACCATCCCAACCTGGAAATCGTGGAAGACCGGCTGGCGCTGCTGGACGGCTCGCAGGACGCCGCGGTGACTTCCAGCGGCATGTCGGCGATCAGCGCGGTATTCCTGGCGTTCCTGCGCCCGGGCGACCAACTGGTGCAGTCGGTGCCCCTGTACGGCGGCACCGAGACCCTGATCTCCAAGATCTTCCCGGAGTGGGGCATCGGTTCGCACGCCATCCGCGACGGCCTGTCGGCCGACAGCATGCGCGCGGCGCTGGAGGCCGCGGCGGCCCAGGGGCCGGTCCGCCTCTTCTATGTGGAAACGCCCGCCAATCCGACCAACGCGCTGATCGACTTCGAAGCCATGAAGAACGAGCTGGACGCGTTCGAGGCGCGGCACGGCTACCGCCCGATTTCGGTGTGCGACAACACGCTGCTGGGGCCGATCTTCCAGAAGCCCGTCGAGCACGGCGTGGACCTGTGCGTGTATTCGCTCACGAAGTACGTGGGCGGCCACAGCGACCTGGTGGCGGGCGCCGTCACGGGCAGCAAGGAATTGATCAAGAAGGTGCGCGCCATCCGCAGCGCGTTCGGCTCGCAGTTGGACCCGCATTCCTGCTGGATGATCACGCGTTCGATGGAAACCGTGGTGCTGCGCATGAAGCAGGCGGCGCGCACCGCGACCAAGGTGGCGCAATGGCTGTCGGGCAATCCGCACGAAAAGGTGCGGATATATCACCCCGAACTGATCGCCGACCGCGCCTACCAGGAGGTCTACAAGCGCCAGTGCACGGGGCCGGGCTCCACCTTCGCGTTCGTGCTGGAAGGGGGGCGGGCCGAGGCCTTCCGCTTCATCAACGCGCTGCACCTGTTCCGGTCGGCGGTGAGCCTGGGGGGCACTGAATCCCTGATCTGCCATCCCGCGTCCACCACGCATTCCGGCGTGCCGGCGGCCGAGCGCGATGCGGCCGGCGTGTCCGAAGGGCTGATCCGGGTATCCATCGGGCTGGAGCACGAGGAAGACCTGATCGCGGACATGGACCACGCCTTCCGCAACGGCTGACCGGCGGAAGGCGTGCGCCTCAGGCCTTCATCCGCCGGCGGTTGAACAGCACGAACGCCGCCGTGGCCAGCAGCAGCGCGGTGGCGGTGGCGAGGACGGCCGCGTAGCCGGTATCGAACGCGGTCCTGGCCAGGCGGACCAGCGTTTCGCCCAGGTCCGCCGGCACGCCTTCGGCGACGATGAGCGCCTGGTCCAGGCTGTCGCGGGCGGCGGCGCCGGACAGGCCGTCGGGCACCGCCAGCGAGCGCGCGTACACGCCCGACAGGATGGAGCCCATCAGCGTGACGCCCAGCGCTCCGCCCAGCTCGTACGAGACCTCTTCGATCGAGGCCGCCATGCCGGCGCGCTCCGGCGTGGCGCTTTGCATGATGGTGCTGGAGGCCGCCGTCATGGTGGCGCCGATGCCCGCGCCCAGTATGCACAGGCTGGCCATCTGCGGCGCGATCGACGCGTCGTAGCTCAGCAGGTAGCCGGCCATGCCGATGCCCGAGACCAGCAGGGACAGGAACAGCATGCGCGCGCTGTCGACGCGCCCCAGCAGCCAGCCCGCGAGCGGGCCCGAGACGAAGGCGGCCAGCGACAGCGGCAGGATGAAGAGCGCGGCTTCCAGCGACGATTTGCCCATGACCAGTTGCAGCCGCTGGCTGAACACCAGTTCCATTCCCAGCAGGGCCGCCGCCGCGAATAGCGCCGCCGCCACGGCCGAGCTGAAGGCGCGGTTGCGGAAGATGGCGAAGTCGATCAGCGGATAGGGCCGCGCGCGCTGCCGGCGGACGAAGACCGCAAGCAGGGACGCGCCCGCCGCGCAGGCCAGGCCGGCATGCGTCCACGAGGGCGCGGGCTTGCCCAGTTCCTTCAGCGCGTAGGCGCAGAGGATCAGGCCCGCCATCACTTGCAAGGAGCCCGGCAGGTCCCAGGGGCGGGACGCGTCCGGACGGCTGGCCGGGATGTGGCGCCACGCTAGCGGCAGGGCCAGCAGCACGATGGGCACGTTGATGAGGAACACCGAGCCCCACCAGAAATGCTCCAGCAGCACGCCGCCCACGACGGGCCCGACGGCCGCGCCGCCCGAGGCCACCGACGCCCAGACGCCGATGGCGATCGCGCGCTCGCGTTCGTCGGCGAAAGTCAGCCGCAGGATCGACAGGGTGGCGGGCATCATCATGGCGGCGCCCACCGCCAGCAGCGCGCGCGCCGCGATCAGCGCGGGCGCGCCGGGCGAATAGGCGGCGGCCAGCGAGGCCGCGCCGAATACCGCCAGGCCCGCCATGAACAGGCGTTTGTGGCCCAGGCGGTCGCCCAGGGTGCCCATCCCCAGCAGCAGGCCCGATACGACCAGCGCGTAGATGTTCACGATCCACAGTTTGGCCGACGCGGTGACGTTCAATTCATGCGTCAGGCGGGGCAAGGCGGTGTAGAGGACGGTCATGTCGACCACGATCAACAACAAGGCGCTGGACACGATGGCTAGCACCAGCCAGCGGCCGGGCGCGGCCGTGGCGACAGCGTTCGGTTCGGTC
The DNA here is from genome assembly GCF_900496975.1 of Achromobacter veterisilvae. Lineage (GTDB taxonomy): Bacteria > Pseudomonadota > Gammaproteobacteria > Burkholderiales > Burkholderiaceae_B > Achromobacter > Achromobacter veterisilvae. The sequence continues at coordinate 92,258 of NZ_UFQC01000021.1, forward strand.
CGCTGCATGGTTCTGCTCCTGAATGACTGGAACGCGCCGCGCGGGCGACGGGCCGGAAAGGCCCTCGGTTCCAGGGGCGCTATTATCCATCTTGAAATTTCCTGGAAAAAGTTGGAATCCATCTATTAAATAGATGATTTGCTGGAGGCCATCATGCAATGGACGCTGGAGCAGCTTCGCCAATTCGCCGCCGCGGCGGAGGCGGGGTCATTCTCGGCCGCGGCGCGGCGCCTGGGCCGCGCGCAATCCGCGGTCAGCACGTCGGTGGGGCTACTGGAGGCGGACCTGGGCGTGGAACTGTTCGACCGCGCGCGCCGCAACGCCACGCTGACCCCGGCCGGCGAGGTGATGCTGCAAGAGGCGCGGGAACTGCTGCGGCAGGCCGGCGCGCTGGAGCAGCGCGCCTTGTCCTTCACGGGCGGGCGGGAGGCGAGGCTGTCCATCGCCCTGGACGAGGCCTTGCCCTACCTGGTGCTGGACGCGATGGTCAAGGAACTGGCGGAACGCTGCCCGGCGCTGGAACTGACCCAGTTGAACGGCACGGCGACGGAAGTGGCGGACTATGTGGAGCAGGGGCGCGCCAGCGTGGCCTTCCACTTCGACCGGGGCGATCCCGGCCCGGCCTACGCGCACCGCTATCTGGGCGACGTGGCCCAGGGCATCTTCGTGGCGCCGGGGCATCCCCTGGCCGCGCTGCCCGAGGTCGGGCGCAACGACCTGGCCCGGCACCGCCAACTGCTGATGCAGATGGACGGCGCGGACCAGGCGGTGCTGAGCCCCACGGTGTGGCGGGCCGACAGCAGCTACAACATCGCCGCCATGGCCGCCAACGGCGTCGGCTGGGCCATCCTGCCGCTGAACATCGCGGAGTACGAGGGCTACAGCAACGCGCTCGTCGGCTTGCCTTGCGCCGACCTGTCCCTGCCGATGCTGTCGGTGCGCTCTTTGTGGCTGCGGGGCCGCAGCCTGAGCGAAACCGAGCTCTGGATCCAGCGGCGCATGGGGGAACTGCTGCGGCTGGGGGCGCCCTGAATCAATCCTTCGCCATCAATCCCAGGTACTCGATCAGCCCCTTCTCCTTGACGTAGGTGGCCTGGGCCCAGGCCTTGTAGTCCTGGCTGTCGCGGTAGGCGGGTTCCTGGTTGAGCTGTTTCATGACCTCCATGCTGGCGGGGTCGAACAGCGCCTTCTTGAAGGCGTCGTGCAGCGTCTTGACCACGGCCGGGTCCATGCCCTTGGGGCCGGCCAGGCCGTAGGGCGAGGTGGACACGACCTTGTAGCCCAGCTCCTGGGCGGTGGGCACGTCGGGCCAGCGGGTGGTGCGCTTTTCGCCGAAGGTCACCAGCAGGCGCATCTTGCCGGCGTCCACGAACTGGTCCCAGCCGGTGGCGTCGCTTTGCGCCATGACGTGGCCGCCCAGCAGCGCCTGCTGCATGTCGGCGTTGCCCTTGAAGGGCACGTGGTTCAGCTTGACCTTGGCGTTGATGGCGATTTCCTCGATCAGCAGGTGCGGCGAGGAACCCACGCCGGTGGAGCCGTAGTCGATGGTGCCGGGCGCCTTGCGCGCCGCTTCGATGTATTCATTGAAGGTCTTGTAGGGCGAATCGGCGCGCACCGTGAAGCCGAAGGTGTAGCCGGACAGCCCCAGGATGAACGTGAAATCGTTGATCGGGTCCCAACTGCTTTTCTGCATGTAGGGCATGCGCAGCATCGCCAGCGTGTACAGGCTGATCGTGTAGCCGTCGGGCCTGGCGGTCTTGGCCATGGTGGCCGGACCCAGCGTGCCCCCGGCGCCCGGCCGGTTTTCCACGATGACGGGCTGGCCCAGGTATTTGGAGGCGTCCTGCGCCACGATGCGCAGGTGGCGGTCGGTGGAGCCGCCGGCCGGGAAGGGCACGATCAGCGTGATGGGCTTGGAGGGAAAGGCGTTCTGCGCGCCGGCCTGCTGGGGCAGCGCGGCGCACAGGGCCGCCGTCAGCGCCAGCCCCAGGCAGGCGCGGCGGGTGGTGGGTCGTTGCATGTGGTTTGTCTCCTGATGGCTGCGGCGGGTTCAAAGTGGGCGATGGCGCCAGGCTCAATGCCCGGGCAATGTCAGGACGCCTTGCGCCTGCAATGCCTCTAGTTGTGTATCGGTCATCTGCAGCAAGCGTTGCAGCACGTCGCGCGTGCCTTCGCCCAGGGTGGGCGGCGCATGGCGGATGGGCAGGCGCTGCCCGTCCAGGCGGTACGGCGGCGCATAGATGTGGGTGCTGCCCGTCACCGGGTGGGGCATTTCCCGCGTCAGGCCGCTTTGGCGGGTGCGCTGGCTGGTCAGGGCTTCGTGCAGGCCCAGGACCTTGCCGCAGGGAATGCCGGCGTCGGCCAGGCGCTGCAGCAGCAGGTCGCGGGGAAATTCGCGGATCAGCGCGGTCACCATGGGCAACAGGCCCAGGCGGTTCTTCGCCCGCTCGACATTGGTGGCATAGCGGGGGTCTTCGACGATGTCGGGCCGCAGGATCACCTGCCGGCAGAACTTGTCGAACTGCGCGTTGGTGCCCACCGCGATGATCAGCGGCCCGTCGGCGGCTTCGAACATGCCATAGGGAACGATCGAAGGATGGGCGTTGCCGAAGCGCTGGGGGTCGTGGCCCAGCAGCAAGGCGTCCAGGCCGTAGTAGCTGGTGACCATGATGCCGCAGTCGTACAGCGCCATTTCGATCAGGCGCCCGCGGCCGGTGCGTTCGCGCCGCAGCAGCGCCGCCAGCACGGCCTGCGCGGCGTACATGCCTGTCATCATGTCCACCGCGGCGACGCCGAACTTCAGCGGCGGCTGTTGCGCTTCGCCGTTGATCGCCATCAGGCCGGTTTCGCCCTGGATGACCAGGTCGTAGCCGGGGCGCGCCGCTTCGGGACCCGAACTGTCGTAGCCGCCGATGGCGCAATAGATCAGGTCGGGCTTCAAGGCCTTGAGCCGGGCGTAGCCCAGGCCGAGCTTTTCGGCGCCGCCGCTCTTGAAATTGTGGATCACCACGTCGAACTGCGGCAGCAGGCGGTAGACGATCTCCACGCCTTCCGTGGACTGCAGGTCCAGGGTGATGGACCGCTTGTTGCGGTTCATGCTGTTGTAGTACGTGGTTTCGGTCTTGCCGATGCGCATGCCCCAGTCGCGGGTGTCGTCGCCGCGCACCGGGTGCTCGACCTTGACGACTTCGGCGCCGAAGTCGGCCAGCACCTGGCCGCACAGCGGACCGGCGAACACGCGGGAAAGGTCCAGGACCCGGATGCCTTCCAGGGGCAGGTCCAGGCTGTCGGGGGGCGGGATACCGGTGTCCATGGCGTTACTCCTGAGGGGCCAGGGCAATGAAACGGGCCAGGTGATGGCTTTCGTCGCCGAGCTGGTGATCGATCATGACCAGGCGCTTGGCGTAGTGCGCCAGCGGCAGTTCCCAGGTCATGCCGATGCCGCCGTGCAACTGGATGCTTTCTTCGGCCACCAGCGTGCCGGTGCGGCCGATGGTGTATTTCGCGGCGGACAGCGCGCGCTCGCGCGTGGCGCGGTCGGGGTGGTCCAGGGCCGCCGCGGCGTTGATCACGGCCGAGCGCGCCTGCTCGATTTCCAGCAGCACGTCCGCCATGCGGTGCTGCAGCGCCTGGAAGCTGCCGATGGGCACGCCGAACTGGCGGCGCGTGCGCAGGTATTCCAGGGTGGCGTCGCGGGCGCAATCCATGGCGCCCACGGCTTCCGCGCACAAGGCCAGGACGCCGCGGCCGATGGCGCGTTCCAGCACCGGGTAGCCCGCGCCGGCTTCGCCCAGCAGCGCTTCCGGGGGCAGCGCGAGGCCGTCGAATTCGAGTTCCGCGGCGCGGCCGCCGTCGATCAGCCCATAGCCGCGCACGGTCAGGCCGGGCGTGTTCGCGCCGACCAGGAACAGGCTGATGCCGGCCTCGTCGTCCGGCGCGCCCGCGTTGCGGGTCGAAACCAGGAACAGGTCCGCGTGCTCGCCGGCGGTGACGACGGCCTTGGCGCCGTTGAGCACCCAGCCGCCGGGCCGCCATTCGGCGCGGGCGCCGACCTGCGACAGCTCATAGCCGGAGCCGGGCTCGGCGTGGGCCAGCGAGGCGGTGAGGGCGCCGGCGATCAGGCCGTCGAGCGTTTCGCGCTGGGCCGGCGTGCCGGCCGCGGCGATGGCGCTGCCGACCATGAGGGCGTCCAGGACGGGTTCGACGGCCAGGCCGCGGCCCAGCGCCTCGAAGACGACGGAGATGTCGAACCCGGTGCCGCCCAGGCCGCCGTCGGCCTCGGCGAACAGCGCGCCGATGGCGCCCAGTTCGGCGTAGCGGCGCCAGAGTTCGATGCTGTAGCCCCGCTCGGACCGGGCGTGGCGGTCGCGCGTGGCGAAGTCGTACTGCTCGGCGACAAAGCGGCGCAGCATGTCCGAGAGCATGCGGCGGTCTTCGGTGTGTTCAAAATTCATGGCCAGCCCTCACAGCCCGAGAATCATCTTCGAGATGATGTTCTTCTGGATTTCGTTGGAGCCGCCGAAGATCGACAGCTTGCGTTGATTGAAGTACTGTGCCGCGGCGCTCTCGGCGCCTTCGGGGCCTATCGGCCGGCCGCCGTAGCCGTCGTGCAGCGCCTCGGGCACGAAGGGCCGGGCGTAGGGGCCCATGGCGCGGCGGTTCAGCGCGCTGATCTCCTGCCGTATCTGCGTGCCGCGTATTTTCAGCATGGAGCTTTCCGCGCCCGGCGCGCCGCCGCCCGCCACCGCGGCCACCACGCGCAGATTGGTGGTGCGCATATTGGCCAGTTCGATCTCGACGCGCGCCAGGCGGGCGGCGAAGTCGGGGTCTTGGGCCAGGGGGCGGCCGTTCCTGCGCTGGCGGGCCGCCACCGCCCGCAGGCGCGCGAGCGCGGCGGCCGATTGGCCCACGCCCGCGATGTTGGTGCGTTCGTAGGTCAGCAGGTACTTGGCGCAGGTCCAGCCGCGGTTCTCCTCGCCCACCAGGTTGCCGGCCGGCACCCGCACGTCCGAGAAAAACACCTCGTTGACCTCGTGTTCGCCGTCCAGCGTGATGATGGGGCGGACCTCCACGCCGGGGCTCCGCATGTCGATCAGCAGGAAGCTGATGCCTTCCTGGCGGCGGCCTTCGTGCGAGGTGCGCACCAGGCAGAAGATCATGTTGGCGTACTGGCCCAGCGTGGTCCAGGTCTTCTGGCCGTTGACGACGTAGCTGTCGCCGTCGCGCACGGCCGTGGTCTTGACGGAGGCGAGGTCCGACCCGGCGCCCGGCTCGGAATAGCCCTGGCACCACCAGTCGGCGCCGTCCAGGATGCGGGGCAGCCAATGGCGCCGCTGCGCCTCGGTGCCGTACTTGATCAGCACGGGCCCCAGCATGCTCAGGCCGAACGGAACGATGCGCGGCGCGGCGGCCAGCGCGCATTCCTCGTCGAAGATGTATTTCTCGACGGTGCTCCAGCCGGTGCCGCCGTATTCCACGGGCCAGTGGCTGGCCAGCCAGCCCCGGCGGTTCAGGATGGCGTGCCATTCGACCATGTCGGCGCGCGCCAGCAGCTTGCCGCCGGCGACCTTGGCCGACAGGCGTTCGGGCAGGTGCTCGGCCAGGAAGGCCCGCACTTCGTCGCGGAAGGCGTTTTCTTCGGGGGTGAATTCCAGGTCCATGGGGATCCCTCAATAGATTTCAAACAGTCCGGCCGCGCCCATGCCGCCGCCCACGCACATCGTGACGACGGCGTAGCGCGCGCCGCGGCGGCGGCCTTCGATCAGCACGTGGCCGGCCAGCCGGGCGCCGGTGACGCCGAAGGGATGGCCGAGCGCGATGGCGCCGCCGTCCACGTTCAGGCGGTCCATCGGGATGCCCAGCTTCTGCTGGCAGTACAGGGCCTGCGAGGCGAAGGCTTCGTTCAGTTCCCAGAGGTCGATGTCCTGCACGGACAGGCCGTGGCGGGCCAGCAGCTTGGGCACGGCGTAGACCGGTCCGATGCCCATTTCGTCGGGCTCGCAGCCCGCGATGGCCAGGCCGCGGAAAGCGCCCAGCGGCTGGATGCCGGCGCGTTGCGCTTCCGCGGCCTCCATCAGCACGCAGGCCGCGGCGCCGTCCGACAACTGCGAGGCATTGCCCGCCGTGACGAACTGGCCGGCCCCGCGCACCGGCGCCAGCGCGGCCAGGGCCTCGTAGGTGGTGCCCGGGCGGTTGCAGGTGTCCCGGTCCACCGTCACTTCGCGTTCGCTGACGGCGCCGGTGGCGCGGTCCGTGACGGACATGGTGGTGGTGACGGCGATGATTTCTTCGCGGTAGCGGCCGGCCGCCTGCGCGGCCTCGGCGCGCGCCTGGCTTTGCGCGGCAAAGCGGTCCTGGTCTTCGCGGCCGATGCCGTAGCGCGCCGCGACGATGTCGGCGGTTTCTATCATGGGCAGGTAGAGCTCGGGCTTGTTGGCCACGATCCAGGGGTCCATGCCGCTGACGCCGTCGTCGCGGGTGCGGATCTGCGAGACGCATTCCACGCCGCCCGCGATCATGGCGGGCGCGCCGTCCATCACGATGCGGCTGGCGGCCGTGGCGATGGCCTGCAGCCCCGACGCGCAGTAGCGGTTGACGGTCGCGCCGCCCACGCTGGCCGGCAGGCCGGCGCGGACCACGGCCTGGCGGCCGATGTTGCGGCCGGTGGCGCCCTCGGGGTAGCCGCAGCCGATGATGGCGTCCTCGATCAGCGCCGGATCCACGCCGGCGCGTTCGACCGCCGCGCGCACGGCGTGCGCCGCCAGCGTGGGACCGGCGATCAGGTTGAATTCGCCGCGTCCGGCCTTGGTGATGGGCGTGCGGGCGGTGGAGACGATAACGGCTTCGCGCATGGAGAGACCTATGGAAAGAGGGGAATCAGGCAGCCCGGTTCAGGCTGGCGAAATCGCGGCCGGCATCGGCCAGTTCGACGAGCAGCGGCGAAGGCGACCAGAACGCCGGGTCTTCCTTGGCGTACTCGCGCAGATCGGCCAGGATGCCGGGCAGGCCGACGCTGTCGGCGTAGTGCAGCGGCCCGCCGCGGTGGCGCGGAAAGCCGTAGCCGGACACCGCCACCACGTCGATGTCGGACGGGCGCAGCGCGATGCCTTCGCGCAGCACGTTGGCGGCTTCATTGATCATGGCGGCCAGGTAGCGGCGCTGGATCTCCTCCTGCGTAAAGGCGCGCGGGCTCACCCCGGCGCGCGCGCGTTCGGCGTCGACGATGGCGAGCACCTCGGGATCCTGCTGGCCCTGGCGCGCGCCGTCGGGATAGAGGTAGTAGCCGCGCCCGGTCTTCTGGCCGAACCAGCCGCGTTCGCACAGGCGGTCGGCGATCTGCACGTAGCGCAGCGCGGGATCGCGGGTGGGGGCGCGGCGCTTGCGCGTGGCCCAGCCGATGTCGCCGCCCGCGAGGTCCATCATCTGGTAGGGCCCCATTGGGTAGCCGAAGGCGCGCACCGCGGCGTCGATGTCGTAGGGCGAGGCGCCGTCTTCCATCATCATGTCCGCGGCCTGCCGGTACGTGGCCAGGATGCGGTTGCCGATGAAACCGTCGCACACGCCGGCGCGCACCGGGATCTTGCGCAGCCGGCGCGCGAATTCGAAGCCGGTGGCGGCCGTGTCCGGCGCGGTATGGCTGCCCACCACCACTTCCAGCAGTTTCATGACGTTGGCGGGCGAGAAGAAATGCAGGCCCAGCACGTCGGCGGGACCGCGCGTGGCGGCCGCGATGCGGTCCACGTCCAGGTACGAGGTGTTGGTGGCCAGCACCGCGCCCGGCTTGGCCACCCGGTCCAGTTGCGCGAAGACGGCGAGCTTGGCGTCCATGTCTTCGTACACGGCCTCGACGATCAGGTCGGCGTCGGCCAGCGCGTCGTAGCCGGTCGCGCCGGTGAAGCGCGCCAGGCGCGCGGCGCGTTCGTCCGCGCTGATCCGCCCCTTGCCGGCCAGCAGGTCGTAGACCTGGGCGACCCGGGCGCGGCCGCGTTCCAGGGCGGCCTCGTCCTGTTCCACCATCACCACCGGCAGTCCGGCGTCCAGCACCGATACCGCGATGCCGGCGCCCATGGTGCCGCCGCCCACGATGCCGACCCGTTCCACGCGGCGCGGCCGGGCCTGTTCCAGTCCGGGGATCTTCGACGTTTCGCGCTCGGCGAAGAAGGCGTGCACCAGTCCGGCACGCTGCGGGCTGTCCAGGCATTGCAGGAACAGGGCGCGCTCGGCGCGCAGGCCTTCGTCGAAGGGAAGCTCGATGGCCGCGCGCACGGCCTCGACGATCCGGGCGGGCGAGAAAAGCCCGCGCGCCGTCTTGGCCACGCGGTCGGCGGCGGCGTCCACCGCGGCCAGCGCGGCCGGCCGGTCCGCCAGCGCGGCGCCGGCATCGCGCGTGCGGCGCGGGCCGGCGCGCCCGGCCAGCAATTGCCGGGCGTACGCCAGGCCGGCATCGAGCGCATCGCTTTCGCCGGCGAGCGCGTCCACCAGCCCGGCTTTCAAGGCCTCGTCGGCGGACAGGTGCTTGCCGGACAGCATCAGGTCCAGCGCCGCCTGCGCGCCCATGAGACGCGGGGCGCGCTGCGTGCCGCCGGCGCCGGGCAGGAGGCCGAGGGTCACTTCGGGCAGCCCCAGCCGGGCGCCGGGCAGCGCGACGCGGTAATGGGCGGCCAGCGCCACTTCCAGTCCGCCGCCCAGCGCGGCGCCGTGCAGCACGGCCACCACGGGCTTGGCGCTGGCTTCGATCTGGTTGCAGACGTCGGGCAGGGCGGGCGGCTGCGGCGGCTTGCCGAATTCGCGGATGTCGGCGCCCGCGATGAAGTTCCTGCCGGCGCCCGCCAGGACGATGGCGCGGACTTGCGGGTCGGCCTGCGCGTCGCGGACGGCCGCGGCCAGGTCGGCGCGCACGGCCGCGGCCAGGTCGGCGCGCACGGCCGCGCTCAGGGCGTTGACCGGCGGATGGTCGATGGTGACCACAAGAACGTCTTCATAGCGGCGCGCGCGGGCGGCGCCGGTGCTTGCGCGGTCTGTCATGGACAGTGTCTCCGTTCGGGCGCCGCCGCGGGCGGGTCCCGGGGAAGGGGCCGCGAGGGCGTCGTCTGGCAGGCCAGGGGGCGGCCCGCCTTTTTTGTGGCCTTATTCTTTCCTAGTAAATATGTCTTGACAATGGCATCTATAATTGACACTACGTATAAGAAAATTTGACAATGCCTGCTGGCAAGCGCACGAAGGAGACGCGGCATGGACACCAAATCCCTGACCTTGCTGGTCGAGATCCTGGACGCGGGCAATCTGAGCGAGGCGGCGCGCCGCCTGAAAATGACGCGGGCCAACGTCAGCTATCACCTGGCCCAGCTTGAACGTTCGGTCGGCATGCAGTTGGTGCGGCGCACAACGCGGCGCGTCGAACCCACCGAAATAGGACTGAAGCTGTATCGCCACGGCCGCAGTATCCAGGACGAACTCGCGGCCGCCCGCGAATCGGTCGAAACGCTGGGCAAGACGCCCCAGGGCAAGGTCCGCCTCAGCGTGCCCAGCGGCTACGGCCTGTTCGTGATGGCGCCCTGGCTGCTGGAATTCAAGCAGGCCTATCCGGACATCGTGCTGGACGTGCTGTTCGAGAACAGCGTCGACGACCTGCTGCGCGACGAGGTGGACATCGCGGTGCGCATCATGTCCGAGCCGCCGCAGAACCTGGTCGCGCGCGAACTGGGCCAGGTCCGCTACGTGGCCTGCGCGTCGCGGGCCTATGCCACCGCCCGCGGCCTGCCCCAGCGCCCGGAAGACCTGGCGCGCAGCCCCATCGTCAGCGCCGCCGTCATCGGCCGCCCGCTGCGCCTGTCCGCCTACTACAGCGGCCAGCCCCGCCAGCACGTGGTGCTGGAGCCCACCGTGATCTCGCGCAACTACGCCTTCCTGCGCGACGCCATCCGCGCCGGGCTGGGCGTGGGCATCCTGCCGGACTACGTGGTGCACGAGGACCTGGCGCGCGGCGACCTGCTGGCCGCGCTGACGCAATGGCGGCTCAGCATCTTCGGGCGCGGCATGTACATGCTGTACATGCCGAACCGGCATCACCCGCGGGCCATCTCCATGATCATCGAATTCATCCTCGAACGCGCGCAGGCCGACCACGAGGGCAAGCCGGGACTCATGCCGGCGGCAGGGCAGGCGCGCGTTTCCTGACTCGGCGTTCAGCTTCGCGGGAATAAAATCCGTCTTCCTCCCGGCGGCCGGCCCCCCGGCGACGCCTCGCCCGTTTTTTCCAGGCCAGACTATGTCTTCGTTCGACATCCAATTGCTGCTCACCGCCTTGGCGAGCGTCCTCGTGCTGGTGGCGCTCATCGTCTCCCGCATCCGCATGCATCCGCTGCTGGCGCTGCTGATCGTTTCCATCGGCGTCGGTTTCGCCACGGGCATGGAGCCCGTGGCCATCGTCAAGAACCTGACCAACGGCGCGGGCAAGACGCTCGGCGCGGTCGGCGTGGTGATCGCGCTGGGCGCCATGCTGGGCAAGATCCTGGCGGATTCCGGCACCACCGAACGCCTGGCCAACGCCATCCTGCGGCACACCTCCGCGCGCATGATCCCGTGGGCCATGACCCTGGTGGCCTTCGTCATCGGCATTCCCATGTTCTTCGAGGTGGGCCTGGTGGTGATGCTGCCGCTGATCTTCAGCGTGGCGCGCAAGCTCGAAAGCCAGGAGCGCTTCAAGGGGTCGGCCTACGTGTACGTGGGCGTTCCGGTGATTGCCGCGCTGGCGGCGATGCACGGCATGGTGCCGCCGCACCCCGGCCCGCTGACGGCGATCGCCACCCTGAAGACCACGGTCGGCCCGACCATGATCTACGGTTTCATCGCGGCGCTGCCGGCCATGGTCTTCGGCGGCCCGCTGTATGGCGCCTTCATCGCGCCGCGCATGGCGACCCGCCCCGACGAGGCCTTGCTCGAGCAGTTCACCACGACGCGCCAGCAGGCCGACGGCCGCGGCGCGGCCAGCGTGGGCCTGGGCGTCCTGGCGGCCCTGCTGCCCGCGCTGCTGATGCTGGTGCATGCGCTGGCCGAGATGCTGCTGCCCAAGGATTCCGCCGCGCTGCGGGCCGCCGCCTTCCTGGGCGACCCGCTGGTGGCGATGCTGCTGGGCGTGCTGTTCGCGGCCGTCACCCTCGTGTACCTGCGCGGCGGCGACGCCGAGAAGCTGCGCGATGCCCTGGGCAAGAGCCTCAAGCCCATCGCCGGCATCATGCTCATCATCGCCGGCGGCGGCGCGTTCCAGCAGGTGCTGACGAGCGCCAAGGTGGGCGACGCCATCGTGCAGCTCACCCATCAGTTCGCCTTGCCGCCGCTGGTGCTGGGCTGGCTGATCGCCATGCTGCTGTCGGTCTCCACCGGTTCGGCCACCGTCGGCATCGTGGGCGCCGCGGGCCTGCTGGCGCCGCTGGCGGGCGCCGACCCGGGCCTGAACCTGCCGCTGCTGGCGCTGTCGATCGGCTGCGGCTCGCTGTTCTTCAATTACGCCAATCACGCGGGCTTCTGGATGGTGAAGGAGTCCTTCGGCATGACCATGGGCGAAGCCACCAAGACGATCTCGGTGGTGCAGTCCATCGTTTCCGTGGCGGGCCTCGCGATGGTCCTGCTGTTCGACCTGCTGCCGCCCCTGGGCTGAGGCGCCGCGGCCGCGGGCCGGTATTGTTATGCTGGGTCCATCCCGAGCCGGAGACCCCATGACAGACACGCCCCGTCCCGCCGCCGCGCACGCGACGCGCTCCGCCCTGGCATCCGACGCGCGCCGCGAACAGTTGCGGCGCATGAAGATCGCGGCGCTGGCCTTGCTGGCGGCCATGATCGGCGGCTTCATCGCCAGCCATGCCATGGGCGGGCAGGGCGCCTGGGCCTGGGTGCGGGCGTTCTGCGAGGCGGCCACGGTGGGCGCGCTGGCGGACTGGTTCGCGGTGGTGGCCCTGTTCCGCCGCCCGATGGGCCTGCCCATTCCGCACACCGCCATCATTCCCAGCAACAAGGACCGCATCGGCGACAACCTGGCCGTGTTCGTGCGCGACCATTTCCTGGACCCGGACACGCTGATGGAGAAGCTGCGCGTGTTCGATCCCGCCGCGCGCCTTTCCCGCTGGCTGGCGCGTCCCCGCCAGGCGCGCGCCTTGAGCGACGGCGCCCGCAACGTGGCCTTGCAGACGCTGGACCTGCTGGACGACCGGGCGGTGCGCGGCGTGATCCAGGAGTTCGTGGTGAAGACCCTGCGCCGCTGGGACGCGGCGGACACCGCGGGCGAGGTGCTGGGCCTGCTGACCCGGGACGGGCGGCACCAGGAACTGCTGGACGCCGCCCTGGAAAGACTGGGCGGCTACCTGGGCCAGGAAGAGGTGAAGGCGCGCGCCTCGGGCCTGCTGGTGAAGTTCGCCAAGAAGGAATGGCCGCGCATCATCGCCGCCGTGGACGTGGTGAAGTCGGTGGACGGCATCGCCGACAACCTGGCGGACCGGCTGGCCCGGGCGCTGGTGGAGGAACTGCGCGACGTGCTGTCCGAGCCCGGCCATCCCGTCCGGCGCGACTACGAGGCCTGGGTGCTGGACTACATCCGGCGCCTGCGGGACGATCCCGCCCTGTCCGAGCAGGTCGAGGCCCTGAAGCAGCGCGCCATCGACCATCCCAAGGTGCAGGAGTACGTGCAAGGGCTGTGGGACGACATCCACGCGGCCCTGCGGCGCGACTTGTCGAACGAAGACTCGGCGCTGGCGCGCCATCTGGAAAGCGCCTTGCTGGCGCTGGGCCGCAAGTTGGGCGAGGACCCCGGCCTGCGCGAGGCCATCAACAGCCACGTCCTGGGCGCCGCCCGCCGACTGACCGGCCGGTTGCGCAGCGGCGTCACCGAGCACATTTCGCGCACGGTCAAGAACTGGGACGAACGCCATCTGGTCGACGAACTGGAACTGAGCGTGGGGCGCGACCTGCAATACATCCGCTTCAACGGCACCCTGGTCGGCGGCCTGATCGGCGTGGCGCTGCATGCGCTGGTGCTGCTGTTCCGCGGCTGACCGGGCCGGCCTGCCGACCGGCGCCGCGCGTTTGTATCAGGAATGAAGATTGCTGGCGGACGGCCAGAGCCGAATGCTATTGTTTTCGGCGGCATGGGAGGCAACGGGCCGGCCATGCCATACCGGGCGCCCGCGGCCCGCGGGCACGAATCTTGGAGGCACTCCATGAAGAAAATCTCGTTGCTGGTCACGGCGCTTGCGCTGGCGGGCGCTTCCGCCGCCGCGTCCGCGGAAAACGTCTCGATGTCGTTCCTGAGCGCCGATGGCGTGGGCAAGAGCGCCGGCACTATCTCCCTCAAGGACACCAAGGGCGGGCTCCAGTTCACGCCGAACCTGAAGGGCCTGCCTCCCGGTGAACACGGCTTCCACGTGCACGAAAAAGGATCCTGCGGCCCGGGCATGGTGAACGACCAGATGGCGCCCGGCGGCGCGGCCGGCGGACACCTGGATCCCAAGGGCACCAAGGCTCACAAGGGCCCCCTGGCGACCGACGGCCACCAGGGCGACCTGCCCTTCATCGTGGTCGGCGCGGACGGCTCCGCCAAGAAGGCGGTCGTGGCGCCGCACCTGAAACTGGCCGACGTGAAAGGGCATGCGCTGATGGTGCACGTGGGCGGCGACAACTACAGCGATACCCCGAAACCCCTGGGCGGCGGAGGCGGGCGCCTGGTCTGCGGCGTGGTGAAGTAGCCGCACGCGTCAGGCCGTGCCGTTGCGGCCGTGCAGCCGGTAGCCCTCGCGTTCGGCCAGCCGGTCGTAGTAGGCCGCGACGGCCGGCAGCCGGGGCTTGTCGAAGGGCGTGAGGAACCAGCGGTTCACCGACAGGCCCACGGGTATGTCCGCCAGGGAGAATTCCCCGCCCGCGACATAGGCCCCGGTCCGCGCCAGGCGCTGTTCCAGAATCCCCATGCAGTGCGCCCACGCATGACGCGACGCTGCGATGGCGGCGGCGTCCCGGTGCGCGGCGGACTGCCGCGCCAGCGCCATGAAGGCATAGGACCAGGAGCGGTTCAGGTCGGTGGCCTGCCAGTCCATCCATTGGTCCACGCCGGCGCGCAGCCTGGGTTCGGCGGGGTACAGGGGCAGGCCGCCATACTGCGAGGCCAGGTAGCGGATGATGCTGTTGGATTCCCACAGCACGAAATCGCCGTCCTGGATGACGGGCACCATGGCGTTGGGGTTCAAGGCCAGGAAGCCCGGATCGGAGGTGGGCCGAAAGCCCGTGCCCCAGTCTTCGCGCTCGAACGGCAGGCGCAGTTCGGCGCAGGTCCACAGCACCTTGCGCACATTGATGGACGAAGCCTTTCCCAGTATTTTCAGCATGCTGCGCGCGTCCGGAGCCCAGGTTGGATGACCGGGGCAGTCTAGCGGGCCGCGGCCGGCGCCGCCAGATACAGATGGCCGGCGCTCAACCCGCAACAGATCCGGCCGCGCCGGCTTCCGGCTGGCTGCGCAGCCGCAGCACGGGCGAACTGAACAGCACCATGAACTGCACGGCGAAGCCCGCCGTGGATACCCACAGGCAGGCCTCGATCCCGGCCCGGGCGGCCAGGGCGGCGCCGATCAGCGCGCCGACGGGACGGGCGCCGAAGGTGGCGGTGACGATCACCGCGGAGACCCGGCCCAGCAGGGCGTTGGGCGTGACCGCCTGGCGCAGCGTGGTGGTCGTGATGGTCCACAGGATCGGCCCCGCGCCGAACAGGAAGAACCCGGCCGCGGCCCAGGCGCCCGACGGGTGCGCCAGCGTGGCCAGCAGGAGGACGCTGGCGGCCAGCGCGGCCAGCGGGCCCGCCCCGATCATGGCGCCGAAGGACAGGCGCCGGGCCAGCCACGGCGCGAGCAGCGCGCCCGCCACCATGCCGCCGCCGTACACGCCCAGCGTGGCGCCGACGCCGGCGGCCGACAGGCCCAGCCGTTCGACGGCATAGGCCACGTAGACCGCCTGCAGCACGAACCAGGCGGTGTTGAAGAAGACGGCGGTGACCAGCACGGGGCGCAGCAGCGGATGCGCTGCGACGAAGGCGGCGCCTTCGCGCAATTCGCTCAGCATGCGCCGCCGCGGCCGCGGTGCGGGCGCTTCCCGCGGCAGGCCGGCAAGCAGCAGCGCCGCCAGCAGCGACAGCGCCGCGGCCAGCGCATACGCCGCCGGCGCGCCCGTCCAGCCGACCAGGGC
>NZ_UFQC01000002.1 GCF_900496975.1 Achromobacter veterisilvae
CCCGAGTAGCGGTATTGCTGGGCCAGGCTGAACAGGCTGCGCAGCGCGTGGGCACCTTCGTTGAGCCAGCGCTCCAACGTCGAGCGATCGATCAGCGCGGTGTGGTGGGCGAGGATCAGCTTGCGGGCGATGTCGTCGTAGTCGGCCAGCAGATAGACGGCGGCAAAGCCGAGCTGCGCGTTCACGAACAAGGGGAGCTTCACCGGCTGCACGTTGAGGTTCTCACCCAGGCTCAACGCCGCAGGCACGCCGGCCAGTGCCTGGTCAACCTGCTCGCGCAGCGATTGCAACGTGGTCCTGGTCTGGTCGAGCTTTTCCTCGATGCGCAACATCCACCAGTCGCTGTACGGGTCGTCCTGCTCCGAGCCGCGCTTCATCTTGTTCATCACGGCGATGTAGCCGTTCAGGCCGACGATGCCGGGTCGCCCCTCGGCGGCGGCGCGGCCATGCCAGATGCGCGAGGCGTGGTGGGTGTGAAGCGTCAGCGACATCGCGCTGCGCAAAGAGCCGAGATTGAGTTGCAGAGGTTCGTTGGTTGCCATGGCGTCCGCTCGCTTGGGAAAAGGAGCGGTCAGGATCGGCACGCAACGGAAGGCAGTCAGTCAACAAACCGAAATGAACCGGGACCCGGTTGTCGTGGCAGCGGTGGCCTGTGACACGAGCTATCCCCAGGGGATAGCTCCATCGAAAGCCATGGAGCGCTGCTCGCGCAAATGGTGCGTGCGCTCATGCAACCGACGCCATTACGGCCCCCCTGGACCGAAGTGCCATGCCGTGCCTGTCGGCGTTACAGCTTGTAGTACATCTATCCCCTGGGGATAGCTCTACTGACGGCCATCGACGTCTGCTTCACGCCCTTGTCGCTCGTCGCGCTCAGCTACTGCGCAGAAGGTCGCGCAGCCGGTCAATGTGCTGCCGGGCCACCTCGGGTGGAACCACATTGCGCGGTGGTTCAGGCGGTGCATCTCGTGCAGGGGCAGGTGGCGGTGCTGACCCGGCTTGCTTGGCCCAGGCGTTGAACTCGCCACGGATGGCGCGCTGGATGATGCCGAACAGGTAGCCTGCCGGGTTGCGGATGGTGCTGCCGCGACAGCGATCCGCCCATTCGTCCAGCACGGCCTGGCGTAGCGGAGCATCGACCTGCTGCAATGCCACGATGGCGGCGGCCTGCTGCTCTTCCTTCAAGCCGAGAAAGCGATCAGGCAGGCGAACTCCTGGCATCGCACGCGCCTGCCCACGCTCACGCGCGGTAGTACGTACTTCATTCATACGACTACTACGTACAGTACGGTCCTGCTTCGGATTCCGAAGAGCGCCGTCTGACGCGGGTTTCGGCCCTGCTTCGGAATCCGAAGAGGGGTCATCAGAATTCCGAAGAAGGCTCGGCGCCCCTTCTTCGGAATCGTGAACCCTATCCTTCTGTGGATAACTCTCCTGCGACCCAATGCCCTGGCTCGCGAGGCGTTCGGCAAGGACCTGCAGCCGCGAGGGCAACGTGCGGCCAGACAACAACGGGTCTTCGGCGATTTCCTTGAGGGTGTGCAAGCCCACGACCTGGACGGCCTTGGCCGAATGGCCCAGGGCTTGGCTGACGAGCTCCAAGTAGTCCGGGTCGAGCTGCATCGCCTCGAAAGGCGTCAGGGGCTCATCGTGCAGGACGTAGAGGTTGCCGAGGATGCGCCCGGTCTTGGGGTCACGCCTGCGGCGCACGAGACTCAACCAGCGAGTCAGGCGCAACAGCGTCAGCGCCCGTGCCACGGTCTCGTGAGAGGCCTGTCCGGCGCAGGGCATTGACGCGAGCCACGGGCGAAGTTGCTCATACGTCGGAAACGCCGTGACCCCATCCTCGTTGAGCATCATCCGAAAGACTTGCCAGGCATTGCGTTCCAGCGGCGTCAGGCGTCGGTCCAGGAACAGCCGTCGCGGCACGCTCTCGTGCCGATTGCCGCTGAACAGAAAACCGTCGCCGGTTGCGGAGACAGGAGATGTTGCGGATGCGGGAGCTGGCGCGGACGCGGGCGGGCGAGGTTTCGGTGCAAGGTCTTTCAGCGCGCTGTCGAACAGATCAGCGAGGGCGACCGGGCCTTGGCGTGGTGCTCGTGGTGCAGCGTCGTCCACGGCCATGACTCAACCCAATCCCTGATCGATCCAGTTCTTGATCGCAGCCCAGACCACCGACAGCGGCAGTTCCATGCCTTCGGCGAGGTCCATTGCCGCATCAAGAACCGAGGTCTCATCCTCCAGCTCGACATTCCTGCTGCTGGTCACGGCCTTCCAGCGTCGCCACAGCTCGGTGTCCTGCTCCTCGTCCAGAACCGGATGGCGCCCCTTGCGTTTGGGCAGGCCGAGAACTTCACGCCGTAGCGCGACTTCCTGGTGCGTCAGCCCATAAAAACGGCTCGCCATTTCCGTACTGGCCCCCAGGCGCAACATGCGATCGACGGTGGCGATCTCCTTCTCCACGTCCTGCGCCTGTTTGAGCAATCGCCGGAGCACTTCCCGGTTCACCGAGACAGAGCACCACGAGACGCTGGCATTGGCCAGTACGCTGATCAGCGCCGGATGCTTGAGCGCATCCAATTCTTCCTCACCGAATCCCATCGCCTTGCAGCGGCGCAGTTGCCCGTTGCGCAGATCGTAGAGCGCCTGCGCGATGACGGCCTGGTTGAGTGGGTTAGGTGCGGACATGCGGGCCTCCCTCGCTCAGGTCCCAGGACCGAGAGCGCCGGCTTCCAGATCCAGCAGGCGCCGGGCCAGCCGCAGCAGACGAAACAGCTTGACCAGCGCGGTGTCGCTCAATCGCCGGGCCCCGTCGGCATGACGTTGGCCTTGGCCGTGCAACAGCGCTGGCAGGTCGGTGACGAAGTGCCCGCCGTCCAAGCCCACGTCGGCCGACTGCTGACCGGCCAGGGAAACCAGCAGCGCGAGCACGGCACGTGCGAGCGGCGACGAAACCTGGGTCGGGGCACGACACGCGAACCCGATGCCATCTGAACGATCCTCGACACACGCGTCCAGGTCGACCTCGCCCGCGATCTCGCGCGCGAACTGCGCGATGTGGACGCGCAGGCGGCCGGGTGCGTCGAGACCTGGGTCGATATGCCAGATGTCCGAGATGGGATAGAGGCCACCGGCCTGCACGGGAATCGACTGCAGCACGTTGGCCGAGAAGTCGGGCGGAAGCGCATCGCCCAACTGGTCGGCGACCATGCGCTGGATGGACTGGAGCCGCTGCGTCGTGGGTGCCGGAGAGACGATGTGCTCGTCAAGTAGATCGCCAGCCGCTGCCGCAGGGGTGGCTGCGGATGCCTCACGCGGGGCCGCATCGTCCTGGGGCCTTGTCGGCGCGGCGGCAGAGTGGCCTGCAGAATGTGCTGCTGTGGCGGGGGACGGTGCCGGTTCAATCGGCGGCCGTGCGATGGCCCCAGGCTCAGGCAATGCCGGCGGCGCCGATGGCGGGGTTGGGTCGCTGACCAGGGCGCGGTGGCGGCTCTCGGATTCGGTCAGGTCCAGGGCAAGCACGTCGTAGTCGATGCCCAGCAGCTCGGACATCTGACCGATCAACTCGTCCTGCACACGCTGCGGCGAGAACTCGTCGGCCTGGGTATCGAACTGCGACAGCACTTCTTGGAAGAAACTGTCGAAGTCGAGCGGCAGGGAGCGGCCCTTGGCATAGTGCTCCCACGTGCGCTCACTGGCCTTGCGCATGACCGACAGCCGCTCGACCTGGTGGCGACCGAGGCCACCATACAGCACGGTCGGGATCGCAGGCAGCAGGTAGCGCACCGCATCGGCCATGCGGCTGATGTGTGACTGCTGCACGGGGAAGCCGTCGGCGCCCAAGCGACGGGCCAGCTCGGACTGGCTCAAGGTCGTGCTGCTTTCCGCTTCATAGAACTCGCGCGCCTTCTCGACGCCGAGGGCGCGCTCGATGAACGTCAAGCCGCCACGCAGTTCGTTCTCGGCGAGGTGCCCGGTCAGCGCGACGATCTCCCCGCGCGCAGGCCACGGCCGGAACAGGCACGATATGCGGAAGAAGCGCTCGTCCTTCGTTTCTGTCCAGAGTTCGCGCAGGATCGCCAGCCTGGTGTTGCCGCCGTTGCGGATGATGTAGTGCGCCTCGCCAGGACGGCGTGTGATGGCTGGCGCCGCATCCAGGCCGCGCTCGCGGATGGAGGCCTTGATTTCATCGTAGGCCGAGTTGCGCTTTTTGCGGGGATCGTGGTCGTAGGGCCGCAACTGGTCCAGCGTCACGACCATCGGCGTGTCGGCGATGGGGTCACTCAAAGCCGTGGCCGATGGCCCACTGCGCTCGAACCCGGCGGCAAGCAGCTTGCCGGCCATGTCCTGGGAGGTCATCTCAGCCATGGCCGCATCCCTCGGCGTTGGCGGGCCGGGCCATGCGGGCCTCGCGCTCGGCTCGGCGGATCTGCGCACGGGCATTGAGGTCTGCCCGGTAATCGCTCGCTGTCGAGCTGGTGTAGATGGCGGCGCAGCCGGTCTTGGTGAATTTGAGGTGTCCACCCCGAGTACGTTTGACGTGCCAGCCTTCGCTCACCGCAAACTCGATCAGGGCGCGCAGTCGCTTGTGGCCACGGGACAGTTCATGTGCGCTCGCCACGGGACCTCCCGGTTTCAATAGAACGTGGAGGACGGCCGGACACGCGGGCGAATCTGTCTTGCCACTGCGGGAACAGTTCGCCGGCGAGCGTGCGCATGGTGTCGAGCGCAGCGGGCGCAACTCTGCCTGGTGGCTGTCGATACTCGACGCGATGCACCGGCATGCCGCGGGTTGCAGCGCGCGGATAGGCTTCGATGGCCGGCACGTCGGTGCCCAGCACGCGGATGCCCGTGTGATCCTGAAATAGGTCGTGCAGCGCCTGCTGGATCATGCGTGCGTTGGCGGACACGGGGTGGACACGATTGATGAGTAGGTGCAGCGGTGGCGGTTCGATGCCAAGGTGCCGATACGGCGCGATGTCCTCCAGCAACTGCATGGTGCCGCGCCGCAGTTCGCGGGCCGCAAGGATTTCCGGGGTCACGGGTGACAGCGCCAGGCCGGAGGCGAGCACCGCCATCTCCAACAGCACCGAGCGCGCGCCTTGGGTGTCGATTAGCACCAGGTCATAGAGCGGCGCCAGCGCCGGCAGCAGGTGGCGCAACCGCAGGCGCCCGTCTGGCGCGTGCAGCAGCAAGGTGTTCAGTTCACCCCGGTGGTCGTTCGAGAGCACCAGGTCCAGGCCCGCGATGATGGTGCGGGACACGAGCTGGTCGAGACCGCGCTCGTTGAACGCCAGCAGCTCATAGATGCCGCCGGGCGCGCGGTGAGCCAGATCGTAGTAGGAGGACAAGGTGGGCTGCACGTCGAGATCGAGCAGCAGCACGCGCAGCCCCGCGTCCGCGGCGAGCCCGCCGAGGTTGGCGGCCGTGGTCGTCTTGCCGACGCCACCTTTCGTTGAAATGATGGATACGACCTGCATGGCGCTCTCCGTTTGGCGATGGGAAGTCCGAGGGGGAGCGAGTCAGGTGCGGTTGTTAAGGCGTTCGGCGATCCACTGATCGATCTCGACCGAATCCCAGCCCACCGCGCGCACGCCAAGGCGCAACGCCTGTGGAAACTGGCGCTTCTTCATCAGGTTGTAGATGTGGGCGCGTTTGAAGCCGGACTTCGCTTCAACTTCATCGAGCCGCAGGATGCGGCGCTCGTGCGGTGGCAGTACAGGTACTTGCGACATGGCGGTCACTCCTGAACGCTCAGTGGCGTTTGTTGGCGTGACCTCTATTCAATAGACATGGCTGCAAAAAGACATTGCAAATGCAATCTCCGAGACTGCACATACAAGATGGAAGAATTCACGCGGCTGCGCTACGCACATTCTTCCTGGCGTTGGCGAACTTGCCGTTCAAGGTTCGCTCCGTGATGCCCATGGTGCCGCCATAGTGGGCGAGCAATGCGGTGACGATTGCCTCCTGCGTCTTGAAGCTGGAGTACGGCACACCCGATGGGGATTGACCCAGCATCAGCGTCAGCATGCCACCGATGATGTTCAGGTACGTGGTCTCCGCTCGATCACTGATCGCGCACTGCTTGGATGCCAACAGCACCGCGGACTGCTTGAGCAAGGCTTCGTGTTGCGCTTGAAGTTTGCGCATCTCACGCCGGCTATGGTCCAGCGCGGCCTGCAGAGCCTGCCGTTCCAGCAGGATTGCCTGTCCTGTTTCCAGGGTGATGGAGGGATGCGCCATGCGCTCGCTGCGGCTGAACAGGAATCCGGGTCGATGCTCAGGATAGTGAGTGCGCATCCAGCGTTTCAGATCGACGTGGCGGATGGTCAGATCGGGTGAACTCACCAACTCTGGGTCATTGAGCGTGATCCCGTTCTTGCCAAAGGGCAGTTCCGAGTTGAGGATGCCGTCGTAGATGCGTTCCGAGTACAGCCGACACTCGTTCCATCGCGGGCAGTCCAATGTCTGCGGCAGGCACCGCGGTGATGCGATCGAGGCGAGGATCGACGCCTTGTACCGCAACAACCCAGCCCACCGTATGGCAGCTTCGATGGGACGATAGAACACCTTTGATAATGGTGGCTCCTTGTGCATGTTTTCGTCTCCTTTCGGAAGCGCTACATCACCGGCTCCTTTCTCGCCCTGCCAAGGGCTGTTGTGTCGTTATGCCTGTGGCGGATGCCAGGGACGAATGCCCCGGAACGTGGGCGGACGAGATCATGGCATCCGCCACAGGTGGCCCTCTCTTGCTCAATGTGCAAGAATCGACCAGTTGCCGGCCCGTCGAGTAACAAGGAAGAAGCACGCTCGACAATGGCGCTCACGGTGCCAGCGTCATGGGGTGCGTCAGGCGTATCAAGACCGATTCGCTATGGTCTGATATCCCTACGGTTTCACAAGTCGCGCTGGGGCGCAGTCGTTGCTCAACGTCCAGAGGGACGCAGAGAAAACCGCGCGTGTGATGCTTGTTCTGGCATCCTGATATATCGACATAGCATCCAGCGATCCTGGGCTGTGGCCAGTTTGAGGCTGTTGCGCGCCGCTCCCACACGGTCGCCAGCTGACCAGGTGATGTGAACATGCGCCCCATCTTTCCTTGCTCGCCGCTTGGCCTTCATCACGAACAGCCTTGGGCTGTGGTGCGCACGGCATCAAACCAAGCGCGGTCTCAACGTTCGATGCTGATGCCATTCCTGACGCAAGGAGACCTGAGTGTCGAGCGGCGTTGCAGGGGCGGGCCTCTGGTAGCCGTGTATTCTGCGTCGGTTGTCAGGGGATGAAATGGCAGTCCTTGGACGCTGATGGAAGTTGTTGGATGAGTTTTGTTGCCGAGGGCGAAGAACAAGGCTATAATTCAGGCCTTCGCTGCTCACGGCGGCGAAGAATGTGATTGGGAAACAAGGATTTAGCGCCCTAGTGCCTGTCTCGTCTCCCGCTCCAATAAAACCTCCATGAGAGTTCACAGAGGGCCATGGAGTGCAGAAAATGGGAGCTTCGGCTCCTTTTTTTTGGAGCGCCCGCAGGACGTCCACGGATGTCCACGCAGCCAGTGTTTTCAAGGCCCTTCTTGAGGCCCGAATTCGCTCCGCGCTGCCGTTACCTCGCCACAGGACAACGCGCTAACGCAGCATGCGCTCGAACGCGTACCTGCATGTCGCTTGTATTTGCTGCGGGGATAGATTGCGATCGGCGGGGATGCGCGCGGCTTCGCGAACCAGATCATTGACCTCGGCGAATGTTTGCACGCTGAGTCTTCGCACATCGTCGGCCAGATTTCCGAGTTCTAGCGCGACACGCGCATGCCAGTGCGCATTGAATTCATCCAGCAACGCGCCGAAAAGCTCGACGGTGTCATAGAGGTACAGAACGTCCTGGGCCCTTTTGTTTGCCGGTCGATATTGTTGGATCAGGAATTTCTGGACCATGAAACACAGGGGGTTGACCACCTGAACGTCCATTCGCTCCGGCAGGAGAACGCCGTCATCGTGCCCAAGGCTGATCACCCAAGGATCGACGAGAAGAATGTCCAGGTGTCGGATCTTCTGAGCTGAAATACCGGCCTTCGCCATAGTCGCATCAGGCACGCCCCCTCGCTTATAGCCGCTTCCTACCAGAGGCGTGAGGAATTCGGCGTAGAAGCCCCCAGCCTCGTCGCCAAGCGTATAGTGCGCCGCGGGAGGCCGGTGGTCACCGCTCAACTCCTCTTGGAATCCATGCTGCATCAGCGCTTGCTTGATGTCGCCTTCCATGGGCTCCGTGTTGGCAAATGCGAGGTCCGTATCGCGAGTGAACACGGGCTGGTAATCCGGCTGATTTGCCCTTCGATCCAGCCGGTGGAGGCGATGCCCCCACCCTCCAATGAAAATCAACTGCCGGCGCCAGGGAGCCAGCGCCTGCGCCAATCGCGTGAAAGCTTCCAGGTCGTTCATCGGCCTCAGTCCCCGACAATCGGCAAAAGAAATTTCTTATAGATCAGCGTGGCTTGTTCAGCACCCCGTGCCGGATGGTGCATGACGTCCAGCCATATCTGGATAACGTCAGACACCATTACCCCGTTTCGATCGATAGCCCCCCTGAACGTCGACTGCGGAAAAACGGCTTGCCGCAAGATCAGGTCTGGCCGTTCGGAGGGATGAGCGATCAGCTCCGGCCAGTCCGGAGAACCCGGCCGGGGCAGCTTGTGGACATAGACATACGGCGGCACGCCACTGACGTGCCCGATATCCAGTTCATCGGCGGCGGCAAAAAGCCCCAGACAAGCGTCTTCCGTATGTCCGCCCAATAGGCCTTGGATTTGCGGAAGGACAGGCATCCGTAGAAGAAAGCGGCATGGCATCTCCGGACATGAGCGCATCGTGGCAGCGCTCCAGCGGCGAAACAGCGCTTCGCGACGGACGAGTTTCAGGTAGGGGGACGAATCGCTCAGATACCCTTCGCTGCGCAACTGCTGCAGAAATCGGGATGCGCTCATGGCGGACACCCGCGCTGCTTCGGCCAGTTCGGAGCCGTTGCGAAACTTCTTGCGCGGGGCATTCAACAAGCCTTCGGGCAGTTCCCTCGCCAAGAGGAGCTTCAGCATCCACTGGTTGAGATCCGAGAACAGGTTGATGGGCTGGGGTGGATGCGTGGCGGCAGTGCGCCTGGGTTCCTCTGGCAATCGGCTCAGCTCTTGGAACGCCGCGCCGCAGAAATACTGCCCACCACGTCTCGCGATGAGGCCGACGGATACATCCTTCGCAAATCTCTGGGCAAATGCGTTCACATGCCTGGCCAAAGACGGGGACACGTCCGGCACGCAGACGATCGCGAGGGGAAGGGCATCGTCAAACTGTTCGGCTGCGGCACGGGCTTGAAGGATCGCCATCGAGAGCAGCGGTATCACACGATCGGCGCGGCTTTCGGAGAGCGCTTTAATCTCGACAATGAACCGTCGCGTTCCACGCTGGAGGATCAAGTCCGCGCCGTTCGGGCCGCGAGGTAGCATCTCGACGGCCCAATCGTTGGCTCGAAAGAAATCGGCTACGTGCTGCTCGGCAGACATTGCGCGTTTGTTGGGAGATGGTGGGGCGGCCATGGCGGAACGGATTTAACATGGCCATTTTAGTTAACATGGCCATGTTGTCAACCTTGGCCATGTTGCTCGGATTCCGGCTGGCCGCAGACGTCGCGATCGCGACGCCTGCCCACCCGCCTGCCACCGGTCTAGAAACGCATGGCCAGCTTGAGCTGGCCGGACTGCTGCCGGTTGCCGCCACCGAACTGCGCGTCGTAGGCGACGCTGGCCGTCGTGTTGCGCGTGATGGCCATTTCGGCGCCTAGCCCGAGCACGGCGGCATCGCGCGCGATCGGAACGCCCGTCACCGAGAACGTGCTGCCGCCTTCGAAAGCCAGTTCCTGCCTCGGCTTCACATCGCCCATGGCGTGGCGCCAGCCCAGCGTTGCGGTCAGGCGGCCCGGCGCGCGGTCGGAACCGAACAGCCATGCGCCGCGCAGTCCCAGCGTGGTGCTCGTCACATCGTCGGAACTTCCCGCCCCGTGCAGGGCGGCCGTACCGCCAGTTTCGTCGAAGTCGCGAGTGCGCAACTGGTTCCACGCCACGCCGGCGTAGGGTTCAATGCTGTAGGCGTCGCCCAGCGGCAGGTGGTAGCCGAGTTCGGTGAACACTTGCGTCGACGAGGCGTGATAGGACGACTCGAGCCGCTGGGCCAGGCTCCCGGCCGCCACATCGCGTTTCGTGTCGATATCGTGCCAGGTGTAGGCCGCGCCGGCCATGAAGCGGACATGGCCGGGGCCGGCGGGGAAATTCCGTCCGCCGAACAACGTCGCCGTATAGCTGTCGACATTGGTGCGCGACGCGGTATCGGCGATCGAGCTGTGGCTGCCGATGTAGCCCAGCGCGCCGCCCAATCGCCAGCCGCCGCCCACCGCGCCGTCGCCGCCGACGAAGAGCCCGCCGGACGATTGGTTCACGCTCGACGCGTTGCCGTCGCCCCCGAACGTGCTCCAATTGCCGAATACTTGCGCCCAGACCGGAGATGCGCCGCTTTGCGGCAGGGCGTCGGACGGCCCACGGCCCAATTGGGCCGTGGGCCGTCCGGCGAGCGCCGGCGCGTCGAGGTTGCCGCGCAAATGGGCCAGCGGCAGCGTGCGCACGGTGTCCCCCATGCTCTGCAACACACTGGGGGTACTTGCGTACGCTTCGCCGGAAAGCATCTTCAAGGCCGAGCGCGCCTGGTCCGGCGTCATGGAGAGGACCGCCGTCGCCACCTGGCTGGCGCCGGTGGCCATACCCGGCGCACTGCCGTTCCCGGCCGCCGGCAATCCGTTTCCGATCGAAGACAATCCATTTCCGGTCGAAGACGATTCGCTTCCAGCCGGAGACGATCCGCTTCCCGTCGAAGGCGACCCGCTTCCCATCAAGGGAGGCGCTTCGTTGTCCAACGCGCCGCCCACGCTGCTCTCGTTGCCCGTGCCGCCGACGCTGCCGATCGGCACGTCGTTGCGCGTGAGCGTCATGAACGCATTGTTGGTGTCGTAGCTGAGCGTGGGCGTCAGGAAGGCATATGCGCTCGAGGCGCCGGTGAACCGGCCCTGTATGCCGCCGTCCGCCGTCAGGATGTTGTAGGTCGTCTGCGGCGCATAGTTGCCGTTGGGGCCCACGTGCGCCACGGTGCCGTCGAGGTAGGCGACACCGGTGACGTGGATGCGGTCGCTGGCGCTGCTGGCCGGATCGGCATGCACGCGGTAGATGGTGTTCTGGCCGAAGGTCAGGTTGCCATTGACGGTGAGCGTGCCCATGGGCGAGCCATCGTTGCCGGGAGAGATGACCGCGGTGGGATAGAGATTGGTGCTGCCGACCTGGCCCACGCCCGCCAGCACGACTTCGCGGCCGATATCCATGGGGCCGTTCAGCTTGCCGTCGATCTCCAGCGCGCCGTCGGCGATCAGGATGGGGCCGGTGAGGCCGCTGCTGTCGGCGGTCAGGATCACCGATCCCGGGCCGGTCTTGACGAAGCCCTGCGTGCCTTGCAGCGGGTTGTCGATGGTGTCGACGAATTGGCCGGAAGCATAGGTGCCATCGCCCACCACGATCGCGGGCGGGTTGCCGCCGCTGCCGACCAGGGTGATGGGAGCGCCTTGCAGGCGATACCGATCGGTGGCGAACTGGATGCCCGACACGCGCACCGGGCCGGCGCCGCCATCGACGGTCACGGTGCCGGCCGCGCCGGTGAAAATGGCGTATCCGCCATCGGGCAAGGCCCCCGCGGCATTGCTCGGACTATTCCAGTTCGTGCTGGCGGCGCTCCAGGTGCCATTGCCGCCCCCGGCCCGGGTGGCGGACGCCGCGCCGTTGCCGTTCCACAAGTTGGTCGTGCCTGGCCCCAGGATGAGGTTGATCTGCTTGTCGCCGGTCAGCGACTGGATGGTCGCCGCGGGCAGCGAGTCGCCGGTGACCGTGCCCAGCGACAGGCCGTTGCCGCTCAACGTGCCGCCGTAGGACAGGATCCGGTAGTAGCCGGCATTGACGCCCAGGGTATTCACCGAAACATTCAGCGTCGTGTTATTGAGGGCGACGTTGCCTCCGACGGTAATGTTGTCGCCGGTGCCCGGTTGCGTAATGGGCAGCCCCGCGTAGCCGGTCTCGAAATCGAACACGGCATTGTTCATCGACAGGTTGCCCCTGACGACGAGATTGCCGTTGGAAACGCCGGTCGGCGTGCCGACGGAATAACCGGGCGCGACACGCGAATTGCCCGTCACGTTGAGATCGCCGTTGATCGAGCCGAACCCCGCGATGGTGGAATTCGATGCCGCGTTGACGTTCCCGTTGATGGTGACGCCCGCTCCGCCACCGTTGCCGCCGATCACCATCGTGCCGCCGTTGACGTCGACTCCGCCGGGGAAGCCGGCCGAGCCGTCGAACACCTGCGTATTGCCTGACGTAACGGTCAGGTCAGCGGCCGTGACGCCACTGCCGTAGGACGCGCTGAGCGCGAGCGTCGCCGTCAGCCACTTCTTCGTGCCATATATCAATGTGGATCCTCCCTGTCTCGGCTAATCCTCTGACGCTCAGGCATTACTGGATTGTTATAAAAGTATTACCACGCAACAAACCAATCTATATGAACGTAATGAGTCTTCGCGAAAAAAAGGACGCAATTTATACCCATTTTTTCGCAATACCAAGAATTAATGGATAGATACCATCCAGATTATTTAAATAGCGTTGATGGATACCATCCCGATTATCCAGAAAGCACGCATGGATACCGTCCATATTATTCAAATACGAAAAAATTCATACAATTCATATTGTTAAGAGAACACGGACGGATACATCCAAGTTATTGAAATACCTTTTATATCGGCGCAGTCCGGCCCTTTTTCCATGACGTTTACCGTGCATCCGTGAAACAAATAGGCATAAATACCGCCCAAGACATGGAGCGCACATTGCGGAACGATCCAAGGCGGTTTTGGCGGAACGGGAATTCAGTCCGGGACTTGGTCCTATAAACGGCGGGTTCTTCAGTGAATTACGAAGGGAGTCGGCGCCCAGCCTTTCCCGCTGCGGATCGAGCAGCCCCTCTATGCGCGGACGGATTCCCCCGGACGACGGCCGCACACCCTTGAGCAAGGCCAAGCCGGACCCCGGCCGCGGGCTAGGGACAACCCTGTATATACAAGTATAGATATGCCATCTACATTCGACGCGCAATGCACTGGCGATACTTGGTGGACATACGGGAGAGCCCAATGAATGTACGGATAGCCATGAACCCTGGAAGGCGCTTGCTCTGTGGATTGATTGCGGCCAGCTCCGTCATCGGCCTCGCAATCGCGGCGGAAGCGCCTCTGCGCATTGTGGTCGGCTTTCCGCCAGGCGGCGCGCTGGACATTCTTGCCCGCGTCATCGGACAGCGCCTGACGGAGACGCTGGGCCGCCCCGTCGTGGTGGAAAACCAGCCTGGCGCAGGCAGCCTGATCGCGGCGCAGGCGGTAGCGCGGGCGCAACCGGACGACTCCACGATTCTGCTGGCGCCGGTGGTCGTGCCGGCCTTTTTCCCTGCCCTTTACCCGAAGATGTCCTTCGATCCCGTCCGCGATCTGACGCCCGTGGCGGAACTGGGCGATTTCAGTCTGGCCCTGGTGACCGCGCCCACCGTTCGGGCTGGGGATCTCGTCGAGTTCATCGAGTATGCCAAGGCCAGGCCGGGCACCGTCAACTATGGCTCCATGTCCGCCGGAACCCCGTCGCACTTCCTGGGCGTGATGCTGAACCGCGCGGCGGGGCTGGACATGCTCCACATTCCCTACAAGGGCGCGGCGCCGGTGCTGATCGCGGTACAGAGCGGCGAGATCCAGGCGGCGATCGTTACCTCGGGCGAAGCCGTGGAACTGCACAAACAAGGGCGCATAAGGATACTGGGCGTGACGGGCAAGGAGCGCTCTCCCCTGTTGCCGGACGTCGCCACCATGTCGCAGGCCGTGCCGCGCCTGCGCGACATGGAAGATGTGTCGCTGTGGTACGGCTTCTTCGCGCCGAAGGGCACGAATGCAATACAGGCCGAAAGGCTCAACCAGGCCCTGGCCGCGGCGCTGAAGGCGCCGGAGGTGCAGCGGCAGATTGCGCAGCAGGACTTGCGCACACGCTATCCGTCGGCCGCCGAATTCGCTGAACGGGTGCGGCTCGACAACGAGGTCTGGGGCGGCATCATTCGCACGACCGGTTTCACCTTGGAGCAATAATGACGCAGCACAGCACAGGCACGGAGCTTCCCGTGCGCATCCAGACGCTTGGAACCGGCGGACCGCGCCCAGACCCCGAAAGGGCCGGACCTGCGACGGCGGTGAAGATCGGCGATGAAACCTTGCTGTTCGACGCCGGTCGCGGCGTCGTCGTCCAGATGGTGCGGGCAGGCATCGCGCTGGAGTCCCTGAAGGACGTCTTCATCACCCACCATCATTTCGACCATATCGGCGACGTGTTCGACGTGGCGCTCAGCACCTGGCTGCACGGGCGCCGTCACGCCATTGCATTTCGCGGGCCGCCAGACACCAAGCGCATCATGAACGCCCTGCTGACGCAGGTCTACGACAAGGACATCGAATGGCGTTCGGACGGCGAACCCACCCATGGCGGCTGGTCCGCGATCGAGGCCATCGACGTGGCGCCCGGCCCGATAGCGGAAACGGACCGCTGGCGGGTTTTCGCCGAGCCCGTGGTGCACGGACATGGGCTGGCCTTCTCCCAGGCGTTTCTCAAGCGCTGGATTTGCTACGGATACCGGGTGGAGAGCCAGGGGAAAGTCATCGCCATCAGCGGCGACACCGTCGATTGCGCGGGGCTGCGGCGCCTCGCGAAGGGCGCGGACGTACTGGTCCAATGCTGCTACCTGGCGGACGCTGAAATCGACTCCGAGCATTTCCGCAATCTGGCCAAGTACACACTGGCCTGCGGCGACACCGTGGGCAAGATCGCCGCCGCCTGCAACGTCGGCACCCTGGTGCTGACCCATCACCGCCCCCGCGACGACATGGCCATGATCGAACGGCTGCGCGAGGAGGTGGCGCGCGACTTTCCTGGGCGCCTGATCATTGCCAACGACCTGGACGAGGTCGCGCTGTGAAACGCCTCGGCCACGCAAAGCGCAACCGGGCAGGACAGGGCAGACGCCGCCCCCATCGCCCGCACATGACCGAGGCGCTGCACATGGGGTAACCTTCTGGTTGCACAAATCAGAGGTGTTGGAAAGAACAATGGGTTTTGAAAAACTTGCCGACCTGCGAGAGCAGCTCCGGGCGCAAGCTCAGCAAGCGGCGCCAGTCCAACCGAAACAGGCAGACCGGGCAAAGAAGCGGGAATCCGCCAAGAAGCGGGAACCCTCCAGGAAGCAGGAACCCGCCAGGACGCGGGAGCCTGTCGACCCGACGGTCGAAGCGATCTGGCGCCTGCAGAAGCAGTTTCCGCTGGCTTTCCCGAAGAATCCCGCGCCCAAGGTGCCTCTCAAGGAAGGCATCCTGGCGGATGCCGCCCAGCATCTCGAAGCGCTTTCCATGACGGAAGAGCAGCTCAAGCAGGCGATTGCCGCCTGGTGCAAGGGAAGCCGCTACTGGGCCTGCCTGACGGAAGACGCCCCCCGCGTCGACCTGCAAGGGCAGCCCGTCGGCAAGGTGACCGCGCAACAGGCAGCCTATGCGCGCCGCCAGGCCAGCCGCCGGCCCGGCGGCAAGCCCCGCCCCGCCAAGAAGCCCGCCGCCCCGCAAGCCGCCGCCGCGCCGTCCGTTGAAGCGCAGCCCGCCGTAGAGCAAACCGCGGCAACGCAGGCCGCCGAAACGCCCTGACCCTGGGCGCCGGAAGGACCCTGGCGCCCGCGCGATTGCGCGGGCGCTTTTTTCTTTCCGCGATTTTCGCCCGCACTGCACAAGTCAAAAATTCTGTGTATAATCGCTGTCTTTGGTGGACACGGCCTTCTGAAAGAAACTTCAGGAATCGCACCAAATGATGCATGCAATGCATACGCGGGAGTAGCTCAGTTGGTAGAGCGCAACCTTGCCAAGGTTGAGGTCGCGAGTTCGAGACTCGTCTCCCGCTCCAAATACAAAAAGGAAGCAACGGCCAACACCGCGCTTCCTTTTTTCTTGAAGTGCTGGCGCAATGGCAGAGTGGTTATGCAGCGGATTGCAAATCCGTGTACGTCGGTTCGATTCCGGCTTGCGCCTCCAGCAACTTCCTCCGCATCCCGTTCCCCCTCCCCACGCTTCGCCAATCGAATGATTGCCATCGCGACGCCGTTTTCAATCGGCGACGATCCCGGCGCATTATTCCGATCCCTCGACCCCGCGAGCACAAAGGGGGATACTGGGACGGCGCCCGCCATCACCCCGCCTCCCATCGTCATTCGTTCCTGAACATGGATCAATCCGTGAAAGACGCCCTTGCCCGCTGGCCCGACGTGCCGGCGGTCTATGGCTGGCTGTCCCTGGACGCCAGGGGCCGCTGGCGCCTGCATCCGCAGGGCCAGTCCGCGCAGGGCGGCCCGGGCGAATCGATCACCAACAGCCAGATCCTGGAATTTATCAACCGCAACTACGAACACGACGAGGCGGGCCGCTGGTATTTCCAGAACGGCCCCCAGCGCGTGTTCCTGCGCCTGGACGCGGCTCCCTACACGCTGCGGCTGAATGACGACAATAGCGGCCTGCTCACCCACACCAACGCCGCGGTCGCCGCGGTCGATTCGTGGCGGCTGGACGATGCCGGCCGGCTGTACGCGATGACGCCTATGGGCGCCGGCATCGTGCTGGACCGCGATCTGCCGCCGCTGCTCGAAAAGCTGGTTCCGGATAACGGCGGGCCGCTGCTGGACGCGCTGGCCGGCCTGGCGCCCGGCGACACGATCCGGGTCGCGTTCCCCGGCGCCTATCCGGCGGCGCCCCTGTCGCCGATCGCGCAAGAGGACGTCGCGCGGGACCTGGGCTTCGACCCCGACCCCAGGCCGCAGCCCGCCTAGATTCAGAACATGCCGTTGGAATTGGCGGACTGTTCGGGTATGGGCTGGACCGCATCCCAGTGTTCGACGATCTTGCCCTGTTCCAGGCGGAAGATGTCGATGATGGCGCTGCCGCGCGAGCCGGGCTCGCGCACCGCGTGCACATGCAGGATCACGTAGTCGCCATCGGTGAAGACGCGCTTGATCTCGCTGTGCGACTTGGGAAACTTGTCGCGCAGAAAGGCGATGAACTTGCGGAAGCCCTCGGGCCCGTCCGCCGCGTTCGGGTTGTGCTGCACGTAACGGTCGCCCACATACTTCAGGGCGGCGTCCGCATCCTTCTGGTTCAGCCCTTTCTCGTAGAAGGCCAGCACGGCCGCCTTGTTGGCGGCCTCCTGCCCGGCGGAGGCATGGACGGCGGGCGACACGGCAAGGGCCAGCAGCGCCGCGCCCGCGGCGCGCTTGAGGAACGGCATGGACAAGAACATGGGAACTCCCGTTGCGGTGGATAGTCGGGTGCGCGCGGCGCTCAGCGGCGGCTCTTGACCAGCGCGAACTTGCCGTCGCCCAGCAGGGCCAACGCCGCGGCCGCCACGGTCAGGAAGATCGGGTATTCCCAGCCGCCGCCCGGATTGCCGAAGCCCCAGCCATTGCCGAAGTGCACGGTGGACGCCACGAACAACTGCACGACCGCGATGGCGGCGACCCAGCGCGGCACGATCCCCAGGATCAGCATCGCGCCCGCGCCGATTTCGAAGAAGGTGACCGGATAGGCCAGCCAGCCGGCAAAGCCGATCTTGGCGAAGAACTGGGCGGTGCCGGGCAGCGTGAACACCAGCAGCTTGGTCAGGCCGTGGGCCAGGAACATGACGCCGAGCGCCACGCGCAGCAACAGCGCGGCATAGGGCGCGGTACGGGTATCAACCATTGCACTCTCCTAGAGCGGTTGTGGAATCGCCCAGGATGGGAAGATTCTTCAGGAACGCTATTCTTGCGATTCCAAAAACAAAGATAAACATGCAGAATTGCAAATTATTGTTCCCCGATAGGAAACAATCTTGGATACGCACACCGCCATGCAGACCTATGCCAAGGTCGTGGAGCTGGGCTCGTTCGCGGCGGCGGCCGACAAAATGGGCCAGGCCCGCTCCGTGGTCACGCGCCAGATCGCCTACCTGGAGCAGAAATACGGCGTGCGCCTGCTGAACCGCACCACCCGCAAGCTGAGCATGACCGACGCCGGCCGGGCCTTCTATGAACGGGTGCGCCCCATCCTCGCCGAAGTGGCGGACCTGGAGCTGTCGCTGCAGGCCGAAGGCCAGCGGCCCAGCGGCCGCCTGCGCGTGAGCGCGCCGGTGTCGTTCGGCATCCTGCATCTGGGCCCGGCCATCGCCGAATACCTGCAACGCTACCCCGACGTGGTCATCGACCTGGACCTCAACGATCGGGTGGTCGACCTGGTGGAAGACGGCTTCGACGTGGCGGTGCGCATCGGCCCGCTGCTCGATTCCTCGCTGGTCGCGCGGCCGCTGGCGCCCCAGCAATTGCTGGTTTGCGCCGCCCCGTCCTATCTGGCGCGCCATGGCGCGCCCCGCACGCCGGAAGACCTCAAGCAGCATCGCTGCCTGCACTACGCCTATGCCAGCACAGGCAACGAATGGCATTTCGAGAAAGACGGGGTAACGCACCTGGTGCGCGTGAACGCCGCGTTGCGCGCCAATAACGGCGACGTCCTGCGCACGGCCTCGCTGGCCGGGCACGGCATCATCCTGCAGCCCGAGTTCCTGGTGGGCGAAGATATCCGAGCCGGGCGGCTGGTCACCCTGCTGGCCGACTACGCGCACACCCCGATATCCATGTACGCCATTTATCCCCACCGGCGCTTCCTGTCGCCCAAGGTGCGGTCCTTCGTCGAACACCTCGAGGACCGTTTCGGCGCTCCGTCCCCGGCCGTGCCGGGCCGGCGCGCCAGTCCCCGCCGCAGCCGTTAGAATCGTACCCATGACCGCAAAATCGCCCATCGAATATTTCCCCGCGCCCCGCCGTTCGCGTTTCTGCAGCCAATGCGGCTCGCCCATCAACCGCCGGGTTCCCGAGGGCGACAACCGCGAACGCGACATCTGCGACCACTGCGGCGCCATCCATTACCAGAACCCGCGGCTGGTGGTCGGCACGGTGCCGGTCTGGGAAAACCGCGTCCTGCTCTGCCGGCGCGCGATCGAACCGCGCTACAACACCTGGACGCTGCCCGCCGGTTTCATGGAACTGGGCGAAAGCACCGCGCAAGGCGCGGCCCGCGAAACGCTGGAGGAAGCCGGCGCGCATATCCAGCTCGGCGAGCTCTACACCATGATCGATCTGCCCCAGATCGACCAGGTCCATGTCTTCTACCTGGCCCAGGCGGTGTCCCCGGACCTGGACCCGGGCCCCGAAAGCCTCGAAGCGCGCTATTACGAAGAATCCGAAATCCCCTGGGACGACCTGGCCTTCCGCACCGTGGCGACGACGCTGCGCCACTATTTCGAAGACCGCAAGCTCGGCGTGTTCGGCCCCCATCACTACACCCTAGAATCGCACCGTTGAAGCTTCCCTGGCTTGCCGTCGACACGCCCTTCCCGCCAGCCGAGTTCGCGCTGACGGATCCCGACGGCCTGCTGGCGGCGGGCGCGGACCTGTCGATCCCGCGGCTGATCCAGGCGTATTCCAACGGCATTTTCCCGTGGTATTCCGAAGGCGAGCCCATCCTGTGGTGGAGCCCCGATCCCCGCATGGTGCTGGCGGTGGAGGACTTCGCGCCCTCGCATTCCCTGCGCAAGCTGCTGCGGCAGATCGCCGGCCAGGAGCTTTCCGCCGCGCCGCGCGTGCAGGTGCGCGTGGACACCGCCTTTGCGCGGGTCATGGCCGGATGCGCCGCGCCGCGCGACGGCCAGCCGGGCACCTGGATCACCGGCGCCATGCAGCAGGCCTATCGCGCCTGGCACGAGTCCGGCTACGTGCACAGCATCGAAACGTGGATCGACGGCGAACTGGCCGGCGGCCTCTACGGGATCAGCCTCGGCCGGATGTTCTTCGGCGAATCCATGTTCACCCGCGCGCCCAATGCCTCCAAGGTGGCGCTGGCCTACCTGGTGCGCTACCTGGCCGCGCAGGGCGTGGAGCGCATCGACTGCCAGCAGCAGACGCGCCACCTGGCGAGCCTGGGCGCCCGCCCCATCTCCCGCGCCGCTTTCCTGCGGCACGTCCGCGGCGCCGCGGTGCTGACTGCCGTCCCCTGGGCGCGCGGCACGCTGGACAGCGCCGGGCGCCTGCATCCCGAGACCGCGTCCGGCGCCGGGTTAGGCGTTAATATGTAGCCATCCCGTCACGGACCTGCCGCCGTCCTCCGGGATCGCCCATGAGCCAGCTCAAAGAACTTCCCTTCTCCACCCTACAGTTCTACGCCACCGCTCCCTACCCTTGCAGCTACCTGCCGGGTCGCCAGGCACGGTCGCAGGTGGCCGCGCCCGGCCACCTGATCAACGCGGGCACGTATTCCCAGTTGGTGGAGCAAGGCTTCCGCCGCAGCGGGCTCTTCACCTACCGCCCCCATTGCGACAACTGCCACGCCTGTATCCCGGTGCGCGTGGACGCGGCGGGCTTCGCGCCCAACCGCAGCCAGCGGCGCGCCTGGCGGGCGCACCAGGACCTGCAATCCTTCGTGGCGGAACTGGCGTGGTCGCCCGAGCACTACCGGCTCTACACGCGCTACCAGCAAGGCCGGCATCCGGGCGGCGGCATGGACGAGGACAGCCGCACCCAATATGCGCAATTCCTGCTTACCAGCCGGGTCAACACCCGGCTCGTGGAATTCCGCAGCCCCGAAGGCGTCCTGGTCATGGTGTCCATCATCGACGTGCTGGACGACGGCCTGTCCTCGGTCTATACCTTCTACGACCCCGACGTCCCCGGCAGCCTGGGCACCTACAGCATCCTGTGGCAGGTCGAACAGTGCCGAACGCTCAACCTGCCCTGGCTGTATCTGGGCTACTGGATCGCCGACAGCCGCAAGATGTCCTATAAGTCGAGCTTCCACCCCGCCCAGTTCCTGGTCGACGGCGCCTGGCGCGACCAGCCGGAGCCGCCCGCCGCCTGATCCCGGCCTCCGCGGGACCGCCGGCCGCGCCCGGCGGGCGCAAGGCCGCCGAAATTCGCTCTACAATTCCGCCCCATGTCTATCCTCTTCCACGCCTATCCCCTGGCCCGCCCGGCGCTGTTCGCCATGGACGCGGAAACCGCCCACGAAGTCACTTTGGCGGGGCTGCAGCGCGCCTATGAATGCGGCGCCACGCGCAAGCTGCTGCACGCGCAGCCCAAGGCGCCTTGCACGCTGATGGGGATGCAGATGGCCAACCCGATCGGGCTGGCCGCGGGGCTGGACAAGAACGGCGCCTATATCGACGCGCTGGGCAATCTGGGATTCGGCTTTATCGAAGTGGGCACGGTCACTCCGCGCGCGCAGCCCGGCAATCCGAAGCCGCGCATGTTCCGGCTGCCGCGCGCCAACGCGCTCATCAACCGGCTGGGCTTCAACAACCAGGGACTGGACGCCTTCCTGGCCAACGTGCAGCGCAGCGCCTGGCGCACCCAGGGCGGGATACTCGGGCTGAACATCGGCAAGAACGCGGACACGCCGATCGAACGCGCCGCGGACGACTACCTGATCGGGCTGGAAGGCGTGTACCCGCAAGCCGATTACGTGACGGTGAACATCTCGTCGCCCAACACCAAGAACCTGCGCGCGCTGCAGGGCGGCGACGAACTGTCCGCGCTGCTGGCGCAGCTCGCGGACAAGCGCCGCGCCCTGGAAGACCGGCATCAGCGCCGCGTGCCGATGGCGGTGAAGATCGCCCCGGACCTCACGCGGGAACAGATCGACGCGATCGCCGACACGCTGCCGCGCCACGGCATCGACGGCGTCATCGCCACCAACACCACGTTGTCGCGCGACGCCGTCGCGGGCCAGGCGCATGCCGACGAGGCGGGCGGCCTGTCCGGCGCGCCGGTGCATGAATTGTCGCTGGCGGTGATCCGCCGGCTGAAGGAACAGTTGGGCAGCAGCCTGGCCATCATCGGCGTGGGCGGCGTGCTGTCGGGCAAGCAGGCCCGCGAGAAGATGGAAGCCGGCGCCGACGCGGTCCAGCTCTATACCGGGCTGATCTACCGCGGCCCCGCGCTGGTGGGCGAATGCGTGCGGGCGGTCGCCGGGTGAATATGCGTTCGAGTGTCTGACACCCGTACGGGATGGCCTATAAGCTGTAGCGATGTTCCGCGGGTGTCTGACACCGGCCGTCAAACTCAGTCGGTGTCAGACACCCGGGAAGAGATGCTTTGGATCCAAGGCCATCCCGTACGGGTGTCAGACACTGAGGCAGAAGCCCGCTGAAAACAGGCAAAAAAAGGGGCCACCCGTCGGGTGGCCCTAATTCCAGCTCTGCTCTGTCACTCAACAGTACTACATTACTGCGGTTTGCGCACCATGGCGCGCCAAATACTTAGGCGCTGCGGCGGCTGCGGCTGGCGACCTTGGTCGCGGCGTCGGCGGCGTCCGAAGCGGCCTTGAAGGTCGCGTTGGCGGCGGCATTCAGGTTCGACTCGGCGACTTCGGCGGCCTGCTTGGCGGCCTTGGTCATCGAATCGTAGGCGCTGGTCGCGGTGGCCAGCGACGACTTGATCAGGGCAACGGCGCTTTCGGAACCGGTCGGGGCGTTCTTCGAGAACTGGTCGACGACGTCGCTCAACTGCTGCTGGCTTTCGGCGATCTGTTCTTCGGTCAGCTTGACCAGGTTGCCTTGCACGCCGGCAACGATGTCGTACACATGCTTGGTGTAGGCCATGGCCTTTTCGGCGCCCGGCTGCAGCAGGCCCGACGCGAACACGGCGGCTTCCTGCGCGTCCTTCAGTTCGGTGGCTTGCTGCGATTTCTGGGCGACTTCGTCCAGGGTGGCCTTCACGACCTTCAGGTTCAGTTCGACCAGCTTTTCGAAGCCGGCGAACACGGCCGATTGGGCGGCCACGAGAGTATTGATGCCGGCCTTTTGACGGTCCAGGACTTGTTGCGGAATGGCGCTCATAGAATGCTCCTCGATGGGTAGCCGGGGGGTTCCGGCGAATAAGGATGGGTGTCTGCGACGAAATAAGTAAACGTGCGCGGAAACTGGTACTACAAGCTACCGCCGGCTCGTTTGATGCACTGCACAATTGACATTCTAGGCTGGGAAAAAAACTTGTCAAGGAGTTTTTGTGCGGCGCAACATATGATTGCACTTTGACGGTGCACGCCGCGCCGGGATTTGACGCCGCACAAATGTTTCATGGTTGGGGAAATACCGGACGTGACGGCGTATCAATTCTTTTCTACACTGCTTTCATGCTGATGACAGATAAAGACAACCGATAAGTCACCCGGCAATAACTAAATCGCAGCAAGCAAAACCCTGCAACTGGAGACTCCATGACCCTCATTCCCCGCACGCTTACGGCCCTGCTCGCGGCAAGCACCATGCTCGCCGCCGGCGCCGCCCAGGCGGACTATCCGGATCGCCCCATCAATATGGTGGTGCCGTTCGCCGCAGGCGGCCCGACGGACAACGTCGCGCGCTCGCTGGCGGAAGCCATGCGGCCGTCTCTGGGCCAGACAGTCGTGGTCGAAAACAAGGGCGGCGCCGGCGGCACGATCGGCACCACCCAGGTGGCGCGCGCGCAGCCCGACGGCTATTCCGTCCTGCTGATGCACGCCGGCTTCTCGACGGCGCCGTCGCTGTACAAGAACCCCGGGTATGACCCCTACAAGAGCTTCGAGCCCATCGGCCTGGTGGTCGACGTGCCGATGACCATCGTCGCGCGCTCGGATTTCCCGCCCAACACCATCCAGGAACTGGCCGAGTATGTCAAACAGAACAAGGACAAGGTGTCCCTGGCCAACGCCGGCATCGGCGCCGCCAGCCACCTGTGCGGCACCATGCTGGTCGAGGCGCTGGGCGTGCAACTGCTGACCATTCCCTACAAGGGCACTGCCCCGGCCATGAACGACCTGCTGGGCAAGCAGGTGGACCTGCTCTGCGACCAGACCACCAACACCACGCAGCAGATCGACAGCGGCAAGGTGAAGGCGTACGCTGTCACCAGCCTCAAGCGCGTCCCCACGCTGCCCAAGCTGCCGACCATGGACGAATCCGGCTACAAGGGCTTCGAAGTGGGTATCTGGCATGGCATGTGGGTGCCGAAGGGCACGCCCAAGCCCGTGGTGGACAAGCTGGTCAAGAGCCTGCAGGCCGGCCTGGCCGACCCCAAGTTCCAGGAACGCATGAAGCAGTTGGGCGCGACCGTGCTCACGGCTGAAGCCAATCCGCAAGCCCTG
The DNA here is from genome assembly GCF_900496975.1 of Achromobacter veterisilvae. Lineage (GTDB taxonomy): Bacteria > Pseudomonadota > Gammaproteobacteria > Burkholderiales > Burkholderiaceae_B > Achromobacter > Achromobacter veterisilvae. The sequence goes on from NZ_UFQC01000002.1 coordinate 24,397, forward strand.
GAAGCCAAGGTCAAGCAGCAGGTCCCGCAATGGGCCGAGCTGTTCAAGAAGGCCGGCGTCGAGCAACAATAAAGCCGCTGAATGAAGAAAAGCCCCGCAAGGGGCTTTTTTGTTTTGGTGCGCCGGGGGGATGTCGCGGGTGCGTGGCGCCCGCTCTTCACGGGGGTGTCTGACACTTGGCGATGGGAATGCTTCTTCATGGGTGTCTGACACCCGTGGGAGACGGGCTTCAGTCTGCGCGGATGTCTCGGGGGTGTCAGACACCTGGCGATGGGAATGCTTCTTCACGGGTGTCTGACACCCGTGGGAGACGGGCTTCAGTCTGCGCGGACGTCTCGGGGGTGTCAGACACCTGGCGATGGGAATGCTTCTTCACGGGTGTCTGACACCCGTGGGAGACGGGCTTCAGCCTGCGCGGACGTCTCGGGGGTGTCAGACACCTGGCGATGGGAATGCTTCTTCACGGGTGTCTGACACCCGTGGGAAACGGGCTTCAGCCTGCGCGGACGTCTCTGGGATGTCAGACACCTGGCGCGTGGCGCCCGCTCTTCACGGGTGTCTGACACCCGTGGGAGACGGGCTTCAGCCTGCACGGACGTCTCAGGGGTGTCAGACACCTGGCGATGGAAAGGCTTCTTCACGGGTGTCAGACACCCGTGGGAGACGGGCTTCAGCCTGCACGGACGTCTCAGGGGTGTCAGACACCTGGCGATGGAAATGCTTCTTCATGGGTGTCTGACACCCGTGGGAGACGGGCCTCAGCCTGCGCGGACGTCTCGGGGGTGTCAGACACCTGGCCCCGCAACTCCCGCCATTGCGCGAGGCTCAAGGGCGCAGCGCTTCCGCCGCCATGCCCAGGCCGTTGAAACCCGTGGACGACACCGAGGGTTCGTAGCCCAGCGCTTCCGAAATGCTGGCGGCGGTGTCGACCAGCGCCTTGATCCACTCGTCCTGCAGGCGCTCGGCCGGGGCCGAGATGGACAAGCCCGCCACCAGCTTGCCGGTGTCGTCGAAGATGCCCGCGGCGATACAGCGCACGCCGAGTTCGAGTTCTTCGTTGTCGCGCGCATAGCCATGGCGGCGCACCAGCGCCAGTTCGCGTTCCAGGCGGTCCAGGTCGGTGAGGCTGTTGCGCGTGTGCCCGGCCAGGCCGGTGCGCAGAGCATAGGCCCGGACCTGCCGCGCGTCGCCGGTGGACAGGAACAGCTTGCCGGTGGAAGTCAGGTGCAACGGGGCGCGGCCGCCGATGGCGCGCACCACCTGCATGCCCGAACGCTCGCTCCAGGCCCGGTCGATGTAGACGATCTCGTCGCCCTGCTGCACCGACAGGTTGATAGTCTGCCCCGTCAGCTTGTGCAGCGAGCGCATGGCGGAGATGGCCGCCTCGCGCACGTTCAGCCGCCCCTTGACCAGCGAGCCCAGCTCCAGCAGGCGCATGCCCAGTTGGTACAGGCCGTTGTCGACGCGCTCGACGTAGCGGCCCACGACCAGGTCGTTCAGGATGCGGTGCGCCGTGGACGCATGCAGGCCGGTGGTGGCGGACAATTCCTTGAGCGTCACGGGATCCGGCTGCGCGGCCAGGGCGTCGAGCAGGCGCATGGCGCGCTCAATCACCTGGATGGCGATGGGATGGGCGGAAGCGCCTTCGGTTTCAGCGTCCAGGGGATTGCGGGGAGTCGAGAGACGGGCCATGGGATCGATGTGGGCTAGCACCGCTGGACCGGAGGAACCGGCCTTGCGGCAACGCAGCAAACAGTTCTTTCCCGTATTGTGAAATTTACCGGCCCATTTGGCAATGGGTTTTTAACCAATAAAACAGGGTCGCCCCCTGTTTATTGGCACCGACCTCAAGCGGCAGGCGGCGGCGCCAGCTTCCCTCCCAGGCGCAACACCTCGGCCCGCAGGAACTCCAGGGCGGCGGCCGCCCCCTCGGGTTCGCCCTTCACGCCCAGTTCGATATGGGGCGTCCCGCCCGCCTCGCCGACGCTGGGCAGGCTGAAGGCCCGCACGCCGGGCCAGCGCGTTTCCACGCTGACCATGGCCGGCGTGATGCGCGATTCGGGCATGCTGAAGACCAGAAAGGAATGCTCCGTGTGGACCCGCGCATGTTGCAGCGCACGATAGCGGGTGTCGAGCGTCCATTCCAGCATCGGCCACGCCATGACGGGAAAGCCCGGCACGAAGGTGTGGTCCTGGATGAAGAAGCCCGGAATCCGGTTGTAGGGGTTCGGCACGATTTCGCACCCTTCCGGGAACACGCCCATCTGCAGGCGCTGCTGGTTCTCGGGCGCGCTCATGTCGGCCGTGCCCTGCCCTTTCGCGGCCATCTCGGCCGTGCGCTGCGCAATGGCCCGTTCGGCTTCGGGGTGCAGGGCCAGGGGCAAGCCGAGGGCGGCGGCGGCGGCCTGCCGGGTATGGTCGTCCGGCGTGCCGCCGATGCCGCCGCAAGAGAACACCACGTCGCCCGAGGCGAAACTGCGCCGGTAGGCGGCCACCAGCGTATCGCGGTCGTCGGGCAGGATCTCGGCCCAGCCCAGTTGCATGCCGCGCGCGCTCAAAAGCTCGACGACCTTGGAAAAATGCTTGTCCTGACGGCGGCCCGAGAGGATTTCGTCCCCGACGATGATGAGGCCGATGCGGCGGGCGGCGGATTCTGCGGCCATGTCCGATTCCAGAAGTTGAGTGGGATGACGCCGGTCAGACGTCGATGACGCGGTCCTGGCGCAAGCGCTTGAGCGCTTCCAGTCCGTAGTGCGCGTAGACCAGGGCCGAGAATACCGGCAGGACGACCCACGCGGGCGGCAACAGGTTCAAGAGCGAGCAGATCAGGCCGATGGTCCAGAAGCCGCCGTTGTTCCGTTCCAGGATGAGCTTGCGTTCGGCGGGGCTGGCATGTTCGACGATGGCGTCCACCCGCATCATGCGCGAGAACGCGAACGCCCACCAGAAGATCGACAGCACCACCGCCATGGGCGGCACCAGCCACAGCGGCAGCGTCAGCAGCCAGCCGGCGGCGAATGCCGCGGACACCCAGACGGCGTTCCACACGCTGACCGCGGTGGCGTGCTTGCCCTGCCGCGCGATGCCGGCGTATTCGCGCTGCCCGACGTGGCGCAGCACCAGCGGCATCACGAAGACGGCGGCGATCGCCAAGCCCAGGATGCCCGATACGGGCAACAGGATGGCCACCGCGATGATGGGAACCAGATAGACCTTGAGCGAGAACAGCCCCATCGCGAGCATCCAGTCTTCCGCGCGGTTCACGAAGTCCCAGCGCGCCGCCTCGGCCGCCAGCCAATCGTTCAGCGGCGTCCAGAACAGGTAGAGCAGCAGCAGGCAGCCCGCCAGCGCGATCAGGAACGGCAGCAGCACCGCGAACAGCATCGTGGGATGGCACTGGGAGACCAGCGCGCGCTTGAACGCCTGCCCCACGTTGGCGGCGCCCGCGCCGGCGCTGGAAAGGCGGCCGGGCTCGGGCGTGGCGGAATCGGTGCGCATAACGGTCATGGCGGAGGAAATGAGGGGGTGGGCATCCCGGGTATGATAGTCAAACACGCCCCGATCTGCCCACATGCCTCTACTTGTACCCGATACCGACCGGGCCGCCCTGCGCGCGCGCCTGGGCTCGTCGCCCGACACCTGGCTGGTCGCCTGTTTCTGCGCGGCGTGGTGCGATACCTGCGAACAATACAAGCCCAAATTGCAGGCGCTGGCCGAGGCCATGCCGCAGCACGTCTTCGCGTGGATCGACATCGAAGACCATGCCGAATTGCTGGGCGAGGAAGACGTCGAGAACTTCCCCACCCTGCTGGTGCAGATCGGCCCGCGCGTGGTGTTCTACGGGCCGATGCTGCCGCACATCGGCCACCTGGAACGCCTGCTGGAAAGCCTGGACGAACACAGCGCCGCGGTCAGCACGGCATTGCCGGACCTGCCGCGGCTGCTGGCCTCCTGATCCGTCCCGCCGAAAAAAAAAACCGCAAGGCCTTCGGACCTTGCGGTTTTTCATTGGGCGGCGCCAGGCTTCAGGGCTTGCGGCTGCCGCCCAGCAGGACGGCGATCTGCCGCTTCGGCGCGGACGAACCGCCATTGGGCTTGGACGCGGGCGCGTCGGCCTGGGCGGACGAGGCCGAGGGTTCGTAGGGCTTCAGGAAGAAGTCGTCCACGGGCTGGCGCGGCGCGCCGGAAGCGTAGCCGGACCGGCGGTCGGCCGGACGGCCGCGATCGCCGCGATCGCCCCGGCCTTCGCGCGCCGGCGCCGCGCCGCGGCGCTCGTCGCTGCGGCGGTGGCTGCGCGCGACCAGGTCGGCCGGCACGTCCAGGGTGCCGCGCGGCACTTCGCGCTTGATGAGTTTTTCGATGTCGAGCAGGTAGCGCTCTTCGTCGGCCGTGAACAGGGCGATGGCCTCGCCCGATGCGCCCGCGCGGCCGGTGCGGCCGATGCGGTGCACGTAGTCTTCGGCGTTGTACGGCAGGTCGTAGTTGATCACGCAGGGCACGCCGGCCACGTCCAGGCCGCGCGCGGCCACGTCGGTGGCCACCAGCACTTCCAGTTCGCCGGCCTTGAAGGCTTCCAGCGCCTTCATGCGGTCGGCCTGGGTCTTGTCGCCGTGGATCGATTCGGCCTTGACGCCGTCGCGCTCCAGTTCGCGTGCCAGGCGCGCCGTGCCGATCTTGGTATTGGAGAACACGATGACCTGGTTCAGGCCGCGCGACTTCACCAGGTGCACGACGGCGGCGCGCTTGGCGTCGCTGGGCATCTTGTAGGCAATCTGCGTGATCGTCGCCGCGGTGGCGTTGCGCGCCGCGACTTCGATTTCGATGGGGTGGTTCAGGTACGAACGGCCGAGCTTGCGGATTTCGTTGCTGAAGGTGGCCGAGAACAGCAGGCCCTGCCGCTGCGCGGGCAGCAGGCGGATGATGCGCTCGAGATCGGGCAAAAAGCCCATGTCCAGCATGCGGTCCGCTTCGTCGAGCACCAGGATGCCGACCTGGCTCAGGTTCACGTTCTTCTGTTCGACGTGGTCGAGCAGGCGGCCGGGCGTGGCCACCAGGATTTCGCATCCGCGGCGCAGCGCTTCTTTCTGCGGGCCGATATCCACGCCGCCGAACACCACCGCGGAACGCAGCGGCGTCTGCTTGCTGTAGCGCTTGACGCTTTCGTATACCTGGTCCGCGAGTTCGCGCGTGGGCGTGAGGATCAGCGCGCGCACCGGATGGCGCGCGGGCGATGCGCTGGTGTTGGCCAGCGGCATGAGGCGGTGCAGGATGGGCAGCGTGAAAGCCGCCGTCTTGCCCGTGCCGGTCTGCGCGGCGCCCATGACGTCGCGGCCTTCCACCACGACGGGGATGGCCTGGGCCTGGATGGGCGTGGGAGTGGTGTAGCCGGTTTCGGCGATGGACTGCAACAGCAGGGGGTGCAGCCCGAAATCGGCGAACGTCGGCGCGGGGGCTTCAGCGGCGGGTGCTACAGGTTGAGTGGATTCAGTCATCAGGGTTAGGCAGATACCGGGACCAATAAAAAAGAACAAAACGAGAGTGCTACACGCACTGCACTACATATGCATCGGGACAATCTTGAGCACGCGCAATCGCGCCCTGCCTTTCAGGCCGCGCGGCGCATTCTGGATTCGATACTTATGAGGGCAGTACCAGGCCCGGATTGCTGTGGATAACTTAATTTTAGCGCAGGAGGGCTCCGGGACGGTCAACCCAGTTCCGGGGGGCGACTCCGCGGGCCTGGCGGAAGCTCTTGCTGAAATGGCTGAGATTGGCAAATCCGGTCGCCAGGGCGGTCTCCGTGACGCTGTAACCGGCCTCCAGCATGGACGCCGCGGCCTCCAGGCGGACCTCCCGGAGATAGGCGTGGACTGAACGTCCGGCCACTTGCCGGAAGCCCGCCTTGAGCTTTTTTTCGCTCAGGCCCACTTCGCGCGCCAGGCGCAAGACCGTCCATTCCTCTCCGTAGCGGGCCTCGATCAAGCGCCTGGCCTGGGCCAGTTGGCGCCGCTCGCGAGGCGCCACCGGAGGCCCGTCGGCCGCGCCATTCATGGTTTCCAGCACGATGGCCAGCGCTTCCAGGGCCTTCGCCCGCATGTACAGCCGGCGTGTCGCGGGAGCAGTGTAGCGGCATTCCAACACATCGGTGGCCAGGCGCAGCAGCGCGGCGGGGGCGGGAAAGCCCGCCATCAGCGCTCCGGTGGCCGGCACGCTGCGGTCCAGCACGAAGGCGCCGCGCAGCGCCGCCAATGGCCGGCCGCCCGCGCGCAGCAGTCCGGCGGGTGTGTAACGGATGTCCAGCAGGCGGACAGTCTGCCCGCCATTCATCTGAAAATGACCGCGAGCGCCCCGATCGCCCGTCTGCACCACGGCCATTCCGGGCCCGACCCGGAGGGGTTCGCCGCCCTCGATCGACATGCAGGCCTGGCCCTCGACGAACACGGCGATGCAGAACATGGGCGGGCCTTCCGCATGGACGTCCAGGCCGACGCCGGGCGCGCCACTCCAGGCCGACAGGGCCAGTTCGCCGTCGAATTCCTCCAGCCGCACCAGCGCCGCCCACTCGGGCGGAATGGACACGGCCGGCAGCAGCGGGTGGCCGGATACGTGCAGCAATCCATCGGCCGCGGGCGGCGCCCCGGTGGCGATATCCAAATTTAGACCCCGATTTGAACAACGGCGGCACGGAAACCGTTAGCCGCCCGTCGCTTCAATAACAATAATTCTCATTAATAATTCTACCCAAAAGCCCAGCCCGACGACATGACGATTTCATTCCCCCTCCGCCAGACCGCGCTGGCAGCCGCGCTCTGCGCGCTTGCCGCCCCCGCCGCCGCCCAGCCCGTCAGCGAACTGGCGCCGATCACCGTCACGGCCAGCAAGCAGGATCAGGCGCTGCGCGACATCAACGGCGCCGCGGTCGTCGTCCCCGCCGACGCGCTGCGCGCGGCGCAGGTGGACGGCACGATGCAGTTGTCGCGCGTGCTGCCGGGCGTGCAGCTCTCCAGCAGCGGCTCCTTCCTGTTCCCCATCGTATCGGTGCGCGGCGTCACGTCCGCGCAGGACTTCTACAACCCCGCGCTGACGGTGTATGTGGACGGCGTGCCGCAGTTGCCGACCTTCACGTCGCAACTGCTGACGGACGTGGATCGCGTCGAACTGCTGAAAGGCCCCCAGGGCACGCTGTATGGCAAGAGCGCCATGGGCGGAGTGCTGAACATCGTGTCGCGGCAACCGGGCGACGAGCCCTATTTCCGCGCCAGCGCGGGCGTGGCCAGCCGCGACGGCTATCTGTTCAAGGCGACCGGCGGCGGGCCGCTGGTCGAGAACCTGCTGTACGGGTCGGTGACCGCCGCGGTGAACGACGCCCCCGGCCGCCTGGACAATCCGGTGACGGGCGCCGACGGCGTGGGCGGAACCTCGGCCACCGCGGGCGCGGCGCGCCTGCGCCTGGCGCCCGCCGGCAGCCCGTGGGAACTGGGACTGGCGGTCAGCGGCGAATGCACGCGCGCCAGCCAGGATGCCTACGTGCCCTTCGACGACATCCACAGCACGCAGGCCTATATCGCGCCAGGCATGCCGGCTTCGCTGGCCGACTTCTACCAGAAGCGCTGCGGCGGCAGCCAGTCGCTGACCGGCCAGTACGACTTCGACGGCTGGCGCCTGAACGCGGTGGCCGCATGGCAGAACCTGCACTACGACCGCCACTACCCTATCGGCCCGTACTACTCCTATCAGCCCGAGCGCTGGCGCCAGCAGGTCCAGGAATTGCGCCTGTCGACCACCGGCAAGCGCCGCGTGGACGGCGTGCTGGGCCTGTACCGCCAGCGGGTCACGCAGTCGCGCACCTATATCAATCAATTGCAGGCGCCGATGCAGATCGACGCGCTGAACACCGAATCCGACAACACCAGCGAATCGATCGCCGCCTATGCCGACGCGACGTGGCACGTCACGGAGGCGTTCGACCTGTCGGCCGGCCTGCGCTATTCGCGCGACAAGGCCTCCACGCGCTATGACGGCACGGCGCTGAACTTCGCGACCTTTGGCCAGGATGCGTTCGGCGGCGCCGATTCCACCTCCGGCAGCAGCGTGCTGGGCAAACTGTCGGCGGGCTACCGCCTGTCGCCGGAATGGCGCGTCTATGCCAGCGCGGCGCAGGGCTATAAGCCCGGCGGCTACAACCTGGCGCCGTCCAGCCCGGCCGACGCCCAGCCCTACGGCAAGGAAAAAGGCGTGAGCTACGAAGCCGGCGCGCGCTATGACGGCGACACGCTGCGGCTTTCCACGTCCGTCTATCGCATCGACGTGCGCGACGCCCAGCTCTACGTCAGCGACCAGGTCGGCTACCAGCACCTGGAGAACGTGGGCAAGACGCGCTCGACCGGCATCGAGTTCGAGGCGAGCTGGGACGTGACGCCGCAATGGACGGTGGGGCTGGACGGCTTCATCGACCGCGCCGAGTTCCGCGGCTTCAACAGCGACGCCGTCTGCGCCGGCTGCGCGGGCAACCGCGTGCCGTTCTCGCCGAGCTACGGCCTGACCGCGAAGGCGCAGGGCAACTTCGACACGGGCATCGGCCGGCTGTCGCCCGCGCTGGCGGTGCGCCGGATCGGATCGCAGTTCTTCGACATCGGCAACGATCTGCGGCAAGAGGCCTACACCTTGATCGACCTCAGCGTGGCATGGCGCATCCGGCCCCAGGTCGAGGCCACGCTGTACGCCAACAACCTCACCGACAAGCGCTACCGCACCTACGGCTTCTCCGGCGGCCCGCTGGGCAACTTCGCGCAGGTCGACGCCGGCCGCACGGTGGGCCTGAACGTGGCGTTCGAGTACTAGGATCCGTACCGGTGTCCCCGCATTCCAGCGCCGCCCCGGCCGCCCTTCCGGCCGCCCAGGTCATGGCCGCCATCGGCGGTATCTACATGGCCCAGAGCGTGGTCGGAGGCATTGCCTTCCAGGGCGTGCCCGCGCTGTTGCGCGACGGCGGCGCGCGCCTGGACCAGGTGGGGCTCGCCTACCTAGCCTTCCTGCCCTGGGCGCTCAAGTTCCTGTGGGCGCCCCTGGTCGAACGCCGCCGGCTGCCGCAAGGCAGCCTGCAGCGGCGCACCCGCGGCATCGTGCTGCCGGGCCAGTGGCTGCTGGCCGCGCTGCTGTTCCTGCTGGCCGGGCTGGGCCAGCCCGCCTTGCCGGTGCTGCTGGCCGTGCTGGGCCTGATCGCGCTGGTCGCCGCCACCATCGACATCGCCTGCGACGGCTTCGCGGTGGAACAACTGCCGCCCGGCCGGCGCGGCTGGGGCAACGCCATCCAGGTCGGGGCCAGCTACCTGGGCATGTTCCTGGGCGCTGGGCTGTTCCTCATCCTGGCCGCAAGCCAGGGCTGGCGCGTCGCCGCGGCGGCGATGGGCGGGCTGATCCTGCTGCTGACGCTGCCCTTCAGCCTGGTCCGCGAACCTGCGCGGCCGGCCGGGACGGCGCCGCACCGCCCCAGCCTGGCGCATGCCCTGGGCCGGCCCGCAGTCCGCCTGAGCCTGGCGATCACGGTGGCCTTCCAGGCCGGCACCCGGTTGGCCTACGGCATGACCGCCCCCCTGCTGCTGGATCGCGGCGTGGAACTGGCATCGGTCGGCTGGATAAACGGCGCGGGCGGCGTCGCCGCGGGCCTGGCCGGCACGCTGGCGGGCGCGCTGGCGATCCAGCGCTGGGGCGCGCGGCAAGCTACGGCCGCGGCCATGGCGGTGCAGGCCGGGGCGTTGGCCGCCTTCCTGGCGGTCGTCCTGGACGGCTCCGCCGCCCCCTCCTGGCTGATCGCGCTGGCCCTCTTCAAGGCGGGCGCCATGGCCGCGGGATTCGTGACCCTGTATGCCTTCCTCATGGGCCAGGCGTCGCTGGCGCAAGCCGGTGTCGATTTCACCCTGTTCCAGTGCGCCGACGCGCTGACCGCCACGCTGGGCGGACTGGCGGCCGGCGCGCTGGCGCAACACCTGGGCTATGGCGCCTGCTTCGGCCTCGCCGCGGCCCTGGGCGCGGCCGGCACGATCGCCGTGCCCGTATTGATGCGGCGCCTGGCGCCCCACCCTGTTTCCGGAGAAAGAAGTGTCTGACCGTACTGCCGTAATCGCGGGCGCCGGCGTGGCCGGCCTGGCCTGCGCCTGGTGGCTGACCCGGCTTGGCTGGCGCGCCGTGGTCGTCGAGCGCGCCGCGCATTTGCGCGATGGCGGCTACATGATGGGCCTGTCCGGCCCCGGCCTCCTGACCGCCCGCCGCATGGATCTCGTGCCGGCGCTGCGCGAGGTGGAGCGCGAAATCGGCGAAAACGTCTATCGCGACCGCCGCGGCCGCGAAATCATGCGCATCCGCTATCGCGACCTGCTGACCGAGCTGGACTGGATCACCCTGCGCCGCACCGATCTGGTGCAAGTGCTGCATGCCGCCACCCGCGAACGCGCCGACATCCGCCTGGCGACGACGGTCGCCAGCCATGCCCAGGACGCCGGAGGCGTGGACGTCGCGCTGTCGGACGGCAGCCAGTTGCGCGCCGACCTCCTGATCGGCGCGGATGGCGTGCGCTCGTCGCTGCGCGCGGCGGTGTCCGGCGCCGGCGCGGCCGGACTCTCGCCCCTGGGCTACCGCTACGCGGCCTACGACGCGGCGGACGATACCGGCATGGACCGGGATTTCCTGTCCTACGCCGCCCCCGGCCACCAGGTGGAATACCACGGGCTGGGCAATGGCCGCAAAGCCGTCCTGCACGTCTGGCGCAGCCGCGCCACCGGCTGGGTGGAAGCCCCGGACCGGCTGGGCCTCTTGCGCGACCTTTCCCGCGGCGCGCACGCGGAAGTCGGCCGCCTGCTGGATGCCCTGCCGTCCGACGCGCCCATCGTCATGGACGATCTTGCCCTGGTGGAGCTGCCGAGCTGGCGGCGCGGACGCGTCCTGCTGGCCGGCGACGCCGCGCATAGTCTGTCCTTGATTTCAGGGCAAGGCGCGGGCATGGCGATGGCCAGCGCCTATGTGCTGGCCCAGGAGCTGGGCAGGCTGCCGGTGGACCAGGCGCTGGCGGCGCACGACCGGCGCCTGCGGCCGATCGTCGAACGGCTGCAACTGCGCAGCCGCAAGCTGGCGCCTGTCTATGTGCCCGATTCGGGCTTCGCCTTCGGGCTGCGCAACACGGCCATGCGGCTGTTGCCCCGGCTGCTGCTCAAGCGGTACTTCCTGTCCGGACTGAAATCCGAGATGGAAGCGGCCGCGGCGCTGGACTGACCCGCCGCCTCAGCCCGCCAGCCAGCGCAGGCCCCAGAGGGCCAGCATGCCCACGACGATGACCAGCACCGCGCTGCGGGTGCGCAGGAAAACCAGGATGGCCAGCACGCCGGCGACCAGCTTGTAGTCGAACGCCGGGCCCAGCCCCGCCTTCCAGGGCAGCAGGTCGGGCACGACGATGGCGGTCAGGGCGGCGGCGGGCGCGTAGCGCAGGGCCCGGCGCACGCCTTCCGGCAGCGGGATGTAATCGCCGAACAGCATGAAGCCGGCGCGGGTCAGCACGCTGCACAGCGCCAGCAGCAGGATGGCGGAATAAACGTAGATCTCGGAGGGCCAGAGAGTCATGCGCGGGCCTTGAAGAAGCGTTCCGCCCAGATGCCGGCGACCACGCCGGCCACGACGGCGGCCGCGAGCCCCAGGCGCAGGGGCAGCACCTGCCCGGTCCAGGCCACCAGCCCGGCCGCCAGCATGGAAATCAGCATGGGCCGGGTGTTGGCCAGCGGCACCGTGATGGCCAACAGCGCCAGCACCGCCGCGAAATCCAGCGACCAGTCCGCGGGCACCATCGTGCCCAGGTAGATGCCGACGATGGAGGACGTCTGCCAGACGAACCAGCCCGGCGCGATGGCCCCCAGGAAGAACCAGAGTTGCTCGCGCGTGCCGCGCTCGGCCGCGTCGCCGTAGCGCGGCATGAACAGCACGAAGCCCATGTCGGTCGTGAAATAGCCCAGGCCCAGCCGCTTGGGCCAGGACAGGTGGCGGAAATAGGGCTGCAGCGCCGCGCCGAAGATCAGGAAGCGCAGGTTCACGACGCAGCCGGCGGCGAAGATCAGCCAGAGCGGCGCGCCCGTGGCGATGAGCGGCAAGGACGTCAGTTGGGCGGAGCCCGCGTACAGCAGCAGGGTCATCGCCAGCGCCATGGACTCGGTCAGGCCCGACTTGACCATGGCCACCCCGGTGACGAGGCCCCAGGTCGCCGTGGCGATCAGGGCGGGCACGATGGCGTGGACCCCGGCGCGGAAGGCGGCGGCGCGTTCCTGCCGGACCGCGGCCGGACTTTCGGATTCAGGAAGCGCGGATTCAGAGGACAACGGCTGGCCCCTGGCGATTCGGACAGGACGACATGGAAACTCTAAGGAAAAGGAACGCACGACAACCCGTTCGCCCGCCGGGATCACGATGCGCGGGCCTGGCGGCACCGCGCCGGGGCGCGAATAGGCGCGTATTGTAACCTCGTCGCTTGATACAATATGCGCCTCAGGATTGTTGGCGGAGAACACCATGTCGATGGCTGACCGTGACGGTTTCATCTGGTATGACGGCAAGCTCGTCCCGTGGCGAGACGCGACCACGCACGTCCTGACGCACTCCCTGCACTACGGCCTGTCGGTATTCGAGGGCGTGCGCGCCTACCGCTCCGAGATCGGCACCGCCATCTTCCGCCTGGCCGACCACACCAACCGCCTGTTCAACTCGGCGCACATCTACCAGATCCCCATGCCCTTCGATCGCGACACGATCAACGAGGCCCAGCGGACGGTCGTGCGCGAGAACCAACTGGAATCGGGCTACCTGCGCCCCCTGGTGTTCTACGGCCCCGAAAAGATGGGCGTCTCGCCCAAGGGGGCCAAAGTGCACGTCGCCATCGCCGCGTGGCCGTGGGGCGCCTACCTGGGCGAAGAAGCGCTGTCCCAGGGCATCCGGGTCAAGGTGTCGTCGTTCGCGCGCCAGCACGTGAACGTCACCATGCCGCGCGCCAAGGTGGCCACCACCTACGCCAACTCCATCCTGGCCAATACCGAGGCCCTGCAGGACGGCTACGACGAAGCCCTGCTGCTGGACACCGAGGGTTTCGTGGCCGAGGGCTCCGGCGAGAACCTCTTCATCGTCAAGGACGGCGTGCTCTGCGAACCGGAGATCGCCTCGGCCCTGACCGGCATTACCCGCAATACCATCCATGCGCTGGCCGCCGACCTCGGCCTGCGCGTGGTGACCAAGCGCCTGACGCGCGACGACGTCTACATCGCCGACGAGGCCTTCTTCACCGGCACGGCCGCCGAAGTGACGCCCATCCGCGAAGTGGACAACCGCCAGATCGGCTCCGGCCGGCGCGGCCCCATCACCGAGCAACTGCAGAAAGCGTTTTTTGACATGGTGAATGGCCGCAACCCGAAGTACCATCACTGGCTGAGCAAAGTCTGATCCGAGCGGCCCGGCCCATCGCCAGGCTGCGCCCTAGCCCCAACCTGCCGTTTACCGGTTCTTTTTTTCAGGAATATCCATGACCGCTGCTGCACCGGCCGCCGTCCCCCACCCCCACGAAGTCATCGAAGTCGGCGCGGAAGACCTGCCCGTCTTCTGTCCCGGCCCCAAGGCGCCGCTGTGGAGCATGCATCCGCGCGTCTTCCTGGACGTGGCGCGCACCGGCTCCGCCAGTTGCGCCTACTGTGGCGCCGAGTACCGCCTGAAGGCCGGCACGGTGCTGCACGGCCACGGGCACTGAACGCCGCCCTACAACGCATACCCGTTTCCGCAGCCATGTTCGCCACGCCCGAAGAAGCAGAACACGCGTTCTACGAAGCCCTTGAGCAGGCGGACGCCGTCCGCCTGATGCAAGTCTGGGCCGATGACGAGGAAGTCGTCTGCATCCATCCGGGAGGCCTGCGCATCGTCGGCCACTCGGCGGTGCAGGAGTCCTGGCAGCAGGTGCTGGGCAACGGCCCCCTGCACATCCGCCCGCTGCGCCCGCTGGTCATGCTGAGCATGATGTGCGCGGTGCACGTGCTGGTCGAACAGGTGGCGGTGCGCACGCGGGAAGGCACGCAATTCGCCAATTGCTATGCCACGAACATCTACCACAAGGGCCCCACCGGCTGGCGCATGGTCATGCACCATGCCTCGCCGGCGCCCACGGAAGCCGGGGTGCTCGACTTGCACGACGTACCCGACATGCTGCATTGAACCGGGTGGATTCCTCGTTGGCCGCTGCTCGTCTTGATACAACGCCCTGCCCCGCTCCCTCCTGGCTTCCCGGAGGCGACAGCCAGACGGTTTACGCCGCCTTGTTCGCGCAGTACCACCGCATCGCGTTCGTGCGCGAACGGGTGGACACGCCCGATACCGATTTCGTCGACTTCGACTGGACCGGCCCGGGGCTGTTTCCGCACAAGGCGGCCGACGGCGCGCCGGTCAGCGGGCAGCGCCCGGTCGCCAACGGCAAGACCGCCGCGGCCAGGTGGATGACCGACGCGGACTGGAAATCCCTGCCGCACAATCCCGACACGCCCGCCCTGATCCTGTTCCACGGCCTGGAAGGCGGCAGCAACAGCCGCTATGCGCAATCCATCGCGCACCATTTCCGGGCGCGCGGCTGGATCGTGGTAATCGCGCATTTCCGCGGCTGCTCGGGCGTGCCCAACCGGCTGGCCCGCGCCTACTACTCGGGCGATTCGGCCGAAGTGGGTTTCATGCTGGAAACGGTGCGCCAGCGCATTCCGCACGCGCGCTGGCACGCCGTGGGCGTCTCGCTGGGCGGCAACGCGCTGCTCAAGTACCTGGGGGAGCACCAGGAGGACACCCGCTGGCTGACCGCCTGCGCGGGCGTGTCCGCGCCGCTGGACCTGGTGGCCTGCGGCAAGACGCTGTCCACGGGCGTGTTCAACCGCCGGGTCTATACCGCCCACTTCCTGAAGACGCTCAAGCACAAGGTGCTGGAAAAGGCGCATCGCTTCCCGGGCGCCGTCGACGTCATGCGCATCGCCCACGCGCACGACCTGCGCGAATTCGACGACACCTACACCGCGCCCATGCATGGCTTCCGGAACGCGCTGGATTACTGGACGCGCGCGTCCGGCAAGCCCTGGCTGCCCAAGATCGCCGTGCCCACGCTGGTGCTCAACGCCCGCAACGACCCCTTCATCCCGGCCGCGTCGCTGCCCGGGGTGGAAGAATGCTCGCCGTCCATCCTGCTGCACCAGCCGACGGACGGGGGACATGCGGGCTTTCCCACAGGGAGCTTCCCGGCTCACTTGAATTGGCTGCCGCAAAGGCTGGGGCGGTTCTTCGAGACGGGGCTGTAGTTTTTTTCTGTGGGAATGTGGTTGCTGTGGGTGGTGTCAGACACCCATGTGACGTTGCTTCAAGCTTGTTGCGTCTTGCCGCAGGGGTGTCTGACACTGACGAGCGGCGTGTCTCTTCCCTGTGTCTGACACCGACGTGCGGCGCGCCTCTTCCCAGTGTCTGACACCCGTACGAGACGGCGCTGCGGATAGCCGCGATGTTCCCGGGTGTCAGACACCGGCGTGCGGCCGCAGCCGCCCTCAACCCGACTTGAAACGTTCCAGCAACTGGCGCTCTTCGGCCAGCTTGTCCTTCACTTCCTTGATCTGCACGTCGATCTGCGACTGCTCGTAGAAATCGGTGGACATGCCTCGCGCCTGCTGCAATTGCGATTCGGCGGCCGCGAAGGCCCCGGTCATGACGTAGAAACGCGCCAGGTCCCTGCGCGCGGCCACCGGCTTGCCGGTGCGTTCCTCGCTTTGCGCCAGCATCTGGTACAGGCTGGGCTCGTCGCTGCCCCATTGCTTGATCTTGGCCCGCAGGTATTCCTGCGCGTCCGCGTGGCGGCCGATGCTTTGCAGCGCCTGGGCATAGACGATGCCCAGGGCCCGCTGGTCCGGCCAGCGCCGGGTGGCGGCCTGGGCCAGTTCCAGCGCCCGCGGATAGTCCTTGCGCGCCAGCGCGACATCCACGGCGAGCTTGGACAACTGGGCCGAGCTGCGACCGTCCGCCGAGGCCAGGCCCAGGTTGCGCTCGGCCTCGGCCAGGTTGTTGCGCTGGAACGCCTGCAGCGCCAGCCCGTAGTAGGCGGCCGACCGGCGCACGCCGGACAGCGCCTGCGCTTCGTCCTGCAATTGCTGCGCGGCCGAGCGCAGGCTGACGGCGTCGCGCCCCTGGACCACGCGCATCTTGGCGCGCACGTACCAGAAATCGTCGCTGTCCACGTGGTTCGATGCCGGCAGGCTGCGCACGCGGTTCTGCACGTCGGACATACGTTCTATGGACAGCGGGTGCGTGCTGGCCCACGAACCGCCGCCCGCGCCTTCGTTCAGCCGCGAGGCGTTCATCAGCCGCGAGAACATCTGCGACATGCCCTGGGCGTCGTAGCCCGCCTTGGTGAGCATCTGGAACCCGGCGCGGTCGGCCTCGCGCTCCGCGTCGCGCGAGAAGCCCAACTGGCGGTTGATGGCCGCGGCCTGGCCGAAAGCCGCCACGCCCATCGCCAGGTTGCCGCCGCCGCCGGCCAGGGCCGCCAGCAGCGCGCCGGCCAGGCTGGCCAGCATCAGCATGCCGTTCTGGCTCTGCTGGGTCATGCCGCGCGCGATGTGGCGCTGCACGACGTGGCCGATTTCGTGCGCCAGCACCGCCGCCAATTCGGATTCGCTGGCGGAAGAGACGATCAGGCCGGTATTGACGCCGATGTACCCGCCGGGCATGGCGAAGGCGTTGATTTCGGGATCGCGCACGCCGAACATCTCGACCTCGGGCACGGCGCCCGGAGCGAAGGACGCCAGCTTGCGGCCCATGGTGGTGAGGTACTGGCTGAGCTCGGGGTCATCGACGTAGGTCGGGTCGCGCCGCCCTTGGGCCATGATGGCCTGGCCCAGGCTGCGTTCCAGCATGGGCGACAGCTCGGCCGCGGAGGCCGCGCCCATGGAGGGCAGCCCGACCGGCTGCGCCCAGGCTGTGGCGGGAAGACCGGGCATGGCGAGGGCGGCGGACAGGCCGATGATTGCGCCTCGTTTCGCAATCGAGCAAATGGATGGCATTTTCCTGCGGTTCATAAGCCTATGATAGCGATGCGCTTAAAATGTTTCATCGATACCCCCCAACGAGGTCTCAATGCGTCCCGTCCGTAAAGCCGTTTTCCCTGTCGCCGGCATGGGCACGCGCTTCCTGCCCGCCACCAAGGCGATGCCCAAGGAAATGCTGCCCGTGGTCGACAAGCCGCTGATCCAATATGCCGTGGAAGAAGCCGTCGCCGCCGGCATCACCGACCTTATTTTCGTGACGGGACGCAACAAGCGCGCAATCGAAGACCACTTCGACTCCGCCCCCGAACTGGAATCCGACCTCGAAAGCAAGGGCAAGCACGAGCTCCTGGCCATGGTGCGGGGCATTCTACCCGCGCACGTCAACTGCCTCTACATCCGGCAATCGGCGCCCCTGGGGCTGGGCCACGCCGTGCTGTCGGCCGCCCCCGCCGTGGGCGACGAGCCGTTCGCCGTCCTGCTGGCGGACGACCTCATCGATTCCGACACGCCCGCGCTGAAGCAACTGGTGGACGTGGCCGTCGCGCAGAACGCCAGCGTGCTGGGCGTGCAGGACGTGCCCCGTGCCGATACCCGCAAGTACGGCATCGTGGCCACCCGCGAAGGAGACGCCCGCTCGGACGGCCGCACGGAACGCGTCACCCATATCGTCGAAAAGCCCGATCCCGACGCCGCGCCCTCGACGCTGGCGGTGGTGGGCCGGTACGTGCTGGAAGCCGCCATCTTCGACCACCTGCGCTCCACCAAGATGGGCGCCGGCAACGAGATCCAGCTTACGGACGGGATCGCCTCGATGATGCGCGAGCGCGCCGTGTTCGCGCACCGCTACGAAGGCGTGCGCTACGACTGCGGCAGCAAGGCCGGCATGTTCCAGGCCACCGTGGCGCTGGGCAGGAAATACCACGGCCTGCAGCCGGAATGAACGCGGCCCCCGCCTAGGCTGAGGCCGCGCGGGCCCTGGCGCGCGCCTGCGCGTCCCGGTCCGCCTTGCGCAGGCGCCCTCTGGCGGACAGGCGCATCAAGGTCCCCAGGGCCACCATCAGGCCGATCACCTCGACCAGCGCGGCCGGAATCCACATGGTCAGCCCGCCGATGGTCTGGTCGGTCTGGGCCGACATCGCGATGGCGCGGCCGCACAGTTCGAACAGCGGGTAGATGTCGCTTTCGGTGAAGGCGATGACCGCGCCCGCCACCATTTGCGGCAGCATCGTCAGCACGGGCGAAATGACCCGGCCGCCGGGCGTCATGGCCGCGGGCGGCGCCGGCCGGCGGTCCAGGATCAGGTTCCAGTACATGAAGCCGCTGATCACCACCGACCAGTTCATCAGGCGATAGAGGCGCCAGTCCAGCATGGAATAGAACTGCACCGACGGGATCAGCCAGACCAGCACCAGGAAGACGAACAGCGACGGCACGAAGATCTTGTTGGTCAGCACCGCCACGGTGGCGCGGCCCGCGCCGGTGCGCAGGAAATCGCGGAGCCGGACGCGCCAGGCCATGGGCAGGCCCGCCCGCATGGCCTGCCCCGGAAACGCCGCCATCACCAGCAGCGGCCCCAGGTGGTGCAGCACCAGGTGCTGGATGCGGTGGATGAAGAACATGCGCTCGGCGTAGTAGTCCAGCCGGGTATGCATGGACAGGTACAGCAGCACCATCCCCGCCCAGAACAGCGCCTTGCGGGCGCCCGTCACGCGATGGATCCGCTGGCCGCGCACGAACAGCACGATGGCGACCAGGAAGGAAGCCACCAGCGTGGGAGAGAACTCCCAGGGTACGAGCCATTCGAGACTATCCATGCAAACCGTCCGGAGAACTTCGGGGAAGACGAGGACCGGCGCCAGGCGCCGCATCCCGTCGATTGTAGTAGACCCCGGCGCGGGCCGCCCCGGCGCTCAGAAACGGTGCGAAATGCCCGTGCCGAACCGGGTGGTGTGGGAATGGGCCGGGTCGAACTGGTTGTCCAGCGTGTAGTTCGACGCATAGCCGGCAAAGGCGTAGAGCGTGGTGCGCGGGGACAGGCCGTAGGTATAGCCCAGCGTCATCACCTGCGCATTGCGCGCCGCCGAGCCGTCGTCCCATCGCCAGTCCGGACGCGCCAGCGACCATTGCAGCAGCACGGCGCCGGGTCCCACTGGCACGCTGGCGCCCACCAGCCAGGCGTCGGCCTTGCCGCCGCGGACGAAGGCGGCCGGCCCCAGGCCCAGGTCCAGTCCGTCCGGATCGCCGCCATCCAGCCCGGCATAGCCGTTGCGCTGGCGCGACCAGGCCACGGACAGCTTCAGCACCTCGAAATCGTACGAAACCCCCAACTGGACGGCCTGCGGCCGGCGGCTGCTGCCCGCGGGCGCGTCCGCCAGCCGCAGTTGGTCCCAGGTGGCGACGGCCAGCAGGGGCCCGTCCTCGTATTTCAGGCCCGCGCTGAAGGCGCGATTGTTCGCGGCGGTGCGGAACCGGTCCTGGCCGTCGGCATCGAAGGAATAGCCGACACCCGCCTGGAAGCCTTCCCAGACTGGCGAGAAGTAGTTCACCAAGTTGTCGAACTGGTAGTTGTCGGACGCCTTGAACGTGGCGCCCATGCCCATTTCCTTCCAGGAGGCGATCTCCAGCGCGTTGCCGTAGACCTGCCCCACCGTGTGCTGCCGGCCGAGCCGCAATTCGCCGTAGTCGGCGTGGCCCAGGCCGACCCAGGCGGCATAGTTGAAAAAGCTGTTGTCGTCCGCCGCCTTGCCCGAAGAGGGATCGAAGCCGCTCTCCAACTGGAAACGGGAACGCCAGCCGCCGCCCATGTCTTCCGTCCCCGTCAGACCCCACAGGGAATCGGTAAGGCCGCCATCGAGCAGGCCGGCATGGCTGCCCTGCCCCGAGGTCTTGGTGACGGCCGCGCCCGCGTCCACCACGCCGTACAACTGCAGGCCCAGCCCGTCGTCGGCGGCCAGCGCCCCCGGCGAAATCGCCATGCCCGCGGCCGCCAGCGCGCCCAGAAAAATGTACTTCATGCCTGTCTCCCGATGCGGCGGCGGGCAATCCGCCCGCCGCCGGGCGCCACGGCCTATTGCCAGCCGTAGCGGCGTACCCAGATTCCTTTCAGCAGTTGCGTCAGGACGCAGTAGCCAAGCAGGATGCCCACCAGCCAGGGGAAGTAGCTCCATGGCAGCGCCTGAAGCTGGAAATACTCGGCCAGCGGCGAGAACGGCAACAACAGTCCCAGGGTCACGACCATCAGCGTCATCCCCATCAGCGGCCACGCGGCGCGGCTTTGCAGGAAGGGAATCTTGCGCGTGCGGATCATGTGCACGATGAGCGTCTGCGACAACAGGCCTTCCACGAACCAGCCGGACTGGAACAGCGTCTGGTGCTCGGGAGCGTTGGCCTGGAATACGTACCACATCAGCGCATACGTGGCGATGTCGAAAATGGAACTGATCGGCCCGAAAAACACCATGAAGCGCCCCAGGCCGTCGGGATCCCATTGCTGGGGTTGTTTCAGCAGTTCTTCGTCCACATTGTCAAACGGGATCGCGGTCTGCGAAATGTCGTACATCAAATTCTGCAGCAATAGATGGATGGGCAGCATCGGCAGGAACGGCAGGAAAGCACTGGCCACCAGCACCGAAAAGACGTTGCCGAAGTTCGAGCTGGCGGTCATCTTCAGGTACTTGAGCATGTTGCAGAAGGTCTTGCGGCCTTCGATGACGCCGTCCTCCAGCACCATCAGACTCTTTTCGAGCAGGATGATGTCGGCGGCCTCCTTCGAGATGTCGACCGCCGAGTCCACGGAGATCCCCACGTCAGCCGCCCGCAGCGCCGGCGCGTCGTTGATGCCGTCGCCCATGAATCCCACGGTGCAGCCCTGCGCCCGGAGGCTGCGCACGATTCTTTCCTTGTGGGCCGGCGTCAGGCGGGCGAACACGTTGGCCTCCCGCACGGCGGCGGCCAGTTGCCGGTCGTCCATTTCCTCGATCTCGGCGCCGAGATAGACCTTGCGGACGTCGAAATCCACTTCGCGGCAGACCTTCTGCGTGACCAGTTCCACGTCGCCCGTCAGCACCTTCACCTCGATGCCCGAGTTCCTGAGCGCCGCGAGGGCGGGCGCCGTGGATTCCTTGGGCGGATCCAGGAACGCGATGTATCCCACCAGGACGAGGTCGGATTCGTCCGCCACGCCATAGGCCTCCTGGGTGGGCGGCATTTCCTTGACGCCCACGGCGATGACGCG
This sequence comes from Achromobacter veterisilvae, assembly GCF_900496975.1. Classification (GTDB taxonomy): domain Bacteria; phylum Pseudomonadota; class Gammaproteobacteria; order Burkholderiales; family Burkholderiaceae_B; genus Achromobacter; species Achromobacter veterisilvae. The sequence goes on from NZ_UFQC01000002.1 coordinate 45,709, forward strand.
CAGGCCGTCGCGGTTCAGTTCCGCGGTCACGCGGCGGATGTCCGCCCGACGCGCCTCGGTCAGCGGGTGCTCCTCGCCGCCCACGCGCAGGCGGGTGCAGGCGGACAGCATCTCTTCCAGCGCGCCCTTGCAGATCAGCTCGTGATGGTCGCGGCCGTTCTCGGTTTCGTTGACCACCACCGACATCCGGCGCCGCGAAAAATCGAAGGGGATCTCGTCGACCTTGCGGTACGTCGACGCCAGATCCAGCTTGCGCTCCACTTCGGCGTGCTGCAGCACCGCCACGTCCAGGAGATTCTTCAGCCCGGTCTGGTAATGGCTGTTGAGATAGGCGTAGGCCAGCACGTCGTCGCAACTCGCGCCATAGACGTCGGTGTGCCGCTCCAGCACGATGCGGTCCTGGGTCAGGGTGCCGGTCTTGTCCGTGCACAGCACGTTCATCGCGCCCAGGTTCTGGATCGCGTCGAGGCGCTTGACCACCACTTTGCGCCGCGACATCCGCAAGGCGCCCTTGGCCAGCGTGGCCGTGACGATCATCGGCAGCATTTCAGGCGTCAAGCCCACGGCGATGGCCAGCGCGAACAGCAGCGCTTCCAGCCAGTCGCCCTTGGTGAAGCCGTTGATCAGCATGACGATGGGCGCCATGACCAGCATGAAGCGGATCAGCACCCAGCTCACGCGGTTGATGCCCTGCTGGAACTGGGTGGGCGCGCGGCTGGCCTGGGTGACGCGGCCGGCCAGTTGGCCGAAATAGGTCCGCGACCCCGTCGCGACCACCAGGGCGCTGCCCGAGCCGCTGACCACGTTGGTCCCCATGAACGCCATGTTTTCCAGTTCCAGCGCGTTGCCGGTAGCGACGCGCTGCCGGACGTGCTTTTCGACGGGCAGGGATTCGCCGGTCAGGGCAGCCTGCGCCACGAACAGGTCCTTGGCGGCCAGGATGCGGCAATCGGCGGGAATCATGTCGCCCGCGGAGAGCAGCACCACGTCGCCCGGCACCAGTTCCGCCAGCGGAACCTCGACCTGCCTCGACCCGCTGGCATGCAGCGTCTCGCCGAAGAAGCGGTGCGCGCCGTTGCCTTCCCCGCCCGCGCGGTCGCTGCGCAGGACGGTGGCGGTGTTCTGCACCATGGCCTTCAGCGCTTCGGCCGAGCGGTTGGAGCGACGCTCCTGCACGAACCGCAGCACGGTGGAGATCAGCACCATCGAGCCGATGATGAGGGCCGCCGTCCAGGACTGCTCTTCGGGCTCGGCCATGCGGACGTCGGTGACCCACGACAGGACCGCCAGCGCGGTCAGCAGCAGGTTGAACGGATTGCGGTAGGACAGCCAGAGGTGGGCGTGCCAGGACAGCGGTTTTTCGTGATCGACCTCGTTGGCGCCGTAGCGCTCGCGCGAGGTCTGGGCCTGGACTTCGGACAATCCTCCCCGCCCGCTGCCGAACAGCGAGAACAAGGCGCCATCGTCCAGGCGCGACAGGTCCAGCATCTGCCGGTTGGCGTGGCGGCCGGCTTCGGAGGACGCGTTGGCGGCCTCTCCCACCCGCAAGGGCATCGGCGAGCGGCGGAAATGGCGCCCGGTGCGCCGCAGGCCGGCGGCGGACGAAAAGAATGACTTCAGGAAATTCAACATCGGAGTGCTCCGGTTCTTGGTGTTGTTGTCGGAGACACGGACGACCCCGCCCGCGGCGGCCGCGCGCGGCCGGCCGCGGGCCGCGGCTTGCTCGGGGAAAGCCGCCGGTCCGCTTACGGACGTGCGCAGGCACCGGGGCGATGTTGCCGGTGTCCGGATCGCGTCGTGGATGCGCCGGGTGCGGAAAACGGGAGGGGAGCTGGCGGAGGAATCCTGGCCGGCGGAAACGGCGCACGCGAGGTGGGCCAGGCCGGGGATCCTGGGCTGCGGACTCCGTACGGACCGGAATGACTATCCGATCGTCGGCTCGCAGCGAGAAGACGGGTCAGACAGGCATGCCGATGCCGCGCACTGGGCGCAATCGAGGCTCGGGGTCTAAGGCACTGGGCATGGTCTCTCCTGTGTAGGGGTGGGCGGCGTCAGGCCAGCGCGGCTTGCGCGCCGAAGTGCACGTGGCGCACGGCGGGATTGGCGCTCAGGCGGCGCGCCTGCGACATCAGTTCGGCCCGCAGTTCCGGGGGGCAATTGACGGTGATGCAGGCGGACGCCATGTCCGGGTCGTGGCCCTGGTCGATCTGGACCTGCGAGACGGCCAGGCCGGCGGCGCTGAAGTCCAGGTAGATCTGCTTGCGCAAGGCGCCCAGCTCGTCGCGCGGACAAACGACCGTCAAGCGCGAAGTGCCGCGGCGGCGGCTCAGGGCGGCGGCACGGTCCACGCCGGCGCGGCGCAGGAACAAGTCGAAGAAACGCATAACGACCTCCATTGCAAGAATGGGGAGCGCGATCGCGAGTACACGCGCACGCCTGCGCGGCGCATGGCGGACGGGCACGGAAAACGAACGTGCGCGAACGCTGGCGCTGCGGCCGGGCGGCGGTTCTGGCGGTTTACGTTGGGGAGGTTCCCGGCAAGCCGCTGGCTTGCGCTGTTGCCCTGGCCGGAGCCTGGGGCTTGGGATACGACCGCAACCTGTTCAACAGGCTGCGGCAGATGGAGTTCTGCGTGGACCTGTCAGACAGCGGCGTCGATGCAAGATCGACAACTTTCGCCGGAATCGGTATTCACGAAGACTGCTCCTGGGATGGATAACGTGCAAGATTTTACGCGGGTTTTTACTGATGGACAAGGCTTGCCCGCAGAAAAAAGCGGCGGCGCCGGGCGAACCCGCGCCGCCGCGCCCGTCAGGCGTAGAAATGCCAGCCCAGATAGGCGGCGAACAAGGCGTACAAACCGCCCACCGCCGACAAGGCCGGCACGCTCATGGCCGAGCGGTGGAAGCGCAGCCACAGCAGGCTGATCGACAGCATGGTGAACAGGCCCGCCACCAGCAAGGGCGCGTCCAGCATCCACGGCGTCATGAAGATGCCCAGCGCGCTGGGGATGGTGGCCTGGATCATCATGGCGCCCGAGATATTGCCCAGCGCCAGGCGCTCCTTGCCCTGCCGCACCCAGATGAGCGCGTTCATGATTTCGGGCAGTTCCGTGGCGACGGGAGCCAGGATCAGGGCGGCGACGTGGGGCGAGGCGCCCATGGCCACGCCCAGGGCCTCGATCTGGTTCACGAACACGTGCGACGCCCCGGCGATTACCACCAGCGCCAGGACCGTCTGCGAAACGGCCCAGGAAAGAGTCGGATTTTCGTCGCTGGGACGCAGCTTGAGCGGTTCCAGGTCCTCGCAGTCCAGGCAGGCCTCGTCATTGCTCAGCTCGCGCTTGACGTAGAGGCCGTAGGTCGCCAGGAACAGGATGCCCAGCCAGGGCTTCCAGGCGAACGCCAGCAACCCCAGGCCTACCTTGAAGACGAAGATGACCATGAACCAGGCCTGGTCGCGGGCCAGCCGGCGCTGGTCCGCGTTGATACAGTCCGCCTGGTTGGGCCGGCCGCGGCGCGCGCGCCACAGGGCCAGGCCGACCACCGCATAGGCCAGCGTCGCCAGCACCAGCGGTCCGCCCATGGCGGCGCCGACGCCGATGTCCTTTTGTTCGGGGGTCTCGCCGAAGACCACGGCCATGAAGGTCACGGCGCTTTCCGGCAAGGCGGTGCCGAACGCGGCAAGCACGGTGCCGGTGGCGGTGGCGCCCAACTGGAAGCGGTGGCCGACCCATTCGACGCCGTTCACGAAGAACTCGCAGGCGAAGTAGATCACTGCCGCGGACAGGAAAAACAGGAACAGGGTGAGCAACATATAGACGCAGCCGGACGAGCAGAAACCATTGGCGCGACATCGCGGCTCGCCCGGCTAGGGTGAACGCAATGCGGCCAAAGGTCTCGCCTGGCTGATCCATGCGGCGGGCGTGCCGCCGTGCATGGAAACCGCTAGCGCCATGGGGTTCACTGAACCACCAAGTCTGTTGACGCTAGCTCCTTTGGGGGCAAAGGATGGCTACTCCCCAATGACAGAGCGGCGATTGTAGCAGCTTGCCCGCGCCCGTCCAGCAATTCCCCCAAGGGCCGCGCGGGGTGTCGTGTTTCGGGGATGGCGGGTAAAGTAAACGGCATCCGCACCTTTGCCGGGGTTCGCGCCCCGCCCGCCATGAGCCTGCCTCCCGACGACATCGCCCCCTTCGCCGCCCGGCGCCAGCGCCTGATGGACCAGATGCGCGCCGAGGGAGGCGGCATCGCCATCCTGGCGACCGCCCCGGAAGCCCGCCGCAACCGCGACGCCGAATATCCGTACCGGCACGACAGCGATTTCTTCTACCTGACCGGCTTTACCGAGCCGGACGCGTGGCTGGTGCTGGTCGCCGGCGCTTCCGACCGTTCCCTGCTCTTCTGCCGGCCGCGCAATGTCGAGCACGAGATCTGGGAGGGCAAGCGCTACGGCCCCGAGGCCGCCGCGGCGCATTTCGGCTTCGACGACGCCCATCCGGTCGACGCGCTGGACGAACTGATGCCCTCGCTGCTGCTCGACCACCCCACCCTGTACGCCCCCCTGGCCGGCGACAAGCGCACGGACGGGCGGCTGCACCGCTGGCTGGCCGCGGCGCGCGAAGCCAGCCGCGGCGGGCACGCCCCGCCCTCCCGGCAGCAGGACATCCGCTCCGTGCTGGCCGGCATGCGGCTCATCAAGGACGCCTCGGAAATCGCGGCCATGCGGCGCGCGGCGAAGATTTCCGCCGGCGCCCACGTCCGCGCCATGCGCGTCTGCCGCGCCGGCATGCGCGAATACGAACTCGAAGCCGAACTGCTCTATGAATTCCGCCGCCACGGCGCGCAGTCGGTGGCCTACAACAGCATCGTGGCCGCCGGCGCGAACGCCTGCGTGCTGCACTACCCCGCCGGCGAGGCCCTGCTGCGCGACGGAGACCTGGTCCTGATCGACGCGGGCTGCGAAGTGGACAGCTACGCCAGCGACATCACCCGCACCTTTCCGATCAACGGCCGCTACAGCGGCCCGCAGCGCGCGCTGTACGACCTGACGGTGGCGGCCCAGGAAGCCGCCGCCCAGGCCACCGCGCCCGGCCGCAGCTTCAACGACGCCCACCAGGCCGCCCTGCGCGTGCTGGCGCAAGGCATGCTCGACCTGAAGCTGCTGAAGGGATCGCTGGACGGCGTGCTGGAATCCGGCGACTACAGCCGCTTCTACATGCACCGCACCGGGCACTGGCTGGGCCTGGACGTCCACGACGTGGGCGACTACCGCCAGCCGGGCCCCGCCCAGGGCGCCGAACGGCCCTGGCGCAAGCTGGAAACGGGAATGATGCTGACCATCGAGCCCGGCATCTACGTGCGGCCCGCCGGCGACGTGCCCGAGGCCTACTGGAACATCGGCATCCGCACGGAAGACGACGCGCTGGTCACCGACGAGGGCTGCGAACTCATTACGCGGGGCGTGCCGGTGCAGGCCGGCGAGATCGAAGCGCTGATGCGTGAATAGGCGCCCGGGGCGGGCCCTAGCCTAAAAGACATAGCCGTCCAGCCAGCCCATGGCCACCCAGGTGTAGACCACCACCATGGCGATGGCGAACATGGAGACGGTCGCGCCGACCAGGCAGGCCAGGATGGCGACCAGCACCGGCCCCCAGCCCGTCTTCGTGGGCCGGCCCAGGCCGGCGTTGTAGAGGCGGTCGAATTTTTCGTCCGGCATCAGCGAGAACACCGCGCTTTCGATGAACCCGTCGATCATGGGAATGAACAGCAGGAAGAAGGCGGGGTTGTCGTACCAGACCGGATAGAAGCTGTAGGCGCAGAAGCCGCTGGCCAGGGCCAGCGCGGTCACCAGCCAGGCATGGCGCCGGCCCAGGTACCACCAGTGCGCCCCCACCGTGCCGAGCAGGCAGGCCAGCAGCCCCACGGCGACCTTGCCGCGCGGGCGGCGGGCGGATGCGGCGGACAATGGGGAAGAAGCCTGGGCCTGCGTCATGTCAATCAACCGTAAAAGGAAACCATGGCGCCAAGACGCGCCGGCTGCCAGCGATTGTAGTGGACGGTTAAAATCCGCGGATGACCTCATCCGCCTTCGACATTGCGATTCTCGGCGCGGGCCCGGTGGGCCGCGTGCTGGCCCTGATGTTGGCGCGCGTGGCGCCGGACCCGGCCCGCATCGCCCTGCTCGCGGGCAGCGCGCCCGCCCCGGCCGCGCCGTCGGCGGCCGTGCCCGCCGCCGACCCCCGGGTGCTGGCCATGAACCATGGCAGCCGCGTGCTGCTGGAATCGCTGCACGCCTGGCCCGAACGCTCGGCCGACATCCGCAATATCCATGTGTCGCAACGCGGACGGCTGGGCCGCACCCTGATCCAGAACACCGACTTCGGCGTGCCCCAGTTGGGCAGCGTGGTCGCCTATTCCGGCCTGCACGCCAAGCTGGACGAATGCGTGGCCGCCTGCGGCGTCACCGTCCTGCCGGGCCCGCCCGCCCGGATCGGCCGCCAGGATGCGGACGGCGTGCGCGTCGAGCAAGGCGAGGACACGCTGCTGTGCCGGGTCGCCGTGCAGTCCGACGGCGCGAGCGCGGCCGACGTGCGCCGCGACTACGGCCAGCACGCCGTGCTGACCACCGCCCATGCCTCCCTGCCCCGCCGCGGCTGGGCCTGGGAACGCTTCACGGCCGAAGGCCCGCTGGCCCTGCTGCCGCATCCGCAAACGCCGGACGCCTATTCGGTGGTCTGGTGCAGCGCGCCCGGCCGCGCCGGCGAACTGGCCGCGCTGGACAACGCGGCCTTTTCGCAGGCGCTGTCCGCGGCCTTCGGCGACCGCCTGGGCCGCCTGTCCAGCCAGGCGCCCCGCCACGTCTTTCCGCTGGCGCTCAGCGCGCGCCGCGCGCAGGTGCATGGCCGCGTGGCGGCCATCGGCAACGCCGCCCAGACCCTGCATCCGGTCGCCGGCCAGGGCCTGAACCTGGGCCTGCGCGACGCGGCCCGCCTGGCCCAGACGCTGGGCGGCTGGCTGGACCATCCGGGCGCCAACCCCGCCCCCGCCCTGGCCGAATTCGCCCGGGCGCGGTATGCCGACCGCGCCATCACCGCCGGCCTGACCGACCTGATGCCCCGGGTCTTCTCGACCGGCCTCGCGCCGGTGGAGCATGCCTGCGGCCTGGCCCTGCTGGCGCTGGACCTGGCCTCGCCGCTGCGCGCGCCGCTGGCGCAGCACCTGCTGCAAGGTTTCCGGGCCTGATTTCCCTTCGATCCGGCCCCGAAAAGGGGCGGGATCGGTTTGCTTTCGCCTCTCTTCGTTACCCGGCGTTTGCCGGGTGAAAAAGGGGGTTCGATCGAGCCGGTTAAAATGTGAGCATGCGCATAGGCCAGTGGTCTCTTCCCAACAACGTTCTTGTCGCGCCCATGGCGGGCGTGACGGACCGTCCTTTCCGCCAGCTTTGCAAGAAGCTGGGGGCGGGCTATGCCGTGTCGGAAATGGCCGCCAGCAACCCGAAGCTGTGGGATAGCGTCAAGACCTCCCGCCGCCTGAACCACGACGGCGAAATCGCCCCGATCTCGGTGCAGATCGCCGGCGCCGACCCCGCCATGATGGCGGAGGCCGCGGTGTTCAACGCCAATAAAGGGGCCCGGATCATCGACATCAATATGGGCTGCCCGGTCAAGAAGGTCTGCAACGTCGCCTCCGGGTCGGCGCTGCTGCGCCACGAAGACCTGATCGCCCGCATCCTCGATGCCGTGGTGTCCGCCTGCGCGCCCCTGGGCGTGCCGGTCACCCTCAAGACCCGGACCGGCTGGGACCGCGAAAGCCGCAACGCCCTGCGGGTGGCCAAAATGGCCGAAAACGCCGGCATCTCCGCCCTGACCCTGCACGGCCGCACCCGCGCCGACCTCTATACGGGAGAGGCGGAATATGACACTATCCGCGCCGTCAAGGCGGAGCTGGACATTCCCGTGATTGCCAACGGGGATATCGATTCTCCTGAAAAAGCCAGGCGCGTCCTGGATTACACTGGCGCCGACGCGGTCATGATCGGCCGGGCGGCCCAAGGCCGTCCCTGGATTTTCCGCGAAATCGACCACTACCTGCGCACGGGCGAAACACTGGCCCCTCCCTCTTACGGGGAAATGCGCGAGCTGCTGCTCGAACATCTCGACGACCACTACCGGTTCTACGGCGAGCACACCGGCGTACGCACGGCGCGCAAGCACATCGGCTGGTACCTGGACGGCCTGCCGGGCGCGGATTCGTTCTGCGCCCGCATGAATCTGATCGACAATACCCGAGACCAGTGGCGGGCCGTGTCGGACTGGTTCGACATCATCTCGCGCGACGGCGGGCCTTATCCGGCGCCGGTCGCAGAAGCCCTGCTGGCGGCATGACCGCCTCAACACCAACATAAAAATATCTGTACTCAAATGAGCAAGAAAGATGTCCTGGAAGAATGCGTGCGCGCCAGCCTGGAGCGCTATTTCGAAGACTTGGGCGAATCCGAGCCCCACGACATGTGGGACATGGTGATGCGTTGCGTGGAACGCCCGGTGCTCGAAGTGGCGCTGGAGCGGTCCGGCGGCAACCAGTCGCGCGCGTCCGAAATGCTGGGCATCACCCGCAACACCCTGCGCAAGAAGCTGCTGGCGCACAATATCCAGGTATAGCTTTCCCGCGCGGACGGCCGCCGCGACGCGCCGTCCGCCCTCCAGATTTCCCATCCTGACCAGAACGAGGAAGGCGTACCCGCCCCACTCCCGTCCCTCACCATGAAAATCGAAACCGCCCTGCTTTCGGTGTCCGACAAGACCGGCATCGTTGAATTTGCCCGCGCCCTGGCCGCGCGCGGCGTGCGCCTGCTGTCGACCGGCGGCACCGCCAAGCTGCTGGCCGACTCCGGCCTGACCGTGACCGAAGTGGCCGCCCATACCGGTTCGCCCGAAATCCTCGACGGCCGCGTCAAGACGCTGCACCCGAAGATCCACGGCGGCCTGCTGGCGCGCCGCGACAGCGCCGAACACATGGACACCATCAAGGCGGCGGGCATCGATCGCATCGACATGCTGGTGGTCAACCTGTATCCGTTCCGCGAAACGGTGGCCAAGCCCGATTGCACCTTCGCCGACGCCGTCGAGAACATCGACATCGGCGGGCCGGCCATGCTGCGCGCGGCGGCCAAGAACCACGGCACCGAAGCCGGCGGCGTGACAGTGGTGATCGACCCCGTCGACTACTCGCGCGTGCTGTCGGAAATGGACAAGGGCGGCGCCACGTCCTACGGCCTGCGCCTGGCGCTGGCCGCCAAGGTCTATGCCCACACCGCCGCCTACGACGGCGCCATCGCCGCCTACCTGACCAGCCTGACCGAAGCCGAGCCCAAGCAGGAAGCCGTGCCGGCCCGCAGCGAATGGCCCGGCACCCTGACCCTGCAGGTCAAGCAGGAACAGGCGCTGCGCTACGGCGAAAACCCCCACCAGACCGCCGCCTTCTACGTCGACGCGCAGCGTCCGGCCGGCCTGCTGGGCAATTACCGCCAGTTGCAGGGCAAGGAACTGTCCTACAACAACATCGCGGACGCCGACGCCGCCTGGGAATGCGCGCGCAGCTTCGAAGCGCCCGCCTGCGTCATCGTCAAGCACGCCAACCCCTGCGGCGTAGCCGTCGCGGCGGGCACCCTGGAGGCCTACCAGCAGGCCTTCAAGACCGACCCGACCTCCGCCTTCGGCGGCATCATCGCCTTCAACCGACCGGTGGACGCCGCCACGGCCGAAGCCGTGAGTTCGCAGTTCCTGGAAGTGCTGCTGGCCCCCGCCTACGACGGCGCGGCGCTGGCCGTCCTGGCCGCCAAGAAGAACGTGCGCGTGCTGGAAGTGCCCATGGGCACGGGCCAGAACGCCTTCGACATCAAGCGCGTGGGCGGCGGCTGGCTGGTGCAGAGCCCGGACGCCTACAACGTGCCGCGCGACGCGCTCAAGGTGGTCAGCAAGCGCCAGCCCACCGAACAGGAAATGAACGACCTGGCCTTCGCCTGGAAGGTCGCCAAGTACGTCAAGTCCAACGCCATCGTGTTCGTGGGCGGGGGCATGACCCTGGGCGTGGGCGCCGGCCAGATGAGCCGCATCGACTCGGCCCGCATCGCCTCCATCAAGGCGGAGAACGCCGGCCTGACCCTGAAGGGCTCGGCCGTGGCCTCGGACGCCTTCTTCCCGTTCCGCGACGGCCTGGACGTGGTGGTGGCGGCGGGCGCGACCTGCGTGATCCAGCCCGGCGGCAGCGTGCGCGACGACGAAGTCATCGCCGCGGCCGACGAGCATGGCATCGCCATGGTGCTGACCGGCACCCGCCACTTCCGCCACTGATGCGCGTCCTCGGCATCGATCCCGGCCTGCGCCGCACCGGCTTCGGTGTGATCGATGCCGACGGGCCGCGGCTGCGCTACGTCTCCAGCGGGACCATCGTGGTCCCGCCGGCGCTGACCCTGTCCGAACGGCTGAAAGTCATCCTGGACAACCTGCGCCAGGTGGCGCGCGACACGCAACCTGACGTCGCCGCGCTCGAAATCATCTTCCTGAACACCAACCCCGCCTCCACGCTGCTCCTGGGCCAGGCGCGCGGCGCGGCGCTGTGCGCCCTGGCCGACAGTTCGCTGGCCGTGCACGAGTACACCGCGCTGCAGATCAAGAAAGCCGTGGTCGGCACCGGCCGCGCCGCCAAGGAGCAGGTGCAGATGATGGTGCAGCACCTGCTGGCGCTGGACGGCGCGCCCTCGCCCGACTCGGCCGACGCGCTGGCCTGCGCGATCTGCCACGCCCACGCCGGGCCCATGCAGGAAAAGCTCGAGCGCCTGGGCGCCACCCTGCGCATGGGCGGCAAGACCCGCATCCGCAATGGCCGCCTGATCGGCTGAGCGTTTTCCCCCGCTTTTCCCCCGCGCGCGCCCGCGCGTATAGAATCCCCGCATTCGCCGCGCATTCGGCGGCCTCACCATTGCCAGGCCTTCAATCACCATGATCGGACGCATCACCGGAACCCTGATCGAGAAACTCCCGCCCACGATCTGCGTGGACGTGGGCGGTCTGGGCTATGACATCGACGTGCCCATGAGCACGCTGTACTCCCTGCCGGACACCGGCGCGCGCGTCACGCTCTACACGCACCTGACGGTGCGCGAGGACGCCCACATTCTCTACGGCTTCGCCACGGCGGCCGAACGCAGCGCCTTCCGCGAACTGATCAAGGTCAGCGGCATCGGCGCGCGCACCGCGCTGTCGGTGCTATCGGGGCTGTCGGTGGCGGACCTGGCCCAGGCCATCACCTTGCAGGAATCGGGCCGCCTGACCCGCGTGCCCGGCATCGGCAAGAAAACCGCGGAACGCCTGCTGCTGGAAATGCGCGGCAAGCTGGGCGCGGACATCGGCGCCACCGCGCACGCCACGCCCGACAACCAGTCCGACATCCTGAACGCGCTGCTGGCGCTCGGCTACTCCGAAAAGGAATCGCTGTCGGCCCTGAAGACGCTGCCCGAAGGCGTGGGCGTGTCCGACGGCATCAAGCAGGCGCTGAAGGCCCTGGTGCGCTGATTACAGATAGCGGGGCGCGACGGCCTCCAGGCCGGTCGGCACCACGTGCAGTTCGGGAGCGATCGGCCCCGTGCAGACGTTGTCGCGGCGCAGGGAATCCAGGTTGTCGCGCGACATCAGCGGCCTGCCCGGCAGGCATTCGAACAGCATGGCCTGCAGGCGGCCCACGCCCATCGGCATGCCGATCACCGGCCGCGGATGGCCGCTCCAGGCGGCGCACAGGCGCGCGATCTCGCCCAGCGTGTAGACCTGCGGGCCGCCCAGTTCGTAGGTCTTGCCGCAGGTGTGCGTGTTGCCCAGCGCCGACACCAGGGCCGCCACCACGTCGCCCACGTACACCGGCTGCATGCGCACGTGCGCGCCCGCCAGCGGCAGCACGGGCAGCCAGCGGGCGAGCCGGGCGAACATATTGGTGAACTGGTCGTCGGGGCCGAAGACGACGGAAGGGCGGAAGATCGTCCAGCCGCCTTCGCGCCAATCCGCGAATTCCTTCTTGATGGCGGCTTCGCCGTCGCCCTTGGAGCGCTGGTACATGCTGTTGCCGCCGGAGTCCGCGCCCAGCGCGCTGACGTGCAGCATGCGGGGCACGCGCTGGCGGCGGCACGCCTGCGCGATGCGCTGCGGCAGCAGGACGTGCGCCCGCGCGAAATCCGATCCGTAGGGCCGGCCGGCCTTGCCGTGCAGGATGCCCACCAGGTTCACGACCGCGTCGCAGCCTTGCGCCAGGCCGTCCAGCGTGGCGTCGTCGTGCACGTCGCATTCGAGCAGGGTGGTGGTGGGGAGGATCTGCAGATCGCGCCCGCGGCCGTAAAGACGGGTGGGCACGATGATCTGATGCTGGTCCGCGGACAGCCGCGCTACCAGGTGACGGCCGATGAAACCGGTGCCGCCGATGACAAGGATACGCATGTCGCAGCCCCTGTTCGTCAGGATTCAGCCCCGATTCTGCCTTGCACGGGCGACAACCGCAAGCGCGCATCGGCGGCCCGCTTGCGGGCCGCCGCCAGGCGCGTCAGGCCGCCAGCAACTTGGCGTAGGCCGGAAGATCGACGTTGCCGCCGCTGATGATGACCCCGACCCGGGCGCCGCGCACCGGCACCACGTTCTGCATGACGGCGGACGCGGCCAGGCAACCGGTGGGCTCCACCACCATCTTCATGCGTTCGGCGAAGAACTTCATGGTGGCGACCAGTTGCTCGTCCGTCACCGTGACGATGTCGCGGACGTACTTCTGGATCAGCGGGAAGGTCAGATTGCCGAGGTGCGTCGTGGCGGCGCCGTCGGCCAGGGTCTTGGGGGCTGGAATTCGGACGATTTCACCTTTGCGCAGGGACTGCTGGCCATCGTTGCCGGCCTCGGGCTCGACCCCGTAGACCAGGCAGCGCGGGCTCAGCGCGAAGGCGGACAGGGCCGAACCGGCCAGCAGCCCGCCGCCGCCCAGGCAGACGAACAGGTAGTCCAGTTCGCCCACTTCCTCGAACAGCTCCTTGGCGGCGGTGCCCTGGCCGGCGATCACGTCCTCGTGGTCGTAGGGCGGGATCAGCGTGGCGCCCGTTTCCGCCTGGATGCGGCGCGCGATGGCCTCGCGGTCCTCGGTGTAGCGGTCGTAGGTGACGATCTTGCCGCCATAGCCTTCGGTGGCGGCACGCTTGGCCGCGGGCGCGTCCAGCGGCATGATGATGGTGGCCTGCACGCCTTGCAGCCGGGACGCCAGGGCGATGGCCTGCGCGTGGTTGCCCGAGGAAAACGTCACGACGCCCGCGGCCCGCTGTTCGGGCGTCAGGCGCGCGATGGCGTTGTACCCGCCGCGGAACTTGAAGGCGCCCATGCGCTGGAAGTTCTCGCACTTGAAGAACAGCGAGGCGCCGCTGAGCGCGTCGGCGGTGGCTGAGGTCAAGACGGGCGTGCGGTGCGCGTTGCCGGCCAGGCGCTCGCTGGCGCGCGCGACATCATCGTAAGTGGGCAATTCGGGCTGCATGGGAATTCGGTCCTTGGATCGCGAAAGGGTAACGGTACTCCCGGATGATAAACCCGCCGCGCCGCCGGCAGGCGGCGGCCTATTTGCCGAAGAGATCGCCGGACCCGCTGGCGGTGCCGGCGGGCGGGGTCAGCCCCAGGTGGCGCCACGTCGTGAGCGTCGCGGTGCGGCCGCGCGGCGTGCGCTGCAGGTAGCCGTGCTGGATCAGATAGGGTTCGATGACGTCCTCGATCGTGTCGCGCTCTTCGCCGATGGCCGCCGCCAGGCTGTCCACGCCGACGGGGCCCCCATCGAACTTGTGGACGATGGCCTCGAGCAGCTTGCGGTCCATCAGGTCCAGCCCCTGGGGGTCGACCTCGAGCATGGCCAGCGCGCGGCCGGCGACGTCGGCGTCGATGGTGCCGCTGGCCTTGACCTCGGCGTAGTCGCGCACGCGGCGCAGCAGCCGGTTGGCGATGCGCGGCGTGCCGCGGGCGCGGCGCGCCACTTCGGCCGCGCCGTCGGGCGTGATGCCGGCGTTCAGCAGGCCCGCGCTGCGCGTCACGATGCGGCCCAGGTCGGCGGCGTTGTAGAACTCCAGCCGCGACACGATGCCGAAGCGGTCGCGCAGCGGGTTGGTCAGCATGCCGGCCCGCGTGGTGGCGCCCACCAGGGTGAAAGGCTGCAGGTCCAGCTTCACGCTGCGCGCGGCGGGGCCTTCGCCGATCAGGATGTCGATCTGGAAGTCCTCCAGCGCCGGATAGAGGATTTCCTCGACCACGGGCGACAGGCGGTGGATTTCGTCGATGAACAGGACGTCGTTCTTTTCGAGGTTGGTCAGCAGCGCGGCCAGGTCGCCGGGGCGTTCCAGCACCGGGCCGGATGTCTGGCGCAACTGCACGCCCATTTCGCGCGCGATGATGTGGGCCAGCGTGGTCTTGCCCAGGCCCGGCGGGCCGAACAGCAGCACGTGGTCCAGTGCCTCGCCGCGCTTCCTGGCGGCGGCGATGAAGATCTCGAGCTGTTCGCGGGCGCGCTGCTGCCCCACGTATTCGTCCAGCGCCTTGGGCCGCAGGGCGCGTTCGATCGACTCCTCGTTGGGAGACACCGGCTGCGGCGCCACGATACGGGGGGCGTCGGGGCGGGAGGAAAGCGAATCGGACTGGATGGCCATGGTGCGGGAACGGCAAAGGACGAAGCAGGATGCATCGTACCGTAAGGACGGGCCGCCCTGGGACGGCCCGGCCCTATGCGGCTTCCGACAAAGGCAGCTTGACCCGCACGCCCAGGCCGCCGGATTCGGCTTCGCGCAGTTCCAGCGACCCGCCGTGCGCGCGCGCGATGGCCTCGGCCAGGGCCAGGCCCAGGCCGACGCTGCCGGTGCGCGTGCGCGCGTCGTCAAGCCGGCTGAACGGGCGCAGGGCCTCCTGGCGGCGCTCCGGCACGATGCCGGGGCCATGGTCGGCCACGTCCAGGACCGCGTAGCGCCCTTCCCGGCGCAGCGCGACGTCGACCGGCGGCGCGCCGTGGTTCAGGGCGTTGCCGATCAGGTTGTCCAGCAGCCGTCCCAGCGCCACGGCGTCCGCCTGCACCATCAGCGCGGCGTCCTCGTCGGCGGTCCGCAGGCGGATGTCGGTGCCCGCGCCCTGCCAGGCGCCCACGCGCTCGGTCAGCCAGTCGCCCAGGGCCATGGAGGCGTAGCGGTAGGCGGCCGGGTCGGTCCCGCGCACGAAGCCGATGAACTGGTCGACCATGTGCTGCATGTCCTGCAGGTCGGCCCGCAGGCCCTCTTTCAGCTTGGAGTCGTCGGCCAGTTCAATGCGCAGCCACATCCGCGACAGCGGCCCTTTCAGGTCGTGCGGCAGGCCGGACAGCAGGGTCCGGCGCACCGAATCGGACTCGGACAGCGCGTCCAGCATGGCGTTGAAGCGCTCGCCCAGCACCCGGGTTTCATGCGGGCCCGAGGGTTCGACGCGCTGCGGCTGCCCGGCGGCCAGGCGGTCGGCGGCGTCGGCCAGCCGGGTGATCGGGCGCGTGATGTGCCACGAGAAGCCCACGGCCAGCAACAGCAGCAGGCCCAGCCCGCCCAGCCAGGCGGCGATGAAGGGCGTGGCCACCGGCGGATCCAGGCGGTCCAGCGGAATGACCAGCCATTCGCGCAGGCGCGGCACGTCCTCGCTGGCCGAGTTGGGGGCCAGCGAAATGAAGATTTCCGGCGTGGGGCCGCGCGACAGCGCGACACGGGTGCCGTCGTTCAGGCGTTCGTTGAGCTGCTGCACCAGCACGCGGAGGTCGCGGCGGATGTCGTCCGGTTCGGGCTGGTAGCGCCGCATGCGCTCTTCGTGCTCGCGCTCGCGTTCGCGGTCGGCCTCGTGCCGCTCGTCGGCGCGGTCGTCGTCGCGCTCTTCGGGCGGCGGCGAAGCCGGCGGCCCATGCAGTTGCGAGTCCGCCGCCGCGGGCGGAGGCCGCGGGGCGGCCTTGGGCGGAGGGGGCGGACGGCGGCCGTTGAAGCGCTGCAGCCTGGCTTCGGCCGGCAGCACCCGCGACCACAGGCGCCACTGGTTCTGCGAGGCGGTGCGCACGAAATCGGCGCGGTCCTCGGCCGGCACCTGGGACACGGCGGCGCGCAGCGTGCGGATCGTGGTGACGATGTAGCCGATGGCCACGTCTTCCATGAACTTGTGGCGGAAGTAGGACACCGTCACCAGCGTGGCCGCCTGCGTCAGCAGGACCGCCCCCAGGATCAGCAGGATCAGCCGCGCCCGCAGCGACCGAGGCACCAGAAAACCGGGAGAGAAGCGCATCAGGGCGAAAACCGGTAGCCGATGCCCCAGACCGTCTGGATCCAGCGCGGCTGCTTGGGATCGTCTTCGATGACGCGCCGCAGGCGCAGGATGGCGATGTCGATGGCCCGGTCGTTGCGTTCGCCGGCGTCGTCGTCGCGCGCCAGGGCCAGCAGGCGTTCGCGCGACAGCGGCTTGCCGGCGTTGCGCACCAGCGCCTCCAGCAGGTTGATCTCGCCTCCGGTGAGCTTGACCACGGTGCCGTCGCGCGACAACTGGCGCGTGGAAGGGTCGAACACGAAGGGGCCGAACGAAACCGGCGCATCCTTGGTCAGGGCGGACGGGCCCCGCTTGCGGCGCAGCACGGCCTCGATGCGGGCCAGCAGCTCGCGCGGATCGAAGGGCTTTCCGACGTAGTCGTCGGCACCCGCTTCCAGGCCGATGATGCGGTCCACCGCTTCGTCGCGGGCGGTCAGCAGGATGACGGGGATGTCCTCGCCCTGCTCGCGCAGGCGGCGACAGGCGTCCGCGCCGTCGCCGCCGGGCAGCATGCGGTCGAGCACCAGCAGATCGGGGGCGTAGCGGGTGATGCGGGCAGACAGGTCGGTGGCGTCCGGCGCCAGCAGCGTGTCGTAGCCGTGCCGGTTCAGGTAGTCGGCAAGCAACTGCCGCAGGGCTGGATCGTCGTCGACGACCAACAGCTTGGTGTGGGGATTGTCCATGGATGCCATAGTGCGGTGCGCCGCGTCCCGCCGCAAGAGGCAGGAAATCAACTGAAATATACCTGTTGCACGATGTTGGGCGCCGTTACCCGCGCTTTTCGTGAAAGCGCGGCCGCGGCGATAAAATAGGCGCCGGCCAGCCGCTGCCCGCTAAAGAACGTTTACAGCATTCGCGGCGCCCCCTCTCTACACTGTTCCTATGATCGCCCCTGCAATCATCCGGCGGAAATGGCTGTCGCGCGCCGCGCTGGCGGCCGGCGCCGTCTTGCCGCTGGCGCCCGCGTTCGGCGGCCCGGCCGACGCGCGCTTGCCGCCGCCGGGCGCCCCGACCGGCTGGGCGCGCGGTATCGGCGCCTTGGCGCCGGTCCAGCCGCTCCCCGTGCATCCCGCCCCGTCCCTGGAATCGCGCGCGGTGCCGCTCGATCCGTCCCCCTGCGACCTGCAAACAATGGAACCCGCCCTGGACACCACGGTGCACGGCACGGGCGAGAGCGACGGCCTGGACCTGGGGATACCCGGCACCGGGGCGGCGCTGTCGGGCGATGTCCAGCCGCTGCCGGCGGACTGCGGGGCGCTCGCCGCCCCCGAGGCCCCCGCGCCCGATTACTCTTTCGCCCTGGAGGACGGGGACGTGCCGCGCGTGCCGGTCGTCGTGATTTCCGGCGTATCGCGCCCGTCGCGTCCCTGGTTCGCCTCCGCCGGCAGCCAGGACGGCCTGCGCTACGGCGGCAGCCGCAACTGGGTCTACGGCAACGCGTCGGGCCCCTCCATCGCGGTGGGCAACATCACCGCCAACGCGCCGGCCTGGGGCAGCGGCGCCCCGGTGGGCGGCCTGCAGATCTCGAACTGGGCCGGCTCCGGCGCCACGGTTCCCGAAGGCAGCTTCGGCTATTCCTCATCGCTGGGCCGCCTCAACAACATGGATCCCGCCGCCAGTTCGGGCGCCGTCGACTATGGGGCGTCGGTAGGCAGCGGCAGCGTGCGCTACGGCCTCACGCCCGCCCTGACCCTGGAAGGCCAGATGCAGAGCGCGCCCTCGCTCACCACGCGCGGCATGGGCACCACCTATGCCGCCGGCGAATACGGCACGTTCCAGGCGGGAGCCACGCAAAGCTCGTTCGACACCGTCAACGCCTGGCGCTACCGCTTCGGCTACAGCGTGGACGTGGCCGACACCCTCAACCTGGGCTACACCGCCGAGCAGACCGGCGCGGGCTTCGGCGACCTGTCCATGTACTCCGGCGGCGCGGCCTCGGCGGCGCAAACCCGCAACACGCTGTCGGCGGGCGTTCCCATCACGGGCTGGGGCACCCTCAGCGGCACCTACTCCGGGCTGCGGGAAGGCTCCGCCCTGGCCGAACAGCGCGTGGGGCTGTCCCACAGCATGTTCGTGGCGCCCAAGGTGAAGCTGGCGGTCGGCGCCGACCGCGACATCCTGTCGGGCGATTACGAGTGGCGCGCCAACCTCAGCATGCCGGTCGACACCTTCATGCGGGGCACCTGGCTGAGCTGGTAGTCCGGCCGCCTCAAGGACGGAAATCTCCCTTCGGAAGAGGGCCGCCGGAATTGGGGCTTAAAATCCCTGCCATGATGCTTCCGGCCTACCCCCATGTCTGACGCGCGCGCCCTCGGCGTGTTGCAGCGCGTCTTCGGTTACGAATCCTTCCGCGGCGACCAGCAAGCCATTGTCGAACAGGTGATCGACGGCGGCGACGCGCTGGTCCTCATGCCCACCGGCGGCGGCAAGTCGCTCTGTTACCAGATCCCGTCGCTGGTCCGCGAAGGCACCGGCATCGTCGTGTCGCCCCTGATCGCGCTGATGCAGGACCAGGTCGACGCCCTGACCGAACTGGGCGTGCGCGCGGCCTTCCTGAATTCCACGCAGGAGTGGCGGGTGGCCCGCGACGTCGAACAGGCCTTCCTGGCCGGCGAGCTGGACCTGCTCTACGTGGCCCCCGAACGCCTGCTGACCGACCGCTGCCTGCAATTGCTGGAACGCGGCCGCATCGCGCTGTTCGCCATCGACGAAGCCCACTGCGTGTCCCAGTGGGGCCATGACTTCCGGCCGGAATACCTGGGCCTGTCGATGCTGCACGAGCGCTGGCCCGACGTGCCGCGCATCGCGCTCACGGCGACCGCCACCGCGGACACCCGCCGCGAAATCGCCCAGCGCCTTTCGCTGGACGACGCCCGCCACTTCGTTTCCAGCTTCGACCGCCCCAATATCCGCTACCGCATCATCGAAAAGAACGAGGTGCGCAAGCAGTTGCTGGAAATGATCCGCACCGAACACGAAGGCGAATCCGGCGTGGTCTACGGCCTGTCGCGGGCCCGCGTGGAAGAAACCGCGGAATTCCTGTGCAACCAGGGCATCGACGCCATGCCGTACCACGCCGGGCTCAGCCCCCAGGTGCGCGCCGCCAACCAGGCGCGCTTCCTGCGCGAGGACGGCGTGGTCATGGTGGCCACCATTGCGTTCGGCATGGGCATCGACAAGCCCGACGTCCGCTTCGTGGCCCACATCGACCTGCCCAAGTCCGTGGAAGGCTATTACCAGGAGACCGGCCGCGCCGGCCGCGACGGCCTGCCCGCCACCGCCTGGCTGGCCTATGGCTTGCAGGACGTGGTGCAGCAGCGCCGCATGATCGACGAATCGCCCGGCGAGGAGTCCTACCGCAGGCGGCTCGGCCAGCAGCTCGACGCCATGCTGGGGCTGTGCGAAACGGTGGAATGTCGGCGCGTGCGCCTGCTGGCCTACTTCGGCCAGCAGATCACGGCCTGCGGCAACTGCGACGTCTGCCTGGATCCCCCGCAGGCCTGGGACGGGACGGTCGCGGCGCAGAAGGTGCTGTCCGCCGTCTACCGCTTGTGGAAGGAACGCGGCCAGCGCTACGGCGCGGGCCACATCATCGACATCCTGCGCGGCAAGGTCACCGAACGCACCAAGCAGCACGGCCATGAAACGCTCAGCGTGTTCGGCGTGGGCGAAGACCTCAGCGACACCGCCTGGCGCGGCGTGCTGCGCCAGTTGCTGGCGCAGGGCCTGCTGACGGTGGACAACGAAGGCTTCGGCACCCTGGCCCTGACCGAGGGCAGCCGGGCCGTGCTCAAGGGCGAGCGGCAACTGATGCTGCGCCGGGAATCGGAAAAAAAGACGCGCTCGGGCAAGACCGGCAGCGGGCGCCCCAAGGCGGCCGCCATCGACCTGCCGGCCGAACTACAACCCGTCTTCGAAGCGCTGCGCGCCTGGCGCGGCGAAGTCGCCAAGAGCCACGGCGTGCCGGCCTACGTCATCTTCCACGACGCCACGCTGCGCGAGATCGCGCTGGCCCAGCCGGAGTCCATGGATGCGCTGAGCCACATCAGCGGCGTGGGCGCCCGCAAGCTGGAAGCCTACGGCGAGGAAATCCTCCAGCGCGTCGCCAGACCGGTTCTGTAGGATGGGTGGAGCGCGAGAGTTCTTAAGCAAGAACTCAGGTATCCAGCGCGCGCAACCCATGCGGCCGTGGGCAGACTGTTTTTTGGGGCCGATGCCGGGCACTGTCTGCCCATGGCCGCATGGGTTGCGCGCGTTCAGCACCTAGCTTCTTACCTAGGAACTGCCGCGCTCCACCAATCCTACGCCCAGCCCCGCCGCCCAGTCCCGCCGCCCAGTCCCGCCGCCCAGCCCCGCCACCCAACCCCGCCGCTCAGCCCGGCGGCGGCAGCAGCGGCACCGGCGCGCGCTCCTTGCCGAATACCGAGCGGTAGGCCAGGATGTTGAACACCAGCACCACCGGGATCCCCACGACGGCGCCCGCCAACACGAGGCGCATCGACCCCAGCGCGCCCGCGCCGTCCCACAGCGTCATGTCGTCCAGGATCAGGTAGGGGAAGAGGCTGTAGGCCAGGCCGCTGAGCATCAGCAGGAACAGGGCCACGCACAGCACGAAGGGCAGCCAACTGAAGCGCTCGGCCCGGCCCGGCAGCCGGGCCAGCAGCATTTCGGCGGCCACGAAGCCGGCCAGCATCAGCACCCAGACCGTGGCGGCCAGGCTCAGGTGGGCGATGTTGCTCCACTTGTAGAAGATGCCGGCATTGGCCAGCCCCAGCGTCACCGCGATCGCGACCATGCCCACCGCCGTCCAGCGGATCGCGTGGCGGGCCCAGTTGGCGGCGCGCCGCTGCAGGTCGCCGTCCACCCGCATGACCAGCCAGGACGCGCCCAGCAGGACGTAGGCCGCCACCGCGCACAGGCCCACGAACATGGCGAACCAGCCGTAGCCGGCGTCGGACTGGTAGCCGGTCGCGATCCGGCCCAGCATCATGCCCTGGCCGAACGCGGTGATCAGGGACCCCGCCCAGAACGCGAAGATCCAGCGCGGCTTCATTTCGTTGCGCGCGCGGATGCGGAATTCGAACGCGACGCTGCGCAGCACCGCGCCCAGCACCATGCAAGTGAGCGGCCCGTAGAGCTTGCCCAGCACCGCGCCCCACGCGAACGGGAACGCCGCGGCGAACAGCCCCATGCCCAGCAGCAGCCAGAACTCGTTGGCGTCCCGCCATGGGCTCAAGAGACTCATCATGCGGCCGCGCTCGTGCTCCGGCGCCAGTTGCAGCAGGATGCCCACGCCCAGGTCGAAGCCGTCCAGCACCATGCCCGCGGCGATCACCACGAACAGCAGCGCCATGAAGGCCAGCGGCATCCAGAACGAGGGATCTTCGGGGTTCAGCCCCTGGGAGGCGGCCAGCATGGCGATCATGGCGTCCCCCCGCCCAGTTTGCGCACGGGCACGACGCCGTAGCGCGCCGCGTGGAACAGCATGCCGGCGAACGCGGCCAGCAACAGGGCGTACAGCACCCCGTAGCCGGCCAGGCCATAGAGGACGGTGCTGGAAGACACCGAGCCCAGGACCTCGGATTGCGTGATGGTGCCGTTCACCGCGAACGGCTGCAGGCCGATGATGGACACCCACCATCCGGCCACGACCGCGATGCCGCCCGAGAACATCATGCCGCACATGACCCGCTGCCACCAGCGCGGCAGCGTCGACGGATCCAGCCCGCGCCGGAAGGTCCACAGGAAGGTCACGCAGGCCACGGCCAGCATCAGCAGGCCCAGCGCGGCCGCCACGCGCAGCGACCAGAAGGTCAGCGCGACCGGCGGCAGCATGCCCGAATACTTGTCCAGGCCCTGGTAAGTGCCGTCCGGGTTGCGATGCAGCCACATCCCGCCCATATTGCGCAGGGTCAGGTCGGCCACGTTCGTATGGTTGCGGGCGTCCGGCCAGCCGAACAGCACCAGGCTCGGCTCGGCGCCGCTTTCCCAGAAACCGGCCGCCGCGGCCGCCTTGGCCGGCTGCAGCTTCGCGACCATCTGCCCGGCGCCGGTGGCGACCGGCAACTGCATGAGCGCGGCCACCACCGCGATCACCAGCGCCGTCCTGAACGCGCTGCGTTCGCCGTCGCCCAGCGGCCGCCGCAACGCCTGCAACGCGGTCACGCCCATCATCAGGAAGGAGGCGGCCAGCGCGGCGCCCACCGCCACCGTGGCCATGCGCCAGCCCACCGACGGATTCAGCACCACGGCCGTCCAGTCGTAGACCTGGTAGCGGCCGTCGACCAGCAGGGCGCCGTCCGGCGTCTGCATCCAGGATTGCAGGGCCAGCACCCAGAACACCGCCACCAGTTGCCCCACCGCCACCATCAGCACCGCCAGCGTATGGGCGCCGTCGGAAACGCGCCGCTGGCCGAACAGCATGACCCCGAGGAAGCACGACTTCAGGATGAACACCGACAGGATGCCGTAGCCCAGCAAGGGGCCGGCCACATTGCCGATCTTGTCCATCAGCCCCGCCCACAGGCTGCCGATCTGGATCAGCACCGGCACGCTGGCCGCCAGGGTCAGCACGAAGGCCAGCGCGAATATCCGCACCCAGAAGCGGTAGGCGGCCGTCCACCCGCCATGGCCGGACCAGCGGGCCCGTATCTTGAAGAACAGCAGCACCCAGGCGAGAGCCAGGGAGACGGCCAGGAACAGCGCCAGGAAGCTCAGGCTGGCCACGAACTGCGCGCGGGCCAGGGATAGCGTGGATATGTCCATAATGGCCCGTAGTGTAGAGCCAGTTACAAGACTGTGGGGCCAGTTTGAAACCGGTTGCCCCCCCCCCCGAAAAGAGGCTGACTGCGGAACGTGGCAAAATTGACGCTTTGTCGCTGCTTTTTCCTATTCTTTCAAGAATGACCTCCGCCACGACGCCGACCCCTGCTGCATCGAATTTCCTGCTGAACATCGTCCAAGACGACCTCGAAGCCCAGCGCTTCGCAGGCAAGCGTTGGGCGGGCAAGCCTGGCCCGGCGGCCTTGCAACAACAGGGCGGACTGGATCCGGCCCGCATCCGCACGCGCTTTCCGCCGGAGCCCAACGGCTACCTGCACATCGGCCACGCCAAGAGCATCTGCGTGAACTTCGGGCTGGCGCGCGATTTCGGCGGCGTCTGCCACCTGCGCTTCGACGACACCAACCCCGAAAAGGAAGACCAGGAGTACGTCGACGCCATCATCGAGGCCGTGCACTGGCTGGGCTTCGACTGGAAGGCCGACGGCAACGACAACCTGTACTTCGCCAGCGACTACTTCGGCTACATGTACGAGTTCGCCGAGGCGCTGATCGAGGCCGGCCACGCCTATGTGGACGAACAGAGCGCCGACGAGATCCGCGCCAACCGCGGCACGCTGACCGAACCCGGCGTCAATTCGCCGTGGCGCGACCGCCCCGCCGCGGAATCGCTCGCGCTGCTGCGCGAAATGCGCGACGGCAAGCATCCCGACGGCAGCCTGGTGCTGCGCGCGAAGATCAACATGGCTTCGCCCAACATCAACCTGCGCGACCCGGTCATGTACCGCGTGCGCCACGCCACCCACCACCGCACGGGCGACCAATGGTGCATCTACCCGATGTATAGCTGGGCGCACCCGGTCGAAGACGCCCTGGAAGGCATCACGCACAGCGTCTGCACGCTGGAATTCGAAGACCAGCGCCCGTTCTACGACTGGATCCTGGCGCGCCTGGCCGAACTGGGCAGGCTGGCCCAGCCGCTGCCGCACCAGTACGAATTCGCGCGCCTGAACCTGAGCTACGTCGTCACCAGCAAGCGCAAGCTGCTGCAACTGGTGCGCGAAGGCCACGTGGACGGCTGGGACGACCCCCGCATGCCCACGCTCTTCGGCCTGCGCCGCCGCGGCTACACGCCGGCGTCGATCCGCCTGTTCTGCGAACGCACGGCGGTGTCCAAGTCCGACTCCCGCATCGACTACAGCCTGCTGGAGCAGGCCGTGCGCGACGACCTGGATCCCATCGCCGCCCGCTCCGTGGCCGTGCTGGACCCGGTCAAGCTGGTCATCACCAACTACCCGGAAGGCCAGACCGAGATCTGCACCGCCCCGCGCAACCCGCACGACCCGGAAGCCGGCGTGCGCGAGTTCCCGCTGTCGCGCGAACTCTGGATCGAACGCGACGACTTCCGCGAAGAAGCGCCCAAGAAGTACTTCCGCCTGTTCCCGGGCAACACCGTGCGCCTGAAGTACGGCTACGTCGTGCGCTGCACCGGCTTCGTCAAGAACGAGGCCGGCGACGTCGTCGAAGTCCATGCCGAATACCTGCCGGACACCAAGAGCGGCACGCCGGGCGCCGACAGCGTCAAGGTCAAGGGCAACATCACCTGGGTCAGCGCGGCCCATGCGATTCCCGCCCAGATCCATCTGTACGACCGCCTGTTCGCCGACGCCCGCCCCGACGCCGGCGACAAGGACTTCCTGGCCTGCCTGAACCCGAATTCCAAGCAGACCGTCACGGCCTGGCTGGAACCGGGCACCGTGGCCTCGCCGGGCGCCACCTGGCAGTTCGAGCGCCTGGGCTACTTCACGGCCGACCTGAAGGACTCCACGCCCGAGGCGCCGGTGCTGAACCGCATCGTGACCTTGCGGGACTCCTGGGCCCAAGGCTGACGCGCCGCGTCGGCATTGCTGGGGAAAAGGCGCCTTTTGGCGCCTTTTTCATCGCTGGGCCGTCCCGGGGCGGGTTATCATGCCCGACATCCCGCAGCCGGTTGCGCGCCCCTGTTTCGGGCGTCCGGACCGCCAGCCACAACCAAGATGAACACTGAATCCCTAGCCCTGGACTTCAAAAGCGCCACCCTGTATGCGATCCGGGTGGTTCTGCACAGCGCCGACCCTGAACACCTGGAGGCCGCGCTCGCCAAGCGCATGGCCGACGCCGGCAGCTTCTTCGAGAACGAACCCGTGGTCATCGACGCCAGCCGCGTCGAGGAAAAGATCGATTGGACCGCCCTGGTGGCGGCGCTGCGGGGCCATAACCTGCCCCCCATCGGCGTCGTGGCCGAAGGCGCCAACCTGGAGGCCGCCCGCGCGGCCGGCCTGACGCCGGTGGAACTGTCCACGCCCGCGGCCCGGCCCGCTCCCGTGGTCGATACGGCGCTGCCCAACGACGTCGCCACGCCGGTGCCTTCCGTGCCGGCCGCGGCGGTCGAAACCGCGGCCGCGCCCACCGAAGCCGCCGCCGAAACGGAACCCGCCGCCGGCAAGGCCGACGCCGATCCCCTGCCCGCGCGCGAGGCCAGCGGCGCCACATCGGCCCCCAGCCCCACGCCCGCGGCCCCGCACTCGTCTTCGGCGCTGGTCATCACCAAGCCCCTGCGGTCCGGCCAGCGCGTCTACGCGAGGCATACGGACCTGGTGGTGATCGGCATGGTGAGCCAGGGCGCCGAAGTCATCGCCGACGGCAACGTCCACGTCTACGGCCCCTTGCGCGGCAAGGCGATGGCCGGCGCGCGCGGCGACACCTCGGCCCGCATCTTCACGACGCACCTGGACGCCGAACTGCTGGCCGTGGCCGGCGTCTACCGCGTTGTCGAAGACAAACTGGACCGCACGCTGCACAACCAGCCCGCGCTGGTCCGGCTGGATGGCGATACGCTGCGCATCGAAGCGCTCAAGCCCTGAAAAGCTTTGCAGCCCCCCGCCCCCAGGCCGCACCCGGCAAGACGTCCGCGCAAATTTCAACACATCCTGTAAGAAGCCTTACAAAGGCTTTTTGCTTTACGATAACGCGATTTATTCGAACATAAGGGTTTGATCGTCATGACACGCATTGTTGTGGTGACTTCCGGCAAAGGCGGCGTGGGCAAAACCACGACCAGCGCCAGTTTTTCTGCGGGACTCGCGATGCGGGGCCACAAAACCGCGGTCATCGACTTCGACGTCGGCCTGCGCAACCTCGACCTGATCATGGGCTGCGAGCGGCGCGTCGTGTACGACTTCGTCAATGTGATCCAGGGCGAAGCCACGCTCAACCAGGCGCTCATCAAGGACAAGCAGCTCGAAAACCTGTTCATCCTGCCGGCCTCGCAAACGCGCGACAAAGACGCGCTGACGCAGGAAGGCGTGGAAAAGGTCATCAACGACCTTAAGGGCATGGGCTTCGAATACATCATCTGCGACTCCCCCGCCGGCATCGAGACGGGCGCGCTGATGGCCGCCTACTTCGCCGACGACGCGCTGGTCGTGACCAACCCGGAAGTCTCGTCGGTGCGCGACTCCGACCGCATCCTGGGCATCCTGGCCGCCAAGTCCAAGCGCGCGGTCGAGGGCGACGAACCCGTCAAGGAATACCTGCTGCTCACGCGCTACAGCCCCAAGCGCGTCGTCGACGGCGAAATGCTGTCGCTGGGCGACATCGAAGACATCCTGCGCATCAAGCTGATCGGCGTCATCCCCGAATCCGAAGCCGTGCTGCAGGCGTCGAACCAAGGCCTGCCGGCCATCCACCTGAAAGACACCGACGTTTCCGAGGCCTACAAGGACGTCGTGGCCCGTTACCTTGGCGAAGACAAGGCCCTGCGCTTTACCGATTATGAAAAGCCCGGTTTCCTGAAACGCCTGTTCGGAGGCAAGTAAGCAATGTCCTTCCTGTCGTTTCTGCTCGGTCAAAAGAAGACTTCCGCCTCCGTCGCCAAGGAACGGTTGCAGATCATCCTGGCCCACGAGCGGGGCCGCGACGACTCGCCCGACTACCTGCCGCAACTGCAGCAGGAGTTGATCGCCGTCATCTCGAAATACGTGAAGATCAACCCCGAAGACATCAAGGTGCACCTGGAACGCCAGGACACGCTGGAAGTGTTGGAAGTGAAGATCGAAATGCCGCAAAGCGAAAATTGATGCGCCTGGGCGCTCGGCGCACCATGCAAAACGCCCGGCGATGCCGGGCGTTTTGCATTGGGGGCACGAGGATGCTCAGTGCTTGCCGACCTGGTCGCCGACGACGCCGCCGATCGCCGCTCCGCCCACCGTACCGAGAATGCCGCCGTTGGTGATCACGGCGCCCGCGACGCCGCCCAGCGCGGCGCCGCCGACGGCGCTCTTCTGGCGGTGGCTCATGCCGTCCCAGGAGGAGCAGCCAGCCATGGCGGCGGTCATCGCCAGCGCGACACAGATTTTGGAGAGAGATGCGATTTTCATAGTTTGGTTCCTATTCTCATGCCCGGGACCACGCCGATGAACTGAACGCGAGCACGCGGATCCCCGTGCGGGCTTGGAACCTTCAGGATCGCAAAATATCCCTGCCCTGGCTGTTAGGTTTGCCCATGAATTGTGTCAAAGGGCGAGAGAATCTTTGCACCTCCCCGGGACAGTGTTGCAACCGCCGGGCGCTATTTGACCAGACGTAACACCTCGCGGAAACGCGGGTGTTCGCAGGTCCGCATCCATTCGAAGATCGCCATCTCGGACGTGACGATATCGGCGCCATGCGCGCGCGCACGGCGCAGCGCCGCGTGGTGGTCGGAAGGCTTGCGGGAGCCCGCGGCGTCGGCGACCAGCACCGCGCGATAGCCCAGGTCGATCAGGCCGATCACGGTCTGGAGCACGCAGATGTGCGCTTCGCAGCCGGCCACCAGGACGGTCTTGCGCGCCGCCGGCAGCCAGGCCTCGAAGCCCGGTTCGAGCGCCGATGAAAAATGCATTTTCTGGAAAGTGGCCTGCACCTGCGCGCGCAGCGGTTCTACGGTGGGGCCCAGCATCTTGCCGTGATGCTCGGTGGCCGCCACCGGCACGTCGAGCAGGCGCGCGGCCTGCGCAAGCTTGTGAGCCGCGTCGAGCACGGCGTCGCCGTCATGGATGACCGGCATCAGCCGGCCCTGCATATCGACGATCAGCAAAGTGGAATCGGAAGCGCAAAGCAGCATCGCGGGGGCTCCTGGAAGGGATGCTTTAGGATAACCCCGTTCCGCCGCGCCTTCCGTTTGCGGCCCCGGACAAGGAACGCCCGCGGCAAGGTGTCTGACACCCGGCAAGAGCCGCCTGAACCCGTATGAACGTCTCGTACGGGTGTCAGACACCTGAGCGCGCCTCCGTTACTTCCCGGTCAGGTGTCTGACACCCCTCACACGCCGCGGCAAGCCCGAGACTGTCTTACGCGGGTGTCAGACACCTGAGTCGCGCCTCCATTACTTCCCGGCCAGGTGTCTGACACCCCTGACACGCCGCGGCAAGCCCGAGACCGTCTTGCGCGGGTGTCAGACACCCAACAAAAAAGCCAGCCCCTTTACTTCAAAGCCTTGTAGCGCAGGCGCTTGGGCTTGGCGCCCTCTTCGCCCAGGCGGCGCTTCTTGTCGGCTTCGTACTCTTGGTAGTTGCCGTCGAAGAACACCACCTGCGAATCGCCTTCGAAGGCCAGGATGTGCGTGGCGATGCGGTCCAGGAACCAACGATCGTGGCTGATCACCATGACGCTGCCGGGGAACTCCAGCAGCGCGTCTTCCAGGGCGCGCAGGGTTTCGACGTCCAGGTCGTTGGACGGTTCGTCCAGCAGCAGCACGTTGCCGCCGGCGATCAGCGTCTTGGCCATGTGCAGGCGGCCGCGTTCGCCGCCCGACAACTGGCCCACGACCTTGTTCTGGTCGCCGCCCTTGAAGTTGAAGCGGCCCAGGTAGGCGCGCGACGACATCTCGAACTTGCCCACCGTCAGGATATCGGCGCCGTCGGCCACGGCGTCGAACACGGTCTTCTTGTCTTCCAGCGCGTCGCGCGACTGGTCCACGTAGGCCAGCTTCACGGTCTGGCCGATCTTGACCTCGCCCGAATCCGGCTGCTCGCGGCCCGCGATCATGCGGAACAGCGTGGATTTACCGGCGCCGTTGGCGCCGATGATGCCGACGATGGCGCCCGGCGGCACCTTGAAGCTGAGGTTGTCGATCAGCAGGCGGTCGCCGTAGGCCTTGCTGACGTTATTGAATTCGATGACCTCGTTGCCCAGGCGCTCGCCCACCGGGATGAAGATTTCCTGGGTCTCGTTGCGCTTCTGGTATTCGTAGGAAGACAGTTCCTCGAAGCGGGCCAGGCGCGCCTTGGCCTTGGCCTGGCGGCCCTTCGGGTTCTGGCGCACCCACTCCAGTTCCTTCTTGATGGTCTTCTGGCGGGCGGATTCCGAGGATTCCTCCTGCTTCAGGCGGTCTTCTTTCTGCTCCAGCCACGAGCTGTAGTTGCCCTTCCAGGGGATGCCGTAGCCGCGGTCCAGTTCGAGGATCCATTCGGCCGCGTTGTCCAGGAAGTAGCGGTCGTGGGTCACGCCCACCACGGTGCCGGGGAACTTGTGCAGAAACTGTTCCAGCCATTCCACGCTTTCGGCGTCCAAGTGGTTGGTGGGTTCGTCCAGCAGCAGCATGTCGGGTTTGGACAGCAGCAGGCGGCACAGCGCCACGCGGCGCTTTTCGCCGCCGGACAGCTTGCCCACGATGGCGTCCCAGGGCGGCAGGCGCAGCGCGTCGGCGGCGATTTCCATCTGGTGCTCGATGTCGTCGGCGCCGCTGGACGCGGCGGCGGCGATGATGGCCTCAAGCTCGGCCTGCTCGGCGGCCAGCGCGTCGAAGTCGGCGTCCGGCTCGGCGTAGGCGGCGTAGACCTCGTCCAGGCGCTTCTTGGCGGTGACGACGGCGCCCAGGCCCTCTTCGACCGACTGGCGCACCGTGTGCTCGGGATTCAGTTGCGGTTCCTGCGGCAGATAGCCGATGTTCAGGCCCGGCATGGGGATGGCTTCGCCTTCGATCTCTTTATCGACGCCAGCCATGATCTTCAGCAGCGTCGACTTGCCCGAGCCGTTCAGGCCCAGCACGCCGATCTTGGCGCCAGGAAAAAACGAAAGCGAGATGTCGCGCAGGATCTGCCGCTTGGGCGGCACGATCTTGCCGACGCGGTTCATGGTGTAGACGTATTGGGCCATGGGCTCGTATAGGAGATATAGCTGAGAAACCGCTGATTGTAGGCCGGAACCCTGACCGGCGTGCGTCAGCGGCGAAATGGCCGGCCCGCCGCCCAGGAAGGGGTCTTTCAGACGGCCTTGGGCCGCGCCGCCGGGCGGCCGGCCCGCATCTGCGCCAGCATGACGCCGGCCAGCGCCATCGCCCCGCCGGCGATGTGGAACAGGTGGGGCTTTTCGCCCAGGAACGCCGCCGCGATCGCCACCGTGGCGACCGGCATGACGTTCAGGAAGATGCTGGCGCGGTTCGGCCCCAGGTGCTTCACGCCCTGCATCCACAGGAAGGGCGCGAACAGCGACGGGAACACCGCCGCGTACAGCACCAGCGGCAGGTTGTCGCCATTGAGCGGCGAAGCCGGCGCCATCAGGAAGGCCGGCAACTGGAACAGCACGCCGAAGCCCACCTGCACGTACAGCGACTGCCACGGCCCCACGGGCAAGGCCCAGCGGCGCAGCAGCACGCCATACAGCGCGTAGGCCAGCGCGCCGATGCCCATCAGCACGTCGCCATGGTTGGCGCCCACCGACAGCAGGCGGGCGGGATCGCCCTCGCCGATCAGCAGCGCCAGGCCCGCCAGGGACAGCAGGCCTCCCAGCATCGCCATGGCCGAGGGCCGCTCGCGCAGCAGCACGGCCACGATGCCGATGGTCATCAACGGAATCATCGCCGTGATGATGCCCATATTGGTCGCCGTGGTGCTGGCGGCCGCCACGTAGGCCAGCCCCTGGTACAGCGCCATGCCCAGTCCGCCCAGCACCGCCAGCCTGGGCAGGTTGGGCAGGATCTGGCGGCGCTGCGCCCAGACGCCCGGGAGCGCGAAGGGGGTCAGCAGCGCGCCGGCCATCGCCCAGCGGTAGAACCCGATGGCGGCGGGCGCGATCACCCCGGCGGCCATCTTGGTGACGATCATGTTGACCGACCAGATGAGGGCCGCCAGCAGCGGAAACAGCAGATAGCGGGCGGGCGGGTGCGTAGCGTGGGCGGGCGGCATGGCGGGAGGGGCGAAACGGAACGGAGCCGGAAGTGTAGGACAGTCTGATACGATGTATACAGCATAGGCGGCATGACCTAGCTGTCCGCCCCGCAGTACGCCATCTGGATACCTCCCAAGCGTCGGATGCAAGGCAGGGCCGATAGAGCGACAATACGCCTGACTTTCGTATTGCCGTGCCGTCGCGGCTTCATCGCGCCCAGGAATCCCCCATGTCCGCCTCCGCCACTCCCCCAGCCTCCCTGACCCATTTCAGTGCATCCGAACTGGACATGCTGGCCAAGACGGCCGACGCCCTGAGCGCCTACCTGGGCAAACCCGTGCTGGCCGAAGTCGTGCTGGGCGACGAGGGCACCGAATGGGTGACCTATGGGGTGCCCGTGGACGAAAACGCCAAGCCCGACGAGGAACAGACCCACGTCCAACTGGGCGGCCCCGGCGCCCGGCTGCTGGGCAACCGCGGCGGGCTGCCCCAGTCCGACGACGACACCTACGACTGCCTCTACCTCTGGGCCATCGAGATTTCGCTGAACGAGGGCGAGCGCTTCATCAAGCTCGACCATGACGGCGAGGAATCCGCCTGGTCCGACAGTCTGGAAGACGTGCTGCCGTTCGCGCTCACCGAAGAGCCCGTGCCGGAAGATCCGGACGAGGATGAGGACGACGAGGACGAAGAAGAGGATGAGGACGACGAGGAGGATGACCGCGACCGCCGCGATCATCCCCACGACCACGGCCCTCGCCACTGAACGGGCCGAGCCCGGCGGCGGGCGAGCCCGCCGCAAGGCGGATCATGCCGCGATCCGCCCCTCCTGCACTGCGTGGCAGGCCACCACCGACACGCCTGCCGCCATCGCGGCGGGCGCTTCCCGCTTGCACCGCTCGTTCGCGTGCGGGCAGCGCGGATGGAAGGTGCAGCCCGACGGCGGGTTCAAGGGGTTCGGCACTTCGCCCGCCACGGCCGTGCGCGGCTTGCCCGCGCCGTTGATGTCCGGAATGGCCTCCAGCAGCATCCGCGTATACGGATGCCGGGGCCGCTGGAACAGCTCGTCGCGCGGCGCCACTTCCACCATGCGGCCCAGGTACATCACCCCCACCCTGTCGGCCACGTGGTGCACGACCGCCAGGTTGTGGGAAATGAACAGATAGGTCAGCCCCAGCTTGCGCTGCAGGTCCTTCATCAGGTTCAGCACCTGCGCCTGCACCGACACGTCGAGCGCCGAGGTCGGCTCGTCGCACACCAGGAACTCGGGGTTCACCGCCAACGCCCGCGCGATCGAGATGCGCTGGCGCTGGCCGCCCGAGAACTGGTGCGGATAGCGCGCCTGGTCCGCCGGATCCAGGCCCACCTGCCCGAGCAGTTCGCCCACTCGGGCGCTGCGCTCGGCCGGCGTCATCCGCGTATGCGTCAGCATGGGCTCCGCGATGATGCGGCCCACGCGCCAGCGCGGATTCAGGCTCGCATAGGGGTCCTGGAAAATCATCTGCAAGCGCTTGCGCAGCGCGCGTCCGCCCGGCTCCGACATGCGCGACAGGGGCTGCCCGTCGAAACGGATGTCGCCGCGGGTCAGCCCATACAGCCCGACCAGCATGCGCGCCACCGTCGACTTGCCGCAACCCGACTCGCCCACCAGCGCCAGCGTCTCGCCGCGCGCGATCTCGAACGACACGCCGTCCACGGCGCGCAGCATGACCTGCGGCTTGCCGGCCAGCTTGCGCTCCAGCCACGACGGCGACACGTCGAACCAGCGGGCCGCGTCCTTTACTTCCACCAAGGGCGTGCTCATACGGACTCCTCTGCGCTTTTGCCGCCGGCGGAGCGCGGCGCGGGGGCCTCCCCTTCATGCAGCCAACAGGCCGCCAGGGACGTGCCCGCCGGCATCAATTCCGGCCTGTCCCGCGCGCAGCGCGGCAGGCGCCGGCCGCAGCGCGGATTGAATGCACAGCCCGGCGGAATGGCGTTCAGACGCGGCATGCTGCCGTCGATCTGCACCAGCCTCTCGGCATGCCCGTCCAGCGACGGGATCGATCCCATCAGCCCCGACGTATAGGGATGGCGCGGATTGTGGATCACGTCCGCCACCGGGCCGATCTCGGCCACCCGGCCCGCGTACATCACCGCCACGCGGTCCGCGGTCTCGGCGATCACGCCCATGTCGTGCGTGATCAGCATCACCGCGGTGCCGTTCTCGCGGCACAGGCGCTTGAGCAGTTCGATGATCTGCGCCTGGATGGACACGTCCAGCGCGGTGGTCGGCTCGTCGGCCACCACCAGTTTGGGTTCGGCTGCCAGGGCCAGCGCGATCACCACGCGCTGGCGCATTCCGCCGGAAAACTGGTGCGGGTAGTGATCGATGCGCTCGCGCGCCGCCGGGATGCCGGTGGACGCCAGCAGTTCCACGGCGCGGTTGCGCGCCTGCGACCAGCTCATGTCCAGGTGCGTCACGATGGTTTCGGCCAATTGCCGGCCCACCGTGTAC
The DNA here is from genome assembly GCF_900496975.1 of Achromobacter veterisilvae. Classification (GTDB taxonomy): domain Bacteria; phylum Pseudomonadota; class Gammaproteobacteria; order Burkholderiales; family Burkholderiaceae_B; genus Achromobacter; species Achromobacter veterisilvae. Next base: position 79,527 of record NZ_UFQC01000002.1, read on the forward strand.
AGCGGATTCAGCGACGTCAGCGGATCCTGGAACACGGCGCCGATTTCGCGGCCGCGCACGCGGCGCATCTGTTCATCGGGCAGATTGTCGATGCGGCGGCCCGCCAGCAGGATCTCGCCCGCGGCGATGCGCCCGGGCGGCTCCAGCAGGCCGATGATGGATGCGCCGGTCAGCGACTTGCCGGCGCCGGACTCGCCCACTACGCCCAGGACTTCGCCCGCCTGGATGGAAAACGATACGTCGTCCAGCGCGAGCAGCGTGCCGCGGCGCGTGGGAAACTCCACGCGCAGATTGCGGACTTCCAATAATGCGCTCATGCGCGATACCTCAATTCAGTTGCTTGTTGCACACGGCTGCCGCCTCGGAGGGGGAACGTCACCCCAATCTCGGGTTGAGCGCGTCGCGCAGCCAGTCGCCCAGCAGATTGACGGACAACACCAGGAGCACCAGCGCCGTGCCCGGGAAGATGGTGATCCACCACTCTCCGGAAAACAGGAAGTCGTTGCCGATGCGGATCAGCGTGCCCAGCGAAGGCGCCGTCGGCGGCACCCCCACGCCCAGAAACGACAGCGTCGCCTCGGTGATGATGGCGGTGGCCAGGTGCACCGTGGCCAGCACCAGCACCGGCCCCAGCACGTTGGGCAGCACGTGGCGGAACATGATGACGGGCGACGCCACGCCGATCACCCTTGCCGCCTGCACGTATTCGCGGTTCTTCTCCACCAGGGTGGAGCCGCGCACCGTGCGCGCGTACTGCGGCCAGCCCGCCAGCGCGATCGCGCCGATCAGCACGGGAAAGGCGATCAGTTCGTGCATCTCGCGCGGCACGGCGGCGCGCGCCACCCCGTCGATCAGCAGCGCGATCAGGATGGCGGGGAACGATAGCTGCACGTCCGCGATGCGCATGATGAATGCGTCGATCCGGCCGCCGGCGTATCCCGACACCAGCCCGAGCACGATGCCGATCAGCATGGACAGCACCACCGAGGCCAGGCCGATCAGGAGCGATACGCGGGTGCCGTACAGGATGGCCGAGTACAGGTCGCGCCCCTGGCTGTCCGTGCCCAGCAGATAGGTCGCCTGGCCGTCGGCCTCCCAGACGGGCGGCAGCAGCGCGTCCAGCAATTCCACCTTGGTGAGGTCGAAGGGGTTGTGCGGCGCCACCCAGCCGGCGCCGAAGGAGCCGATGAGCAGGAGCGCCAGCAGCACGGTCGCCGCGATGGCCACGGGCGCCCGGCGCCAGGCCCAGGCGATGTCGCTGTCCCACCAGCGTTTGAGTACGGCGCGCATCAGTGAGCCCCCCCGCCGCGGGTCAACCCGGAACGCAGGCGCGGGTCCACGACGAAATACAGAAGATCGACGATCAGGTTGATGACCACGAACACCAGCGCGATCAGGCACAGGTACGCGGCCATGACCGGCACGTCGGCGAATTGCACCGCCTGGATGAACAGCAGGCCCATGCCCGGCCACTGGAACACGGTTTCCGTCACGATAGCGAACGCGATGATGCCGCCCAGTTGCAGGCCGGTGATGGTGATGACGGGCACCATCGTGTTCTTCAGCGCGTGGCCGAAGTGGATGGCGCGGCGCTTCAGGCCGCGGGCGCGCGCGAACTTGATGTAGTCGGAACGCAGCACCTCCAGCATCTCGGAACGCACCAGCCGCAGCACCAGCGTCATCTGGAACAGCGACAAGGTGATGGACGGCAGGATCAGGTGCTTCCAGCCCGTGGCGGTGAAGAGCCCGGACGTCCACCAGCCGAAGCTGACGGTATCGCCCCGCCCGTAGCTGGGCAGCCAGCCCAGTTGCACGGAGAACACCAGGATCAGCAGGATCCCGATCAGGAACGTCGGCAGCGAGACGCCCAGCAGCGAACCGGCCAGCAGCAACTGGGACACCAGACTGTGGCGCTTGAGGGCGGTATAGACCCCCAGCGGCACGCCCACCAGCAGCGCCAGCACGGCGGCCGCCATGGACAGTTCCAGCGTGGCCGGCAGGCGGGATTTCAGCAAGGCGGAAACGGGTTCGCTCTGGCGCAGGGAGATGCCGAAATTGCCCTGCGCGGCGTTGGCCACGAAATGGCCGAATTGGACGATGGCGGGCTGGTTCAGCCCCAGGCGTTCACGCAACTCGACGCGCTCGGCATCGGTGGCGTCCTGGCCCAGCATGATGGTGACGGGGTCGCCGACGTATTGGAACAGCACGAAGGCCAATAGCGAGACGGTGAGCATCACCGCCACGGCCTGCAACAGGCGACGCAGTATGAAAGCGAACATAGGCGGAAAAGGCAAAACGGCGGGAGCCGGGCAGGCCCCGCCGTTCGATTAGCCGGGATCAGTCAACCTTGACCCAATCGGCGACGAGACGGTTGTCGGCTCGGTGGATGGCGGTGACGTTCTTGCGCATCGCCCAGGGAATGACCTGGTCGTGCAGCGGAATGTGGCCAAATTCCTTGGCGTGGATTTCCAGCACGGTGCGGATGTCGGCATCGCGCTTGGCCACGTCGGTTTCCGTCTTGATGCGGTCGATGATCGCGTCCAGTTCCTTGTTGCTGTAGTTGCCCAGGTTGTACATGCCGTCCGCGCCCTCGCCCTTGGTGCGGATCAGGTTCTGCAGCGTGTACATGGCGTCGAACGTGGGCACGCCCCAGCCGAACAGGTAGGCGCTGGTGTCGGAGTTCTGCACCTTGGGGAAGTAGGTCGAACGCGGCATGGCGTTCATGGTCGCCTTCACGCCCACCTTGGCCCACATGCCGACCACGGCCTGGCAGATGGCCTCGTCGTTGATGTAGCGGTTGTTCGGACAGTCCAGCGTGAAGTTCAGGGTGCCGTCGTAGCCGGCTTCCTTCAGCAGGGCGCGCGACTTCTCGGGATCGTACGGCACGCGCTTGTGCAGCGATTCGGCCCAGCCGTGCACCTGCGGCGCGATCATGGTGCCGGTGGGCGCGGACAGGCCGCGCATCACGGCGCGCTTGATCGCGTCCACGTCGATGGCGCGGTACAGCGCCTCGCGCACGCGGATGTCCTGGAACGGGTTCTTGCCCTTGACGCTGGAATACTGAAGCTCAGGGCGCTTCTGGTCCAGGCCCAGGTAGATGGTGCGGTATTCGTTGCCCTCGACCACCTTGGCCGACTGGCGCAGGCGGTCCAGGTCCTGGGCGGCCGGATCGAGCACGAAGTCGATCTCGCCGGACAGCAGCGCCGCGGTGCGGGTGGCGTTCTGCTTGATCGGCGTGAACACCACTTCGGTGACGTTGCCGATCTTGCCGGCCTTGTTCCACCAGTCCTTGTTTTCCTCGAAGACGGTGCGCACGTCGACTTCGCGCGACTTCAGCTTGTAGGGGCCGGTGCCGTTGGTGTTGCGCGCGCCGTAGGTCTCTTCCTTGTTGACGAAGTCCTGCGGCTTGGCGATGTTGTTCTTCTCCGACCAGGCCTTGTTCATGATGAACACGTTGGGCAACTGGCGCAGCAGCACCGGGTTGGGCGCCGAGGTCTCGATCTCGACCGTCAGGTCGTCGATCTTGCGCGCTTCCTTGATGCCCGTGGTGTAGGCCTTGTAGTTGGAGGTGGGCGCCATGGCGCGGTGCACCGAGAACACCACGTCGTCGGCGGTGAAGGCGGCGCCGTCATGGAATTTCACGCCGGGACGCAGCTTGAAGCGGTACAGCGTGGGCGAAACCTGCTCCCATTCCGTCGCCAGGCGCGGCACGACCTTGAAGTCCTTGTCGTAGTCCACCAGCGGCTCGTAGACGTAGCTGTTGGCGGCGATCGTCATGCCTTCGTTCTGGGAGTGCGGGTCGAAGGTGAGGATGTCGCCCTGGGCGGCCCAGCGGAAGGTTTTGGCGTGCCCGATCGAGGGCGCGGCCACGGCGGCGGCGATCGCGATAGCAATCAAAGTGCGGCGCATAGGTTCAACTCCTGACTGTAGTCTGAATACCGGCGCGATATTGCCTACCCGCAAGACCCTCGTCAATTAAGGGTTTATGCGTACCGGGACAGGTTTCCACAGAGGGAAAACATATTGGGGACGCATACGCTCGTAACAAAATAATCGAAGTAAACGGCGTTGGGTACGGCGGCCGCCTATTCGTCTTCCGGGACCGACAATTCAAGCGGCACGTGCTCGGTCATCAGCACGTCCAGCATCTCGATCAGCAGCAGGGCCTTTTCCTCGCCGAACGGCGCGAGCACCGCCTTCTGGTGCTGCAGCGCCTGTTCGCACAGGGCGGCGATCAGGTTGGAGCCCTTGGCGGTGATGCAGACCCGGGTCTGCCGCCGGTCGGCCCGCACGCCGTTGCGGGCCACCAGCCCTTCGGCTTCCATGCGCTGCACCACCTTGCTCAGGGTGGGCTGCTTGGTGATGGCGAGCACGGCCAGCGTGCCGATGGTCTCGCCGGCGCTGCCTTGCAGGCTGGCCAGCACGCGCCACTGGGTGACCGACAGGCCGGCTGCCTTCACCTGCAAATGGAACTCCGCCGAAATGCGCTGGCTGGCTTGCGCCAGCAGGTAGGCCAGGTAGCCGTCGACGAAACGGCCGCCTTGCGCCGCCGCGCCCGTGTCCCGCTGCTTGTCCAACCGCATGTTGCTTTGCTCCCACGCACCGGAATCCAAGAATGCCGGAACGCCAAATGGCGGCCCGACGAAAGACTGCATTGCACCACGGTGACGCCAACGCGCGCCATGATGCGCCGCAATGCTGTTGCGCAGCACAGGGTATACCCCGAATCGCAATCCGTTTTTGCACCATCTCAGGGCCGGAAAGGCACTGCGAAGCTAGAGATCAACGAGTATATACGCCCTTGTTTTAGCGTGATATTTTTTGTTTTCCATGAAATTTCATCTTTTTTGTTGACAGCTAAAACGTTGACTCCTAAAGTATTTTTAAGACGAGATTTTCCTGACGTGACGATGCTGCGCAGCAGCAACGCTTGAGGACCCGCAGGCCGGGCCGCGAAGGAGTGCCAGATGGCTGAAAGGTCTTTCAAAAAAGAAGTCCAGCAATTGCGCATCGGCGCGGGCGAAGAATTCCGCGGAGAAGGCATTCTTGCGGTCACCAAGGCCTTGCTGCAATCCGGCGTGGGCTACGTCGCGGGCTACCAGGGCTCGCCAATCTCGCACCTGATGGACGTGCTGGCCGACGCCAACGACATCCTCCAGGAACTGGGCGTGCACTTCGAGGCCAGCGCCTCCGAAGCCACCGCGGCCGCCACCCTGGCCGCGTCTGTCATGTACCCGATCCGCGGCGCGGTCACCTGGAAATCCACGGTGGGCACCAACGTCGCCTCCGACGCCCTGGCCAACCTGGCCTCGGGCGGCGTCACCGGCGGCGCGCTGGTCATCGTGGGCGAAGACTACGGCGAAGGCTCGTCCATCATGCAGGAACGCTCGCACGCGTTCGCCATGAAGTCCCAGATATGGCTGCTGGATCCGCGCCCCAACCTCGAAAGCATGGTCAAGGCGGTGGAGGACGGCTTTGAGCTGTCCGAGGCCAGCAAGACGCCCGTCATGCTGCAACTGCGCATTCGCGGCTGTCACGTGCACGGCCGTTTCGTCGCCAAGGAAAACAAGCGCCCCGCGTTTTCGCTGGCCCAGGCGCTGGAAAGCCCCGCGCGCGACACCAGCCGCATCGTGCTGCCGCCCGCGTCCTTCCTGCACGAGCAGGAAAAGATCAAGGAACGCTGGCCCGCGGCCATCCGCTACATCAAAGAGCACAAGCTCAACGAGCATTTCGACGGCGACCAGGACGACATCGGCCTGATCCTGCAAGGCGGCCTCTACAACGGCGTCATCCGGGCGCTGCAACTGCTGGGCCTGGCCGACAATTTCGGCAACAGCCGCATCCCGCTGTACGTCATGAACGTGACCTATCCCGTCATCGAGGACGAGGTCATCGACTTCTGCCGCGGCAAGCGCGCCGTGCTGCTGCTGGAGGAAGGCCAGCCCGACTACATCGAGCAGAACCTGCATGCCGTGCTGCGCCGCGCGGGCGTGGACACGCGCCTGTCCGGCAAGGACGTGCTGCCCATGGCGGGCGAATACACCACCCAGGTCATGCGCGACGGCCTGCGCGAATTCCTCAAGCGGAACCGTCCGGAATCCCTGCAGACGCATCCCGCCGCGCCGGCCGATACCCAGGCGGCCGAACGCCAGCTCGAAATCACCGAACTGGCGCGGCCCAAGCCCGCCCGGCCGGCCGAGCAGCCCATCGCCTTCCACAGGCACGTCGAAGGCCTGGCCGCCGTGGTGCCGCCCCGGCCCGCGGGCTTCTGTACCGGCTGCCCCGAAAGGCCGATCTTCTCCGCGCTGACCTTGGCGCAGGAAACGCTGGGCCAGCACCACATCTCCTGCGACATCGGCTGCCACCTGTTCTCCATCCTGCCGCCCTTCAACCTGGGCGCCACCACCATGGGCTACGGCCTGGGCGCCTCCAGCGCGGCGGCCTTCAACGTGCCCGCCGCCAAGCGCCCCATTTCCATCATGGGCGACGGCGGCTTCTGGCACAACGGGCTGTCCTCGGGCATCGGCAACGCGGTATTCAACAAGTACGACGGCGTCATCGTCATCGTCGACAACTTCTACGCCTCGGCCACCGGCGGGCAGGACATCCTGTCCTCGCGGGCGGAAAACCCGGACCGCTCGACCAACAACCCCATCGACCAGGCCGTGCGCGGCGTGGGCGTGAAATGGGTGCGCACGCTGGACCGGACCTACGACGTGGCGAAGGTGCGCGCCACCATCGAGGAAGCGCTGACCACCGACGTCAAGGGCCCCAAGGTCATCATCGCGCAGTCGGAATGCATGCTGAACAAGCAGCGCCGCATCAAGCCGCTGTTCAACAAGGCCGTGAAGGAAGGCAAGCGCGCCGTGAAGGAGCGCTTCGGCGTGGATCCCGACGTCTGCACCGGCGACCACGCCTGTATCCGGCTGTCGGGCTGCCCGTCCCTGACGGTCAAGGACAGCGGCGATCCCCTGAAGGAAGACCCGGTGGCGCACGTGGAAAGCAGTTGCGTCGGCTGCGGAAACTGCGGCGAGGTCGCCCATGCCGCCGTGCTGTGCCCGTCGTTCTACCGCGCCGACATCGTCCACAACCCCACCAGGCGCGACCGCTACCTGGCGCGCATGCGCGGCGCCGTCATCGGCTTCCTGCAACGGCGCCGCGCGGCGCGCCTGGCCAATCACGCACTTTAAGGACACCCGCCCCATGAAACCGGTGCCCATGCAGCAAGGCAACCCCATCAAGATCGCCATCCTGGCCATGGGCGGCCAGGGCGGCGGCGTGCTGGCCGACTGGATCGTCGACATGGCCGAGCACGCGGGCTGGTGGGCGCAGACCACGTCGGTGCCCGGCGTGGCCCAGCGCACGGGCGCGACGATCTACTACCTGGAACTGTTGCCCGAATCCGACGTGAAGCGCGCCGGCCGCCAACCGGCGCTGGCGCTGATGCCCACGCCGGGCGACGTGGACCTGGTGGTGGCGGCGGAACTGATGGAAGGCGGCCGCGCCATCCAGCGCGGCCTGGTCACGCCGGAGCGCACGGTGCTGCTGGCCTCTTCGCACCGCAGCTACGCGGTCAGCGAGAAATCCGCGCCCGGCAACGGCATCGCCGATCCGAACAAGGTGCTGGAAGCGGGCCGCGCGGCGGCCAGGCGCTTTCTCTGCTTCGACCTGCAGGCCCTCGCCGACCGCGCGGGCAGCGTCATCAGCGCCAGCCTGTTCGGCGCGGTGGCCGGCAGCGGCGCCCTGCCCTTCGCGCGGGAAGATTACGAGGCCACCGTGCGACGCGCCGGCCTGGGCGTGGACGCCAGCCTGCGCGCCTTCGCCCTGGGCTTCGAAGCGGCCGACCAGGCACCCGGGCAGCCCGCCCCCATCGACCTGGAGCGGCCGGTGCCGGCCCTGCCCGACGTCGCGGCCAGCCCCCGGACGCAGGCCCTGCTGGACACGATCAAGCGCGACTTTCCCGCCTGTGCCCAGCCCATGCTGGCCGCGGGCGTGCGCCGCCAGATCGAGTTCCAGGACCTGGCCTACGCCGCCGACTACCTGCGCCACATGAAGGCGGTCCGCGACCTGGACGCCGCGCACGGCGGAGAAGCCCGGCAATGGGCGCTGACCTGTGCCGCGGCGCGCTACGTGGCCACGGCCATGGCCTACGACGACGTGATCCGCGTCGCCGACCTGAAGACCCGCGGCACGCGCTTCGACCGCGTGCGCCAGGAAGTGGGCGCGCGCCCGGACCAACTGGTCTACACCACGGAATTCATGCATCCGCGGCTGGAAGAGATCTGCGGCACGCTGCCCGCCGGGCTGGGCCGCTGGCTGGAAGGGTCCAAGGCCTTCGGCGGTTTCGTCGCGCGCCGCCTGGGCCGCGGCCGCCGCATGCAGAGCGGCACACTGGGCGGCTTCCTGATGCTGTACGCGCTGGCCGGCATGCGGCGCTTTCGCCGCGGCACGCTGCGCCACCAGACCGAGGCCGCCGGCCTGCGGCAGTGGCTGGACCTGATCGCGAAGCTGGCGCCGCGCGATTACGCGCTGGCCGTCGAAACCGTCAACTGCCGCCGCCTGGTCAAGGGCTATAGCGACACGCACATACGCGGCGGCGGCAAGTACCGCCAGTTGATCGCCGCGGCGGAGCGGCTGGCGGGCCGGCCCGATGCCGCCGCGACGCTGCGCGCGTTGCGCGACACCGCCCTGGCCGACGAAAAATGCGGCCCCATGGAACGCCAACTGGCCGAAAAGCTGGCGGCCTGAGCCGCACACAGATAGGGACAAACGCTGTGCAGACATTGAAACTCATCGTTCGGGAAGTCCGGCAGGAATCGCCGCTGATCCGCTCGTTCCGGCTGGCCCGCGAGGACGGCGGCCCGCTGCCCGCCTTCGGGCCGGGCGCGCATCTGAAGGTGTCGGTGCCGGGCCTGCGCGAACCGCGCTGCTATTCGCTGGTGCAACTGGCGCCCGAGGCCGGGCGCTTCGCCGAACCCTCGGAATACCGCCTGGGCGTGCGCCTGGAGGAAACCAGCCAGGGCGGTTCGCGCCACATGCACGCGCTGGCCGAGGGCGACGCCCTCGCGGCCGAAGGCCCCAAAAACGACTTTCCGCTGCACGAATCGCCGGCCGGCGACGAACCGGTGGTGCTGATCGCGGGCGGCATCGGCATCACGCCGATCGCCTCCATGGCCGCCGCGCTGAAGTCCGCCGGACGCGCCTTCCGCCTGCACTATTGCGGCCGCAGCAAGGACCAGTTGGCCTTCCTGCCCGAACTCGAAGCCCTGGCCGGCGGCGACCTGAGCCTGCACGCCGACGACGATCCCGCCTGCCGCTTCGACCTGCAGGCGCTGCTGGAATCGGCGTCGCCGCGCCAGCACCTGTACGTGTGCGGCCCCAAGGGCCTGATCGACGCGGTCATCCAGGGCGCCCATGCGCGCCATTGGCCCGACGCCCACATCCATTTCGAACTCTTCGCCAGCGCCGCGCCGCAGGCCGGCGACCAGCCCTTCGAGGTCGAACTGCGCCAGTCCGGCCGCGTGCTGACCATCCCCGCCGACAAGACCATCATCGACGTCATGGAAGAGGAAGGCTGCGATCCGATGTACGACTGCAAGCGCGGCGAATGCGGCGTCTGCCAGGCCACGGTGCTGGAAGGCGAGCCCGACCACCGCGACTACTACCTCTCGGACACCGAGAAAGCCAGCGGCAAGATCATCCAGATCTGCATCTCGCGCGCGAAATCGCCGCGCCTGGTGCTGGACCTGTAGCCCGCAAGGAAGCGCAACCATGAGCAAATACCGCGACAATCCCGACGCCATCCGCGCCCTGTTGCGCGAGACCGAGGTGCACAAGGACCTGTTCATCGACCAGGAGCTGTTCGACCTGGAAATGGAACGCCTGTACGCCAACACCTGGGTCTACGTCGGCCACGACAGCCAGGTGCCCAATCCGGGCGACTACATCACCACCACCGTCGGCAACCAGCCGGTGGTGATGGTGCGCCACAGCGACAAGAGCGTGCGCGTGCTGCACAACCGCTGCCCGCACAAGGGCACGATGGTGGCGGGCGACGCCTGCGGCAACACCGGCAAGTTCTTCCGCTGCCCCTACCACGCCTGGACCTTCAAGACCGACGGCAGCCTGCTGTCGATCCCGCTGAAAAAAGGCTACGAGAACACCGGCCTGGAGAACTGCGAAGCCAGCCAGGGCATGGCGGCCGTGAAGGACGTGAAGAACCACCGCGGCTTCGTGTTCTGCCGGCTGAACCCGGAAGGCCAGTCCTTCGAGGAGTTCTTCGGCGAATCGCTGTCCACGCTGGACAACATGGTGGACCGCTCGCCCGAGGGCCGGCTGGAAGTGGCGGGCGGCGTGCTGCGCTACATGCACCGCTGCAACTGGAAGATGCTGGTCGACAACCAGACCGACACCTGCCACCCGATGGTGGCGCACGAATCGTCGGCGGGCACGGCCGTGAAGGTCTGGGAGCAGGCGCCGGACGGCACGCCCAAGCCCATGGCCGTGGAGCTGTTCGCGCCGTTCATCTCCCCGTACGAGTTCTTCGAGAACATGGGCATCCGCGTGTGGGAAAACGGCCATGGCCACACGGGCGTGGCCGACTCCATCCACGCCTCCTATTCCGGCGTGCCCGGCTACTGGGACGCCATGGTGTCGGCCTACGGCGAGGAACGCGCCAAGCAGATTCTGGGCGACGTGCGCCACAACACCGTGTACTTCCCCAACATCATGGTCAAGGGGCCGATCCAGACCCTGCGCATCTTCAAGCCTATCGCCGCCGACCGCACCCTGGTGGAGTCCTGGACCTTCCGCCTGGTGGGCGCGCCCGACCTGCTGCTGGAGCGCACGCTCATGTACAACCGCCTCATCAACGCCCCCACCTCCGTGGTCGGCCATGACGACCTGGAAATGTATGAGCGCGCGCAGGACGGCCTGCAATCGCGCGCTAGGGACTGGGTGAACGTGGGGCGGCTGTACTCGCCCGACGAAATCGGCCAGAAGAACGCCACCACCAATGGCACCAATGAATGGCAGATGCGCAATCAATACCGCGCATGGGGCCGCTACATGACCGGACCGGAGTCGGTATGAGCGCAAGCGACCGCGACCTGATCGATTTTGTCTATGCCGAAGCGCGCATGCTGGACGAACTGCGCTTCGAGGAATGGCTCAACCTGTACACCGACGACGGCCACTACTGGATGCCGCTGGCCCATGGCCAGGCCGATCCCAGGCTGCATGCTTCGCTGATGTACGAGGACAAGCTGCTGCTGCGCGTGCGCGTGGAGCGGCTGGCCGGCCAGCGCACGTTCTCGCAGCAGCCCAAGAGCCGCTGCCACCACCTGCTGCAGGCGCCCTCCGTCGAGCGCGATCATCCCGAAGCCGCGCCCGCCGAAGGACGCCACGTGGTGCGCACCGCCTTCCATTACGTCGAGACCCGGCTGGACGCGCAAACGCTGTACGCCGGCTGGACCACGCATCACCTGGTGGAGCAGGACGGCGTGTTGCGCATCCGCCTCAAGCGCGTCGACCTCGTCAACTGCGACGCGGCCTTCGGCAACATCCAACTGTTCATGTAGGAGCGGCTTGTGAGCACCACGGTCCATCAGGCATTCCGCGACACCGCGGCCCGCCACGGCGCCCAGCCGTTTCTCTGCATCCTGCGGGAAACGGCGCAGGCCTACGGCATCGCCGCCGGCGAACTGGGCTACGCCCAGGCCGCCGCCGCCATCGAAACGCTGCGCGCCGCCTACGCCCGGGCCGGCTATGGGCACGGCCACCGCGCCGGGCTGCTGCTGGAGAACCGCCCCGCTTTCTTCCTGCACTGGTTCGCGCTGAACGCGCTGGGCGTGTCCGTGGTGCCGATCAATCCCGACCTGCGGGCGGCTGAACTCGAATACCTGACGGGACACTCCGAGATCGCGCTGGCGGTGGCCCTGCCCGAACGCCATGGCGATCTGCTCGCGGCGGCCGGACGCGCCGGCCGGGAACTGCGCGTGATGGGCCCGGACGACGCGCCTCCGCCGGCGCCCTTCGCCGCGCCGCTGGCGGGGACCGAGCCCGGCGAACTGACCGAATGCGCGCTGCTCTATACGTCCGGCACCACGGGCCGGCCCAAGGGCTGCATCCTGCCCAACCGCTATTTCCTGCACGCGGGCGGCTGGTACGCGCGCATCGGCGGCCTGGCCGCCCTGCGCCCCGGCCAGGAACGCATGCTGACGCCGCTGCCGCTGGTCCACATGAACGCCATGGCCTACTCGGCCATGGCCATGGTGCTGACGGGCGGCTGCCTGATCCCGCTGGACCGCTTCCACCCCAGGACCTGGTGGGACAGCGTGCGCGACTCCGGCGCCACGGTGCTGCACTACCTGGGCGTCATGCCCGCCATCCTGATGAAGGCCGAGCCGTCGGCGCAGGACCTCCAGCCCGCCATCCGCTTCGGCTTCGGCGCGGGCGTGGACCGCAAGCTGCACCAGCCCTTCGAAGCGCGCTTCGGCTTCCCGCTGCTGGAAGCCTGGGCCATGACCGAGACCGGCGCGGGCGCCGTCGTCATCGCCAACCAGGAACCCCGCCACATCGGCAGCAGTTGCTTCGGGCGCGAAGAGGACGACGTGCTGGTGCGCATCGTCACCGACGCGGGCGCGGAGGCCGCCGCCGGCGAGCCGGGCGAACTGCTGGTGCGCCATGCCGGCGACGACCCGCGCTACGGCTTCTTCGCCGGCTACCTCAAGGACGAGGAGGCCACCGCGCAGGCCTGGGAAGGCGGCTGGTTCCATACCGGCGACATCGTGCGCCGCGAAGCCGACGGCGCGCTGCGCTTCGTGGACCGCAAGAAGAACGTGATCCGCCGAAGCGGCGAGAACATCTCGGCGGTCGAAGTGGAAAGCGTGCTGATGCAGCACCCGCGGGTGAAGGCGGTGGCGGTGGCCGCCGTGCCCGACCCCGTCCGCGGCGACGAGGTGCTGGCCTGCGTGGTGCCTGAACGGCTGCCGGCCACCGACGCCGAGATGGCCGAGGCCGCGCGCAGCATCGTGCAATGGAGCCTGGAACAACTGGCCTACTACAAGGCCCCCGGCTACGTGGCCTTCGTGGACAGCCTGCCGCTCACCACCACCAACAAGATCCAGCGCGGCGAAATGAAGGCGCTGGCGCCCACGCTGCCCGGCACCGCCCGCTGCGTGGATACCGGCCACATGAAGAAACGCCAGGAGCCCGCGCGATGAGCCGCCGAGGCTATGACGGCGTGGTGGCGGCCCTGCCCGTCACCATCCCGTACGAACGCTATTCCACGCACGCCGCACACTGGTGGCTGGGCCGGGCGCTGGGCGCGCTGATCCGCCAGGCGGGCATCGCCAAGACCGAGGTGGACGGGCTGTGCGTGTCCAGTTTCACCCTGGCGCCCGACACCGCCGTCGGCCTGGTGCAGCACCTGGGCATGAGCCCGCGCTGGCTGGACCACATCCCCATGGGCGGCGCCAGCGGCGTGGCGGCCCTGCGCCGCGCCGCCCGCGCCGTGCAGGCCGGGGACGCGGACATCGTGGCCTGCATCGCGGGCGACACCAACCACGTGGACTCGTTCCGCAACACGGTCAGCCAGTTCTCGCGCTTCGCGCAGGACGCGGTTTATCCGTACGGCGCGGGCGGCCCCAACGCCAGCTTCGCGCTCCTGACCGCGAACTACATGCGCGCCACCGGCGCCACGCGCGAGGACTTCGGCAAGCTCTGCGTGGCGCAGCGCGACAACGCCCTGCGGTATCCGCACGCGCTGATGAAAAAGCCGCTGACACTGGCCCAGTACCTGGACGCCCGCGTCATCACCGACCCGATCCACCTGTTCGACTGCGTGATGCCCTGCGCGGGCGCCGACGCCTTCCTGGTCATGGGCGAAGACCGCGCGCGCGCGCTGAATCTGCCCTACGCCCGCATCCTGTCCACCATCGAGCGCCACAACGCCTGGACCGAAGATCCCATCCAGACGCGCGGCGGCTGGACCATGGACGTGGACGAGCTGTACGGCCTGGCCGGCGCCCGGCCCGCCGACATGGACTTCCTGCAGGCCTACGACGACTACCCCGTCATCAACCTGATGCAGATGGAAGACCTGGGCTTCTGCGCGAAAGGCGCGGCGCCCGATTTCGTGCGCGCCAATACGTTCACCGTGGACGGAAGCTTCCCGTTCAACACCAACGGCGGCCAGTTGTCGGTCGGCCAGGCGGGCGCGGCCGGCGGCTACCTGGGGCTGGTCGAGGCGCTGCGCCAATTGACCGGCACGGCGGGGGGCACGCAGGTGGCCGATGCCCGCGTCGGCATGGTCAGCGGCTTCGGCATGATCAATTACGACCGCGGGCTGTGCACCGCCGCGGCCATCCTGGCAAGGAGCGACGCATGACCGAACCCCTGGCCAAGCCACCCCGCAAGAATCCCGTCGCCCGCACCCGCCAGCCCACCCTGCCGCCCGGTTCGCGCAGCCGCGGCGCGCTGGGACTGACCGCCGCCGCCGCCGAGGGGCGCTTCGATCTGCAGACCTGCGCCGACTGCGGCGCGGTGCAGTATCCGCCGCGCGAAGTCTGCGGCCACTGCCTGTCCGAACGCCTGCCCTGGCGCCCGGCCGACCCGAACGGCGTGCTGCTGGTCAGCACCACCCTGCATCACAGCAACGATCTGTACTTCCGCGAACGCCTGCCGTGGCGCGTGGGCACGGTGCGCATGGACGCCGGCCCCAGCGTCGTGGCCCACGTTCACCAGGACTGCGCCGACGGCGCCCGCGTGCGGCTGGCGCTGAAGCTGGACCGCAGCGGCCAGGCCGTGATGATCGCCCTGCCCGAAAGGAATACCCCGAACATGGAAGACGACAAAACCTTGCGCGAAACCTCCTGCGACCCGAAGTTCCGGCGCGCGCTCGTCACCGACGGCAAGTCGGCGGTCGGCCTGGCGGTGGCGCGCGCCCTGCTCGACGCGGGCAGCCCCAAGGTGTTCCTGGGCGATCCCCAGGCCTGGCGGCGCGACGCCGCGTTCGACGCGCTGGCGGCCGATCCGCGGGTAGAGGCGGTGAACCTGGACGTGACCGACACCGACTCGGTCGAGCGGGTCGCGGCCTCGATCGGCGGCAAGGTCGAGATCCTGGTGAACACCGCCGACCAGGAGCGCGAAGGCGGCCTGTTGAACCGCAAGGACGTGAACACGGCGCGCGACGCCATGGACGTGAACGTGCTGGGCCTGATGCGCCTGGCGCAATGCTTCGGGCCGGCGCTGTGCGGCCGCGCCGCGGATGGCGTGAACAGCGCCGCGGCCTGGGTCAACGTGCTGTCCATCTACGCCCACATGAACCTGCCGTCGCGCGGCATGTGGTCGGCCTCGAAGGCGGCCGCGCTGTCCCTGGCGCAATGCCTGCGCGCCGAGCTGCGCGGCGCGGGCGTGCGGGTGGTGAACGTGTTTCCTGGCCCGGTCGACCATGAATGGGAACAACGCACCCCGCCGCCGCGCGTGGCGCCGGCCGCGATCGCCGCCGCCATCGTGCGCGCCTTGAAGGACGGCACCGAAGATGTCTACGTGGGCGACGTGGCGCAGGAATTCCGCGCGCGCCTGGCGGAAAACCCGAAGGGACTGGAACGGGAGCTGGGCGCCGGTATTTGACATCCCTAGTTCCCAGGTGTCTGACACCCTTGATACGCCGCGGCAAGCGGAATCGCGCCCCAGGTGTCTGACACCCTTGATACGCCGCGGCAGGCGGACATCCCTCTCCCGAGGGTGTCAGACACCTTCCGTACCACGCCAACGCGACCTTAACGAACAACGAGGAACGACAGCATGAGCCAGAACATTCTTGCCCAATTCATGACCGAGCTGGTGTCGGGACGCATCCGCCTGGTGGACCTGACCGAGACGCTGACGCCGGAATTCCCCACCATCGTGCTGCCGCCGGAGTTCGGCCAGGCCTGGCCGTTCCGCATCGAGGAAATCTCGCGCTACGACGAGCGCGGCCCCGGCTGGTACTGGAACAACTTCTCGTGTTCCGAGCACACCGGCACCCACTTCGACGCGCCGGCCCACTGGATCACGGGCAAGGACCAGCCCGACAACACCGTCGACACCATCCCGATCGACGCGTTCATCGCCGGCGCCTGCGTCATCGACTGCTCGGCCGAAGCGCGCGACAACCCGGACTTCCTGCTGACCATCGACTTCGTGCGGAAATGGGAAGAGCGCCACGGCCGCATCCCCGCCCGTTCCTGGGTGCTGATGCGCACCGACTGGTCCAAGCGCGCCAAGCCCGCCGAGTACCTGAACATGCAGGAAGACGGCGCGCACTCGCCCGGCCCGGACGCCGAGGTGGTGCCCTGGCTGGTCAAGGAGCGCGACGTCCACGGCTTCGGCACCGAATCGGTCGGCACCGACGCGGGCCAGGCGCAGCACCTGGATCCGCCCTACCCCTGCCATTACTACATGCACGGCAACAACCGCTACGGCCTGCAATGCCTGACCAATCTGGACCAGTTGCCGCCCACGGGCGCCGTGATCTTCTCGGCGCCGCTCAAGATCCGCAGCGGCTCGGGCAGCCCCCTGCGCGTGCTCGCGCTGGCGCCCAAGGCCTGAACAACGACAAACAGGGGAAACCATGACGCAAACCCACGTCGCCCTCGTGACCGGCGGCAGCGCCGGCATCGGCGCCGAAATCTGCCGCAGCATGCTGGACGCCGGCTACGAAGTGATCTCGATGGCGCGCCGCGCCGCCGACTTCAGCCATCCGCGCCTGCACAACATCCAGGTGGACCTGCTGGACGCCGAGGCCACCGCGCAGGCGGGCGCCGAGGCCGCGGCGGAGTTTCCCATCAGCCACGTGATCCACAACGCCGGCGTCATCTGGCCCAATCTGCTGCCGCAGGTCACGCAGGAAGAACTGCACGGCCTGACGCAGATCCACCTGGGCGCGGCCATCAGCCTGGTGCAGGCCGCCCTGCCGGGCATGCAGGAACGCCGGTTCGGCCGCATCGTGCTGATGTCGTCGCGCGGCGCGCTGGGCCTGCCCACGCGCACCGCCTATTCGGCCACCAAGGCCGGCATGGTGGGCATGGCGCGCACCTGGTCGCTGGAACTTGCGCCGCACGGCATCACCGTCAACGTGGTGGCGCCGGGCCCGATCCAGACGGACATGTTCTACGAAGTGATCGAGCCCGGCAGCGAACGCGAGAAGCAACTGGCCGCGGGCATCCCGGTCAAGCGCCTGGGCCGTTCGGACGACGTGGCGCGCGCGGTCATGTTCTTTTCGGATCCGGCCAACAGCTTCGTCACCGGACAGACGCTGTTCGTCTGCGGCGGCGCGAGCGTCAGTTCCATCACCATCTGAGCCCGCGTCCCGAGGCCGCGCTTCGGGTTTTGACGGATAGGTAAGCACTGCCGCCAGGTCTACAGTGCTGAGCCTGCCCAGAGAAAGTTTAAGCAACAAGTAATTCCAGCAGTTCCTGTTTTCTCCGTGTTCCAGCCGCACCCCCACCCTGCTCCCTATCCGGAGGTTTTGCCATGCTGTCGAAGAAACTCCCCCTGGCCGCCGCCGCGGTAGCCGCGCTGTTCGCCCTGCCCGCCCTGGCGCAAGTCAAAGTCGGCGTCGTCACCTCGTCCACCGGCCCCACGGCGCTGGTCGGCATCCCGCAGAAGAACACCGTGCCGCTCCTGCCGAAGAAGATCGGCGACCTGACCGTGGAATACATCTCGCTGGACGACGCCAGCGATTCCACCAACTCGGTCACGGCCTTCAAGAAACTGATCTCGGAGCAGAACGTGGACGCGCTGATCGGCCCGTCGGGTTCGCCCAACGCCATGGGCGTGATCCAGTTCGCGGCCGAGGCCGGCGTGCCGATGCTGGCGCCGGTGGGCACGGCCGCCGTCGTGCTGCCCATGAACGACCAGAAGAAGTGGGTGTTCAAGACCACCCAGAACGACGACATCATCGCCCGCGCGCTGATCGACCACATGGCCAAGTCCGGCATCAAGACGGTCGGCTTCATCGGCCTGAACGATCCCTACGGCGAGAACTGGTACAAGGTCTTCTCCGGCCTGGCCGCCGAGAAGGGCATCAAAATCACCGCCAACGAACGCTATCTGCGCTTCGACAGCTCGGTCACGGGCCAGGCCCTGAAGATCCTGGCCGCCAAGCCGGAAGCCGTGCTGGTCGCCGCCCCCGGCGCCGCCAGCGTGCTGCCGCAAACGACGCTGTTCGACCAGGGCTACAAGGGCAAGTTCTACCAGACCCACGGCGCGGCCCTGCCCGACTTCCTGAAACTGGGCGGCAAGAAGGTCGAAGGCACGGTGCTGGCCGCCAGCCTGATGCTGGTGCTGCCGGAAATGCCGGACAGCAATCCGTCCAAGAAGGTCGCGTCCGACTACATCGCCGCCTACGAAAAGCTCAACGGCTCCAAGCCGGCCACTTTCGGCGCCAACGTCTACGACGCCGGGCTGCTGCTGGAGAAGGCCGTGCCGCTGGCCGAGAAGGCCGGCAAGCCGGGCACCAAGGAGTTCCGCAACGCGCTGCGCGACGCGCTGGAACAGACCAAGGAGCTGGTGGGCACGCAGGGCGTCTACAACATGACGGCCGCCGACCACAGCGGCTTCGACGACCGCGGCCGCGAACTCATCACGGTGAAGGACGGCAACTGGACACTGGTCAAATAAAGCCCCCCCCGAAGCGCTGCGCGCTTCCCCCCCAGGGGGGCATGCCTGCGGACCGGCAGAGCCGGATCCGCGGCATCCCGATGGGGCGGCGCTCATTCGGAGATGAGGTGTTTGCCATGTTTGTCTGTTCTATCCGGAATTCTGCATGAATGCTCAGATTGCCCTGATTCTTGGGCAGGACGGCATCACCAACGGCGCCATCTACGCGCTGCTGGCCTTGTCCATCCTGCTGGTCTTTACCGTCACCCGCGTGCTGTTCATCCCGCAAGGCGAGTTCGTCGCGTTCGGCGCACTTACCATGGCCGCGCTCCAGGCCGGCAGGCCGGTGCTGCTGGTGTGGCTGCTGTTCGCCTTCGCGGTGGCCGAGGCCGCCGCCGACCTGATGGCGCGCCGCAAGCGGCCCGGCCGCAGCCGCGGCCTCTGGCGCATGGCGGCCAAGCTGGCGTATCCGCTGATCCTGGCGGCGCTGTTCTACCGCCTGCCGGTGGCCCAGTTGCCGATGGCGGCGCAGGCGCTGCTGACGCTGCTGCTGGTCGTGCCGATGGGGCCGCAGTTGTACCGCCTGTTCTACCAGCCCATCGCCTCCGCCTCGACCCTGGTGCTGCTGATCGTGTCCATCGCGGTGCACCTGGCGCTGGTCGGCCTGGGGCTGCTCGCCTTCGGCGCGGAGGGCGCCCGCAGCGCGCCGTTCAGCGAGGCCAGCCTCACGCTGGGTCCGCTCAACGTGAACAGCCAGGCGCTGTGGGTGGTCGCCGTGTCCGCGCTGCTCATCATCGTGCTCTACCAGTTCTTCGAGCGCTCCATGTACGGCAAGGCGCTGCGCGCCGCCGCCTTCAACCGCCTGGGCGCCCGGCTGATGGGCATCTCCCCCGTCTTCGCCGGCAAGGCCACGTTCTTCCTGGCCGCGCTGATCGGCACGGTGTCGGGCATTCTCATCGCGCCCATCACCACCATGTACTTCGACTCCGGCTTCATGGTCAGCCTGAAGGGCTTCGTGGGCGCCATCATCGGCGGCCTGGTGAGCTATCCGCTGGCCGCGGCCGGCGCCGTCCTGGTCGGCCTGATCGAAGCCTTTTCCTCGTTCTGGGCCAGCGCCTATAAAGAAATCATCGTGTTCACGCTGATCATCCCCGTACTGCTCTGGCGTTCACTGAAAAGCCACCACGTCGAGGAAGAAGACGAATGAATCCGCGCCACCTCCTCTACGCATTCCTGGCGCTGCTGGCGCTGGCCCCCCTGGCCTTGCCGCCCTTCTACGTAACGCTGCTGAACTACATCGGCCTGTACGCCATGGTGGCGCTGGGCCTGGTGCTGCTGACCGGCGTGGGCGGCCTGACGAGCTTCGGGCAGGCCGCCTTCGTGGGCGTGGGCGCCTATACGACGGCGCTGCTCACCACCCGCGCGGACAGCCTGCCGTCCTGGCTGGCGTGGCTGGGCGCGTCGCCCTGGCTGACCCTGCTGGCCGGGCTGGCGCTGACGCTGGCGATCGCCTATCTGCTGGGCGCGATCACCCTGAAGCTGTCCGGCCACTTCCTGCCGCTGGGCACCATCGCCTGGGGCCTGTCGCTGTACTTCGTCTTCGGCTCCGTCGAGGGCCTGGGCGGCCACACCGGCATTCCGGACATTCCTCCCATCGACCTGTTCGGCTGGCCGCTGACCCAGGGCGGCAGCATCTACTACCTGATCTGGGCCTTCCTGCTGACGGCCGTGTGGTCGACGCAGAATCTGCTGGATTCGCGCGAAGGCCGGGCCATCCGCGCGCTCAAGGGCGGCCGCGTCATGGCGGAATCCATGGGCGTGGACACGGCCCGTTCGCGCATGGTGATCTTCATCATCGCGGCGCTGCAGGCCTGCGCCTCCGGCTGGCTGTACGCGCACATGCAGCGCTTCGTGAACCCCAACCCCTTCGGTTTGCAGATGGGCATCGAATACCTGTTCATGACCGTCATCGGCGGAGCGGGACAGGTCTGGGGCGCGCTGGTCGGCGCGGGCGTGTTCACCGTCCTCAAGCAATGGCTGCAGGACTGGATGCCCAGGCTGCTGGGCCAGACGGGCAACTTCGAAGTGATCGTGTTCGGCTTCGGCATGGTGCTGCTGCTGCACCGCGCCCGCAGCGGCCTGTGGCCCGTGCTGACCCGCTGCGTTCCGCTGAAGAAGCAGGTGCGCAAGCTGGACATGGATGCCGAGCCGCTGCCGCGCAAGCCCATGCCGCCGCGCGGCGAGGTGGTGCTCAAGGCCGTGGACGTGACGCGCAAGTTCGGCGGCCTGGTCGCCAACAACGCCATGAACCTGGAGATCCGGGCGGGCGAGATCCTCGCTCTCATCGGCCCCAACGGCGCGGGCAAGAGCACCATGTTCAACCAGATATCCGGCGTGGACACGCCCACCTCCGGCCAGGTCACGCTGCTGGGCCAGTCGGTGGCCGGCGCGGGCGCGCGCAGGATCGCGCGGCTCGGCCTGTCGCGCACCTTCCAGCACGTGCGCCTGCTGGGCCGCATGAGCGTGCTGGAGAACGTGGCCATCGGCGCGCACCTGCGCGGCCACCGCGGCGTGATGCCGGCCGCCTGGCGGCTGGACCGCGCGGAAGAGGCGCGCCTGCTGGCCGAGGCGGCCCGCCAGGTCGAGCGCGTCGGCCTGGGCAGGCATCTGCACGACGAGGCCGGCTCCCTCGCCCTGGGCCAGCAGCGCATCCTGGAGATCGCGCGCGCGCTGGCGTCCGACCCGTGCATCCTGCTGCTCGACGAACCCGCGGCCGGCCTGCGCTACCAGGAAAAGCGCGAACTGGCCGACCTGCTGAAGAAGCTGCGCGCCGAAGGCATGGCCATCCTGCTGGTCGAACACGACATGGACTTCGTGATGGGCCTGGTGGACCGCGTCGTGGTCATGGACTTCGGCGAAAAGATCGCCGAAGGCCTGCCCGCCGAGATCCAGCACAACCCCGCGGTGCTTGAAGCCTATCTGGGCGGAGTGGAATGATGAGCGCGAAACTGCTGGAAGTGCGCGACCTGCGCGTGGCCTACGACAAGGTCGAAGCCGTCTCTGGCGTCAGCCTGGCGGTCGGCGAAGGCCAGATCGTCACCGTGATCGGCCCCAACGGCGCGGGCAAGACGACGCTGCTGTCGGCCATCATGGGCGTGCTGCCGTCCACCGGCGAGATCGGCTTCGGAGGCCGGCGGCAGGAGCATGCCGAGATCGAGGAAATGGTGGCCGCCGGCATGAACCTGGTGCCCGAGAAGCGCGAGCTTTTCTCCGAGATGACCGTCGAGGACAACCTGATGCTGGGCGCGTTCCACCGCTACCGCAACGGGCTGCGCGACCAGGACCAGACGCTGGCCGAAGTCTACGACCTGTTCCCCCGCCTGAAGGAGCGCCGTGCGCAGCTTGCCGGCACGCTGTCGGGCGGCGAACGCCAGATGCTGGCGGTGGGCCGCGCGCTGATGGCCAAGCCCCGGCTGCTGATGCTGGACGAACCCAGCCTGGGCCTGGCGCCGCGCATCGTGCGCGAAGTGTTCCGCATCGTGGCGCGCCTGCGGGAAATGGGCGTGTCCATCCTGCTGATCGAACAGAACGCCCGCGCCGCGCTTCAGGTGGCCGATTACGCCTACGTGCTGGAAACGGGAACGGTCACGCTGGAAGGCCCCGCCGCGCAAGTGGCGGAGGATCCGCGCGTGGTGGAGGTGTATCTGGGGTTGGGGCACGGGGCGGGACAGGCGGGTGCGGCGCCGGCTTAGGGGGCTCGGCTCAGGTGTCTGACACCCGTACGAGACGCCCTCGCCGGGTTAGGTGTCAGACACCCGTACGAGACGCCCTTCAACGCCAACGGGTGTTTCCGGGTGTCTGACACCAAGAAGAAGATACGGCTGGTGTCAGACACCCGGGAAGACTGTCTTGAGTACGTTCGACTGTCTCGTACGGGTGTCAGACACGCAGAGGGTGGGGAAGGTCAGGCGACTCCCCGCCTCCGGTCCCTACGATACAGCGCATAGCCCAGCGGCCACATCGCGGCGACCATGAACTTGGCGATGGGGTGGGTCAGGCGGTAGGCCTGGACCGCCGTCGGCACGCCGGAATGCTTCAGGTGCAGGCGGAAGCGCGTGTAGCGCGCGGCGGCCATCATGAATTCGCGAGGGCGGTAGCGGAAGAACTCCAAATGGTGCTGCAACATGTCCCAGGCCAGCAGGTACAGGCCCTGGGCGTTGTTGGCGGCGGACACCGCGCCCTGGCTCAGGCTGCCCGGCGTGTCGTGGTAGGTGCGCACGACGCGGTTGATGAAGCGGCTCAGGTAGCCGGCGCGCGCGATCGCCCACCACACCAGGCTTTCGGGCACGAAGCCCGCCACGTCCTCGGGAAAGGGGTAGGTCCTGAGGATGTCGGTGCGCATACAGCCGAACTTCTCGCCCTTGATGCGGTAGCGGAAGTAGACGTCCACCGCCGTGCTGTCGAATACGTCCTGCGGATAGCGGTCGCCCACGATGCTGCCGTCGGGACGCGCGCACAGGCCCGTGACGGCGACGTACGATTCGCGGCGCGCCGGCGGGATGCTTTCCCAGGCTTCCTTGAAAATGGCCAGCGCGTCCGGCGGCATTTCGTCGTCGCTGTCGAGCCCGACGATCAGCTTGCCGCGCGCTTCGCGCACGCCGCGGTTGAACGCCGTTTTCTTGTGCTGGTTGTTCTGCCAGAAATAGCGGATCGGAAAATCGGCGCGCGCCTGCCAGTCCAGGATGGATTCGTGGGTATTGTCGGTGGAGCCGTCGTCCACCACCACCCATTCGAAACCCCGGAAAGTTTGCCGGGAAAGCGATTCGTATACCCGGTGCAGCGTGCCCGCCCGGTTGTAGGTGGGCGTGAGAACGGTAAAGAAAATTGGCGTGTCGGTCATGCCCACTGTGCCCCTTTGCGATTCCTCATGCAACCGCTGCGGTCTTGGTCTTTATGTATTCGCATGCAGTGTAGGGGATATGCCTGCGCGAACCGATGCCGGGGCATTCGAATTTGCAATCAAATCTGACAGAACCGGATGCATTCCCGGCCTGCGCGGGCGGCGCGGGTTTTGGGCGGCGCACCCGAGTGGCGTAAACTCGGGCGGCCAAATCCGGAATGCCTATGGAAGCTTCGACTGTCCAGCTCAATGACATCGCCTTGTTCGTGGAGGTTGCCAAGCGCAAGAGCTTCAGCCTGGCGGCGCGCGCGCTGAACATGCCCACGTCGACGTTGTCGCGCCGCATCAACGAGCTGGAACGCGCCATCGGCCTGCGGCTGATCAACCGCAACACGCGCCGGCTGGACCTGACCGAAGCCGGCGCGGCCTACATGAGCCGCTGCCAGGGCCTGATCGACGAGGCCCGCCTGGCGCACGAACAGCTACAGATGCTGTCCGGCGGCCCCTCGGGCAACCTGCGGGTGTCCATGCCCTACAGCCTGGCGATGTGGCTGCTGCCCGAGACCATCAACGACTTCACCGAACGCTACCCCGAAGTGGAGTGCGAGTTCGACCTGAGCATGATGACGGCGTCCGACGCGCAGGGCACCCCGTTCGACGTGGTGCTGCGCTTCGGCCGCGATTCGGACCGCTCGCTCACCGCCGTCGACGCCGGCAACGGCGTTTCGCACAGCGGCGGCGTGGTGCAGGAGCTGGTGTCCCTGGACAATTACCTGTATGCGTCCGACCGCTACCTGGCGCGCCACGGCGAACCCAGGACGCCGGGCGACCTGGCGCAGCACCAGTGCCTGCGGACCACCATCGACGAAGCGCACTCGTACTGGACGCTGCACCAGGACGGGGTCAGCGAACGCGTGCCGGTCGCCGGCCATCTCGCGGCCAACAACATGAGCATCGCGGGCACCCTGGCGGGCCTCGACCTGGCGATTACGCGCATGCCGCACTGCCAGGCCCTGGATCCCATCATCAAGCGCAATTCGCTCAAGCGGGTGCTGCCCGGCTGGTCCGTGGACCCGATCTCGCTCTATGTGGTGTATCCGTCCACCATCCAGCCGGCCAAGACCCGGGCCTTCATGGATTTCATCCTGCCCAAGCTCGGCCCGGCGCAGGACGCCTGATTTCCCCGCTGGCAGGTGCCCCAGATCGGATCCGGATCAGGTGGCCGTCCCGGATTCGGTGTCTGACACCCCATGAGACGCCCGCCCATACCAACGCGGCCTCGACGGGTGTCAGACACCCCTATGCGGCGCCGATGCGTATCGACGAGCGCGCCAAGGGTGTCAGACACTGACCGTCCCGGATCTGGTGGCCGTCCCGGATCCGGTGTCTGACACCCCATAAGACACCCCTCCATACCAACGCGGCCTCGATGGGTGTCAGACACTTGCCCAGGCACTGTGCTGCCCCAAAAACAAAAAACCCGCGAGGCTCGCGCCGCGCGGGTTTTCCCGACCTGGGCTGAAACCTGCTTTCAGCCCGGCGCGTCCATTAGACGCGCTTGATCTTTTCCAGCATCTTGAACACGCCCTTGGGCGACTTGACGAACAAGCGCTTGAAAGCCTTGCCCAGGCAACGGCGTTCCAGGGTGTTGCGACGCACGCGTTTGCGTTCGGCCATGTTTATTCTCCTGATGAAATGCGTAAATTGTGCGGAAAAACGAGACCCGCACAACCGGATACTGGGCTGGCGGAAAATTCGGGTAACTTGGCATTTTAGCCTGAAATTCGCGGCGCGCGCCAATGGCTGGAAAATCCGGCGCCGCCCCTGGGCGCAAAAAATACGGGACAGGTCAAGACGGCCGCCTTGGCGCGCCCCCGGATGGTCAGGCGGAGAGTTCCTTCAGACGCTCCCGGACCTGTTCCGCGCGCGGCAAGGGATCGACCGCCCCGTAGCCCAGCGTCGAAAGCGCCGCCGCCGCGTTGGCATAGCGCACCGCGTCTTCCCAGGCGTCGCCCTGGCAGCGGCGCGCCAGCAGGCTGCCGGCGAAGCAGTCGCCCGCGCCGGTCGCGTCCACGGCCTGCACGCGCAGGGCGGGCATCGGAGTGCGCTTGCCGCCGTCGTCGATAATGGAGCCGTCCTTGCCCAGCTTGAGCACCACCACGCCCTCAGCGCCGCCGTCGCGGATCCAGTCCAGCGTGCGTTCCGGATCGTCGTTGCCGGTCAGGTGCTGCATGTCGTCCATGCTGGGCAGGAAAAGATCGGCCATGCGCATGGTTTCGCGCAGGATGGCGCGGGCGCGGTCCACCGGCCACAGCCGCAGGCGCAGGTTCGAATCCAGGCTGACCTGCGCGCCGGCTCCCCGCGCGCGCTCCATGGCGGCGAAGACGGTGTCGCAGGCGCTGGTGCTGATCGCCAGGCTGATGCCCGACACGTGCAGGAAGCGGGCCCGCTCGATCAGGCCGGATTCCAGGCTGGCGGGCGTCATCAGGCTGGCGGCGGAGCCGCGGCGCAGGTAGCTGAAGGCGTGCCCGTCCGGGCCGTGCTGCACGAAGTACAGGCCGGTGTGCGCCTCCCGGTCCACCTCCACGCCCGAGACGTCCACGCCCTCCGCCCGCCAGAGATCCAGGAACTGCCTGCCGAAGGCGTCGTCGCCCACCCGCGTCAGGTAGGCGCAGCTTGCGCCCTGGCGCGCCGCGGCGATGACGGCGTTGGAGGTATCGCCGCCGAAGCCCTGCAAGTACTGCCGCTGCTCCTGGTGCGTCTGGTTCAGCTCGACCAGCGGCTCGCCCAGCGCGACGATGTCGAAATCAGCCATGGGCGGCCTCCCGGGTGCGGACGATCTGGGCCACCAGCGCGGCGGTGTCGCGGGCGGCGAAGGCCGCCTTGTCGTAGAGGTTGCTGCCGATGCCCACCAACGCCGCGCCGGCGGCGAAGTACGCGCCCATGTTTTCCTGGGTGACGCCGCCCGTGGGGCACAAGAGCGTGTCCGGGTAGACGGACTTGAGCGCGGCCAGGTGCTTGGGGCCGCCCGTGTCCGCCGGGAAAATCTTCACGACGTCCGCGCCGGCGCGCCGCGCCGCCAGCACTTCGGTGGGCGTGAAGGCGCCCAGCAGGCACAGCGCGTCGGCCGCATGCGCCATGTCGACGATGTCGGTGGCCAGGGCGGGCGACACGAGGAAGTCGGCGCCCGCGACCAGCGCCTCGCGCGCCTGCTGCTCGTCCAGCACCGTTCCCACGCCCAGCAGCAGCGCGCCGCCATGCTTGTCGCGCAAGGCCCGCAGCAGGTCGGTGACGCCGGGAATGGTCCAGGTCAGTTCCAGCGTGGCGCAGCCGGCGGCGACGGCGACTTCGGCCGCATACGCGGCGGTGGCCGCGTCCGTGTACCGCAACACGGGAACGACCCGGGCGGCCATCAGGGCGGCAAGCTTGGAGGCAAGGGGAGCGGTCATGGGATTCCTTGGGGCTGGCTGTCAGGCGCCGCCGGGGGAGGCCGGCAGCACGGCAAGTTTGGCCGCGGCGGCATCGCGCAGCCGCAGCAAGGGTTCGATATAGGCGGCTTGCGGATCGCCGCGCCGCCGGAACAGCAAAGTGCTGACGCTGACGCCCGCGACGGGCCGACCGGCCGCGTCGCACAGCGCCACGCCGTAGCAGACGATGCCGGCTTCGTTTTCCTCGTTGTCCGTGGCGTATCCGCGCGCCGCGGTTTCCTCCAACTGGGCGCGCAGCGCGGGCAGGCTGGTCACCGTGCCGGGCATGCGGGCGGCCAGCGGCAGGCCGCGCAGCAGGCGTTCGCGCGAGGCCTCGTCCAGCGCCGCCAGGTACGCCTTGCCGACCGCGCTGGAATGCAGCGCCACGGACGCCCCCACGCGCGATGCCATGCGCACCGGGCCCGGGCTTTCCAGCTTGTCAATGTAGGTCATCTCGCGTCCGGCAGGAACCGCCAGGTGCACGGTTTCGCCGGTTTCGTCGCGCAGGGCCTGCAATTCGGGCGCCAGCGCGGCGCGCAGGTCGAACTGCGACCACGCCCGGCTGGCCAGCGACATCAGCCTGGGCCCCAGCCGGTAGGCGCCGCCCGTTTCGGCCACCATGCCCTGCTCCGCCAGCGCCGCGACGATCCGGTAGACGGTGGGCCGGGGGTAGCCGCAGCTTCGCGCCAGCGCCGCGGCGGTGGGCGGCTGCGGCGCGTCGGCCACCGCCTGCAGCACCGTCATGAACTTGGCGAACGCCGCGGCGCCCGCGACCTTGGTTTCCAGCAAAGGAGTCTCCAGCGGATGCCGCCCCGCCGCGCGGCGGCAAGCGGAAAGAGCAAGCCGGACAGCGCGAATTTCGGACGAATCTGCGATACTGTTTATTTGTACAGCTAGTGAGCCTGCTTTTTGTCCATATTATGGACACAAGCCTCACAATATAGGCAATTATTCCATATCGCCGCGCTCGGAACCAGCGACGGGTCGTCGCTCGGGCAGGCCTCTTCCCTCAGGCTACGATACCGTCCATGAGCTCTCACATTCGCATCGTTGGCGCCCGCCAGAACAATCTCAAGAACCTGGACTTGACCATCGCCACCGGCGAACTGGTCGTCGTGACCGGCGTATCGGGGTCCGGCAAGAGTTCCCTGGCTTTCGACACCCTGTACGCCGAGGGGCAGCGCCGGTACGTGGAAACCTTCTCGCCCTATGCGCGCCAGTTCCTGGACCGCATGGACAAGCCGCAGGTGGACCGCATCGAAGGCATCCTGCCCGCCATCGCCATCGACCAGACCAATCCGGTGCGCAGCTCGCGCAGCACGGTCGGCACGATGACCGAACTGAACGACCACCTGAAACTGCTGTTCGCGCGCGGCGCCAAGCTGTACTGCCGCGGCTGCGGCAAGGTGGTGCGGCGCGATACGCCGGACTCGGTCTGTCATTCGCTGGCCGAACGCGCCGCGGCCGCCGGCGATCCGCGCCTGGTCGTGACGTTCCCGATCGCCGTGCCCGCCAACTTCACCGAAGAAGAAGTCCGCGGCTTCCTGGAACAGCAGGGCTACACGCGCGTGCACGCCGAAGAGAACGCGGCGGTCCGCGCCGCAGCGCCGGCCAAGGGCGCCAAGAAAGCCAAGGGCGCGAAGGCCGCCGCCGAATCCCGCCGCATCCTGCACGTGGTCCAGGACCGCTTCCGCTTCGCCGGCACCGAACGCGAGCGCATCATGGAAGCGCTGGATACCGCGCTGCGCATGGGCGCCGGCCACCTGGCCGTCTACGCGGTAGACGCCGAGGGCGGCAACGCCCACGTCTGGAAGTACAGCGACCGCCTGCATTGCGCCGACTGCGACATCGAATACACCGACCCGCTGCCCAGCAGCTTCTCGTTCAATTCGCCGCTGGGCGCGTGCGAAGCCTGCCGCGGCTTCGGCCGCGTGATCGGCATCGACTTCGGGCTGGTCATCCCCGACGAGAACAAGACCCTGCTGGAAGGCGCCATCAAGCCGTGGACGACCCCGTCCTACAAGGAATGCCAGGACGAACTGCAGAAGTACGCGCCGAAGGCCGGCGTTCCGCTGGGCGTGCCCTGGAAGAAGATGAGCGAAGAGCACAAGCGCTGGGTGCTCTACGGCACGCCCGACTGGAAGGGCGGCAGCGATGCCTGGAAGCATCAGTGGTACGGCGTGCAGCGCTTCTTCGACTGGCTGGAAACCAAGTCCTACAAGATGCACGTGCGCGTGCTGCTGTCGAAGTACCGCAGCTACACGCCCTGCCCCACCTGCAACGGCGCGCGGCTCAAGCCCGACGCGCTGCTGTGGCGCCTGGGCACCAAGGAAGAGGCCGACACCGTGCTGCCGCCGGAAGACGGCCCCTACAAGCGCTTCATGCCCGTGGGCGCCAACTGGACCCGCGAACAACTGAACGGCCTGGGCGGCCTGTCCATCCATGACGTGATGCTGCTGCCCATCGAACGGGTGCGGCTGTTCTTCGACACGCTGTCCTTCTCCGGCGCGCTGGACGCCGCCACCGACCTGCTCATGACCGAGGTCCGCGCGCGCCTCAAGTTCCTGTGCGATGTGGGCCTGGGCTACCTGACGCTGGACCGCCAGAGCCGCACGCTGTCGGGCGGCGAAGTGCAGCGCATCAACCTGACCACGGCTCTGGGCACCTCGCTGGTGAACACGCTGTTCGTGCTGGACGAGCCCTCCATCGGCCTGCACCCGCGCGACATGCACCGGGTCGTCGAAGTCATGCACCGGCTGCGCAACGCCGGCAACACGCTGGTGGTGGTGGAGCACGATCCGCAAGTCATGGTGGCCGCGGACCGCATCATCGACATCGGCCCCGGCCCCGGCGAACGCGGCGGCCGCATCGTGTTCGACGGCACGCCCGCGCAACTGCGGGCGGCGCATACCCTGACCGGCGACTACCTCGGCGGGCGCCAGCGCGTGGAAGCGCCGCGGCCCATGCCCGTGGCGGCGAACACGCCGCGCCTGCTGCTCGAAGGCGTCACCGCCCACAACCTGAAGGGCGTTTCCGTCGAACTGCCGCTGGGCCGGCTGGTCTGCGTGACCGGCGTGTCCGGATCGGGCAAGTCCACCCTGGTGCAGGACGTGCTGTACCCCGCCCTGCTGAAACAGAAAGGCCGGCCGTCGGAAGCGCCCGGCCCGTTCGAGCGCCTGCTGGGCGCGGAGCAGATCGCGGACGTCGTCATGGTGGACCAGACGCCCATCGGCAAGACGGCCCGCTCCAACCCGGCCAGCTACGTGGGCGCGTTCGACGCCATCCGCAAACTGTTCTCCCAGGCGCCGCTGGCGCGCGAGCGCGCCTATACGGCGGGCACGTTCAGCTTCAACGGCGGCGACGGCCGCTGCCCGACCTGCGGCGGCACCGGCTTCGAACACGTGGAAATGCAGTTCCTGTCGGACGTGTACCTGCGCTGCCCCGATTGCGATGGCAAGCGCTTCCGCCCCGAAGTGCTGGAAGTGCGCGTCGAGCACCTGGGCAAGAGCGCGTCCATCGACGAAGTGCTGGAAATGACCGTCAGCGAGGCTCTGGACTTCTTCAAGGGCCTGCGCGACGTGCAGACCGGCCTGGCGCCGCTGGCCGACGTGGGCCTGGAATACGTGCGCCTGGGCCAGCCCGTGCCGACCCTGTCGGGCGGCGAGGCGCAGCGGCTGAAGCTGGCGGGCCACCTGGCCGAGGCGGCGCGCAGCGGCATTTCCACCGCCAAGGTCGCCAAGAAGGGCAGCCTGTTCCTCTTCGACGAACCCACCACCGGCCTGCACTTCGACGACGTGGCGCGCCTGATGCGCGCCTTCCGCAAGCTGCTGGCCGCCGGCCACACGCTGCTGGTCATCGAACACAACCTGGACGTCATCCGCGCGGCCGACTGGCTGATCGACCTGGGCCCCGAAGGCGGCGACGCCGGCGGCCAGGTCATCGGCGTGGGCACGCCGCAGGACCTGATGGACAACCCGCAATCGCACACGGGCGCCGCGCTGCGCGACTACGAAGTCAGCATCCTGCCCGCGGACGTGGTCGTCACCAGCGACGCCGACGCGCAGGAAGTCGAACAGGCCGGCCTGACCGCCCGCATCGCCGAACCCGGCGCGGCCTACGGGGCCGGCATGGGCACGCCGCTGCAATCCCTGGTGCGCGCGCGCCGCCAGGACAACATGGCGATCGAGATCCGCAACGCCCGCGAGCACAACCTGAAGAACGTCAGCGTGGAAATCCCGCGCGACAAGTTCACCGTCATCACCGGCGTGTCCGGCTCGGGCAAGTCCACGCTGGCCTTCGACATTCTGTTCAACGAGGGCCAGCGCCGCTACCTGGAATCGCTCAACGCGTACGCGCGCGCCATCGTGCAGCCGGCCGGCAAGCCGGACGTGGACGCCATTTTCGGCATCCCGCCCACCGTGGCCATCGAGCAGCGCACCAGCCGCGGGGGCCGCAAGTCCACCGTGGCTACGATGACGGAAATCCACCATTTCCTGCGGCTGCTGTACGTCAAACTGGGCACGCAGTACTGCCCCGACTGCAACGTGGCGGTCGAACCCCAGAACGCGGACCAGATCGTGGCGCGGCTGCTGCGCGAGCACAAGGGCGAGCACATCGGCCTGCTGTCGCCGCTGGTCACCGCGCGCAAGGGCTACTACACGGACCTGGCCAAGTGGGCCGGATCCAAGGGCCACACGCACCTGCGCGTGGACGGCGAGTTCATCCCGGTCGCGCCCTGGCCGCGCCTGGACCGCTACAAGGAACACACGATCGAACTGCCCGTGGCCGACGTGGTCGTGGACCCGGCCAACGAAGCCGGCCTGCGCGCGGCGGTCAAGAGCGCGCTGGAGAACGGCCAGGGCGTCATGTCCATCGTCTGGCCCGTGAACAAGCTGCATGAAGCGCTGAACAGCGAATTGCAGCAACAGCATTTCTCGGTCAAGCGCGCCTGCCCGTCCTGCGGCACCAGCTTCCCCGAACCCGATCCGCGCCTGTTCTCGTACAACTCCAAGCACGGCTGGTGCACGGGCTGCTTCGGCACGGGCCTGCAACTGCAAGGCTTCGACGAAGAACAGACCGGCGAGGAAACCGCCTGGAACGCCTGGTACGAAGGCGAGGCCAAGGTCTGCACCGTCTGCGACGGCGAGCGCCTGAACCGCGTGGCCCGGGCCGTGCGCTGGCGCGACAAGTCGATCGCGGAGCTGGCCTCACTGCCCGTGTCGGACGCGCACACCTTCTTCACCGGTCTGGTGGCGCGCGGGCGCGAAGGCGAGATCGCCCGCGACATCCTCGCGGAAATCCGCGGCCGCCTGAACTTCATGCAGGAAGTGGGCCTGAACTACCTGGCGCTGGACCGCGCCGCGCCCACGCTTTCCGGCGGCGAGGCGCAGCGCATCCGCCTGGCCGCGCAACTGGGCTCCAACCTCCAGGGCGTGTGCTACGTGCTGGACGAGCCCACCATCGGCCTGCATCCGCGCGACAACCGCATCCTGCTGGACGCGCTGGCGCGCCTGGAAGGCAACGGCAATACGCTGGTGGTGGTGGAGCACGACGACGACACCATCCGGCGCGCCTCGCACATCATCGACATCGGCCCGGGCGCGGGCATCCGCGGCGGCCGCGTGGTGGCGCAAGGCACGGCGCAGGACCTGATCGAGGCGCCCGAATCCGTCACCGGACGCTACCTGGCCAAGCCGCTGACGCATCCGCTGCAGGGCCGCCGGGCGGTGGAGGCCGACACGCCCATGATCGAGATCAAGGGCGCGCGCCTGCACAATCTGCGCAGCGTGGACGCGAAGATTCCGGTCGGGCGCCTGAGCGTGGTGACCGGCGTTTCCGGCTCGGGCAAATCGACGCTGGCGCGCGAAGTGCTGCTGGACAACCTGACGCAGGCCGTCTCGAAGGGCAAGGCACCGGGCTGGGCGGGCTGCGAGAGCATCAAGGGCTGGGAAGCCATCGACCGCGTCCTCGAAGTGGACCAGACGCCCATCGGCAAGACGCCGCGCTCGTGCCCGGCCACCTATGTGGGCTTCTGGGACGACGTTCGCAAGCAGTTCGCCGATACCCGCGAAGCGCGCATGCGCGGCTGGACGGCGGCGCGCTTCTCGTTCAACACCGGCGACGGCCGCTGCCCGATCTGCGAAGGCCAGGGCATGCGCACCATCGAAATGAACTTCCTGCCCGACGTGAAGGTGCCTTGCGACGCCTGCAACGGCGCGCGCTTCAACAGCGACACGCTCAGCGTGCAGATGCGCGGCAAGAACGCCGGCGAACTCCTGGCCATGGAAGTGGACGACGCCATCGGCTACTTCGCGGCGCACCCCAAGATCCACCGCCCCTTGCAGCTCATGCAGGACGTGGGCCTGGGCTACCTGACCCTGGGGCAGCCCTCGCCCACCCTGTCCGGCGGCGAAGCCCAGCGCATCAAGCTGGTGACCGAACTGTCCAAGGCCCGGCTGACCGACGGCCTGATCAAGACCGGCCGCGCCTCCCGCATCCCCCACACGCTGTACGTGCTGGACGAGCCCACCGTCGGCCTGTCCATGGCCGACGTGGAAAAGCTGATCCACGTGCTGCACCGCCTGGTGGAAGCGGGCAATACGGTGGTGGTGATCGAACACAACCTGGACGTGATCGCCGAAGCCGATTGGCTGCTGGACCTGGGCCCCGAAGGCGGCACGGGCGGCGGAAGGCTGGTGGGCGAAGGGTCGCCCGAACACGTCATGACCCTGAGCGACCATTCCCACACGGGGCGGGTCCTGAAGGAATTCCTGGCACATCAACAGCAGTAAGAAGCATGGAATGTCGTTTTGAAGACCGGCTGGCCGGCCGCGCGCTGCGGCTGGAGGGCTTTTGTTCGCGGATCGAGGCGCGCGCCGCCGCCGAAGTCGCCCCCGCGCTGGCCGCCATCGAGGCGGCGCGGCGGCAGGGGCGATGGGTCGCGCTTCTGCTGGACTACGAACTGGGCGAATGGCTGCTGCCCGAAGCCACGCTGCCGCCGCCCACCGGCGATTGGGCGCCGCCGCGCGGCGACGGCGAACCCCGCCTGACCGCGCTGGTGTTCGAGCGCAAGGCGGACGAAGCGCCCTGGGACGCCCCGGATGCCGGCAGCGCGCCCGCGTCCATCAGCCTGCCGGCGCCGCGCATGACCGAGCCGGAGTACGCGCGGCGGATCGACGCGATCCGCGCGCTGATCGGCGACGGCGAGCTGTACCAGGTGAATTTCACCCAGCCGCTGGACCTGCGCTACCAGGGCGACCCCGCCGCGCTGTACCGGCGCATCGCCGCCCGCAATCCGGTGGCGCACGGCGCCTTCATCCAGGACGGCGCGCGCACGGTGCTGTCCTTTTCGCCCGAGCTGTTCGTGCGCCGCGACGGCCCGCGCCTGACCACGCGCCCCATGAAGGGAACGGCCCCGCGCCACGCCGACCCGGCCGAAGACGAACGGCTGGGCCAGGCGCTGCTGGCCAGCGGGAAGAACCGCGCCGAGAACCTGATGATCGTCGATCTGCTGCGCAACGATCTCGGCCGGCTGGCCGAACCGGGCTCGGTCCAGGTGGACGCGCTGTTCTCGCTGGAGCGCTACCCCACCGTCTGGGCCATGACGTCCACCGTTTCCGCGCTGGCGCCCCGCGCCAGCCTGGAGGACGTGCTGCGCGCGCTGTTTCCCTGCGGGTCCATCACCGGCGCCCCCAAGGTGGCGGCCATGCGCCGGATCCGCCAGATGGAGTCGGCGCCGCGCGGCCTGTACTGCGGCAGCATCGGCTGGCTGGCGCCGGACGGCGATTTTTCGCTGAACGTCGCGATCCGCACGCTGGTGCTGGATGCGTCCGGCCAGGGGGTCTACAGCGTGGGCGGCGGCATCGTGCACGACTCCGACCCCGCGGAAGAATGGCAGGAATGCCACTGGAAGGCCCGGATTTTGCGGGCCTGAGCGCCCAGGCGGAGGCCGCGGTAGTAGGATAGAGCGCGGCCGTCCCTAGGAGAGTCCCATGCAACCCGAACTGATCGAGACCATCCTGGTCGATGCCGAACGCCGCGTGCCGCTGCTGGCCCGCCACCTCAAGCGCCTGGAGGCATCCTGCAAGGACCTGGGCTACGGCTGGGGCGGGCGCGCCGTGGAAGGCGACATCATGATCACGGCGCTGGGCCTGGCGACCCCAGGGCCGCACCGCCTGCGGCTGCTGGTGTCGCGCGACGGCAGCCGCAGCATCCAGACCGCCGTCCTGCCTCCCCTGCCCGCCGGGCAGGAAGCCATGCTGGCGCCCGAGGCGCTGCGTTCGTCCGAACCGCTGCTGCGCTACAAGACCACCTACCGGCCCTGGTACACCAAGACCATCGAATGGCTGCCCTCGCATCCGCACATCTTCGACCTGCTCTACCTGAACGAGCGCGGCGAACTGTGCGAAGGCAGCCGCAGCAACGTCTACCTGCGCCTGGACGGCGACTGGTACACGCCGCCCGTGGACAGCGGCTGCCTGCCCGGCGTGCAGCGCGCCGAACTGCTGGACAGCGGCCAGGTCGAGGAACGCGTCCTGACCCTGGCCGACCTGCACGCCGCCGACGAAATCCGCCTGTCCAACGCGCTGCGCGGCTGGTTCCCTGTGGTGCTGCGCCACTCCTGACGATCGTCCGGGAGCGACATAGCGCCGATTGCCAAACCGGCGCGCGTGAATAATAATTGATACTCATTCTTATTAAATGCTCGACGTTGGCAGCGTCCCATCGTGTCTCCCCCTCCCCGCGCGGCACCTCCCGACCTAGCAACGCTGTATAGCGACCATCACGGCTGGCTGCAGGAATGGCTGCGCCGGCGCCTGGGCAATGCGTTCGACGCGGCCGACCTGGCCCACGATACCTTTCTGCGCCTGCTGCGCAGTCTCGAACCCGTGCGCGAACCGCGCGCCTACCTCACCACCATCGCCCACGGGCTGATCGTGAACCACTGGCGCCGCCAGGACCTGGAACGCGCCTATCGCGAGACGCTGGCCACCGTGGCCGACACACAGGCCCCCTCCCCCGAGGAAGGCGCCCTGCTGCTGGAGGCGCTGTGCGAACTGGACGCGCTGCTCTGCCAGCTCAATCCCAAGGCCCGCACGGCCTTCCTCCTGGCGCAACTGGAGGGCTATACCTACGTTGAAATCGCCGCGCGCCTGGCCGTGTCCGAACGCATGGTCAAGAAATACATGGCGCAGGCGATGCTGCATTGCCTGACCGC
The DNA here is from genome assembly GCF_900496975.1 of Achromobacter veterisilvae. Classification (GTDB taxonomy): domain Bacteria; phylum Pseudomonadota; class Gammaproteobacteria; order Burkholderiales; family Burkholderiaceae_B; genus Achromobacter; species Achromobacter veterisilvae. Next base: position 115,756 of record NZ_UFQC01000002.1, read on the forward strand.
GGGCAGGGCGCACGCACCGTGATCCCCGCCGCGCCCAGCTTCAAGGTGCTGCAGGAAGCCGCCGAGTGGTTCGCCGTGCTGGGCGCGCCGGCGGTGGACGCCGCGCAGCGCCAGCGCTGGCGCCAGTGGCACGACGCCGATCCGGCCCACCAGTTGGCCTGGAGCCAGGTCGAAGCCATCAGCGGTAAATTCCTGGACCTGCCGGGGTCCGGCAAACCCATGGCCCACCGGGTGCTGGACGCCGCCGCGGCCGGCCAGGCCAGGCGGCGCCGGGCCTTGAAAATGCTGGCCTTGCTGTGCGCGGGCGGCGTCGGATCATGGGGCGCCCTACAAGCCGTGCCGTGGCGCCAGTGGGCCGCCTCCCATCACACCGGCCTGGGGGAACGCCACGAAATCCGCCTGGCCGACGGCGCCAGCATCTGGCTCAACACCGATAGCGCCATCGACGTGGACTACAGCGCGGCCCTGCGCCGCATTCGCTTGGTGGCGGGCGAAATCCTGGTCGCCACCGCCCCCGACATCCAGTCGCCGGCGCGCCCCTTCGTGGTCGACACCGCGCAAGCGCGGCTGCGCGCGCTGGGTACCCGCTACAGCATCTACCAGCAGGAAGACGCCAGCGTGGTCGCGGTGTTCGAAGGCGCCGTGCGGGTCGAACCAACGAGCGAGGGCGCCGCCGGCAGCATCCTGCATGCGGGCGAGCAGGCGCGCATCACCCGGTCTGGCGCCGGCCCCGTCGAGGCTGCCGCCACCGCCCGCCGCTCCTGGGCCGAGGGACTGATCGTCGCCGAAAACATGCGCCTGGGCGATTTCGTGGAAGAACTGTCGCGCTACCGCCGCGGTTATCTGGGCTGCGCGCCCGCGATCGCCGACCTGCGCATCGTGGGCACCTACGCGACGGCCGACACGCGCCAGGTTCTGGCGACGCTGGAGGCGACGCTGCCGGTGCGCGTGCGCATGCCCATGCCGTGGTGGACCGTGCTGGAGCCCCGCTAGCCATCCCGCCGCAGCCTCGCGGCTCCGCGCCCGTGGCGCGCCATCGCCGGGAAGTTCCCCTTTTCGCTTGCTCGATTGGCATACGGGGTGAAACCACACGCTTTCACTTCCAGCCCGGGCCGAACCATGCACATGCCTTTCCTTTCCCCCCGTTCCACACGCCGGCGCGCAACCGCGCGCCTGCCGGCCGCCGCCGCGATCGCCGCCGCGGCGCTCATCGGCCTGGCCGCGCCCTGCGCCTTGCAGGCGCAGACTCCGCGCGCCTCGCCCGCGCCGGACGAGCGCGACTACGACATTCCTGCCGGCGAACTGAGCCGCGTGCTGACCGAGTTCGCCGTGCAGGCCGGCATCCAGGTCTCGGTAGAGGCCTCGCTCACAACCGGGCGCCAGAGCCCGGGATTGCGGGGAAGGCAATCGGCCTGGTCGGGCCTGAACGCCATCCTGGCCGGCACCGGCCTGCGGCCGGAGCGGCGCGGCAACGCCTACACGGTGCGTCCGGCGCCGGCGGTCGACGCAGTCACCCTGCCCGGCATTACCGTACAGGGCAACACCGCCGCCGCCCTGCAGCAAGAGGGGCTGGCCAGCGACGGCTACCGCGTCTCGACCATCTCCTCCACGGGCGCGCTGGGCCGCATGGAGTTGCGCAATGCCCCCTATTCGTTCAGCGTCGTGCCGCGCGAACTGCTGCAGAACGTCCAGGCGCAATCGCCCGACGACGTGTACAAGATCAACCCGTCGACCATGACGCAGACGCCGCAGCTCAGCGGCTGGGCGCCGATGGTCAAGATCCGCGGCTTCAACAGCTACGATCGGGCCGAGGAAGGCCTGCGCCGCTCGTTCGGTTTCGCCGCCTCGCTCGAAGACAAGGAGCGCGTCGAGGTCCTGAGCGGCCTGTCGGGCTTTCTCTACGGCGCGGCCTCGCCCGGCGGCATGGTGAACTACGTCCACAAGCGGCCCACGCCGGAGCGCCTGAACAGCATCACGGCGGGCAATTACGGCGGCGGCCAATACTATGTGCACGGCGACTTCGGCGGCCCTTTCGACAGCAACGGCAAGATCGGCTATCGCGTGAACCTGGTGCGCCAGAATGGCGACACCGCCGTGGACGACCAGAAGATCGACCGCAGCCTGGCGAGCCTGGCGCTGGATTTCAATATCACCGACCGCTTCAAGCTGGAACTCGGCGCCTCTTACAGCGACTACAAGATGACGGCCCCCACGGCGTACTGGTTCGTCCGCGATGACCTTTCCCGTCCCAAGGCGCCGGACGCGGGCAAGAACTGGGGCCAGCCCTGGATCCGCGATGAAACCGAAAGCCGGAAGTGGATGGCCCGCATGACCTACGAGGCCAGCGACCACCTGACGCTGCGCGTCGCGCATCTGCGCGAATACCAGGACAGGCCCGTCCAGTACCACACCATGAACTCGCTGCGCTCGTCCACCCAATACGCGCAATTGCGGCAGAAGGTCGGGCCGACCAGCACCGAATCCGAAGCCTGGCAGGCCCTGGCGGACATTTCATTCGACACCGGACCGATAGCCCACCAGATCACCATGGGCTACTACGGATACATGGACAAGCAGTGGCAATCCACCTACTTCCCCAGCACCGGCTATGTCGGCCCGTACAGCCTGGACTCGCCGACGCATGTGCCGGAACCTGCCTGGCCGTCCGACGCTTCCGCAAAAACTTACTACGCCAGCCGCATCCGCAACGACAATTTCATGATCGGCGACCTGATCCGCTTCAACGAACAATGGTCCGTCCTGGCGGGCGTCAATCGCAGCACCATCAAGGCGATGGAGCGCGACGAGAACGGCGCCGCCAGCCAACCCGACTACGATCGCGGGCTGACCTCGCCGAACGTGTCGCTGATGTTCATGCCCACGCCCTGGCTGACGGCCTACGCCACCTACCTCGAAGGCCTGGAACAAGGCGGCGTGGCGCCCGACGAGGCGGTCAACCGCGGGCAAGTCCTGTCGCCCATGCGCAGCAAACAGCGCGAACTGGGGCTGAAGGCCGAGTTGGGCGGCGTGCTGGTGAGCGGCGCGCTGTTCGACATCGAGAAAGCCTATGAATACGCCAACGACGCGAATGTGTACGTACAGAGCGGCACCCAACGCCATCGCGGCGCCGAAGTCTCGGCAATGGGCAAAGTCACGGATGCCTGGACCGTGGTGGGCGGCGCGACGCTGCTGACGGCCCGCGTCGAAGGCAGCGACAATGACGGCAATGCCCCGATCAACGTGCCCAAGCTGACGGCCAAACTGTATTCGGAATACGCGCTGCCCTTCGCTCCCGGCCTCAGCCTGACCGGCGGCGTCTATTACGTCGGCAAGCAGTGGGCCACGGCCACCAACACCAGCCGGCTGCCCTCGTACACGACCTTCGATCTCGGCCTGCGCTACGCGACCAAGGTAACGGGCCGGCCTCTCACGCTGCGCCTGAACGTCAACAACGTGGCCAACCGGAGCTACTGGCTCAACAGCTACTACCTGGGCAGCCCGCGCAGCATCGCGCTGTCGGCCCAGATGCAGTTCTGAGAACTCAGTCGGCAAACTCGTCGACCACCACTTGCCGCAGCCACTGGTTGGCCTGCTCGCGGTGGTTGCGGGCATGCCAGAACACGTTGATGACCGACTCCGGGATCTTCACCGGACAGGCCGCGATGGCCAGGCCGAACGGCCCGCAGGCGCAATCCGCGAAACGCCGCGGCACCACCGCGATCATGTCGGTGGCCTGCAACACCGGCCCCACCGCCATGAAATGCGGCACCGTCAGGCGCACGCGCCGGCGGATGCCGGCCTGCCCGATCACCTCGTCCACCACGCCGTGGCCGGTGCCTTCCGACACGATGGCCACGTGCTCCGCCGCGCGGAACTGTCGGGCCGATACGCCGGTGCGCGCCAGGGGATGGTCGCGCCGGAAAATGCAGACATAGGGCTGGCGGAACAGCAGCCGCTGGAAAAAGCCGCTTTTCAGACCGGGCAGGAAGCCCATGGCCAGGTCGATCCGGCCGCGTTCCATCTCGTCTTTCACATCGATCGAGGTCGTGCGCACGGTGCGGACGGTGACGCCCGGCGCGGCGCGCTCCAGGGCGCGCATCAGCCGGGGCAGGAAGTAGGTCTCGCCCACGTCGTTCACGCCGATCACGAACGCGCGCTCGCTGTGCGCGGGATCGAACGCGGCGCGGGCGTTCAGCGTGCTGTGCAGCGCGTCCAGGGCATCGGCGATCGGCCGCGCCAGCGCTTCGGCGTAGGGCGTGGGCACCATGCCGCGCGAGGTCCGCAGGAACAGCTCGTCGCCCAGCAGCTTGCGCAGCCGGCCCAGCGCATTGCTGACCCCGGGCTGCGAAATGCCCAGGCTCTCCGCCACGGCCGATACCCGGCCGTGTTTCCGCAGTTCGTTGAAGACGACCAGCAGGTTCAGGTCCACGTCTTGCAGGTTCATGCGCTTGTCTCCACCAATATTTGTTTTGGTGATTTATCTCATCATGCAGATTCTATTTATTTATTTCATGGCCTGCCCGATCATGCGACAAACGCCCGCGCCCATGCCGCGCGGGCTCTGCCCGGCCGTCCCGCGGCCAGCCGAACCAAGGAGACCCTCCATGCATTCCTGTACGCCGCCCTGGGAAGGGGACGGCTCCCACCGCATTCCGTTCGGCGTCTACACCGACGCCGCCCTGCACCAGCGCGAACTGGGCCGCTTCTTCTACCGCGCGCACTGGTGCTACGTGGGCCTGGAAGCCGAGATCCCCAACCCGGGCGACTTCAAGCGCACCGCCGTGGGCGAGCGTTCGGTCATCCTGCTGCGGGACAACGACGGCCGGGTGCGCGTGGTGGAAAACGTGTGCGCCCACCGCGGCGTGCAGTTCTGCCGCGAACGCTCCGGCAACCGCAGTGAATTCGTCTGCCCCTACCACCAGTGGAACTACGACCTGCAAGGCAACCTGATCGGCGTGCCCTTCCGGCGCGGCGTCAAGCAGGACGGCCAGGTCAACGGCGGCATGCCGCCCGACTTCAAGCCCGAAGAGCACGGCCTGACCAGGCTGGCCGTGGCCTGCCGCAACGGCGTGGTGTTCGCCTCGTTCGACCACGGCGTGGAGCCGCTGGAAGACTACCTGGGGCCGGACATCCTGCATTATTTCGACCGCGTCTTCGACGGCCGCGAGCTGGTAATCCACGGCTACAGCCGCCAGCGCATCCCGGGCAACTGGAAACTGATGCAGGAGAACATCAAGGACCCCTACCACCCCGGCCTGCTGCACACCTGGTTCGTCACCTTCGGCCTGTGGCGGGCGGACAACCGCTCCGAACTGAAGATGGACCGCCATTTCCGCCACGCGGCGATGATCTCCACCCGCGGCCAGGGCGGCAAGGGCAGCGTGACCAGCGGCGTGTCGAGCTTCAAGGAACAGATGTCGCTCCACGACGACCGCTTCCTCGACATCGTGCCGGAACCGTGGTGGAACGGCCCGACCGCCGTGCTGATGACGCTGTTTCCCAGCGTCGTCATCCAGCAGCAGGTGAATTCGCTGTCCACCCGCCACATCCAGCCGGTGGGCCACGACGCCTTCGATTTCGTCTGGACGCACTTCGGCTTCGCCGACGACACGCCCGAGATGACGCGCCGCCGCCTGCGCCAGGCCAATCTGTTCGGCCCGGCGGGCTTCGTGTCCGCGGACGACGGCGAGGTCATCGAGTTCTCGCAATCGGGCTTCGAGCAGAAGCCCTGGCACCGCAGCGTGGCGGAGCTGGGCGGCAAGACGGCCGAGAACACCGGCCACATGGTGACCGAAACGCTGATCCGCGGCATGTACGCGTACTGGCGGCGGGTGATGGAGGCCTGACGATGCTGGACTTTCCCCTCTACTACCAACTGACCTGCCTGTACAACGACTACGCCGCCGCGCTGGACGCGGAGGAATGGGAGAAATGGCCCGACTTCTTCCTGGAGGACTGCGTGTACAAGGTGCTGCCGCGCGAAAACCACGAGCGCGGCTATCCGCTGGCGACCATGGCTTTCGAAAGCCGCGGCATGCTGAAGGACCGCATCTACGGCGCCACCGACACGATCTTCCACGATCCCTACTACCAGCGCCACGTGGTGGGCGCGCCGCGCGTGCTGTCGGTGCAGGGCGACCGCATCGAATCCGAAGCCAACTACGCCGTGTTCCGCACCAAGCCCAGCCAGTTGACCACCGTGTTCAACGTGGGCCGCTACCAGGACGTGGTGCGCCGCGGCCCGGACGGCCTGAAGTTCGAGTCGCGGCTGTGCATTTTCGACAGCGAACTGGTGCCGAATTCGCTCATCTACCCCATCTGACCAGGACACAGCACCATGAGCATGCAATGGATCAAGGCCGTCGCGCGGGCCGACGTGCCGGAAGAGGACGTGATCGCCGTGGAGGCGGGCGGCCGCGAAATCGCGCTCTACGGCGTGGACGGCGAGGTCTACGCGACCGACAACCTCTGTACGCACGGCAATGCGCGGCTGTGCGACGGTTTCCTGACCGGGCACGAGATCGAATGCCCGCTGCACCAGGGCCGTTTCGACGTGCGCGACGGCCGGGCGCTCTGTTCGCCGCTGCGCGACAACCTCGCCACCTACCCCGTCAGGATCGAGGACGGCGTGGTGTTCGTGGCGTTGTAGGGGCCGGCGCTCAGACCGCCAGCCGCAGCGCCTCGTTGGCCGCGGCCATGCCCATGGCCGCGGTCACCGTCACGACCGAGCCGTAGCCGGCGCAGGACAGGCCCTGCGGCGCCAGTGTCTGCCCCGAGGCGCCCATGTCGTCCTCGCCCTCGGTGGGCCGGGTCCAGGCGTCCGGCAGGATGGCGGGCTGGTCGAACCACAAGGCGTGGATGCCCATCTTCGGCACGCGCTTCAGGGCCCGCCCGTTCTGGTCGGAGGCGCGCGGAAAGCCGTGTTCGCGCCGCAGCTTGTTGCGCAGCTTCGACAGCAGCGCGTCGTTCACCGCCGCGGACAGGTCGCCCGCCCGCAAGGCCAGGGGATCCGTCTTGCCTCCCGCCCCGCCGCACAGCAGCATGGGCGCGCCCAGCGCCCGCGCATGCAGGATCATCGCGATCTTGGCCGCCGCCTGGTCGGTGCAGTCGATGATGACGGTGTACGGGCCCGGCAGCACCTCGGCCACGTTGTCGGGCGACACGAAGTCGTCGACCCGCGTGAGCCGGCATTCCGGATTGATGGCCAGCACCCGTTCGGCCATCGCATCCACCTTGGATTGCCCGAGCGTCGACGTCAGCGCGTGGATCTGCCGGTTGACGTTGGATTCGGCGATGTGGTCCAGGTCGATCAGCGTCAGCGCCCCGACCCCGCAGCGGGCCAGCGCCTCCACCGTCCAGGACCCGACGCCCCCCAGGCCGGCGACCGCGACGTGGGCGTTACGGAGGCGGGCCGGGGCTTCGGGGCCGTAGAGGCGGGAGAGGCCGCCGAAGCGGCGGTCCAGGTCGGCGGGTTCCGGGGGGTGGGCGGGGGAGTTCATGGGGTTGTATTTTATGGCAGGCGTTGTTTGTAGGGCGGAGCTTGGTTTTTAAGACGCCCGTCGCGGCGGCGCCTGGGGTGGCGCGGGTCAACGATTGCGGTCCGGAGCCTTCGCTCCGGACTTCCCCTGCGTCATCCTCGTCCGCCTTCGGCTCCCTTCGGATTCCCTCGGGCTTATCGACTCCCCGCGCCACCCCAGGCGCCGCCGCGCCAGGCTCCGTTGCCTGGATCTTGAAGGTCGCCGGGACGGACGGTGTGCTTGGCATTCTTCTCCCCGGCAAGGAGTGGTGGAAGATCTTGCAGGGACGCCAAAGCCGGCCGCGCGGGCGGCCTTCTTTGGCGTATGGGCACTGTTGGCCGTAGCGCTGGACGCTGCGCGCCTGCGCATAACATCGCCAGTGTCTGACACCCGATGAAACGCCCGCCATGCCTTGCCGGTGCACCACGGGTGTCTGACACCCTCGGATATCCGTTGGTGTCAGACACCCGCGAGGCACCCATGCAACTTGACCGTCGTCGTGCAAGGATGTCAGACACTAGCGTGGGGGTGCAGATCACTAGTTGTCAAAAGGCCGCCGACGGACCCAGGTGTCTGACACCCAATGAAACGCCCTCCATGCGTTGCCGGTGCACCACGGGTGTCTGACACCCTCGGATATACGTTGGTGTCTGACACCCGCGGAGCACCCATGCAACTTGACCGTCGCCGTGCAAGGGTGTCAGACACTGGCCCGCGCATCTCACGAACCCGTCGCTCCGCCAGCAAGCGCCGCCGCATCATCCCCGCCCAGCGCCTGATACACCGTCACCTGGTTCACCAGCCGGTTCAGCATGTTCTCGTCCCGCGCGATCTCGGCCGTCCTGCGTTTTTCCTGCGCGTCCAGCCAATCCTTCAGCGGCACCGCTCCCGCCCGGTACCGCACCTCGTACAGACTTTCCGCCTGGCGCGCCGCGCTCAGGGAAACGTCCAATTGCGCCGCCTGGAGCGCCAGTTGCGTCCGGTTCGACAACGCGTTCTCCACGTCCGCCATCGCCTGGTACAGCGACTGCCGGAAGTTCACCACGCGTTCCTCGTAGTCCGCCTTGGAGATCTTGATGTTGAGCTGCATCTGGTTCCATTGCAGGAATGGCAGCGTCAGCCCCGCCCCCAGGGATCCGATGGGGTTGCGCAGGATGTCGGACAGCGTCGGGCTCGCGCTGCCCAAGGCGCCCGTGAGGGTCAAGGGCGGATAGAAGCTGGCGCGGGTCGCGTCGACGGTGGCCAGGGCTTCCCGCAGGCGGAGTTCGGCGGCGCGCAGGTCGGGGCGGCGGCCCAGCAATTCAGCGGGAACACCGGCGCGGGCGTCGGGCAGCGGATATCGCGGCAAACGCGCCGGATCCGCCATGGTGCGCTCCGGCGGGCCGTCGAACAGGATGGCCAGCGCGTTCGCGTATTCCACCCGCGCCTGCACCAGCAGCGCATGGGCGGCCTGCTGGCTGGCCACGGTCTGCTCGGCCTCGGCCATTTCCAGCGCCGACGCGCCGCCCGCCGCGTACTGGGCGCGCACCAGGTCCTGCGTCTTGCGGGCGTAGGCGATGCTCTCTTGGCTGCTGACGATGCGCTGGTTGATGAAGGCGGTCTGCCAGTACAGCGTGGCGGTGGTGCCCACCAGCGACAGGGCCGCGCTCTGGCGGTCCTGTTCGGTGGCCAGCGCTTCCCATTGCGCGGCGTCGCGCTGGCGGGACAGCTTGCCCCACAGGTCCACCTCGTAGCTGACGGTCAGCTCCGCCGTGTTGTTCCGGGTGGTGAGGCGTTCGCCGCTCAGCGTGCGCGTGCGGGTGACGTTGGCGCTGCCGCCCAGTTGCGGAAACAACTGGTCCTCGGACAGGCCCGCCTGGTACTGGGCCCGCCGCACTCGGATGGCGGCCGCGGCCAGGTCGTTGTTGCGCGCCAGCGCGCCCTCGACCAGGCCCGTCAGCACCGGGTCGTTGAAATTCCGCCACCACGCGCCGCCCTCGGCCAGCAGGGCGGCCCGGGCGTCCGCCGCCGGGGCATGGGACCAGGCCGCGGGCACGGAGGCGGCCGGCGGCTCGTAATCGGTGCGCAGCAGGCCGCCGCAGCCGCCCAGCGCGAACAGCAGCGCCAGGGAGGCGGGCTTGCAGATCAGGGAAACCGCTTTCATCGTTTTCATTCCCGGGCCAACGCCTCTACGGGATCCAGGCGCGCCGCGTTGCGCGCCGGCAAATACCCAAAAATCACCCCGATCAGCGTCGAGCACGTGAACGCCGCCACCATGGCCGCCGTGGAGTAGATCATCTTGAACGAGCCGCCCGTGGCCTTGGACACGAGCACGCCCAGCCCCAGCGACAGGAGGATGCCGATCGCACCGCCGATCAGGCACACCAGCACCGCTTCGATCAGGAACTGCTGCATGATGTCGCTGCGCCGCGCGCCCACCGCCATGCGCACGCCGATCTCGCGGGTGCGCTCGGTCACCGACACCAGCATGATGTTCATGACGCCAATGCCGCCCACCATCAGCGAAATCAGCGCGATCATGGACACCAGCAGGGTCATCGTCGCCGTGGTGCGTTCGATGGTCTTGCGGATGGCGTCCGTGTTGAACACGAAGAAATCCTTCACCACGTGGCGGCGCGTCAGCAGGCGCACGATGGCCTGCTCCGCCGCGGCGGGCGGCGACGCGTCGTTGACGCGGACGGTGATGCTCTTCAGGTGCTGCTGGCCCAGCACCCGGGACAGCGCCGTGGTGTAGGGCACCCACACGTTCAGGGTGTCGTTGCTGCCGAACACCGTGTCCTTCTTCTGCGTCACGCCGATCACGCGCGCCGGCATGGATCCCAGGAACACCACCTGCCCGATCGGGTCGGTATGCGATCCGAACAAAGCCTTGCGCGTACCGTCGTCGATCACTACCTCCTGGGCCCGCCGCGTCACGCTGGTGGCGTCGAAGAACTTGCCCTGGGCGAGCTTGATGGCGCGCACCCGGAAATACTGTTCGCCCACGCCCTGGATCGCGCCGTTGACGGACACGTTGCGGTAGCGCAGCGTATTGCTGGTGGAGACTTCGGGCGTCACGCTGTCCACGTAGGATTCCCGCGCCAGCGCGTCCGCGTCGGCCGCCACCAGGGTGCGGATGTTGACGGCCTTCTCGTCGCCGAAGTCCTTGCCGGGGAAGACCTCGACCGTATTGGTGCCGATTTCGCTGATGTCGTCCAGGATCTTGCGGCGCGACCCTTCGCCCAGCGCGACCACGGACACCACCGCCGCGATGCCGATGATGATGCCCAGCATGGTCAGCGAGGTACGCAGCCGGTGCGCGTTCATGGCCAGCAGCGCCATGCGCAGGGCTTCGCCGCAACGGTCCAGGTAGGCCTGCCAGGCCGGCCGCCGGGCCAGCGCGGGCGCCTCGTCCCGCGCGGTCTCGCGGCGCGGGGCGTCGGGATTGCGATGGTCGGAGACGATTTCGCCGTCGCTGATCTCGATGATGCGCTGGGCATGGCGCGCCACGTTCATATCGTGCGTGACGATGATGATGGTGTGCCCCGCCGCGTTCAGTTCTTCCAGAATGCGCAGCACTTCCTGGCCGGTGTGCGTGTCCAGCGCGCCGGTCGGCTCGTCGGCCAGGATGATGTCGCCGCCGTTCATCAGCGCCCGCGCGATGCTCACGCGCTGCTGCTGGCCGCCGGACAATTGGCCGGGCCGGTGCCCGGACCGGTCGCCCAGCCCCAGCCGCTCCAGCAGCGCCTCGGCGCGCGCCAGGCGCGCCTCGCGCCGCTTGCCGGCATAGACGGCCGGCACTTCCACGTTGCCCTGCGCGGTCAGGTCCGACAGCAGGTGATAGCGCTGGAAGATGAAGCCGAAATGCTCGCGGCGCAGTTCGGCCAGTTCGTCCGGGTCCAGGTCCCCGGTGCTGCGCCCGTCGACCCGGTATTCGCCGCGGGTGGGGCGGTCCAGGCAGCCCAGGATGTTCATGAGCGTGGACTTGCCCGAGCCGGACGCGCCCACGATGGCCACCATTTCGCCGGCCTCGATGGACAGGTCGACATCCTTCAGGACCGCGATGGTCTGCTCGCCCGCGGGGAACTCGCGGCGCACGCCGGCCAGCGAGATGAGGGGCACGCCCATCTCAGGCCCCCGGGGCCGCGGCGGGCGGGGCGGCATCGGCCGACACGACGCGCTCGCCCACTTCCAGCCCCTCCAGAACCTGCGCCTGGACGTTGTTGTTCATGCCGATCCTGACCTGGCGCACTTCCGTCTTGTTGTCCTTCAGCACCACGCGCACGGCGTAGCGGCCGTCTTCGCCGCGCTTGCCCAGCGCCGAGGCCGGCACCACCACGGTGTCCTTGGCCTCGCCCAGCACGATGAAGACCTGCGCGGTCATCGAGATGCGCAGCTTCTCGTCGGGATTGGGCACGTCGAACAGGCCGTTGTAATAGACGGCCGCGGTCGTGGAACTGCCGCTGGAGGACGTCGTCAGCGAGGACGCCGCGTCGTCCTTCTGGATGGAGTCCGGCGCCGGTTCCACCGCGCGCAGTTCGGCGCGGTAGCGCTCGTCGGGTTCGCCGAGGATGGTGAAGTACACCGGCAGGCCCGGCTTCACGCGGGTCACGTCCGCCTCCGAAATCTGCGCCTTGACCGTCATGGTGTCGACCTGGGCGACCTTGATGATGGTGGGCGCGCTCTGGATCGAGTTGACGGTCTGCCCTTCCTTGGTGACCACGGCCACCACCACGCCGTCGATGGGCGACGCGATGCGCGTGTAGCCCAGGTTGACGCGGGCCGTGTCCACCTGGATCTCGGCCTGCGCGATCTGGGCGTCCAGCGACGCGATCTCGGCGCGGGTCACGCCCAGGGTGGCCTCGGCGGTCTCGTAGGCCTCGCGCGAGCTGGCGTCCGCCGCCAGCATCTGGCGCTGGCGGCGGAAGGCCAGTTCGGCCTGCTTCAGCATGGCGACCTTGGCCGCCCGTTCCGCGCGCCGGGTCTGCAAGGCGGCGTCGGCGTTGCGCAGGTCGTTCTGCTGGGTCAGGTCGTCGATCTCGGCGACCAACTGGCCTTTCCGGACCCGGTCGCCCAGCGCCACCTTCAGCGATTTCAGTTGGCCGGAAACCTGGGCGCCCACGCTGACGCGCTCGATGGCGTCGATCGTGCCGCTGGCCAGCACGCTGTCCTCGAGGTTGGCGCGGGTGACCTCGGCCACGGCGAAGGTGGGCGGCGGCGGCGCCGAGAAGAAGGCGGCGCGCACGGCGAATGCGGCGAGCAGGAGCAGGACGGCTATCAGGAGGTAGCGTTTGAACTTGCTGCGGGATTTTTTCATTGAACCTGCCGAATGGAGCGCCGGGCATCCGCCCCGCGCCGGTATTGCGAATTGCGGGCGCCAAGCATCCGCCCGATTGTTCCGTTGCGAGAACGATACAACGCTTTGGCGCGCGCCGGCCCGCCGCCCGGCGCGCAGAAGCGCCGAACGTGCCGCCATTTTGCACAATACGCTGCCGAGTTTGCCCCTAGCTGGCGCCCATCGTGAAATCTCGGTATGGCGCCAATTGCGGCAGTGCAAAACACGCGCGCCTCGACATTGGGCGACGATATGGACAGAATGAACGCAGTTAAGCCGTATCCGTGTCTACCTCTCATAGATCCCCCTCCTCGTCTCCCAGTTCCCCGGAATTTTCCGGGGCGGCGCTTTTGTGCGTGCTGGCCATGATGAATCACGTGGCGCTGACAGGGGGACGCATCACCGTCTCGCTGACCGCGCTGCAAATGGGGCTGTCGACCTTCAAGGTGGGCACGCTGGTCGCGGTGTTCGCCGTGCTGCCCATGCTGTTCTCGGTGCGCGCGGGCCGCTGGGTCGACCGGGTCGGCATCGTGCGGCCGCTGGTCATCGGCACGACGCTGGTGGCGGTCGGCACCGCGCTGCCCTTCATTTCCCAAACCCAGTTGGCGCTGCTCATCGCATCGTGCTGCATCGGCATCGGCTTCATGCTGCACCAGGTCGCCACCCAGGACCTCCTGGGCCACGCCGAGCCCACGCAGCGGCTGCGCAACTTTTCCTTCATGTCGCTGGCCCTGGCGGGGTCCGGGTTCTCGGGCCCGCTCATCGCCGGCCTGGCGATCGACCACCTGGGCACCCGGCTGGCCTTCGGCCTGCTGACCGTGGGCCCGCTGCTGTCGGCGGGCGGCCTCTATTTCATGCGTCACCAATTGAAGGCGGTAGATTCGCTGCTTTCCGGCGCAAAAGAAGCCGAAAGGCGCCGCGTTACCGAATTGCTGGCGGTGCCGGCGCTGCGCCGGATCCTGATGGTGAACACCATTCTGTCGGGTGCCTGGGACACCCATTTGTTCGTCGTGCCCATCTTCGGCGTGGCCATCGGCCTGTCGGCCACCACGATCGGCGTCATTCTTGCCTCCTTCGCGGCGGCAACGTTCGTCATCCGCCTCGTACTCCCCTTGATCCAGCGCCGGGTGCGTTCCTGGACGCTGGTCCGCGCCGCCATGGCGACAGCCGCCATCGACTTCATGCTTTACCCGCTGTTCACCGACGTTACCGTCCTGATCGTGCTGTCTTTCATCCTGGGACTGGCCCTGGGCTGCTGCCAGCCCAGCATGCTGTCGCTGCTGCACCATCATTCGCCCCCGGGCCGAGCCGCCGAGGCGGTGGGCCTGCGGATGGCGCTCATCAACGGCTCCCAGGTGTCCCTGCCGTTGACCTTCGGCGCGCTCGGTGCGGTAATTGGCGTTGCCCCGCTGTTCTGGGCCTATTCCCTGGCCTTGATGGCCGGCGGCTGGGCCAACCGCAATCCCCCGATCGAATCTGACCGCAAACCGTAGTCGTGAACATTTTGTCTTCCCCTCCCGCCGGCGCCAGCCTGCCTTTTCGCCTCTGGACGCCGGAAGAACGGCAAGACTCCCTGGACGATGCCTTGCGCCACTGGCAATCCGGCGAGGACGTGTGGGTGTACGGCTACGGCTCGCTGATCTGGCGGCCCGACTTCGACTTCATGGAACGCCGGCTCGCCACCCTGCGCGGCCACCACCGGGCGCTGTGCCTGTGGTCGCGCGTCAACCGGGGCACGCCGGAGTGCCCGGGCCTGGTATTCGGCCTGGACCGGGGCGGCTCGTGCCGGGGCGTGGTCTACCGGCTGGCCGGCGACCAGGTGCCCAATTACTTCCCCGCGCTCTGGGAGCGCGAGATGTCCACCGGCGCCTACCTGCCCCGCTGGCTCAACTGCGCGACGGACGGCGGCACCGTCCGGGCGCTGGTCTTCATCATGAACCGGGACAACCCCGCCTATATCCGCGCCCTGCCGGAACCCGAGCTGCTGGCCATCGTGCGCCGCGCCGCCGGCCGCTACGGCCCCTGCACGGACTACGTGGTGCAGACCGCCCAGGCGCTGCGCGCCGCGGGCATCCAGGATGCCCGGCTGGACGCCATCGCCCGCCGGCTCGAACAGGACGGGCGGCCCCTGCCGGAAGGCGGCTGAGGCCGGCGCCCCGCTCCAGACGGCCATCTTGCCGAAGACCTGAGCGGGGTCAATAGGGGGACCGCGGTCCAGGCGGTATAAACTCCCTGTTATCAACGCTGAATCCTTACGCCCATGTCCGTCTCTGATCTGCGTCAAAGTTACGACAAGAATGTCCTGCTCGAAAGCCAGGCCTCGGCTTCGCCGTTCGCGCAATTCACCCTCTGGTTCGACGAGGCCCTGGCCTCCAAGGTGCCCGAACCCAACGCCATGACCCTGGCCACGGTGGACGCCGGCGGCCAGCCCAGCGCGCGCATTGTCCTGATCAAGGGCTTCGACGAGCGCGGGTTCACGTTCTTCACCAATTACGAATCCCGCAAGGGCCTGGACCTGCAGGCCGAGCCCCGCGCCTGCCTGCTGTTCTTTTGGCAGCCGCTGGAGCGCCAGGTCCGGATCGAGGGCGTGGTGGAAAAAGTGGCCGCCGAGGAATCGGACGCCTACTATCACAGCCGCCCCGCGGGCTCGCGCATCGGCGCCTGGGCCTCGCGCCAGAGCCAGCCCATTACCCGCGAAGAGCTGGAAGCCCGCGAACGGGAATTCCGCGAACGCTTCGGCGAAGCGCCGCCGCGCCCGCCGCACTGGGGCGGTTACCGCCTGAAGCCCACCGTCTTCGAATTCTGGCAAGGCCGGCCCTCGCGCCTGCACGACCGTCTGCGCTACGTCGCCGACGGCACGGCCTGGAAGATCGAACGCCTGTCGCCTTGATGCCGGGCGCCCGGCGCGCCCGCCCCAATCCACGATTGCATGACCGCCTCCTCCCCTGATTTTGACGCTGCCTTTTTCCGCACCGCGCTGGGCCGCTACGCCACGGGCGTGACCGTCGTGACGGCCGCCGGCCTAGATGGCGCGCCCATCGGGCTGACGGTCAGTTCCTTCAATTCCGTGTCGCTGAATCCGCCGCTGGTGCTGTGGAGCCTGTCCCGGAGTTCATCTTCGCTGGCCGCCTTCGAACAGTGCGAGCGCTACGTCGTCAACGTGCTGGGCGCGGAACAGATCGCGCTGGCGCGCCGCTTCGCCACCGGCAAGACCCCCGACCGCTACGCCGGCCTGCCCGTGCACCACGCCCCGGGCGGCACCCCCATGCTGGACGGCCACTGCGCGGCCTGGTTCGAATGCCACAACCGCAGCCGCTACGTCGAGGGCGACCACGTCATCATGGTGGGCGAGGTGGAACGCTGCGGCCACAGCGCCGAGCCGCCGCTGGTCTTCCATGCCGGCGGCTTCGACCTGACTCCCGCCGGCGACCGGACGGAAAGGAAAGCGCCATGAACACGGACATCGATTGCGTCGTCGTCGGCGCCGGCGTGGTGGGCCTGGCGATCGCGCGCGCGCTGGCCCAGTCCGGACGCGAAGTGCTAGTGGCGGAAGCCACCGAGGCCATCGGCACCGGCACCAGTTCGCGCAACTCCGAAGTCATACACGCGGGCATCTACTACCCGGCGGGCAGCTTGAAGGCCCGCCTGTGCGTGCGCGGCAAGCACCTGCTCTACGGCTATTGCGCGGAGCGCGGCGTGCCGCACAAGCGCCTGGGCAAACTCATCGTGGCCACCAGCGCCGAACAGGCCGCGCAGTTGGAGAGCATCGCCCAGCGCGCCCGCGCCAACGGCGTCGACGACCTGCAGTTCCTGTCGGGCGAAGACGCCATGCGCCTGGAACCGGCGCTGCAATGCACCGCCGCGCTGTCGTCGCCGTCCACCGGCATCGTGGACAGCCACGCGCTGATGCTGTCGTTCCAGGGCGACGCCGAAAACGCCGGCGCCCAATGCGTCTTCCACACGCCGCTGGTGTCCGGCCGCGCGCGCCCCGAAGGCGGCTTCGAGCTGCAGTTCGGCGGCGACGACGCCATGACCCTGAACTGCAACGTGCTCATCAATTCGGCGGGCCTGCAGGCCCCGGCGCTGGCGCGCCGTATCGAGGGCGTGCCGGCCTCCAGCATTCCCACCGACTACCTGTGCAAGGGCAGCTATTTCACGCTGTCCGGCCGCGCGCCCTTCTCGCGCCTGATCTACCCCGTGCCGCAGCACGCCGGCCTGGGCGTGCACCTGACGCTGGACATGGGCGGGCAGGCGAAATTCGGCCCCGACACCGAATGGGTCGGCACCGAGGACTACACCCTGGACCCGGCCCGCGCCGACGTGTTCTACGCGGCGGTCCGCAGCTATTGGCCGGCGCTGCCCGACGACGCGCTGGCGCCCGGCTACACCGGCATCCGGCCGAAAATATCCGGCCCCCACGAGCCCGCCGCCGACTTCGTCATCGCCGGCCCGGCCGCGCACGGCGTGCCCGGCCTGGTGAACCTGTTCGGCATCGAGTCGCCGGGGCTGACCTCCAGCCTGGCACTGGCGGAAGAAACCCTGGCCCGTCTAAATGGATAGGCGCCCCCACGCCGCGCACGCCGTGCACGCTGCGCGTGCTAGCGGCCCGGCGGGAGGGCTGGCTATTTTTGCCGCCATCTGTTTTCCTTTTTCCTCTTTTGTTTTCTGAGCCATGCAGCACAACGACTACATCCTGACCCTGTCCTGCCCCGACCGCACGGGCATCGTCTACCGCGTCAGCGGCCTGTTGTTCGAATTGGGCTGCAACATCCTGGATTCGCAGCAGTTCGGCGACGAGGAAACCGGCCGCTTCTTCCTGCGCGTGCACTTCGACGCGCCCGCCGGCGTGGCCGCCAGCGACCTGCGCGCCCGCCTGGCCGCCATGTCCGAGGAATACGGCATGGAACTGAAGCTGCACGACGCCCGCCGCAAGGAACGCCTGCTCATCATGGTCAGTAAGCAGGGCCATTGCCTGAACGACCTGCTGTTCCGCGTGCACAGCGGCCACCTGCACGCCGAAGTGGCCGCCATCGTGTCGAACCACAACGACTACGCCGGCCTGGCGGCCTCCTACGGCATCCCGTTCCATTACCTGCCGGTCACGGCCGACACCAAGGCGGAACAGGAACGGCAGGTGCTGGCCCTGGCCGAGCAGGAAGGCGTCGACCTGGTCGTGCTGGCCCGCTATATGCAGATCCTGTCCGAGGACATGTGCCGCGCGCTCAACGGCCGCGCCATCAACATCCACCACAGCTTCCTGCCCAGCTTCAAGGGCGCCCGCCCCTATCACCAGGCGCACGCCCGCGGCGTCAAGATCATCGGCGCCACCGCCCACTACGTGACCTCGGACCTGGACGAAGGCCCCATCATCGACCAGGACATCGAGCGAGTGGACCACACCATGACCGCCCAGGACCTGACCCAGGTCGGCAGTGACATCGAATCCCTCGTGCTGTCGCGCGCGGTCCGCAGCCACGTCGAACACCGCATCCTGCTGAACCGCAACAAAACGGTGGTCTTCCGCTAGGACTCCCGCCAGCCGCCTACGCGCCCTCGTCCGCTTGCGCGGCGGCCACGGCCGCCGCCGTGGCGCTCGCCACGTCGGGCTGTAGATGGCCCTGCAAGCGCTTATACAGACCGATGCGGCGCGCGATGTCCAGCGGCTGGCCCATCAGGCCAGAAACGATCAGCCGCACCTGGCGCGCGTCGCACGCGGCGCTCAGTCCTTCCAGCGCCTCGGCGCCGGTCGAATCCACGTAGATCACGTTCTTCAGGTCCAGCACCAGCGCCCGCGCGGGCAGGTGGTCCTCGAGCGACTCGACCAGCTTGGTGGCGCCGAAGAAAACGGTGCCATACAGCCGCCAGACCGCGACTTTCCCATCCTGCCCGGCCAGCAGGGGCTGCTCGGCGGCCGTGATGCGTTCGGCGCGCGACAGGCTGGAAATGCGGTAGATGAAGGTAATGCACGCGGCAAAGATGCCGAACTCCACCGCGACCGTCAGATCGAAGATCACGGTCAGCAGGAACACCGACACCAGCGTGACGCGGTAAGGCATCCGGTAAGTCTTGAGCCGCGCGAACTCGCGCCATTCGCCCATGTTCCAGGCCACGAACATCAGGATGGCCGCCAGGGTGGCCAGCGGGATGGAGGCCGCCAGCGGCGCGAATGCCAGGATCACCAGCAGCAGCACCAGCGCATGCACCACGCCGGCGACGGGGCTGGTGGCGCCGCTTTTCACATTGGTCACCGTGCGCGCGATAGTGCCGGTGGCGGGCATGCCGCCGAAAAAGGGCGTGACGAAGTTGGCGATGCCCTGCGCCATCAGTTCCTGGTTGGGGTCGTGCCGGTCGCCGATCATGCCGTCGGCCACGCGCGCGCACAGCAGCGACTCGATGGCGCCCAGCACGGCCAGCGTGAGGGTGGGCATGAGCAGGAAGCGGGCCGATTCCCAACTGAACGCCGGCAGGGTGAAGTCCGGCAGCGCCGCCGGTATGCCGCCAAAGCGGCTGCCGATGGTCTCGACCGGCAGCCCGAACACGGCCACCGCCGCCGTGGCCAGCGCCAGCGCGACGATGGAGCCGGGCACGCGGGCCAGCCGGGTCGTCCGGTGGCCGCCCCATTTCGGCAGCCAGCGCTGCCAGCCGACGATCACCGCCAGCGAAACCAGCGCCACCCCGGCGGCCCAGGGATTGAGCGTGGACAGATGGCCGCCGAGCGCGCCCAGGATGCCGAAGAAATCGCCCGGCATGTCGAGAATCGAAAGGCCCAGGAAATCCTTGACCTGCGACAGCGCGATCAGCACCGCGATGCCGTTGGTGAAGCCGATGATGACGGCCACCGGGATGAAGCGCACCAGCGTGCCCAGCCTGAGCAGCCCCATCACGAACAGCAGCACGCCGGACAGCGCGGTGGCGATGATCAGGTTGGCCACGCCGTACTGCTGCACGATGTCGTAGACGATGACGATGAACGCGCCCGCCGGCCCGCCGATCTGCACCCGGCTGCCGCCGAGCAAGGCGATCAGGAAGCCCGCGATGATGGAGGTGAAGAGGCCGGCCTCCGGCTTGAGGCCCGAGCCGATGGCAAAGGCCATGGCCAGGGGCAGCGCCACCACGGCCACGGTGAGGCCGGCGCCGAGGTCCTGCAGGAAACGGCTGCGGTCGTAGCCGCGCAGCGCGCTGAAAAGACGCGGACGAAACGAAAAGGGAATAGCCACGATCGACTCCGGAGAAGAAACTGAAACGCCCTCGGATGGGGTTCAGTGCTTCGCCGGAGGGCCGCAATGGCGCAGCCGGGTAATGAAGCGCCGGCGGCGTGTCAGGGGCAGGACCGATCGGTAGAACATGGCTGAAACGAGTGTACTCCTGTCGGCCCGGCGGCGGAGTAATGCCGCGCCACCAGTTCCACGGCCTTTTCCTGCAGCGGCGAACGCGCGGCGCCGGGCCAGATCGCCTGGCTGACCGAGCGGGCCGCGTGCTCGAATGCGATGAACCGCGTGCCCGCCAGGCCGCTGCGCGACAGGCAGGCCGGCACGATGGAAACGCCCAGCCCCTGCGACACCAGCGACGCGACGCTCAGCCAGTGGCGCACCTCGTGCCGGATGACCGGCGTGAAGCCCGCCGACACGCACATGGCCAGCACCGTCTCGTAGTAGCTCGGCGAAGCCGCCCGCGCGAAGAACACGAAATCGTCCGCCGCCAGGTCGGCCAGCCGCAGCGATTCGCGGCCCGCCAGCGGATGCGCCTGCGGCAGGCACACCATGAAGGGCTCGGCCACCAGGTCCCGCGCCTCCACCCCTTTCGGCAGGGGATTGGCGTGGATGAAGCCCAGGTCCTGCTCGCCGCGCCGCACCGCCTCGATCTGGTCGTGCGAGTTCAATTCGGTCAGCACGTGCTCCACGTCCGGCAGTTCGGCCCGCATCGCGTTCAGCAGCGCGGGCAGCCCCCGGTACAGCATGGAGCCGACAAAACCGATGCGCAGCCTGCCGCGCAGGCCCGCGTCCACGCGCTGCACCAGCGTGCGCACCTCCTCCGCCTGGCGCAGCAGCGTCAGGGCCTCGCGGTACAGCACCTGCCCGGCGTCGGTCAGTTCCACGTGGCGGCTGCTGCGAGTCAGCAGCCGCGCGCCCACGTTGTCCTCCAGTTGCCGGATGGCGTAGCTCAGCGGCGGCTGGGAGATGTGCAGCCGGACGGCGGCCCGGCTGAAATGGCGCTCTTCGGCCACGGCGATGAAATAGCGCAGCAGGCGCGGATCCAGGTCCATGCTTGTCCCCTTGTTCCTTCTATCTATATTTTTTTTGGATTGTTCTACACAAAAAAGGTATTTGTATAGATTAATCCACCCGCGCACCATCAAGCATCTTTTTCCGTTTTGCAGGATGCCGCCATGGATGCCCCCGTCAAGACCGCCACGCCCGCCGCCACGCCCGTTCCGGATTCGCGCGGCCTGAACCTGTTCCTTGCCGATCCTTACGCCGCGGCGCTCAGCCGGCGCTACCTGCCCCCGGCGCTGCATGCCCACCTGCTGCCGCACCTGGAACGGCTGGGCGAACTGGCGGGCGGCGCCATGGACGAACTGGCGTCGGCGGCCGACAGGAACCCGCCCACCCTGTCCGTGCGCAATCGCGCCGGCACGGACGAATCGCGCATCGACAAGCACCCGGCCTACGTCGAGCTCGAACGCCTGGCCTACAGCGAGTTCGGCCTGGCCGCGCTATCGCACCGGGGCGGCGTGCTGGGCTGGCCCGAGCCGATGCCGGCCGCCGCCAAATACGCGCTCAGCCACTTGTTCGTGCAGGCGGAGTTCGGCCTGTGCTGCCCGGTCAGCATGACGGATTCGCTGGCGCGCACGCTGCGCAAGTTCGGCGACCCGGAACTGGTGGCCCGGGTCCTGCCGCAAGTCACCTCCCAGGATTTCGACACGCTGCGCCAGGGCGCCATGTTCATGACGGAACAAGGCGCGGGTTCGGACGTCAGCGCCACCGAAACCACGGCCGAGCCCCAGGACGACGGCACCTGGCGCCTCTATGGCGACAAATGGTTCTGCTCCAATCCCGACGCGGGCTACGCCATGGTGCTGGCGCGCAGCGAGCCGCAGGCCGGCCTGAAGGGGGTGTCGCTCTTCCTGCTGCCGCGCGACCTGCCCGGCGGCGGACACAACACCTACCGCATCCTGCGTCTGAAGGACAAGCTGGGCACGCGGTCGATGGCCAGCGGCGAAATCCGCCTGGAGGGCGCGGTCGCCTGGCTGGTGGGCGAACGCGGCCGCGGCTTCAAGCAGATGGCCGACATGATCAACAACTCGCGCCTGTCCAACGGCATGCGCGCCGCCGGCCTGATGCGCCGGGCGGTCACCGAGGCGGTCTACTTCTCGCAGCACCGCCGCGCCTTCGGCAAGCGCCTGATCGACATGCCGCTGATGCAGCGCCAACTGGTCAAGATGACGGTCTGGGCCGAACAGGCCCGCAGCGTCATGTTCCAGACGGCGCGCGCGCTGGCCGACGCCGACCAGGGCGGCGGCGATCCGGCGCTGGCCCGCATCCTGACCCCGCTCATCAAATTCCGCGCCTGCCGCGACGCCCGCAAGGTCACCGGCGACGCGATGGAAGTGCGCGGAGGCTGCGGCTACATCGAGGAATGGACCGAGCCCCGCCTGGTGCGCGACGCGCACCTGGGCTCCATCTGGGAAGGCACCAGCAACATCGTGGCGCTGGACGTGCTGCGCGCCATCACGAAGGAAAACTCGCTGCCGGCGCTGCGCAGCCACGTCGACCGCCTGCTGGCCGAGGGCGCGCCCTGCCCGCCCGCCCTGGCCTCCCTGCAGGCCCGCGCGCTGGAACAGACCTACGCGCTGGCCGAGCACGCCGCCCGGGACAACCGCGCCGAGCTGGCCCGCCAGGCGGCATCGCTGCTGTACCACGCGGTTTCCCTGGCCGCCCTGCGCTGGGAAGCCGCCGCCCCCGGACTGGAAAACCGGGCGCGACTGGCCGACCAGGTGCTGCTGCACCGCCTGGGCCCGAGCGATCCCTATGCCATCCCGCCCGACGAAAGCGCGGCTTGCCGGGCCATCCTGCAATACGCGCTGTAAACCGACGCCGGCGGCACAGCCGGCGCGCATCCACCACTGGAGACAAAGCATGACCCGTTATCTCGCCCCCTTGCTGCTGGCGGCCGCCGCCGCCATTCCCGCCGCGCCCGCGCTGGCCGCGGATCCCTATCCCTCGGAACGCCCCGTCACGCTGATCGTGCCCTTCCCGCCGGGCGGCCCCACCGACGCCCTGGCGCGCAGGCTGGCGGAGAAACTCAGGCAGCCGCTGAACCAGAACGTCATCGTCGAAAACCGCAGCGGCGCGGGCGGCAACATCGGCTCGGAATACGTGGCCAACGCCAAGCCCGACGGCTACACCCTGCTGTTCGGCACCTCCGGGCCGCTGGCGATCAACGTCAGCCTGTACAAGAAGCAGGGCTACGATCCCCAGACCAGCTTCGCCCCCATCATCCGCATCGGCCACCTGCCCAACATCCTGGTCGTGAACCCCTCGGTGCCCGCCAACAACGCGCAGGAGCTGATCGCCTACGCCAAGAAGCATCCGGACGCGCTGAGCTACGCTTCGTCGGGCAACGGCGCTTCCTCGCACCTGGCCGGCATTCTCTTCAACCGCATGGCCGGCACCCAGATCATGCACATCCCCTACAAGGGCACCGGCCCGGCGCTCAATGACCTGCTGGGCGGGCAGGTGTCCATGTCGTTCACCGACATCCTGACGGCGCTGCCCTACGTCAAGGCCGGCAAGCTGCGCGCCATCGGCCTGGCGAGCGCCCAGCGCTCCGACGCGCTGCCCGACCTGCCCACGCTGTCCGAGCAGGGGCTCGTGGGCTACGACGTCAGCGTGTTCTTCGGCATCGTGGCCCCCAAGAACACGCCGGCCCCGGTCGTGGACACCCTGAACCGCGCGTTCCAGAGCGCCCTGTCCGATCCCGGCGTCGCCCAGACGCTGCGCAGCCAGGGCATCGTCGAAGCGCAGGACAAGACGCCCCAGGGCCTGTCCGCCTTCATCTCGGCCGAAGTCCCCAAATGGCGCGACGTGATCGCCAGCGCCCACGTTTCCATCGATTGAACGGATTCCGCATGGCTTCAACCCTACCCAACGCCGGCGCCCTGGCCGGCTGCAAGGTGATCGACCTGTCCCGCGTGCTGGGCGGCCCCTATTGCACGCAGATCCTGGCCGACCACGGCGCGGACGTGCTCAAGATCGAGCCGCCCGGCGGCGACGAGACGCGGGGCTGGGGGCCGCCCTTCCTGGGCGACACCGCCTCGTACTTCATCGGCGTGAACCGCAACAAGGAAGGCATGACGCTGGACCTGTCCCGGCTGGCGGGCCAGGAGCTGCTGCGCCGCCTGCTGGCCGACGCCGACGTGCTGGTCGAGAACTTCAAGCCCGGCACGCTGGAAAAATGGGGCTTGGGATACGAGGCCCTGAGCCGGGAATTTCCAACCCTGATCCATTGCCGGGTCAGCGGCTTCGGATCCGACGGGCCGCTGGGCGGCCTGCCCGGCTACGACGCCTGCGCCCAGGCCATGTGCGGCCTGATGAGCGTGAACGGCGACGCGGAGGGCGAGGCCACCCGCGTCGGCCTGCCGGTCGTGGACATGGTGACGGGCCTGAACGCGGCGGTGGCCATCCTGCTGGCGCTCAACGAGCGCGGCCGCAGCGGCCTGGGGCAGTTCCTGGACATCACGCTGTACGACTGCGCCCTGTCGCTGCTGCATCCGCACGCGCCGAATTATTTCTACAGCGGCAAGGTGCCCGCGCGCAGCGGCAATGCGCACCCGAACATCGCCCCCTACGAAACGCTGCCCACGGCCACCGGCCCGATCTTCCTGGCGGTGGGCAACAACCGGCAGTTCGCGCAGTTGGCGCAGGCGCTGGGCGCGCCCGCGCTGGCCGAGGACCCGCGCTACGCCGCCAACGCCGACCGCCTGCGCAACCGCCAGACGCTGCGCGACGAACTGTCCGCGCTGCTGGCCGGGCACGACGCGTCCGCGCTGGCCGACCGCCTGCTGCGCAGCGGCGTGCCCGCGGCCGCCGTGCTGACGGTGGACCAGGCGCTGGCGCATCCGCATACCCGGCATCGCGGCATGGTGCTGGAACAAGGCGACTACCGCGGCGTGGGCTCGCCCATCAAGCTGTCGCGCACGCCCGCGGCGCTGCGCAAGCTGCCGCCAGAGCTGTAGGATGGATGAAGCGCGAGATCATCGACGCAAGAGCCCGGACGCCAAGCGCGCGCAATCCATGCGGCCGCGGGCAGCCGGCGCCTCGCGTCACCCCCCCTGCGCCAGGCCTTCGCGGCGCGGATCCACGCCGCCCTGCAGCCCGTCGGGGCCGATAACGATGCCGTGGATACCGCTGGGGAATTCGGTGATGCGCACCGGGTGTCCCATGCGCTCGAGCGCGGGCGCCAGGGCCTCCAGCGGCGTGCCCTTCTCCAGCTCGGTCTCCTTGTTGCGGCTGCCCATGTTGGGCAGGGCGATGGCCGCCTGGATGTCCAGGCCCCAGTCCAGCACGCCCACCAGGGTCTTGGCCACGTAGTTGATGATGGCGCTGCCGCCGGGCGAACCCACCAGCAGATAGGGCCGGTCGCCGCGCAGCACGATCATCGGCGCCATCGCGCTGCGCGGACGCTTGCCGGGCTCGATGCGGTTGGCCACCAGCCGGCCTTCGGGGTCCCGGTACGACGACGAAAAATCCGTCATCTCGTTGTTCAGCAGAAAGCCGCGCACGAAGATCTTGCTGCCGAATTCGCTTTCGATGGTGGTGGTCATGCTCAGCGCATTGCCCTGGGCGTCCACCGCCACCAGGTGGCTCGTGGAAGGCAATTCAAGCGCATCATCCTTGCCCAGCGACAGGAGCTTGCCTTCGGGATCGCCCGGCAGCGCCACCTTCATGCTGCGGTCCGGACGGATCAGCGCGCCCCGCGCGCGCAGGTAGGCGGGATCCAGCAAGGCGCTCACCGGCACCGGCACGTAGGCCGGGTCGGCCACATAGAAGTCGCGGTCGGCGAACGCCAGCCGGCCGGCCTCGGAAAAATAATGCACCGCCTCCACGCTGCCCGGCGCATAGCTGCCGATGGGGAATTGTTCGAGTTCGCCCAGCATCTGCAGCACGGCGATGGGGCCGCTGCTGGGCGGGCCCATGCCGCAAAGCCGATAGCCGCGGTAGCCGCCGCAGACGGGAGGACGCTCTTGGGCCCGGTAGGCGGCCAGGTCGGCCAGGCTCAGGTCACCGGGCACGGCGTGACCGTGCACCGCGGCGACGATGTCCCGGGCGATGCCGCCCTGGTAGAACGCGTCCGCGCCGCCTTCCGCCACCGCGCGCAACGTGCGCGCGAATTCAGGGTTCTTCAGCACGTGGCCAACCGGCCAGGGCGCGCCGCCGGGCGCGTAGAAATAGGCCGCCGCCGCGGGCTGCGCCGGCAGCGCCTTGTTGCCGGCCAGCAGCGCGTGCAGGCGCGGCGACACGGCGAAGCCCTGCTCCGCCAACCGGATCGCGGGCTGGAACAGGTCGGCCCAGGGCAGCGCGCCGTGCTCTTTGTGCGCCAGCTCCAATCCGCGCAGCAGGCCGGGCACGCCGACCGACATGCCGTTGTTGACGGCTTGCGCGAACGGCAGCGGCTTGCCCTGGGCATCCAGGAAGCGGTCCTGGCGGGCCGCGGCGGGCGCGGTCTCGCGGCTGTCGTAGGTCTGGATGCGGCCGGTCCGGGCCGAATACAGCACCATGAACGCGCCGCCGCCGATGCCGGAGGATTGCGGCTCCACCAGGTTCAGCACCAGTTGGGTCGCGATGGCGGCGTCCACCACGCTGCCGCCCCGGCGCAGCATCTCGTCGCCGGCCTGCGTCGCCAGCGGATTGGCCGACACCATCATGAAATGCGGGGCCCGCGCCAGTTGGCGGTCCCGCGTGCCGCTGGCGGCCTCCGGGTTGAGGTCCTCGGCCGCCTGGGGCGCCCGCGCCCAGGCGGCGGGCAGGGCGCACACGAAGGCCATGGCGGCGGCAAGCAGGATCGCGGCGGCATGACTGGGTGCGCGCATGAGAGGCTCCGATGTGCGCCGGCGTTCCGGCAGGCGTCCATCATATCAACGCATCCGGGCGGCGCATCCGGCATAGAATCCCGGTTCCAGTCCACTGCTCCCGTCGTGCCATGCGCCTGCGCCACATCGAGATTTTCGAAGCGATCCGCCGTACCGGATCCCTGACCGAGGCCGCGGCCGCGCTGCACATCTCGCAGCCCGCGGCCAGCAAGCTGCTGGCCCACGCCGAAGCCCAACTGGGCTTCAAGCTGTTCGAGCGCGTGAAGGGCCGGCTGGTCGCCACCCGCGAGGCCGAGATCCTCACCCCCGAGGTCGCGCGCCTGAACCAGGACCTCAACAGCGTGCGCAGGCTGGCCGCCAGCCTGCGCGACCGGCCCAACGGGCACTTGCGGCTGGGCTGCGCGCCCGCGCTGGGCCTGGGGCTGCTGCCGGGCGTGGTGCGCGACAGCCGCGACGCCCAGCCCGGCATCACCTTCGACATCCACACGCACCACAGCGCCGAACTCGTGCAGGGCCTGCTGACGCGCGAACTGGACCTGGCCATCACCTTCGACACGAACGACTATCCGGGCCTCACCCGCATGGGACTGGGCCACACAGAGCTCGTGCACCTGAGCCGCAAGCCCGGCGCCGGCCCGCTGCGGCTGTCGGAGGTGTCGGACATGGCGGGCGATACGCTGATCGTGCTGGACGCGGGCGACGCGTCCGGCGCCCTGCTGCAGATGGCGCTGGACGCGCAAGGCCTGGATCCGCAGGTCGCCATCCAGGTACAGACCCATTACGTGGCCTGCGCGCTGGTCGACGCCGGCTGCGGCGACGCCGTCGTGGACGCGATTACGGCGCAGGCGATGCTGCGCCCCGGCATGAGCCTGCGTCGGCTGGAACCCGCCCTGCGCGTGCCCATCAGCATCATGGTGCGCAACCAGGATCCCCTGTCCGCGCTGCACCGCGACCTGATCGAGCGGCTGAAGGCCGGCTGCGAGGCGCGCCAGGCCGCTCTCGACGGCCCCGCCTGAAGACCGGCCGCCTTCCCCGAAAAGCAACGGGCGCCCGAATGGGGCGCCCGCTTTTTTTCCGCTTGGGGGCCGGCCTGGCCGCCCCCGCGCAACATCAGTCCAGCTTGATGTTCTGCTTCTTCACGACGTCCTTCGCCCAGTCGTACTGCTCTTTGATTTCCTTGGCGAATTCCTCAGGCGTGTTGCCCGACGGCGCCGAGCCCTGCTCGTCCAGCGCCTTGACGACCTTGGGGTCCTTCAGGGCCACGACAGCGGCATCGCGCAGCTTGTTCACGACGTCCATCGGGGTGCCCTTGGGAGCCAGCAGGCCGTACCAGACCGGCTGGTTCAGCACCGGGAAGCCCGCGTCCTTGAACGTCGGCACGTCCTTGATGGATTCGATGCGGTCCGGCCAGGCGATGGCCATGGCGTGCAGCTTGCCCGCCTGGATCTGCGGCATCGACGACGGCAGGTTGTCGAACAGGATTTCGATCTGGCCGCCGACAGCGTCGGCCACGGCCGGGCCCGAACCCTTGTACGGCACGTGCACGATGTCCGTGCCGGTGGCCATCTTGAACGATTCGCCCATCAGGTGCAGCACGCCGCAAGTGCCCGAACTGCCGTACGAGTACTTGCCCGGGTTCTTCTTCAGCTCTTCCAGGAAGCCCTTGAAGTCCTTGGCGGGGAACTTCGGGTTCACGGCCACGACGTTGGCGGTGTTGGCGAAGTTGGTGACCGGCTGGAAATCCTTGATCGGATCGTAGGGCAGGTCGTTGGGACGGCAGGCGGGGTTCACGGCCATCGTCGACACGGTGGCGATGGACAGCGTGTAGCCGTCGGCATCGGCGCGCGCGGCTTCGGACGCGCCGATGGCGCCGCCCGCGCCGCCCTTGTTTTCCACGACCATGGGCTGGCCCAGTTCCTGGCTCATGCGCTGCGTCACGAGACGCGCGATGATGTCGGTGGAACCGCCGGGCGCGAACGGAACGATGACGCGGATGGGCTTGCTCGGGTACTTGTCGGCGGCATGCGCGACGGAGACGCCGAGGGTGCCGGCAGCGCCGGCGGCCAGGGCGATGGCGGCTGCCAGGGAGCGGACTTTATTCATAGAAGTGTTTCCTCCAATAATGCGGCCCCGCAGGTGAACGGGCCGTGTGATGTGCCCGCCTGTAGACGGGTCAGCCATTGACGGTGGCGGCGCGCGGCTTGAGTGCTGGGCGAATCGCACTGCTGTTGTAGGTTGCTTGTGGCACACGCGGCCGCCAGAATGACGGAGAATAGCAGCAAATGCTTACAGTCGCATAGCGTGCCGATCCCCGGTTGACGCGCCTCAATACGTACTCGCCAATGTCGGTTGCCCTCCTGGTTTTCCCTGATTTCATGTTGGTCGCGCTGGGTTGGGCGCTGCGTCACAAACTGGGTTTCTCCCGCGAGTTCTTTGCCGGCACCGAGCGCCTGGTCTACTACGTTTTGTTCCCCGCCCTGCTGTTCCAGGCCATCGTCCGCACGCCCATCACGGCCGGGAACGCCATCATGCTGCTGCAGGCCACCGCGGCCGTGATCGGCGCGGGCGTGGCGCTGTCCTGGCTGGCGGGCCTGGCGCTGCGGCCCACGTCGCTGGGCCTGGCCTCGTCCGCGCAATGCGGCTATCGCTTCAATACCTACATCGGCCTGGCGCTGTCCGCCAGCCTGGGCGGCACGCAGGGCCAGACGGCGATGGCGCTGATCGTCGGCTTCGCCGTGCCGATGGCCAACCTGGCGGCGGTCTACGGGCTGGCGCGCCACAGCGGCGGCAGCCTGCTGCGCGAACTGGCGCGCAACCCGCTCCTGGTCTCCACCCTGCTGGGCCTGGCCTGCAACCTGGCCGGACTGCATCTGCCCGGCCCCGTCGACACGGTGCTGGCCCGCCTGGGCGCGGCGGCCATCGCGCTGGGCATCATCTGCGTGGGGGCCAGCCTGTCCTGGGAAGGCGGCAAGGGCTATGGCACGCTGATCGCGTGGATGCTGGCGGTAAAGCTGGTGGCGCTGCCCGCCGTCGCCTGGCTGGTGGCGGGCCTGCTGGGCCTGCCGCCGCTGGAAGCGCGGATGCTCCTGCTGTTCGCCGCCCTGCCCACGGCCTCCGCGGCCTATGTGCTGGCGATGCGCATGGGCGGCGACGGCCGCATGGTGGCGGTGCTGATATCGCTGGGCACGCTGCTTTCGGCGCTGACGATCCCGGCGTGGCTGCTGCTGGCCGGGTAAGCAGGGCAAATCCGTCGAAGCACGGACAGCCCAATAGCCGCCGCGAGTCTGGCGCCGGTGTCCGACACCCGTACGAGATGCCGTCCAGGTTGAGACTCTGGCACAGGTGTCTGACACCCGTACGAGATGCCGTCCAGGTTGAGGCTAGCGGTCCCGGGTGTCTGACACCAGACTCGGCTACTTATTCGTCATGGACGCGGGCACGACCCATTCCGCGAACTGCGCTTCCGTGAGATAGCCCAGCGCCAGCGCCGATTCCTTCAGGGACAGGCCTTCCTTGTGCGCCTTCTTGGCGATCTGCGCGGCCTTGTCGTAGCCGATGTGCGGATTCAGCGCCGTCACCAGCATCAGCGAACGGTCCACCAGTTCGGCGATGCGCTCGTGATTGGGCTCGATGCCGGCGGCGCAATGCTTGTCGAAGCTGGCCATGCCGTCGGTCAGCAGGCGCACCGACTGCAGGAAGTTGTGGATCACCAGCGGCTTGTACACGTTCAGTTCGAAATTGCCGCTGGCGCCGCCGATGTTGATGGCCACGTCGTTGCCCAGCACCTGCGCGGCCAGCATCGTGATGGCTTCGCACTGCGTCGGGTTGACCTTGCCCGGCATGATGGAGCTGCCCGGCTCGTTCTCGGGGATGCTGATCTCGCCCAGGCCCGAACGCGGGCCGCTGGACAGCCAGCGCACGTCGTTGGCGATCTTCATCAGGCCAGCCGCCAGCGACTTCAGCGCGCCATGGGCGAACAGCAGCGCTTCGTGCGAGGCCAGCGCCTGGAACTTGTTGGGCGCCGACACGAAGGCCGTGCCGGTGGCGTGCGCCAGTTCGGCCGACACCTTGGCGCTGAACTGCGGGTGCGCGTTCAGGCCGGTGCCGACCGCGGTGCCGCCGATGGCCAGTTGGTGCAGCCCGGGCAGGGTGGCGCGGATCTGCTGTTCGGCCAGGTCCAGTTGGGCCACATAGCCCGA
Source organism: Achromobacter veterisilvae (assembly GCF_900496975.1). Taxonomy (GTDB): domain Bacteria; phylum Pseudomonadota; class Gammaproteobacteria; order Burkholderiales; family Burkholderiaceae_B; genus Achromobacter; species Achromobacter veterisilvae. The sequence goes on from NZ_UFQC01000002.1 coordinate 146,875, forward strand.
CAATTCCTGGCCCAGGGTCAGCGGAGTCGCGTCCTGCAGGTGGGTGCGGCCGATCTTGACGATGTCGTAGAACTCGGCGCTCTTGGCGGCCAGCGTGGCGCGCAGCGCCTTCAGCGAGGGCAGCAGGTGGTGTTCCACCTGCACGGCGGCGGCCACGTGCATGGCGGTGGGGAAGGTGTCGTTGGACGATTGGCCGCGGTTCACGTGGTCGTTCGGGTGGACCTTGCGCTCTTCGCCGCGCACGCCGCCCAGCAGCTCCGAGGCGCGGTTGGCCAGCACCTCGTTCATGTTCATGTTGCTTTGCGTGCCCGAACCGGTCTGCCAGACCGACAGCGGGAACTCGCCGGGCCACTTGCCGGCGATCACTTCGTCGGCGGCGCGGACGATGCCGTCGGCGATCTTGGGATCCAGTTCGCCCAGGTCGGCGTTGACCTTGGCGGCCGCGCGCTTCAGGCGCGCCATGGCATCGACCAGCGGAACCGGCATCTTTTCGGTGGAAATCGCGAAGAAATGCAGCGAGCGCTGCGTCTGGGCGCCCCAAAGATGGTCTTCGGGCACTTCAATCGGGCCAAATGTGTCTTTTTCGATGCGGGTCTTCATGGCGCGTGCAACTCCGTGGCAACGTCGATGGCGGCCGGCGGCGGCGCGCCGGCCACGGTAAAGTTGAGAATGACAATCACTACTAGGTTAGCAGAAACCCGCATTCCTATAATTGCGCGAACATCCGTGTTTCCTTCATCGTTTTTACCACTCGCCCCGCGCCATGTCCGCCCCTCTTTGCAGCCTGACCTTGCACCTGCCCGACGAAGCCGCCACGGAGTCGCTGGCGCGGCAGCTCGCCCCCCTGGTTTCCGGCCGGCGCACGGAGCCGGCGGGCGCCTGCATCCACCTCCAGGGGGACCTCGGCGCAGGGAAAACGGCCTTCACGCGGGCATTGTTGCGCGAATGCGGCATCACGGGCCGAATCAAAAGTCCGAGCTACGCGCTGCTTGAATCCTATAAAGTTTCTAACTTATACTTCTATCATCTTGATTTTTATAGATTTAGTGATTCGCGTGAATGGTTGGACGCAGGATTCCGGGATTTGCTGCGTGACGATGCGGTCGTTTTGATCGAATGGCCTGAGCGGGCCGAGGGCCTTTTGCCCCCGCCCGACCTGCTGATTTCCCTAGCCTATGCGGGCGAAGGACGCGACGCCACCCTGACCGCGTACACCGCTCGAGGACAAACATGGTTGAACGCGATTGTCCCCCCGCCCTCAACGGCGCCCTCCCCTCGGCAGGCGCCACCCGGCGCCGCCTGATCAGCGTCGCCGCCACCCTGCTCGTCCTGCCGGTCCTGCCGCGCCTGGCGCAGGCGGCGACGATCCTGGCCGTGCGCACCTGGCCGGCCGATGAATACACCCGGGTCACGCTCGAACTCGACAGCGAGCTCAAGGCGGAACAGTTCACGCTGGAAAACCCCCACCGCCTGGTGGTGGACATCGAAGGGCTGACCATCAGCGCGGCCCTGAACGACCTGGTTTCCAAGGTCCGGCCCGACGACCCCTACATCCAGAGCCTGCGCGTGGCGCAGAACCGCCCGAACGTCGTGCGCCTGGTGTTCGACCTGAAACAGCCCGTGGCGCCGCAGGTGTTCACGCTCAAGCCCGTGGCCGACTACCAGTACCGGCTGGTGCTGGACCTGTACCCGAAGATCGCCCAGGACCCGCTGATCGCGATCCTGAACAAGCAGAGCGGCCCCGACGTGGACGATCCGCTGGCGCGCATCCTGGAAGACATCCAGCGCAACCCGGTGACCCGCGCCGACCCGCCCGAGCCGCCCCGCGTCCAGGGCCAGCAGCCCGCCCCGCCCCTGCCCTCCACGCCCAAGCCCCCGCCGGCCACCGCCAACCGGGGCAAGCAGCGCATGCTGACCATCGCGCTGGACCCCGGCCACGGCGGCGAGGATCCCGGCGCCATCGGCAGCAGCGGCCTGCGCGAGAAAGACGTGGTGCTGCGCATCGCCCGGCGCCTGAAGGCGCTGATCGACAGCCAGCCCCAAATGCGCGCCTATCTCACGCGCGACGACGACTATTTCGTGCCCCTGCACGTGCGCGTGCAGAAGGCGCGGCGCGTGCGCGCGGACCTGTTCATTTCCATCCACGCCGACGCCTGGATCAAGCCCACGGCCAATGGGTCCTCGGTGTTCGCGCTGTCGCAGCGCGGCGCCACCAGCACCCAGGCGCGCTGGATGGCCGACAAGGAAAACGCGGCCGACCTGATCGGCGGCGTCAACCTGGGCAGCCATGACCGCCAGGTGGCGAAGGTGCTGCTGGACCTGTCCACCACCGCGCAGATCAACGATTCGCTGAAGGTCGGCAACGCCTTCCTGGACGAAATCAAGAAGATCAACCGGCTGCACAAGAACAGCGTCGAACAGGCCGGCTTCGCCGTGCTGAAGGCGCCGGACATTCCGTCGGTGCTGGTCGAGACCGCCTTCATCAGCAATCCGCAGGAAGAAGCCCTGCTGCGCAGCACCTCGCACCAGGACAAGCTGGCGCAGGCCATGATGACGGGCATCCAGCGCTACTTCACCGCCAATCCGCCGCTGGCGCGGCTGGGCGACGTCAGCTAGGCTACCCCGGGGCTCAGGGCTCGCCGCGGCGCGCCTTGAGCAGCTTGAACAGCCCCGCCCCGACCACCGGCACGATCGCCGCGGCCAGGCCCAGCAGAACGATGGTGTTCAGGTGTTCGCGCACCAGCGGGATGTTGCCGAAGAAGTAACCCGCGGCCACCAGGCTGACCACCCACAGCAGCGCGCCCAGGATATTGAACATCTGGAAGCGGGCCAGCGGCATGTCGGCCACGCCCGCCACGAATGGCGCGAACGTCCGGACGACCGGGATGAAGCGCGACATCACGATGGTCTTGCCCCCGTGCTTTTCGTAGAACGCGTGCGTGCGCATCAGGGCGCCGCGGTCGAGAAAACGCAGGTTCATCGAGAACACGCGGGGCCCGATGTAGCGCCCGACCGCGTAGTTGACCGTATTGCCGACGATCGCCGCGACAATCAGCAATGCCGCCATCATGAACGGATCGATATGGCCGGTGGCGCCGAACGCCCCGGCGATGAACAGCAGCGAATCCCCCGGCAGGAACGGCAGGACGACCAGCCCCGTCTCCGCGAAGACGATCAGGAACAGCACCAGGTACACCCACACGCCATATTGCTCGACCCAGACGCCCAGCGTCTGGTCGATGTGGAGGACCATATTGAAGAATTCGAGCATTGAAGCAACCCTGCGGTCGGAACAGAATAAGTGTCAGCGACTATAGCCCACCCGCCCATGACGCTAAAATCATCCGCATAGCCATGCCAGAAGCCTCCCGCAACATGACCGACCGCCGCTCCATCCTTGCGCTTCCCGACCTGCTGATCAGCCAGATCGCCGCCGGCGAGGTCATCGAACGGCCCGCCTCCGTACTCAAGGAAATCCTCGAGAACGCGATAGACGCCGGCGGCCGCGCCATCGAAGTGCGGCTGGAGGGCGGCGGCATCCGCCGCATCGCCGTCACGGACGACGGCGGCGGCATTCCGCCCGAGGAACTGCCGCTGGCCCTGGCGCGCCACGCCACCAGCAAGATCCGCTCGCTGGACGAGCTGGAATCGGTGGCCTCGATGGGGTTCCGCGGCGAAGCCCTGGCGTCCATCGCCTCGGTGGCCCAGGTAACCATCATTTCCCGCACCCGCGACGGCGAACACGCCTGGCAGATCGACGCCGGCAGCATGCAGGTCAGCCCCGCGTCGGGCCCGCCCGGCACCACGGTCGACGTGCGCCAGTTGTTCGACGCCGTGCCCGCCCGCCGCAAGTTCCTGCGTTCCGAGGCCACGGAGTTCGGCCACTGCGTCGACGCCATGGAGCGCATCGCGCTGGCGCATCCGCAGATCGCCTTCCGCCTGTTCCACCACGACCGCGCGCAGCGCCAATGGCTGCCCGCCGAGCCGCCCCAGCGCATCCGCGACGTGCTGGGCGCCGAATTCGCCGAACACGGCCTGCTGCTGTCGCACTCGGTCGGCAACGTCAGCCTCGCCGGCATGATCACCCGCCCCACCGCCGCGCGCGCCCGGGCGGACCGCCAGTACCTCTACGTGAACGGCCGCTACGTGCGCGACCGCACCGTCAGCCACGCCCTGCGCGCCGCCTACGCGGACGTGCTGCACGGAGACCGCCAGCCCGCCTACGTGCTGTTCCTGGACATCGACCCGGCCGCGGTGGACGTGAACGTCCATCCCGCCAAGCACGAAGTGCGGTTCCGCGACAGCGGCGCCGTGCACCGCTTCGTCTCCCATGCCGTCGGCCAGACGCTGGCGCAGACCGGCGGATCTTCGGCCGTCACGCCGGCGGGCCAGGACGACGAGGCCGAATTCGAAACGGCGGCCCCGCCCGCCCCCGCGGCCGGCGTCTCTGCGCAAGCCGCCCCCGCCGCCAGCCCCCGGCCCGCGGATCCGCCCAGGCCGGCCTACGGCGGCACGGACGGCGGCGCCTCCTACGGGCTGCGGCCTTCGCCCGCGCCGCAGCGTCCGCATACCCAGGTCCCGTTCCGGCTGCACGCCGAGCCCGCCGGCATTCCGGCGGCGGACTGGCAATCGCTCTACCGCCCGCTCGACGACGATGCGGCCGTCCAGGCCGCGACCCTGCGCGAACCCGCCGCCGCCCCCGCGGCGCCGGCGGCGGCGTTGCCGGCCGACGAAGAGCACCCGCTGGGCATGGCCCTGGGGCAACTGCACGGTATCTACATCCTGGCGCAGAACCGCCGCGGCATGGTGCTGGTGGACATGCACGCCGCCCATGAGCGCGTCGTGTACGAACAGCTCAAGCAGGCGCTGGACGCGCGCAGCCTGCCGCGCCAGGACCTGCTGGTGCCCGTGGTGTTCCACGCCCAGGAAAAGGACGTGGCGCTGGTCGAGGAATTCGAGGAACAGTTGAACGGCCTGGGCTTCGAGATGCGTCCGTCCGGCCCCACCTCGATCGCCGTGCGCTCCGTGCCGGCCATCCTGGCGCGCGGCGACATCGAAACCCTGGCCCGCGCCGTGCTGCGCGACCTGGGCGCGGTGGGCGTCTCGCGCCTCCTGACCGAACAGCGCAATGAATTGCTGTCCACCATGGCCTGCCACGGCTCCGTGCGCGCCAACCGCAAGCTCACCATCGAAGAGATGAACGCGCTGCTGCGCCAGATGGAGGCCACCGAGCGCGCCGACCAGTGCAACCACGGCCGTCCGACCTGGGTCCAGTGGTCGGTGTCCGACCTGGACAAGCTCTTCCTGCGCGGGCAATAGGCTTGTCGTCACCCTCCCTTTCCTACCCCGCCGCGCGCCGGGTCATCTGCCTTGCCGGCCCCACCGCGGCCGGCAAGAGCGCGTCCACCCTTGCGCTGGCGGAACGCTGGCCGCTGGAGATCGTCAACGTGGACTCGGCCACGATCTACCGCGGCATGGACATCGGCACGGCCAAGCCGTCGCCCGAAGAACGGGCGCTCGTCCCGCAGCACCTGCTGGACATCCTGGATCCGGTCCAGTCGTACTCCGCCGCCGAATTCGTCGCCGACGCGCTGCGCCTGATCGACGACATCCGCGCCCGTGGACGCATTCCGCTGCTGGCGGGCGGCACCATGATGTATTACAAGGCGCTGCGCGACGGCCTGGACGACCTGCCCCAGGCCGACCCGGCGCTGCGCGCCGAACTGGAGGCGCGCGCGGCCGTCGACGGCTGGCCCGCGCTGCATGCCGAACTGGCCCTGCTGGATCCGGCGACCGCCGCCCGCCTGGCCCCCAACGACAGCCAGCGCATCCAGCGCGCGCTCGAGATCTGCCGGCTCTCCGGCCAGCCCATGTCCGCCCTGCTTCAGCGCGGCCAGCGCCAGCGGGACGACAGCGGCAACCAGTACGTCACCATCAGCCTGGAGCCCTCCGACCGCGCCGCGCTGCATGCGCGCATCGAGCAACGCTTCGACGCCATGCTGGCCCGCGGCCTGCTCGACGAGGTGCGCGGCCTGCACGCCAGGGCCGACCTGCATCCGGGCCTGCCGTCAGTGCGTTGCGTGGGTTATCGGCAGATGTGGGCGCACCTGGACGGCGAAATCGACCTGGACACCGCGCGCGAACAGGGCATCGCCGCCACGCGCCAACTGGCCAAGCGCCAGATCACCTGGCTGCGCGCGCAGCCCGGACGCGTCATCGTGGACTGCCTGGCGGCGGACGCCGTGGCGCGGACCATCGATGCGGTGGCGGTGGAGTTGGGGGATTGATTGGGTTGGGGTGGGTGTCAGACACCCGGGAGGGCCGGCTTCAGTTTGTACCGGCGGCTCGTAAGGGTGTCTGACACTTCCGGAATAGGCCAGTGTCTGACATTTCCGGAATAGGCCAGTGTCTGACACTTCCGGAGTAGGTCAGTGTCTGACACCCCTACGAGACGGCCTTCGGCCTGCGTTGATGCCGCACGGGTGTCTGACACATTCGAATCATTCGAAGTCAGGCAGCATCAGACCACAACAGTCTGCGCCATGCCTTCCGTCTGCTCGACGATTTCGCCCAGCGTGCTGACGGTCTCGCCTTGCTCGCGCAGCGTGGCCGCGATGGCTTCGGCCTCGGCCGGATCCACGACCAGCACCATGCCGATGCCGCAGTTGAAAACGCGGTACATCTCGGTGTCCTCGACGCCGCCCTGCTCTTGCAGCCACTGGAACAGCTTGGGCATTTCCCAGTTGGCGCGATGCAGCCGGGCCGACAGGCCGGGTTGCAGAATGCGCGGCACGTTGTCCAGCAGGCCGCCGCCCGTGATGTGGGCCAGGCCCTTGATGCTGGCGCCGTGCCTGGCCAGCGCGGCCAGCACCTGCTTCACGTAGATGCGCGTCGGCGCCATGACCACGTCGACCAGCGGCTGGCCGTGGAAGTCGTCGTCGGGCTTGGCGTTGGCGCGCTCCAGGATCTTGCGCAGCAGCGAATAGCCGTTGGAGTGCGCGCCGCTGGACGCCAGGCCCAGCACCACGTCGCCGGTCTTGATCGTCTTGCCGGTGATGATGGCGGACTTTTCGACCGCGCCCACCGCGAAGCCGGCCAGGTCGTACTCGCCGTCGGGGTACATGCCCGGCATTTCAGCGGTTTCGCCGCCGATCAGCGCGCAGCCCGACAGCTCGCAGCCCTTGGCGATGCCGCCCACCACCGACGCCGCCGTATCCACCGAAAGCTTGCCGCAGCCGAAATAATCCAGGAAGAACAGCGGTTCCGCGCCCTGCACCAGAATGTCGTTGACGCTCATGGCGACCAGGTCGATCCCCACGGTGTCGTGGCGGTTCCAGTCGAACGCCAGGCGCAGCTTGGTGCCCACGCCGTCGGTGCCCGAGACCAGCACGGGCTCCTTGAACGTCTTCGGCACTTCGAACAAGCCGCCGAAGCCGCCGATACCGGCCAGCACGCCGGCGCGCATGGTGCGGGCCGCAAGCGGTTTGATACGGTCGACCAGGGCGTCGCCTGCGTCGATGTCGACACCGGCATCGCGGTAGGTCAGAGGGGCGGTAGGTTGATTCGTCATGAGAAATGCCGTGGGGTATGTAACAATTGCTGGGATTTTGGTGGAACGCCCCGCATTTTACGATGTTGCGGGCCCAAGCAGGGATTGCCCCGCCGCAGCGCCGCGAAAGCGGCCCGCGACACTCCCCCCTCAGGTGGTTTAAAGTGTAGGGTTGGCCGGTATTGATTTTGCCAGTTTCTGGCGGCTGAAGTCCGGTGCGGCCCTGTTTCGGCTTGCATTGCACCCTGCTCCGGCCCCTTGTATTACCGTTTTTTGGCTTTTCGGCACCCGGAGGCGCTGCCCGGCATGCCGCTCGCGGAAGCCCGCTACGAGGACTCGCGGCGTTGGTTTTCGGGTGCTCCGAAACAGCCTGATTGATAATCTCTCATGAACCGCCAGCTGCTGCTCGACGTTCTACCCGCGCCAGCGCCATCGCTGAACAACTATATCGCCGGCCCCAACGGAGAAGCGCTCGCGGCCGTGCGCGCGCTCGCCCCCGGCCGCGCCCTGTATATCTGGGGCGCCGCGGGCTGCGGCCGCAGCCACCTGCTGCGCGCGCTGACCGCGCGCCGCGACGCCGTCTACATCGACGCCGCCAACGGCGAAAACATGCTGCGCCGCCTGGCCGAAGCCGACTCCAAGTCGCCCATGCCCAAGTTCGTGGCGGTCGACGACGTGCACCGCATGGACGACAGCCGCCAGGCCGCCCTGTTCGCCCTGTACAACCGCTGGCGCGAATCCGCCGCGACGGGCCGCGCCTTCGCGCTGGCGCTTGCGGGCGACCGCGCCCCGCTGTCGATGCCGCTGCGCGAAGACCTCCGCACGCGCCTGGGCTGGGATCTGGTGTTCCGCCTGGACCCGCTGTCCGACGCCGACAAGCTGGCCGCCCTGTCCGCGCAGGCGGCCGAACGCGGCATGCACCTGGCGCCGGAAATCATCAACTGGATGCTCACGCACCACGAGCGCGACATCCGCAAGCTGGCGGCGCTGCTCGACGCGCTCGACCGCTATTCCCTGGCCACCGGCCGTCCCATCACCCTGCCCCTGCTGCGCGCCATGCTCGCAGATCCTGACTCGCAACGCACATGACCTCCCGACGTCTCGCCCTGTTCGACCTGGACCACACCCTGTTGCCGCTGGACAGCGACTACCAATGGGCCGACTATCTGGCACGCACGGGCCGCGCGGGCGATCCCGACGAAGCCCGCCGCCGGAACGACGATCTGATGGACCGCTACAACCGCGGCGAACTGACCGCCGAGCAGGCCGCCGAATTCATGCTCGGCCTGCTGGCCGCGCACCTGCCCTACGACCTGGCCGCGTGGCACGAAGCCTTCATGGACGAGGTGATCCGCCCGTCCATGACGCCCGCCGCGCGCGAACTGGTGCAATCGCACCTGGAAGCCGGCGACCTGTGCGCGGTCGTCACCGCCACCAACAGTTTCGTCACCGCCCCCATCGCCCGCGCCTTCGGCGTGCCCCACCTCGTGGCCACCGACGCGGAATACCTGCGCGGGCGCTACACCGGCCGAATTCTGGGCACCCCCAGTTTCAAGGAAGGGAAGGTGGTGCGCGTCAACGATTGGCTGGCCGGCATGGGCCTGGGGCTTGCGGATTTCCCGGAATCGTTTTTCTATAGCGATTCGGTAAACGATGTCCCCCTGCTAGAGAAAGTGACCCGTCCGATCGCCGCGAACCCCAGCCCCACCCTGCGCAAGATCGCCCAGGAACGCGGCTGGCAAGTGATCGACTTGTTCGACCACATGGAAGATGCGAAGTCCTAAATGATCACTGAAACCATAAGAAAATTCGTCGGCCGACTGTTCGCGCCGGCAAGCCGGGGGCCGTTGCGCATCGCGCGCGACAAGCACGGCATCGACCGCCGCAACGTATCGCGCCACGCGATCAAGGTCTGCGAAGTCCTGCGCCAGCACGGCTATGAAGCCTATATCGTGGGCGGCGCCGTGCGCGACCTGATCGTGGGGCTGGAACCCAAGGACTTCGACGTGGCCACCAATGCCACGCCCGAACAGATCCGCCCGCTGTTCCGCCGCGCCCGCATCATCGGCCGCCGCTTCCAACTGGTGCACGTGGTGTTCGGCCAGGAAATCATCGAAACCTCCACCTTCCGCGCGCCCGCCTCGGAAGACCAGGAGACCGACGAGCACGGCCGCATCCTGCGCGACAACGTGTTCGGCACACACGAAGAAGACGCGGCCCGCCGCGACTTCACCATGAACGCGCTCTACTACGACCCGCACAACGAGGAAGTCATCGACTTCCACAACGGCGTGGCCGACCTGAAAAAGCGCCAGGTCCGCATCATCGGCGATCCGGTCAAGCGCTACCGCGAAGACCCGGTCCGCATGCTGCGCGCCGTGCGCTTCGCCGCCAAGCTCAACGGCACGATCGACCTGGCCACGCGCCAGCCGATCGGCACGATGGCCGACCTGATCGAGAACGTGCCGGCCTCGCGCCTGTTCGACGAAATGCTCAAGCTGCTGACCTGCGGCCATGCCATGGACTGCCTGCGCCAGTTGCGCGCGGACGGCCTGCACAAGGGCCTGCTGCCGCTGCTGGACGTCGTGCTGGAACAGCCCGGCGGCGAGAATTTCATGGAGCTGGCGCTGGAACGCACCGACGCGCGCGTGCGCTCGGGCAAGACCATCAGCCCCAGCTTCCTGTTCGCCGCGCTGCTGTGGCAGCAGGTGGACGTGCGCTGGAAGCAACTGCGCGCCCAGGGAGAGCACACCATTCCCGCGCTGTCGCAGGCCGCCGACTCGGTGCTGGACGAACAGACCGAAAAGCTCGCCATCCAGCGCCGCTTTTCCTCGGACATGCGCGAGATCTGGTTCATGCAGCCGCGCTTCGAGCGCCGCATGGGCAAGAGCATCTTCCGCATGATCGAACAGCCGCGCTTCCGCGCGGCCTGCGACTTCCTGCAATTGCGCGCCGCCGCCGGCGAGTTCGACAGCGTGCTGGCGCAATGGTGGATGGACCTGGCCAACGCCGACGACGTCGCCCGCGCCGACATGATCGAGGAAATCGCGCGCCAGCCGCGCGACGCCGGCGAGGCGCCGGCCGCCCCGCGCAAACGCCGCCGTCCGCGCCGCTCCTCCCCCCGCGGCGCTCCCAGCGCCGACTGAGCCGTGGCTCCCTCCTCCGTCCGCGCCTACGTCGGCCTGGGCGCCAACCTCGGCGACGGCGCGGCGACCCTGCGCCAGGTCCTGGCCGAATTGCGGGACACGGACGGCATCCTGGCGGTGGCGGCATCGCCGTTCTACCGCAGCGCGCCGGTGGAAGCCACCGGCCCGGATTTCATCAACGCGGTGGCGGCCGTGGACACCGATCTTGCGCCGCTGGCCTTGCTGGACGCGCTGCAGGCGCTGGAAAACCGCCACGGCCGCCAGCGCCCCTACAAAAACGCGCCGCGCACCCTGGACCTGGACCTGCTGCTGTACGGCGACGTCCGGATGGAACATGAGCGGCTGTCGCTGCCCCACCCCCGCATGCGCCTGCGCGCCTTCGTGCTGCTGCCGCTGAGGGACCTGGCGCCGGAGATGGTGCTGGAGGGCAGGCGTATCGAGGATTGGATCGGCGGGGTTCGGGACCAGGCCATCGAACGCGCGTAATGCTGTCCACTGTCAGTGTCTGACACCCGTACGAGACGGCCTGACGAATACGGGATGGCCTTGCCGGGTGTCTGACACACCTCAAAGTCAGCCGGTGTCAGACACCCGGCGAGACTGTCGCATGCTTGGCAGGATGTCGCGTACGGGTGTCAGACACGTGGAGTGTCCACTGTCAGTGTCAGACACCCGTACGAGACGGCCTGACGGATACGGGATGGCCTTCCCGGGTGTCTGACACACTTCGAAGTCAGCCGGTGTCAGACACCCGGCGAGACTGTCGCATGCTTGGCAGGGCGTCTCGTACGGGTGTCAGACACGCGGAAGGTTGGACTTGTCAGACACCCGGAAAGTCGGGCTTTTTCGGCCCGAAAGCCATCATCGCCCTTTCCACGTCCTCGACCTGCGGCAGCCCCGCCTCGTTGCCCAGGTGCTGGATCTTGTGGGCGGAGGCGGCGCGCGCGAAGGTGAAGTGCTCCGCCCAGGGCTGTTCCGGCCGGTTCAGATAGGACCAGACGTAGGCGCCATGGAACACGTCCCCCGCGCCCGAGGTATCGACGATGCTCGCGCCCGGCACGTCCAGCGACGGCAGCGTGTCGACGGCGCCCGTCTCGTCGTACCAGAGCATGCCGCGCTCGCCCAGGGTGACGGCGCCGACGCGGCAGCCGCGGGCCTTGAGCAGGTCCAGCAGGCCCTGCGGCGACAGGCCGAGTTGCTCGCACATGCGCTCGGCGCAGACCGCCACATCGATATAGCGCAGCAGTTCGTCGGTGTTCTCGCGCACTCCCCCGCCGTCCAGCGAGGTCAGCACGCCCGCCTCGCGGCAGGCCCGCGCGTAATGCAGGGCAGCGTCGGGCTGGTGCCCGTCCAGGTGCAGGACGCGGTAGCCGCCGATGTCCAGCCGGGGAAAATCGTTCAGGTATTCCACGTCGCGCGCGCGGACGATCGCGCGCTTGCCACCGTTGGGCATGATGAAGGACAGGGAGGAACGGCGCACCTGGCGCGCATGCAGCGACACGCCATGCGCCGCGGCCATGTCGGTGTACATGTGGCCCAGCCAGTCGGGCGCCAGCGAACAGATCAGGTCGGGCGCCGTGCCCAGCCGCGCGCAGGCGAACGCGGCGGTGACCGCGTTGCCGCCGAAGGATACGGCGTAGTCCCGCGCCACGCTCTTCTCGTCGCCGGTGGGCCAGCGGTCGGCCAGCACGGTAACGTCGATATAGGTATGTCCGATGAAGAGCGCTTCGCGCATAGGCCTGCCAGAAAAAAGTTGACGGGATGGCGCCGGGCTACGCGCCGGCGGATTCCCCCGCTTGCGCCAGCACCAGGCGCGCGCGCGCGATGACCGGCGCGTCGACCATCTTGCCGTCCAGCATGAAGGTGCCGGCCGCGGTATCGCGGTGCGCGGCGACGACGCGGCGCGCCCATTCCAGTTCTTGCCGCGCCGGCACGAAGGCCGCGTGGATCACGGCGACCTGCGCGGGATGGATGCACAGCATGCCGCCAAAGCCCATCTGCTGCGCCCGGCCGGCGGCCCGCGCCAGCCCGGCCTGGTCCTGCACGCCGGGAAACACCCCGTCCAGCGCGGGCGCCAGGCCCGCGGCGCGGCTGTGCAGCAGGACCTGCACGCGCGCCTGGTCCAGCACCGCCTCGGCGCCGGGGGTATCGGGCGTCAGCCCCATGTCCAGGCCGTAGTCCAGGCTGCCGAACGCCAGCCGCGCCACGCCGGGCGTGGCGGCGACCTCGCCGGCGTTGAGGATGCCCTGAGCCGTTTCCAGGATGGGGATCACGGGCAGGCCGGCCTGGACCACGTGCCGCACCTGGGCCAGGCTTTCGGCCTTGGGCAGCAGTATGCCGGCCACGCCGGGCTTGCCGCGGCAGGCCTTCAGGTCGTCGTCGTGCCAGGGCGTGGAGGCATCGTTGATGCGCACCCACAGCCGGGCGCGGGGATTCGTCCCCAGGAAATCGCACAGGGACTCCCGGGCGGACGCCTTGGCCAGATGCTCGACCGCGTCTTCCAGGTCGACGATGACGGCATCCGCGCCGGCGGCGAGCGCCTTGGGGATGCGCTCGGCCCGCGAAGCGGGTACGAACAGGGCGCTACGGACGACAGGATGGGTCACACGACCTCCGAGGCATGGAACTGCGCCACCTGATCGGGCGCGTATCCCAATGATGCTAGCACCGCATCCGTGTTTTGGCCCACCGCCGGCACGCCCGCCATGCGCGGCGCGAAGGCGTTGCTGCTGGCCGGAGGCAGCAGCGCGGGCAATTCGCCGGCGGGGCTGTCCACCTTGCTCCAGCGGGCGCGGGCCTGCAACTGCGGATGCGCCCACACGCCCGCCATGTCATTGACCCGGGCGTTGGCGATCTGGGCGTCCTCCAGCCGCTGCGTCACCTGTTCGATGGACAGGTCGGCGAACGCCGCCACGATCAGCGCGCGCAGGTCGTCGCGGTTCGCGGTGCGCAGCGAATTGGAGAGGAAGCGCGGATCTTCCGCCAGGTCGGCCTGGCGCAGCACCTGGGCGCAGAACACGCGCCATTCGCGCTCGTTCTGCAGGCCCAGCATGATGGTGGAGCCGCCGCCCACCGGGAACGGCCCGTAGGGATAGATGGACGCGTGGGCGGCGCCCGCGCGCGCGGGCGGCGAACCGCCGTCGAACGCGTAGTACATCGGGAAGCCCATCCATTCGACCATGCTTTCCAGCATGGAGACGTCCAGGCGGCTGCCCAGGCCGGTCTTCTGGCGTAGCAGCAAGGCATTCAGGATGGCCGAATAGGCGTACATGCCGGCGGCGATGTCGGCAATGGAGCAGCCCGCCTTGACGGGGTCGTCCTTGGTGCCGGTCACCGACAAGAAGCCGCTTTCGCTCTGGATCAGCAGGTCGTAGGCCTTCTTGTCCTGGTAGGGGCCGCCTTCGCCGTAACCGGAAATGTCGCAGACGATCAGGCGCGGATGCTTCTCGTGCAGGGCGTCGAAGGACAGCCCCAGCCGCGCGGCGGCGCCCGGCGCCAGGTTCTGCACCAGCACGTCGGCCGACTCCAGCAGCCGGTCCATGATGCCGCCGGCCTCCTCGCGCTTGAGGTCCAGCGTCAGGCTTTCCTTGGAGCGGTTGGTCCAGACGAAGTGCGAGGACAGGCCGCGCACGCGTTCGTCGTAGCCGCGCGCGAAGTCCCCGCTGCCCGGGCGTTCGATCTTGATGACGCGCGCGCCCATGTCCGCCAGTTGGCGGGTGCAGAAGGGCGCGGCGATGGCGTGTTCCAGGCTGACGACGGTGATGCCGTCCAGCGGACGGGGGGCCTGCTTGCTCATTCGGAAAACCTCAGTTCGGCTTGGTGGGCCAGCGTGCCGTCCTGCTCGGCCCAGAGCTGGGCGACGCCCGGCTCGGTCAAGCGGCCCGCCACCTGGAAGGGCGCGGGCGCGATCAGCGGGCGCAGGCCCCGGTACGACAAATGGGTGGGACGCGCCTTGGGATGCGCGCGCGAAAAGGCGGCGACCATCTCCGTGGCGATGAGCGGGCCGTGCACCACCAGGCCGGGATAGCCTTCGGTGCCGGTCACGTAGGGATGGTCGTAGTGGATGCGGTGGCCGTTGAAGGTCACCGCGGAATAGCGGAACAGCAGGACGGGAGACGGCTCGACGGTGTCGCGCCATTGCGCCTGGGGCGCGGGCTCGCTGCCCGCGAGCTTGGGCGGCGTGGGCTGGCGATAGACGATGTCCTGCTCTTCCTGGATGACGATTTCGCCCGCCTGGTGGTATTCGTGGCGCACCGTCACGAACAGCAGCGCGCCGGTGCGGCCGGCTTTTTCCTTCACGTCGATAACCGTGGACGCCCGCTCGGCCGGCACGCCGACCTTCAGCGGCTGGCGGAATTCCACGCGGCCGCCCGCCCACATCCGGTTGCGGTCATGGGCCGGCGGCAGGAAGCCGCCCCGCGAGGGATGCCCATCCGTCCCCAACCCGTCCATGTCAACCGTGCTGATGAAGAACGCCCATTGCCACAGCGGCGGCAGGGCCTCGCCCTGGGCCGGCGCGGGGCCGCCCAGGGTGGCCGCGATGCGCGCGGCATGGCCGGGGTCCATGGCGTCCGCCTTCCGTTCGCCGCTGCCTATCCATGCGGCCGGATCTGTAGTCGTCATGCCGATATCCTTAGGTGGGGTTTTTACAGCCTGAAGCATGCCCGCAAGCCGTCCCCAATGTGAATTCGTTTTTCCTCAAGGCGGGGTTTGCGGCGCCTGAATCGGGGCCGCCGCCACGCCGCCGGGGCCCGCGCCGTAATATATGGGCTATGCACTTCGACCTTGCCGACCTCCGCCTGTTCATCCACATCGCCGAATCCCCCAGCCTGACCCAGGCGGCCAAGCGGGCGCATCTGTCCCTGGCGGCCGTCAGCGTGCGGATCAAGGCGCTTGAAAACCAACTGAATTCCCGGCTGCTGTACCGCGACAGCCGCGGCGTGGAAATCACGCCCGCGGGCCAGAAGCTGCTGCAGCACGCCCGGGTCATCATGCGCCAGGTGGACCACCTGAAACACGATTTCCAGGAACAGGCCGACGGCGAGGCCGGCCACATCCGCATTTTCGCCAACACCACGGCGGTCACCGAGTTCATGCCGGACATCCTGGCGCAGTTCCTGTCCGGGCACCCGGGCGTCACCGTGGATCTCCAGGAACGCCTGACGCGCGACATCGTGCGCGGCGTGCTGGACGGCACCACCGACCTGGGCATCGTGGCCGGGCCGGTGGACGCGCCCGAATTGCAGGCCATCCACTTCAGCACCGACCGGCTGGTACTGGTGGTGCCCAACGGCCATCCGCTGCAGGACCAGGAAAAAATCAAGCTGGCCGACGCGGTCCGCTATCCGTTCATCACCATGCACGAAGGCTCCACCCTGGTGGCCTTCCTGCGCGACCAACTGGAGCGCGTCGGCCAGCGCCTGCCCCAGCGCATCCAGCTCTACAGCTTCGACTCGATCTGCCGGATGGTGCAGGCGGGCGTCGGCATCGGCGTGATCCCCGATTCGGCCGCGCGGCGCTATGGCGCCGACATGAAGCTGCGCGTCGTGGAACTGGACGAACCCTGGGTCGTGCGCGAACGCAAGCTGCTGGTGCGCGACATCGACGCCCTGCCCGGCTGCGCGCGCGAACTCATCGAACAGTTCCAGGCGCCGCCGGCACCCTGACGCCCCCGGGCCGCGTCACTTGCCGGTGAAGACGGGCGGACGCTTCCCGGCGAACGCCCGCATGCCTTCCAGGTAGTCCTCGGTATGGCCAAGCTCGCGCTGCAGGCGGCATTCCAGGTCGAACTGCTGCGCCAGCGTATTGCCGCTGGACGCATGCAGCGCCGCCTTGGTGGCCGCGTACGCGCGCGTGGGGCCGGCCGCCAGCGTGGCCTCCACATCGGCCAGCGTGTCCGCCAGGGCGGCGTCCGGCACCGCGCGCCAGATCAATCCCCAGGACTCCGCCTGCGCGGCGCTCACGGCTTCGCCGAACAGCGCCGCGCCCATCGCCCGGGCCGAACCGACCAGGCGCGGCAGGAACCAGGTGCCGCCCGCATCGGGCAGCAGCCCGATCTTGCTGAAGGCCTGGATGAAGCGGGCGGATTCCACGGCGTACACCACGTCGCAGGCCAGCACCAGGCTCGCGCCCGCCCCGGCCGCGACGCCGTTCATGATGCACACCACCGGCACGGGCAAGGCGCGCAGGCGCTCGATGAGGGGCCGGTAGCGCTTCTCGAGCCCCTCGCCCAGGTCGCGGCGCGAGCCGTCTTCCACCGGCTTGCGTTCGCTCAGGTCCTGTCCGGCGCAGAACCCGCGGCCGGCGCCGGTGATGACCAGGCCGCGCAGGCCGGGCTCGGCCTCCAGCGTGTCCAGCGCCCGCGCCAGTTCGGCGTGCATGATTTCGGTGAAGCTGTTCAGGCGGCCGGGCCGGTTGAGCGTGATGCGGCCCACGCCGTTTTCCAGCGTGAAGAGGATTTGCGTGTAATCGCCGCCGGGTGCCGCGGCCGTCATGCCAGCGCCTCCAGGACGGCCAGTTGTTCGGCGGTGTCGCCCAGCAACTGGTCCACGACGGTCAGGCGCTTGAAGTAATCGCCCACCTCCAGTTCGTCCGTCATGCCCATGCCGCCATGCAGTTGCACGGCCATCTGCGCCACCAGCCGGCCCGCTCGCGCGGCCTCCAGCTTGGCCGAGGCGATCATGCGCCGGCGCTGCGCGGCGTCGGGCTCGGTCAGGGCCGCCACCGCGACGTACGCCATCGACAAGGCCAGTTCCTTGGCCACCAGCATCTCGGCCAGGCGGTGCTGCAGCGCCTGGAAGGCCGCCAGCGGCTGGCCGAACTGCTTGCGGGTCTTCAGGTATTCGACGGTGATCTCCAGCAGGCGCTCCATGGCGCCCGCGGCATGCGCGCACAAGGCCGCGGCGCCCCATTGCAGGGCCTGGGCCAGGGCGTTTTCGGCCGCCTCGCCTTGCGCCAGCAGGGCGTCGGGCGGCAAGGCCACGCCGTCCAGGTCCAGCCGGGCGCAGCGCGCGCCGTCCAGCGTGGGGGTGTCCGTCACGCGCACGCCCGCCGCGTCCGCCGGCACCGCCAGCAGCACCGCGCGCCCGTCGGCGCCGCGCGCGCTCACCAGCCAGGCGGACGCCGCCGCGCCGTGCCAGACCAGGTGCTTGGCGCCGTCCAGCCGCCAGCCGTCGGCGGTTTCGGCGGCGCGGCAGTCCTGCGGATCGGTGTCGTAGCGGCGCCCCGGCTCCTGGTAGGCCACGCTGACGATGGCCTCGCCCGCCGCGATCGGCGGCAGCCAGCGGTCCCGCGCCGCGCCGCCGCAGGCGTCGATCAGCGCGGCGCCCATGACGGCGCTGGGGATGACGGGTTCGGATACCAGCCCCCGCCCCAGCTCCAGGTGCACCGGCAGCAGGCTGGCCGGCACCTCGCCGAACCCGCCGAAATCCTGGGCAATGTTCAGGCCCAGCACGCCCAGTTCGGCCAGCGCGCTCCAGGCCCGCCGGTCCAGCGCGCCGGCGGCCTGCCGGGCGCGGCGCTCGGGGAAGGTCCATGCCTGGTCCACCAGGCGGCGCAGGCTGTCGGCCAGCATGCGCTGTTCTTCGGTGTAGATGAAATCCATGCGTCGTGTTCCTGTCGGATTGCGCCCGGCCGGCCTACAGGCCCAGCACCTGGCGGGCGATGATGCCCTTCTGCACTTCGGTGGTGCCGCCGTAGATGGAGGTCTTGCGCATGTCGGCATAGCCCGCGCCCGCGGCCGCGGCCATCTCGGGGCCGGGGCCTTGCCAGTTGGCGTCGGCGAACATCCAGTCCGGGTCGTACGGCCAGGCGTCCGGCCCCGCCACCTCCATCTGCAGCATGGCCAGGTCCTGCTGGATTTCGGAGCCGCGTATCTTCAGCACCGAGGCCTCCGGACCGGGCGAGCCGTCGTTGCTGGCCGCCACCCGCAGCAGCAGCATTTCCAGCGCCATGATGTCCACCTCGATGCGGGAGATCCGGTCGCGCACGCGGCTGTCCGCCAGCAAGGGGCGGCCGCGCGAACGGGCATGCTCCGCCATGCGCTTCAGGATGCCCAGTTCGCGATGGCAATGGCCCAGCCCGGCGATGCCGGTGCGCTCGTGGCCCAGCAGGTACTTGGCGTAGGTCCAGCCCTGGTTCTCCTCGCCGACCAGGTTCTCGGCGGGCACGCGCACGTTTTCCAGCCATACCTCGTTGACGTCGTGGCCGCCGTCCAGCGTGCGGATGGGACGCACGGTGACGCCCGGCGCGCGCATGTCCAGCAGCAGCATCGAAATGCCGCGCTGCGCCCGCGCGCCGGAGTCGGTGCGCGCCAGGCAGAACATCCAGTCGGCGTACTGCGCCAGCGTGGTCCAGGTCTTCTGGCCGTTGACCACGTAGTCGTCGCCGTCGCGTTCGGCGCGCGTCTTCAGCGAGGCCAGGTCGGACCCGGAGCCCGGCTCGGAATAGCCCTGGCACCACCAGTCCTCGACCCGCGGAATCCGCGGCAGGAAGCGGGCCTGCTGTTCGGCGCTGCCGTACTTCATCAGGACGGGACCGATCATGGACAGCCCGAAAGGCAGCAGGCGCGGCGCGCCCGCCTTGAAGCACTCCACCTCGAAAATCAGGCGCTGCATCGCGTTCCAGCCGGTGCCGCCGTGCTCGGCGGGCCAGTTCGGCGCGCCCCAGCCCCGGTCGGCCAGGATGTTGTGCCAGCGCACGTAGTCGTCGCGTTCCAGCCGCTGATGCCGCAGCACCTTGCCGCGGATGTCGTCCGGCAGCTTGGCCTCGGCGAACGCGCGCACCTCTTCTCGGAACAGGCGCTCTTGCGGCGTCCAGGTCAGGTTCATGGTCTACCTCCTTTTCCCGGTATCTAGCCATGGTCCGGCCGGCTGGGCAATCTGCCTCTCCCGAAGACCGGCTTCGGGCTGGGTGTAGGGCGCCCTGCCACTACGGGCCGGCGGAAGGCCTGCTTCAGCAATGAAGAATGGCCCAACGCGGCGGCAGTGCCGACACTAGGGCCTGTTGACGTTAAAGGGCCTCACCGCATCATGACCGTTCCCCATCACCCGGAAGCCGCGCCGCAGGGCGTCGAGGCGCAGTACCGCCAGGCGCTCGACCAGGGCCGCTTCCTCATCCAGCATTGCGCCGGCTGCGACCGCGCCGTGTTCTATCCCCGCATGATCTGCCCGCATTGCGGCGCCGACGCGCTCGCCTGGATCGAGCCGGACGGACGCGGCACCGTCTACGCCACCACCGTCGTGCGGCGCAAGCCCGACGCGGGCGGCGACTACAACGTGGCGCTGGTGGACCTGCGGGAAGGCGTCAGGCTGATGAGCCGCGTGGAAGGCGTGGCGCCCGAGGCCGTGCGCATCGGCATGCCGGTGCGCGCCCAGGTGGCGCGGCAGGACGGGCATGGCCTGGTGGTGTTCGTTCCCAACAAGGAGGCGCAATGAAGCTCGACGATTTGCGCGGCGCCGTGGCGGTGGCCGGCGTGGGCCACGCCGGCCTGGGGCAGGCCGCGGGCTACACCGAAATGGAAATCCTGGTGCAGGCCGCGCAGCGCGCGGTGGCCGACGCCGGGCTCTCGATGCGCGACATCGACGGCCTCTGCACCGCCAGCGTGGCGGCGCCGATGTGGGCGATGCCGGTCATCGAACACCTGGGCATCCGGCCCACCTTCATCGACAGCACGATGCTGGGCGGCTCCAGTTTCGTCGCGCACCTGATGCCGGCGCTGCACGCGCTGGCATCGGGCCAGTGCAACGCCGTGCTGGTCTGCTACGGCAGCACCCAGCGCACGTCCACGCTCAGCCGGGCCGAGATCGGCCGGGTGCGCAGGCAGTTCGATCCCCAACCCTACGAAACGCCCTACGACCCGCTCAGCCCGCTGTCCTCCTATGCGCTGGCCGCCTCGCGCCACATGCACCAGTACGGCACGCGCCGCGAACACCTGGCGCAGGTGGCGCTGGCCGCCAATCAGTGGGCCCAGTTGAATCCGGAAGCGCAGTTGCGCGAGCCTGCGACGCTGGATCAGATCCTGTCCTCGCGCATGGTGTCCGACCCCTTGAGCGTGCGCGACTGCTGCCTGGTGACCGATGGCGCGGGCGCCTATGTGCTGGTGCGCGCAGACCGCGCGCGCGACCTTCCCCGCCCGCCCGTCTATGTGCTGGGCAACGCCACGGCGGTCTGGAACCGGCAGATATCGTCCATGGAGGACCTGACCGTCACGGCTGCCGCCGAGTCGGGCCGACGCGCCTTCGACATGGCGCGGGTGGCGCCCGGCGATATCGACGTCGTCGAACTCTACGACGCCTTCACCATCAACACGCTGCTCTTCCTGGAAGACCTGGGCTTCTGCGCCAAGGGCGAAAGCAAGGACTTCATCGCGGACGGCGCGATCGCCCCGGGCGGCAGGCTGCCCGTGAACACCAACGGCGGCGGGCTGTGCTGCGTGCATCCGGGCATGTACGGCGTCTTCATCATGATCGAGGCGGTCCGGCAATTGCGCGGCGAATGCGGCGCGCGCCAGGTCTCCGGCGCGCAACTGGCGCTGGTGCACGGCAACGGCGGCACGCTGTCCAGCCAGTCCACGGCCGTCCTGGGCACCCAGGCCACGCTTTGAACCACGCGATTCCGTCGATGCCCCAAGCCGCCCCCCACACCCGTATCCATCACGTGCTGGCGCAGCAGGCAAGCCAGCGGCCCGACGCCATCTTCCTGTACGAGGAAGGCGGTGGCATCCTGACTTACGCGCAGTTCTGGCAGCGCGCGCAGGACGTGGCCCGATGGCTGGAACAACAGGGTGTGCGCCCCGGCCACCGCGTGATGACGGTGGGCGAAAACTGCGGCGCCATGATCGCGGCCCTGTTCGGCTGCAGCCTGGCGGGGGCCTGGCCGGTGGGCGTGAACGCCCGCCTTTCCGCCCGCGAAATCGAGAACATCCGCCTGCATGCGCGGCCGGAATTGACGCTCTACACCACCGGCGCCTCCCCGGCCGCGCTCGCCCATGCCGACGCCGCGGGCGCGGGCGACGCCGCGCCCGCCGTCTGGGGGCCGGGCGTGCAGGTCTCCCGGGCGGACACGCCCACGGCCCCGGAAGCGGATGGGCAGGCGGGCGAAGTCGCCACCCTGATCTACACGTCCGGCACGACCGGCGCGCCCAAGGGCGTCATGGTTCCGCACCGGGGCCTGCTGCACTTCGCCCGCGTGTCGGCGGCGTCGCGCCGCCTGACCCCGCAGGACATCGGCTACGCGGCGCTGCCCATGTCGCATATCTTCGGGATCGCCACCGTGCTGATGGCCACCGCGCATGCCGGCGCCAGCCTGGTGCTGCGCAGCCGCTTCGATCCGGCGGACGCGTTCAAGGCGCTGGCATGCCCCGGCGTCAGCATTCTGCAGGGCGTGCCCACCATGTTCAGCCGCATGATGGCCGCGGCGCCGCCCCGGACCGAGCTGCGCGCGCCCGCGCTGCGGTACGTGTACACCGGCGGCGCGGCGCTGGATCCCACCCAGAAGCGCGACGTCGAACGCTATTTCGGCGTGCCGATGCACCATGGCTACGGCATCACCGAATACGCCGGCTCCATGTTCATCACCGACATCGACGCGCCCCGCGCCGACTGCTCCGCGGGCTTCGCGGTGGAGGGCGTGGAGCTGCGCATCGGAACGCCGGACAGCGGCACGCCCCAGCCGGGCGAACGCGGAAACATCCTGATCCGGGGGCCCGGCGTCATGCTCGGCTACTACCGGGACCCGGCGCAGACAGCGC
This sequence comes from Achromobacter veterisilvae, assembly GCF_900496975.1. Classification (GTDB taxonomy): domain Bacteria; phylum Pseudomonadota; class Gammaproteobacteria; order Burkholderiales; family Burkholderiaceae_B; genus Achromobacter; species Achromobacter veterisilvae. The sequence continues at coordinate 169,319 of NZ_UFQC01000002.1, forward strand.
AGACCCTGCTGCCCGGAGGCTGGCTCGATACCGGCGATATCGGCTTCATCGACGCCGGCGGCGCGCTGTTCATCTCGGGCCGCTCCAAGGACCTGATCATCCGTTCCGGCTTCAACGTCTATCCGATCGAAGTCGAATCGGTCATCAACGCCTTTCCCGGCGTGCGCCTGTCCGCCGTGGTGGGCCGCGCAACGGAAGACCAGAACGAGGAAGTCATCGCCTTCGTGGAACCCCTGGCCGGCGCCGCGCTCGACATCCGGCTGCTGACGCTGCACCTGCGCGCCCAGTTGGCGCCCTACAAGCGGCCGGCCCAGATCATTCCCATCGACACGATTCCCACCACCGTCAGCGGCAAGATCCTGAAGCAGCCGCTGAGAGAAAGGCTGGCGTAGAGCGAACGGAAGCTCCGCTCGGCGACCGGCCCAAGCACACAAGGAGACATGAGCATGCGCATCAAGACCCTGTTCGCCGCGGCAGCCGCCACGGCGGCGATCGCCATCGGCCAGTCGGCCTGGGCCCAGGCCGCCTACCCGGACCGCCCCATCCGCCTGCTGGTGGGCTACGCCCCCGGCGGCCCCGTGGACACCACGGCCCGCGTGTTCGCCAAGTACCTGGGCGACAAGCTGGGCCAGGCCGTCGTCGTGGAGAACCGCGCCGGCGCCAGCGGCATGATCGCCTCGGACGCCACCGCCAAGGCGGCTCCCGACGGCTACCTGCTGGGCTTCGCCGCCAGCCCCACCCTCACCATGTCGCCGCTGGTCCAGCGCAGCAAGCTGTTCGACCCGCGCAAGGACTTCTCGCTGATCGGGCTGGTCGTGGACTATGCCAACGTGCTGCTGATCGGCCCGCAGATTCCCGCCACGAACGTGGGCGAACTCGTCAGCTACGCGCGCGCGCATCCCGACGCGGTCTCCTTCGGATCGGCCGGCATCGGCGCCTCCAACCACCTGTCCGCGGAGCTGCTGAAAAAACAGGCCGAGGCGCCGATGCTGCACGTGCCCTATCGCGGCAATTCCCCCGCCATGATGGACGTGGTGAGCGGCAAGGTGACGTTCATGTTCGACATCACCAGCACCGCCATTCCCTTCATCAAGAGCGGCAAGGCCCGCGCGCTCGCGGTCACGTCCAGGACGCGCAACCCCGAACTGCCCGACGTGCCCACGATGATCGAGGCCGGCATGAAGGACTATGAAGTCGTCGGCTGGTACGCGCTGGTCGGGCCGAAGCAACTGCCGGACGCCGTCTCGGCGCGCCTGGCCCGGACCCTGGCGGACGTTTCCAAGGACCCCGCGTTCCGCCAGGCCATGACCGATGGCGGCTACGCCATCAATAACGGCGATTCGACAGCCTTGCAGGCCCGCATCGACCGCGAGTACGCCTTGTGGTCCGACGTCATCCGCAACGCCAATATCCAGGCCAACTGAAGCCCTCTGGAGCGCCATGAAGAACCCGACGCTCGCGCTGCGCGCCCAAACCCGCCTGCCGGTCATCGGCGCCCCCATGTTCCTGGTATCGGGCCCCGAACTCGTGATCGCGCAATGCGGCGCGGGCATCATCGGAACGTTTCCGTCCCTCAACGCCCGGCCGCGGGAACAACTGCACGGCTGGATCACCCGCATCGAGGAAGGCCTGGCGGCGCGGCGCCGCGCCGATCCCGCGGCCAAGGTGGCGCCGTATGGCGTGAACCTGATCGTCCATCCCAGCAATGCGCGCTGGCAAGGCGATCTCGACATCTGCGCCGAGCGCCGCGTGCCGCTGCTCATCACCTCGCTGCAAGCGCCCGAGGCGGCGGTCCGCGCCATGCATCCGCAAGGCGGCCTGGTCTTTCACGACGTCACCAACGTGCGCCATGCCAAGCGCGCGCTCGATGCCGGCGTGGACGGCCTGATCCTCGTGGCCGCCGGCGCGGGCGGCCACGCCGGCCAGGTGAACCCGATCGCGCTGGTGAACGAGATCCGCGCCTTCTACGACGGCCCGCTGGCGCTGTCGGGCTGCGTCAGCCATGGCAAGGACATCCTGGCCGCGCAAGTGATGGGCTGCGATTTCGCCTACATGGGCACGCGCTTCATCGCCACGCGGGAGTCGCTGGCCGGCGACGCCTACCGGGAAATGGTGCTGCGGGCCCAGGCGGCCGACGTGGTCTATACCCCGTACTTCTCGGGCGTGCCGGCGAACTACCTGGCGGCCAGCATCGTGGCGGCGGGGCTCGACCCCGCCGCGCTGGCCGCGCATGGCGAAGCCCCGCCGCCGAACCTGGACAAAAACTCCCGACCCAAGGCCTGGAAAGACGTCTGGAGCGCGGGCCAGGGCGTGGGCGCGGCGCAGGAGATCCTTCCGGTGGAAACGCTGGTGGCGCAGTTGGAAGCGGAATACCTGGGCGCGCGAGAAGCGGTAGCCCTTCGTGCCGGACACCTCAGTGTCTGACACCCGTACGAGACGCACTCCATTTCGCCCTGTCGTCTCCCGGGTGTCTGACACATTCTGTGCCGTATGGTGTCAGACACCCGGGAGGCGTCGGATCAGAGCGACGGTCGTCTCGTACGGGTGTCAGACACGGAGCCGCTCCTATTCCAGCTTGATCCCCGCCGTCTTGATCACGTCGCGCCACTTCACGATCTCGGCCTGGACGAATTCGCCGAACTGCGCCGGCGTGCCGGGCCGGGGTTCCGCTCCCGCCGCGATCATGCCCTGGGCCGTGGCGGGATCCGACAGCACCTTCACCATGTCGGCGTTCAGGCGGCCGACGATGTCGGCCGGCGTGCCCTTCGGCGCCATCACGCCGCTCCACGAATACGCCTCGTAGCCCGGCAGCCCCGACTCCGCGATCGTGGGCACATCGGGCAGCATGTCCGAGCGCTGCGGGTTGCCGACGCCCAGGGCCCGCACCTTGTCCGCCTTCAGGTGCGGCACGGCGGACGGGCCGTCGGCGAACATCACCTGCACCTGCCCGCCCAGCAGGTCCTGCATCGCGGGCGCGCTGCCCCGGTACGGAACATGCTGGATCTTCACCCCCGCCATGGCGTTGAAGAGTTCACCCGCCAGGTGCGTGCCGCCGCCGGTGCCGGACGAGCCGAAGGACAGCTTGCCGGGATTGGCCTTCGCGTAGGCGATCAGTTCGCCGACGGAATTCACCGGCAGCGACGGGTTGACCACCAGCACGATGGGAAACACCGCCGCCATGCCCACCGGCTCGAAATCGCGGCGGATGTCGTAGCTGAGGTTCTCGCGCAGACTGGGCAGCACCGCGTGGTGAATGGAGGCGAAGAAGAAGCTGTAGCCGTCGGGCTCGGCCTTGGCCGCGAATTGCGCGCCCACGATGCCGCCCGCGCCGGAGCGGTTGTCCACGACGGTGGGAACGGACCACAACTGGCCCAGCGGCTGAGTGGTGAAACGGGCGGTGGTGTCCACCGGCCCGCCCGCCGGAAAAGGCACGATGAAGGTCACGGCGTGGCCCGGCCAGGCAGCGGCCCGGGCCCAGGACGGAAGAACGGCGGCGGCGCATGCGGCGCCCAGCCCCGCGATGGCGCGGCGGCGTTGAGTATCGATCACGGCTGTCTCCTGGGTCTTTTTTTTCACGGCCAGGACCCGGGGACCCGCGCCTGCCGCGCCGCTTATTATTTTCCGAATGCGCGCGGCCGCCGCTACACATTTCCGGAAGCCCCTCTTTCGCATGACGCCGGCGTTCGGTCACCGGACACTATCTGCCGGATGGCGCGGCGCGGACAGGCCCCGCCCGCTACTGCCCGCGCGCGGCGCGCTGCAGATGGCCGATGAAACACTCCGCGAAACTGGGCAGGTCGCGGCCGCGCTGGCGGCACAGCAGCCGGTCGCGCAAGGCCCAGGGATCGTTCAGCTTCAGCACGTGCAGCGCGTCGGGGCGGCTGTAGCGCGCCGCGCAGGCGCGCGGCACCACGGCGATGCCGGCCCCAGCCGCCACCATCCGGCATACCGCCTCGAAGCTGCCCACGTGCACGCGTTGGCAGATGCGCTTTCCGAGGCCGCTGGCGATGTCTTCGAGAAAGGTCTGGATGGCGCTGTCCGGGTGGATGCCCACGAACTGGTAGGCATCCACCAGGTCCGCGAAATGCGCCGATTCCTGCGACGCGAGCGGATGGTCCAGCGCCGTCACCACGGTGAGTTCGTCGCGGAACAGCGGCGTAACGTCCAGGCCTTCCACGTCGATGTTGCCGGCCACCAGCCCCAGATCGCCCGCGCCCGCGCGGATCGCGATGACGATGTCGCCCGAGATCTTCTCTTCCAGTTCCACGTCCACGTCGGGGTTTTCCGCAAGAAACGTGGACAGCGCGTCGGCAAGAAAGGAATTGGTGGCCGTGGTGTTGGCCAGCAGGCGCAAGCGCCCCTTCAGGCCGCTCGCATAAGGCTGGAGATCCGCGTGCAGGCACTCGAGCTGGCGGAAGACGGCGTTGGCGTGCTTGAGCAGCACCTCGCCGGCCGGCGTCAGCGCGACGCCGGTGGCCATGCGCACCAGCAGCCGCGCCTTGAACGCCTCTTCCATGTTCTTCACCCGGGCGCTCGCCGCCGGGAGGGACAGGAAGGTCCGTTCCGCGGCGCGGGTCAGGTTGAGTGTTTCCCCCACGTTCAGAAACAAACGCAGGTCGGTCAGGTCATGTCTCATGTTCCACCACGCAGAAGGGGGGCATTTCTAATTTTGAATTCTGCGAATGCCTTGCCGAATCTACCATGGGGCATTCCCGTAAACCAGACGGGTTGATGCGGAACTGTTTTCCACGCGGCATCTGCCGCAGCACAGGAGTCAGCTTCAATGAGCGGCATAGTTTCCGGCAAGGTAGTGATCGTTACGGGCGCGGGCGGCGGCATCGGCCGCGGCATCGCGCTGGCCATGGCGCAGGCCGGCGCCAAGGTGGTCGTGAACGATATCGGCGTATCGCTGACCGGCGAAGGCGGCGCGGAAGGCCCGGCGCAGGCGGTGGTCAAGGAAATCGTCGCGGCGGGCGGGCAGGCCGTGGCCAACACCGACAGCGTGGCCGCCTACGACAGCGCCAGCCGCTGCGTGCAGACGGCGATCGACGCGTTCGGCCGCCTCGACGCCGTGGTCAACAACGCCGGCAATCTGCGCGACCGGGTTTTCCACAAGATGAGCGAAGAGGAATGGCGCCAGGTGCTCGACGTGCACCTGAACGGCTCGTTCTTCATGAGCCGCGCCGCCGCGCCCTACTTCCGCGAACAGGAATCCGGGGCGTTCGTGCACATGACGTCCACGTCCGGACTCATCGGCAATTTCGGACAGGCGAACTACGCGGCGGCCAAGCTCGGCATCGTGGCCCTGTCCAAATCCATCGCGCTCGACATGGCGCGCTACAACGTCCGCTCCAACTGCATCGCGCCGTTCGCCTGGAGCCGCATGACCAGCTCGATCCCTGCGGAAACCGACGAAGAGAAAGCGCGCGTCGAGAAGCTGAAGAAAATGGAGGCCGGCAAGGTCGCGCCCATGGCCGTTTATCTCGCCAGCGACGCGGCCAGCGAGATCACCGCGCAGATCTTCGCCGTGCGCGCCAACGAGATCATGCTGATGAGCCAGCCGCGGCCGCTGCGCACCGTGCACCACGGCGAAGGCTGGACGCCCGAGCGCATCGCGGAAATCGCGGTGCCCGCCATGCGCAAGCACTTCTACGCGTTGGAGCGTTCGCCCGACGTGATCGACTGGGATCCCATCTGAGGCCGCCATGCCCCTGGACTACGCAACCGTGAAGGACTGGCGCTTCGACGACGTGCGCCAGCGCTACGACGAGAAAGACACCATGCTGTATGCGCTGGGCATCGGCCTGGGGCAGGACCCCGAAGACGCCGGCCAGTTGCGCTATGTCTACGAAAAGGGCCTGCAGGCCTTTCCCACGCTGAGCGTGGTGCTGGGCTACCCGGGCTTCTGGGTCCAGGACCCCCGCGCCGGCATCGACTGGGTCAAGGTGGTGCACGGCGAACAGCGGCTGACCCTGCACGCGCCGCTGCCGGCCGCGGGCTTGGTCACGGGCAAGAGCCGCAACACGCACGTGATCGACAAGGGCGCGGACAAGGGCGCCATCGTCGTCACCGAACGCACCCTGCACGGCGAGGACGGCGCCTGCCTGGCCACCTTGCAGCAAAGCACCTTCTGCCGCGGCGACGGCGGCTTCGGCCAGGGCGACGCCAGCCCGCCGGCCCTGCCCGCCGCGCCCGGCGGCGAACCGGACCTGCGCTGCGAACTCCGCATTCCGCCCAACGCCGCCCTGCTGTACCGGCTGAACGCCGACCGCAATCCTCTGCACGCCGACCCGGAGGTGGCGCGGCGGGCCGGCTATCCCCGGCCCATCCTGCACGGGCTGTGCTCGTACGGCGTGGCGGCGCACGCGATCGTGAAAACCTGCTGCGGCTACGACGCCTCGCGCCTGGCCAGCCTGAACGCGCGCTTCTCGGCGCCCGTGTATCCCGGCGAAACCCTGCAATGCGACCTGTGGCGGATGCCGGACGGGCAGATCCGCTTCCTGGCGCGAGCCCGCGAACGCAATGTCGTCGTGCTGAACAACGGCACCGCGGAGCTGCGGCCATGACGCGGCCGCCCGCTCTCGACGGCATCCGCGTGCTGGACCTCTCGCGCATCCTGGCCGGCCCGTGGTGCACGCAGAACCTGGCCGACCTGGGCGCCGACGTCATCAAGGTCGAACGTCCGCGCGTGGGCGACGATACGCGCGCCTGGGGCCCGCCCTTCCTCAAGGACGGCGACGGCCAGGACACCAACGAATCCGCCTACTACCTCAGCGCCAACCGCAACAAGCGCTCGATCGAGGCCGACATGGCCACGCCGGAAGGCGCGGCGCTGATCCGCGAACTGGCGGCAGTCAGCGACATCCTCGTCGAGAACTTCAAGGTGGGCGGCCTGGCCAAGTACGGCCTGGACTACGAGAGCCTGAAGGCGATCAATCCGCGCCTGATCTATTGCTCGGTCACGGGGTTCGGGCAGGACGGCCCCTACGCCCAGCGTCCCGGCTACGACTTCATGATCCAGGGCATGGGCGGCCTGATGAGCATCACCGGAGAACGCGACGACCTGCCCGGCGGCGGCCCGCAGAAGGCGGGCGTGGCGGTGACGGACATCGTCACCGGCATGTACGCCACCGTGGCGGTGCTGGCGGCCCTGCACGAGCGCCACCGCAGCGGCCTGGGGCAACACCTGGACATCGCCCTGCTGGACAGCCACGTGGCCCTGCTGGCCAACCAGAACTCCAACTACTTCAACTCCGGGGTGGCGCCCACGCGCGCCGGCAACGCGCACCAGAACGTGGTGCCCTACCAGGTGTTCGCCGCCAGCGACGGCCACCTGATCGTGGCCACGGGCAATGAATCGCAATACCGCGCATATTGCGCCGCCATCGGCGCGCGCGAGCTGGGAGACGACCCGCGCTTCGCCACCAACCGCCTGCGCGTGGCCAACCGCGAAACGCTGGTCGGCATCCTCGCGGCGATCATGCGGCAGGGCCGCCGCGACGACTGGATTGCCAGGCTGGAAGCCGTAGGCGTGCCCTGCGGCCCCATCAATAACATCGCGCAGGCCTTCGCGCACCCGCAGGCGCAGGCGCGCCAGTTGCGCCGCGACCTGCCCCATCCGGCCGGCGGAGCCGCCGCCGTCACCGCCAGTCCGCTGCGGTTTTCGGCCTCGCCGGTCGCGTACCGCCGCGCCCCGCCGCTGCTGGGCGAGCACACCGAAGAAGTGCTGCGCGACGTGCTGGGGAAATCGCCCCAGGCGATTGCCGCGTTCAAGGCGGCCACAGAAAAAGTGTCTGACACCCGACGAGACTGACTTCAGTTCACAGGGATATCTCAGGGGTGTCAGACACCCGCGCAAAAAAAAAACGGCCGCTGAAACCAGCGGCCGTTTTCCTGTCAGGTCGGCTTACGCCACGGCGACCGGGATCTTCCCGATCTTGGCCTGCCATTCCTTCGGGCCCGTCGTGTGGACCGAGGTGCCCTGGGCGTCGACCGCCACGGTCACCGGCATGTCCTTCACGTCGAACTCGTAGATGGCTTCCATGCCCAGGTCGGCGAAGCCCAGCACCTTGGCGCCGCGGATCGCCTTGGACACCAGGTAGGCGGCGCCGCCGACGGCCATCAGGTAGGCCGAGCCGTGCTTCTTGATGGACTCGATCGCGACCGGGCCGCGCTCGGACTTGCCGATCATGGAGATCAGGCCGGTCTGCTCCAGCATCATGTCGGTGAACTTGTCCATGCGGGTGGCGGTGGTGGGGCCGGCCGGGCCGACCACTTCGTCGCGCACCGGATCGACCGGGCCGACGTAGTAGATGACGCGGTTGGTGAAGTCCACGGGCAGCGGCTCGCCCTTGGCCAGCATGTCCTGGATGCGCTTGTGCGCCGCGTCGCGGCCGGTCAGCATCTTGCCCGACAGCAGCAGGGTCTGGCCCGGCTTCCAACTGGCGACTTCTTCCTTGGTCAGCGTGTTCAGGTCGACCTGCTTGGACTTGTTGTAGTCCGGCGCCCAGTGCACTTCCGGCCACTCGGACAGCGACGGCGGGTCCAGGCGCGCGGGGCCCGAGCCGTCCAGCTCGAAATGCGCGTGGCGCGTGGCGGCGCAGTTCGGGATCATGGCGACGGGCTTGGAGGCCGCATGCGTCGGGAAGGTGCTGATCTTGACGTCGAGCACGGTCGTCAGGCCGCCCAGGCCCTGCGCGCCGATGCCCAGCGCGTTGACCTTTTCATACAGTTCGATGCGCAGCTCTTCCAGCTTGTTCTGCGGGCCGCGGGCCAGCAGCTCGTACATGTCGATGTCTTCCATCAGCGACTGCTTGGCCATCAGCATGGCCTTTTCGGCGGTGCCGCCGACGCCGATGCCCAGCATGCCCGGGGGGCACCAGCCGGCGCCCATCGTCGGAACGGTCTTCAGCACCCAGTCCACCAGCGAATCGCTGGGGTTCAGCATGGCGAACTTGGTCTTGTTTTCCGAACCGCCGCCCTTGGATGCGATCTGCACGTCGACCTTGTCGCCCTGGACAAGTTCGACGTGCAGGATACAGGGCGTGTTGTCGCGCGTGTTCTTGCGGGCGAACAGCGGATCGTCCAGCACCGAGGCGCGCAAGGGATTGTCCGGGTTCAGGTAGCCGCGGCGCACGCCTTCGTCACAGAGCTCTTGCAGGGTGCGCTTGGTGTCGAAGCGCACGCTCATGCCGATCTTCAGGAAGACGTTGACGATGCCGGTGTCCTGGCACAGCGGACGCTTGCCTTCGGCGCACATGCGCGAATTCGTCAGGATCTGCGCCATCGCGTCGCGCGCGGCCGGGCTTTCCTCGCGCTCGTAGGCGCGCGCCAGATGGCGGATGTAATCCACGGGGTGGTAATAGCTGATGAACTGGATCCCGTCGGCGATCGACTGGATGAAGTCTTCTTCTTTAATGATGACGGACATGGCAATTGACTGTCTGGATGGAAAACGTGAAAACGCGGCCGGCGGGGCCGGCCGCGCGCTAGGGATGGAACGTTCTTTTCTTGCCTGGAGGCCTTTTCACTTGCCTTGCCAGACGGGCTTGCGCTTCTCGGCGAAGGCGGTCGCGCCTTCCTTGGCGTCGGCGGACGAAAAGATGTGGGCGATCAGCGGGCGCTGGCGGTCGAACATGCCTTCCTGGTCCCAATCGCCGGACTGCGACACGATGCTCTTGGCGGTCTGCACGGCCAGCGGGCCGTTCTCGACGATGGCGCGCGCCAGTTCCAGGGCGCCGGCCAGGGCGCCGCCCGGCTCGGTCAGGCGGTTGACCAGGCCGAAAGCGTGGGCGCGCTCGGCCGTCAGCATTTCGCCGGTCAGGATGACTTCCATGGCGATGTGGTACGGCAGGCGGCGCGGCAGGCGCAGCATGCCGCCGGCGCCGGCCACCAGGCCGCGCTTGACTTCGGGCAGGCCGAACTTGGCGTTGCTGGCGGCCACGATCAGGTCGGAAGCCAGGGCCATTTCGCAGCCCCCCGCCAGCGCGTAGCCTTCGACGGCGGCGATCAGCGGTTTCTTCGGCGGCTTTTCGTTCAGGCCGGCAAAACCGCGGCCTTCCACGTACGGACGCTGTCCCGATTTAGCGAAGGCCTTCAGGTCCATGCCCGACGAAAACGTGCCGCCGCCGCCCGTCAGGATGCCGATGCGGATGTCGTCGCGGCTGTCCAGTTGGTCCAGCGCGGCGGCCATGGCCTGCGCGGTTTCCAGGTTGATGGCGTTCTTGGCTTCGGGGCGGTTGATCGTGATGATCTGGATGCCGTCGGTGACTTCCACCGTGATCAGGTCGGACATGGGGCTGCTCCTTCTCGGGATTTCTCGGAAATCGCGGGTTTTGATCGGATTCCGGGTTTTATATAAGACTTGGGACTCAACCCGGAATCATACGACCATTGGTTTCCAGGCGCAGCCGCGGGCCCCGGAGCGTCCACCCGGGGCGCGGCGGATTCCCCTCGGCGGCGCCCGAAAGGCATAGATGTAACCGCCCGCCGGCCATTCGGGAACAGGACCGGCCCGGGCCAGTTAAAATGCCGGGTTTCCCACGCCCAGGGCAAGCCTTGCCCGGCGGCCGAATTCCAAGAATCCTATGCTCACCTTTCAGCAAATCATCCTTACGCTCCAGGAATACTGGGACAAGCAGGGTTGCGCCCTGCTGCAGCCCTACGACATGGAAGTCGGCGCCGGCACCTCGCACACCGCCACGTTCCTGCGCGCGATCGGCCCGGAACCCTGGCGCGCCGCCTACGTGCAGCCCTCGCGCCGCCCCAAGGACGGGCGCTACGGCGAAAACCCCAACCGGCTGCAGCACTATTACCAGTACCAGGTCGTGCTGAAGCCGGCTCCCCCGGAGATCCTGGACCTCTACATCGGTTCGCTGAAGGCGCTGGGCATCGACCCCACGCAGCACGATATCCGCTTCGTCGAGGACGACTGGGAAAACCCCACGCTCGGCGCCTGGGGCCTGGGCTGGGAAGTCTGGCTGAACGGCATGGAAGTCACCCAGTTCACCTACTTCCAGCAAGTGGGCGGCCTGGACTGCACGCCGACCACCGGCGAGATCACCTACGGCCTGGAACGCCTGGCCATGTACCTCCAGGACGTGCAAAGCGTGTACGACCTGGTCTGGACCGAAGGCGTCAACGGCAACCGCGTGCTGTACCGCGACGTGTTCCACCAGAACGAGGTGGAGCAGTCCACCTACAACTTCGAGCATTCGTCCGCCGAAATGCTGTTCTCGCACTTCAACGACTACGAAGCCGAGGCCAAGCGCCTGATGGACGTGCCGCTGGCGCTGCCGGCCTACGAGGCCGCGCTGAAGGCCGCCCATACCTTCAACATGCTGGACGCGCGCGGCGCGATCAGCGTCACCGAGCGCGCCGCCTACATCGGCCGCATCCGCAACCTGTCGCGCGCCGTCGCGCAGGCTTACTACGATTCCCGCGAACGACTGGGCTTTCCCATGCTGGGCCGCGGCAAGGCCGCCGGGGAGGCTGCATAAATGACGACGAACATCCGCCCGCTGCTGGTCGAACTGCTGACCGAAGAACTTCCGCCCAAGGCCCTGCAGAAGCTGGGCCAGGCCTTTGCCGAAGGCGTGCGCGCCACGCTGGACCGCCACGGCCTGCTGGCCGGCGGCTGCGCCGCGACCGCCTATTCCACGCCGCGCCGCCTGGCCGTGCACCTGTCCGCCGTGCTGGCGCAGGCGCCCGACCAGCCCTATGCCGAAAAGCTGATGCCGGTGAAGATCGGCCTGACCGAGGACGGCAAAGCCACCCCCGCGCTGCAAAAGAAGCTGGCCGCCAAGGGCCTGGAGAACATCGACGTCTCCACCCTGGACCGCGAATCCGACGGCAAGCAGGACTACCTGGTCGCGCGCGGCACGGCCCCCGGCGCCCAGTTGGCCGCCGGCCTGCAGGAAGGCATCGACGCCGCGATCGACGGCCTGCCCATCCCCAAGGTCATGCGCTACCAGTTGGCGGACGGCGTCACCACCGTCAAGTTCGTGCGTCCGGCGCACGGCCTGGTGGCGCTGTTCGGCGCCGACGTGGTGCCCGTCTCGGCGCTGGGCCTGTCGGCCGGCCGCGAGACGCTGGGCCACCGCTTCATGAGCGCGGGCCCGGTGGCCTTCGCCGACGCCGACGCCTACGCCGCCACGCTGGCCGAGCGCGGCAGCGTCGTGGCCTCGTTCGAAGGCCGCCGCGACGAAATCAAGCGCCAGTTGCTGGACCATGCCGGCCGCCTGTCCGCCACCCTGGGCGACGACCCGGAAGTGGCCGCGCTGCTGGATGAAGTCACCGCGCTGGTCGAACACCCCACCGTCTACGTGGGCGAGTTCGAAGAACAGTTCCTGCAGGTGCCGCAGGAATGCCTGATCCTGACCATGCGGCTGAACCAGAAGTACTTCCCGCTGTTCGATCCGGCCACCGGCCGCCTGACGCACCACTTCCTGATCGTGAGCAACATGCGCACGGACAACCCGGTGAACATCGTCGAAGGCAACCAGCGCGTGGTGCGCCCCCGCCTGGCCGACGCGCAGTTCTTCTTCGAGACCGACCGCAAGACGCCGCTGGCCGCGCGCGTCGAACAACTGGGCTCCATCGTCTATCACAACAAGCTGGGCACGCAGCTCGAGCGCGTCGAGCGCGTGCGCGCCATCGCCCGCGGCGTGGCCGGGCAACTGGGCGGCGACGTGTCCGCCGCCGACCGCGCCGCCATGCTGGCCAAGGCCGACCTGGGTTCCAACATGGTCGGCGAATTCCCCGAACTGCAAGGCGTCATGGGCGCGTACTACGCGGCCGGCGACGGCGAGCCCGACAGCGTGGTGCAGGCCCTGCGCAACCAGTACCGCAACCGCTACGACACGCCCGTCACCGCGGAATCGCTGACCGCCGCCGTGCTGTTCATCGCCGAGCGCGTCGAAACCCTGGTCGGCATCTGGGCCATCGGCCTGGCGCCCACCGGCGAACGCGACCCCTTCGGCCTGCGCCGCGCCGCGCTGGGTTTGATCAGCGCGTTCGAACAACTGGCCGCGGGCGGCTGGCTGAAGATCAGCCAGGACGGCCCCCTGTCGCTGGACGGCCTGCTGGAACTGGCGGCGGGCACGTTCCCGGCCGGCAAGGTCCCGGCCGGCACGCTGGCCGAAGTCCGCGCCTTCATCTACGAGCGCTATCGCAACCAGCTCATCAACGAGTTCGACCGCAATGCGGTGGAAGCCGTCGTCGCCCTGGCCCCGCCCCTGCACCAGGTGGCCGAGCGCGTGCGCGCCGCCGCCGCGTTCGCGCAGTTGCCGGAAGCCGCCAGCCTTGCCGCCGCCAACAAGCGCATCGGCAACCTGCTGAAGAAGGCCGAAGGCGAGATCGGCGCGGTCGACGGCGCCGCGCTGGTGGAACCGGCCGAGAAAGCGCTGGCGGCCGCCGTGTCCGCCCTGCGCCCGAAGGCCGAGGCGCAACGGGCCGCCGGCGACTTCGCCGGCAGCCTCACCACGCTGGCCCAGGTCCGCGAACCGGTGGACGCCTTCTTTGCCGACGTCATGGTCATGGCCGAAGACCCGGCCGTGCGCGCCAACCGGCTGGCCTTGCTGGGCCAGTTGCACGGCCTGATGAACCAGGTGGCGGATATTTCCAGGCTCGCACAGTGAAGCTGATCATCCTCGACCGCGACGGCGTCATCAACCAGGACAGCGACGCCTTCGTCAAGAATCCCGACGAATGGATCGCCCTGCCCGGCAGCCTGCATGCCATCGCCCGGCTGACGCAGGCGGGCTGGAAAGTGGTGGTCGCCACCAACCAGTCCGGCCTGGCGCGCGGCCTGTTCGACATGGACACGCTGACCGCCATCCACGCCAAGATGCGGCGCGAGCTGGCCGCCGCCGGCGGCAGCATCGACGCCGTTTTCATGTGTCCGCACGGTCCGGACGACAACTGCACCTGCCGCAAGCCCCGCTCGGGCATGTTCGAGCAGATCGGCCACCGCTACGACGTGGACCTGGCCGGCGTGCCGGCGGTCGGCGATTCGCTGCGCGACCTGCAGGCCTCGTCGTCGGTCGGCTGCTCGCCCTGGCTGGTGCTGACCGGCAACGGCAAGAAGACGCTGGCCAAGGGCGGCCTGCCCGAGAACGCGCGCGTATTCGATGACCTGTCGGCCGTGGCCGACGCCCTGCTTCAGGACAGTTGATCCGATGGCCCGGCTACGCTCGCTGCTGTACTTCCTGTTCCTGGCCGTCACGGTCATCCCCTACGCCTTCGCCTGCATCCTGTGGGCGCCGCTGCCGCTGCATTGGCGCTACCGGCTCACCGTGGGCTGGCCGCGCCTGGCCATCTGGGGCGCCAAGGTCTTCTGCGGCATCCGCTGGCAGGTCAAGGGCTGGGAAAACCTGCCCGACGGCCCGGCCGTGCTGCTGTCCAAGCACCAGTCGGCCTGGGAAACGCTGTTCTTCCCGGCCTACATGCCCCGCGAAGTCTGCTTCGTCTACAAGAAGGAACTGCACATGGTGCCGTTCTTCGGATGGGGCCTGGCGCTGCTGCGCATGATCGCGATCGACCGCGCGAAAGGGCGCGACGCTTTCGAACAGGTGGTCAAGCAAGGCCAGACCCGCCTGGACGAAGGCCGCTGGCCCCTGCTGTTTCCGGAAGGCACCCGGGTCGCGCCGGGCAAGGTCGCCCGCTACAAGATGGGCGGCGCGCTGCTGGCGTCCCGCACCGGCGCCGTCGTCATTCCCGTGGCGCATAACGCCGGCGAGTGCTGGCGGCGCAACGCCTTCGTGAAATATCCGGGCCTCGTCACCCTGTCCATCGGTCCCGCGATAGAATCCAAGGGACTCTCCCCCGATGAACTGAACCAGAAGGTTCAGGACTGGATCGAAGGGGAAATGCGGCGTCTCAATCCTGAAAGGTATGTCCAGCCCTGATCAGCTCGAACTCCTGTTCGACGTACAGCCAAACGGCGCGCCCGCGGGCGCGCCGCCGCTGGCCGCCACGCCCAGGCCGGCCCCGCTTCAGCCTACGCCCCCCAAGCCCCTCTACCCCGGCGCCCCGCCCGCCTCCGCCCCCGCGGGCGAACCGCTGCTGACGCTCTCGCCCAACGCCTCGTCGCGCGTCCCCACGCCCTGCCCCGATCCGCTGCCGCCCGGCGCGCGCTGGCGCGAGGTCCCGACCGAGCAGCAGCCCATCGGCTTCGTGCTGCTGCGCTCGCGCCGCCGCAGCATCGGTTTCGTGGTGACGGACGACGGCTTGCGCGTCACGGCCCCCAATTGGGTCACGCTGGCGCAGATCGACGACGCCGTGCGCGAAAAATCCCGCTGGATCCTGGCCAAGCTGCGTGAATGGCATGCCCGCAAGCAACAACTGGCCATGGCGCACACGCGCTGGCAGCCGGGCGGCGAACTGCCCTACCTGGGCAAGCGCATCGTGATCGGCGTGAGCGGCGACAGCCGCCAGGCCTATCTGTCCGGCGACGCCGAAGCGCCCCAGGACGGCGACACGCTGTGGCTGGCGCTGCCGTCCTCGGCGGACCAGGGCCGCATCCGCGATTCCGCCCAGGCCTGGCTGCAGCAGCGCGCCGGCGCCTGGTTCGGCGCCCGCCTCGCGCACTTCCTGCAGATCAGCGGGCTGAAGATCCAGCGCTGGCGCCTGTCGTCCGCCGCCACGCGCTGGGGGTCCTGCACCAGCGACGGCAACATCATGCTGAACTGGCGCCTGATCCATTTCGCGCCCGCCATCATCGACTACGTCATCGCCCACGAGCTTGCCCATCTGCGCGAAATGAACCACAGTCAGGACTTCTGGCGCGAAGTGGGGCAGATACTGCCCGGCTTCGAAGACGCCAAGAACATCCTGCGGCGTCACGACCCCGCTTCCCTGCCCCAGTTCTGAGGCGGCTTGAAGAGGGGTGCTTGTCCTGTTCCCACACAAGGAGCCTTGAAATGTTGCTGCTGATTCCGGGCCCGGTCACGACCGACGCGCGGGTGAAAGCCGCCATGGCGCAGGACTACGCGCCCTGGGACAACGATTTCCGCCAGACCTACCGGCAGGTCTGCGACGGCGTGCTGCGCGTTGCGCAGGCCTCGCCCGACGAACACGCCGCGCTGGCGCTGCCCGGCTGCGGCCATTTTGCGGTGGAAGCCGCGATCCGCACCTTTGTCCCGCAGGGCGGCAGGCTGCTGGCGCCCTCCACCGGCGCCTACGCCGCCCGCCTGCAGAAACTGGCGGGCGACGCGGGCCGGATCGCGGTGCCCCTGGCCGTGGGCCCGGCCGAACGCGTGAACCCGCTGGCGGTCGCCGCGGCGCTGGAACAGGATCCCACGCTGACGCACCTGGCGCTGGTCTACAGCGAAACCGGCAGCGGGATCTGCCACGACGTGCCGGAACTGGCGCGCATCGCCCACGCGCTGGGCCGCCGCGTCATCGTCGACGCGGTGTCCGCCTTCGGCGCGCTACCCCTGGACCTGCGCGGCCTGCCCGCCGTGGACGCCGTGGTGCTGACCGCCAACAAGTGCCTGGAAGGCCTGCCCGGCGCCGCGTTCGTCGTGGCCCGGCGCGACAGCCTGGAAGCCGCGCGCGGCAATGCCGGCAGTTGGTCGCTGGACCTGGCCGACATCTACCAGCACACCCTGCAGCCCAACGCCGGCCCGCGCTTCACCCCGCCCGCGCCCACGCTGGCCGCGCTGGCCGTGGCGCTGGACCTGTATCATGAAGAAGGCCGCGAGGCCCGTCTGGCGCGCTACACGGCGAACATGCGCGCGCTGTACGACGGCATCGGCGCCCTGGGCCTGACCCCGTACCTGCCGCCCGCCCTGCAAGGCCCCATCGTCGTCAACGTCCTGGCCCCGGACGCGCCGACCTGGAACCTGCAATTGTTCGTCGATGCGCTCAAGCGCCGCGGCTACGTGCTCAGCAACTTCTACAACACCGAACAGCCCACGTTCCGGGTCGGCTGCATCGGCGCCTTCGGCCCGGACCGGATGCGCCTGGCGGTCGACGCCATGGGCGCCGCGCTGGGCGACATCGGCATCTCCCGGGAATCCGCCGCGAGCGGCGGGTTCTTCCCGCTCCCCCTCACCGCTTAAGGAAGACATCCATGCGTATGCTCCACACCATGCTGCGAGTCGGCAACCTCGACAAGTCCATCGACTTCTACACCAACGTGCTCGGCATGCGCGTCCTGCGCCGCAAGGACTACCCCGACGGCAAGTTCACGCTGGCCTTCGTGGGCTACCAGGACGAGTCCGAAGGCGCCGTCATCGAACTCACCCACAACTGGGACACGGAAAAGTACGACCTGGGCACCGGCTACGGCCACATCGCCCTGGAAGTGGACAACGCCTACGAAGCCTGTGACAAGGTCAAGGAAAAAGGCGGCAAGGTCACCCGCGAGGCCGGCCCGATGAAGCACGGCAAGACCGTCATCGCCTTCGTCGAAGACCCGGATGGCTATAAGATTGAATTCATCGAAAAGAAAGGACGTGAAGACTAAATACTCTGGTGTCTGACACCTTGTGTGTCTGACACCCAGCCAAGTTTGAACGGCGCCGCAGGTGTCAGACACCCGGGCCGGCTGCTTCAAGCTTGCCTGGTCTCCCGTAAGGGTGTCAGACACTGATGCACTGCGCAGGTGTCTGACACCCGGGCCGGCCGCTTCAAGCTTGCCTGGTATCCCGTAAGGGTGTCAGACACTGATGCACTGCGCAGGTGTCTGACACCCGGCCCGGCTGCTTCAAGCTTGCCTGGCGTCCCGTAAGGGTGTCAGACACTGATGCACTGCGCCGGTGTCTGACACCCGGACCGGCTGCTTCAAGCTTGCCTGGCATCCCGCAAGGGTGTCAGACACTGATGCACTGAACACTGGCAAACAAGCAAGGAACTCCCATGATCCATCCCATCCTCAAAATGGGCGATCCCCGGCTGCTGCGCGTGGCCGCGCCCGTGGAGCGCTTCGACACGCCCGAACTGCACGCGCTGATCGACGACATGTTCGAAACGATGGCCGCCGCCCAAGGGGTGGGCCTGGCCGCGCCGCAGATCGGCATGGACCTGCAACTGGTGATCTTCGGCTTCGACCGCAACGAACGCTATCCCGACGCGCCGCCCGTGCCGCAGACGATCCTGTGCAACCCCGTCATCACGCCGCTGTCGGACGAGATGGAGGACGGCTGGGAAGGCTGCCTGTCGGTGCCGGGCCTGCGCGGCATGGTGCCGCGCTACCGCCATATCCGCTATAGCGGGCGCGACCCCTATGGCCAGCTCATCGAGCGGGAAGCCGAAGGCTTCCACGCTCGCGTGGTGCAGCACGAGTGCGACCACCTGATCGGCCGCCTCTATCCGTCCCGCATCCAGGATTTCTCGAAGTTCGGCTTCACCGAGATCCTGTTTCCGGACATGGACCCCAACCAGGACGATTAGGCGTCCCGGCCAGGCGCCCCCGGCTGAGGCGCCCCCGGCTAGGCGCCCCCTCCCTCATCCGCCGCGCCCGTTTGCGCGGCCGACGGGGACAAGTCCTCGGGCGCGAAATCGTCCACCTGCAGGACTTGCGACACGATGGTTTCTCCTCCTCGAACTGCGCCGCCTGCGCGTCGGTGATCGCACCGCGCCGGTGTGCCTCGCGCCAATCGCGCACGCCCGATTGGCGCAGGCGGTCGCGCAGCGGCTGAACCGCGTCCGCAAGCGCGAACGCGCGGGTCAGCAGGCCCACCGGATCGCCGCCGGAATGGGGGCCGCCGGGCTCCCGGTGCAGATCGGCGGCCAGCCGCGCGTGCGTGGGCGACGGCTTGAGCAGCAGCTCCGCGCATTCCCGGGTCAGGGCGTCGCTCGGCCCCCGGGCCAGGCGCAGCGGCAGGATGGCCGCGCGCAGGCCCCAGGACAGCACGCGGCCCGGCAGGTTGCGCAGCACCTGGTCCATGCTTTTCTCGATGCTGGCATAGCCCTGTTCCAGGCACCAGTGCACCAGGGGCAGGTCATCGTGCTTGCGGCCTTCGTCCTCCCAGCGCTTGAGCACCGCGGACTGCAGGTACAGTTCCGACAGGATGTCCCCCAGCCGCGCCGAGATCATCTCGCGCCGCTTCAGGCCGCCGCCCAATTGCGCCAGCGTCGCGTCCGCCAGCAAGGCGAAACCCGACGCATAGCGGCCCAGCCGCCGGTAATGCCCGGCCGTGGGGCCTGACGCCGGCGCGGGCGCCAGCACCCCGCCGGTCCAGGCGCGGCCGATGGCGCGCAGGGCGTTGATCCCCGTGTGGCGCAGGTGCCGCCAGAACACGTCGTGGAACACGGCGATGCCGCGCTCTTCGTCGGGATTGCCGAGCGCCAGGATTTCCGGCATCAGGTAGGGATGGGCGCGGATCGCGCCCTGCCCGAAGATGATCAGGTTGCGCGTCAGGATGTTGGCGCCTTCGACCGTGATGGCGATGGGCACGGCGCGGTACAGCGCGCCCAGGTAATTGCTGGGGCCGTCGATGACCGCGCGCCCCGCGTGGATGTCCATCGCGTCGTTGACGGAGCCGCGCATGCGTTCGGTGGCGTGGTACTTCATGATGCCCGACACCACCGCCGGCTTCACGCCCTGGTTCAGCGCGGCGCAGGTCAGGCGCCTGGCGGCCTCCACCAGATAGGCATTGCCCGCCAGGTTGGCAAGCCGCTCCTGCACGCCTTCGAACTTGCCGACGGGGATGCCGAACTGTTCGCGCACGCGCGCGTACATGCCGGTGGTGTGCGCGCACATCACCGCGGCGGCGGCCGACAGCGACGGCAGGGAAATGCCCCGGCCCGCCGCCAGCGCGCTCATCAGCATCTGCCAGCCGTGGCCGGCGCGCTCGGCGCCGCCGATCAGCGCGTCCAGCGGCACGAACACGTCGCGCCCCCGGTTGGGGCCGTTCTGGAAGACCTGCATGGCCGGAAGGTGGCGGCGGCCGATCTCGACGCCGGGCGCCTCGGTCGGCACCAGCGCGACCGAAATGCCGATGTCCTTGGGGCCGCCCAGGATGCCGTCCGGGTCCGACATCTTGAACGCCAGGCCCAGCACCGTGGCGACGGGCCCCAGCGTGATGTAGCGCTTGTGCCAGTTCAGGCGGATCCCGATGAGCTCGCGGCCGTCCACCACTTGCCGGCAGACGACGCCCGTGTCCACCATGGACGCCGCGTCCGAGCCCGCCTCGGGGCTGGTGAGGCCGAAGCACGGCACTTCGCGGCCGTCCGCCAGCCGCGGCAGCCAGTAGTCGCGCTGGGCGGGCGTGCCGAACTGCATCAGCAGTTCGCCGGGGCCCAGCGAGTTGGGCACCATGACCGTCACGCCCGCCGTAATGGAATAGGCCGAAATGCGGCGCACCACTTCGGAATGCGCGTAGGGCGAGAACCCCAGGCCGCCATGGCGCTTCGGAATGATCATGCCGAAGAAGCGCTCGGCCTTCAGGAAGGCCCAGACCCCGGGCGGCAGGTCGCGCCGGTTCCAGGTGATGTCCCATTCGTCCAGCATGGCGCACAGCCGGGCCACGGGGCCGTCGATGAAGCGCTGCTCGTCCGGCGTCAGCGCGGCGGCGGGCACGTCCAGCAGCTTGCGCCAATCGGGATTGCCGGTGAACAGGTCGGCGTCCCACCAGGTGTCGCCGGCCTCGATGGCTTCGCGCTCGGTCGCCGACATGGCCGGCAGCGCGTTGCGCGCCCAGCGGTACGCGGGTTCCGAGATGCGGCGCCGGCGCCAGGCATTGAAATCCATGAGTATCTCTCACTGTTATGTGTTATTTCCCTGGGGCCAAAGTACCAGAATTGGCGGCCGCGGGCCAAGCTGCGGCTTGCCGGGATGCGACAATGGGCGGCGTCGCGCTGGCGCGCACCGAATCGCTACCCGGGCAATTTCCGCATGCTGAACAAACTCTGGCTGGGCTTCTTCCTCACCGCGGCGGCGGCCGCGCTGTACCGCTGGCTGGCCGTCGGCGATCCCGAAGTGTTCCGCCTGATGGTGGCCAGCCTGTTCGACATGGCGCGCGTGTCCGTGGAAGTGATGGTGCTGCTGTTCGGCACGCTGACCTTGTGGCTGGGCTTTCTGCGCATCGCCGAAGGCGCCGGCCTGGTGGAATGGCTTGCGCGGATGCTGGGCCCGCTGTTCGCGCGCCTGATGCCCGAAGTGCCTCGCAACCATCCCGCCATCGGCCTGATCACGCTGAACTTCGCCGCCAACGGCCTGGGGCTGGACAATGCCGCCACGCCGATCGGGCTGCGCGCCATGCGCGAACTGCAATCCCTGAACCCCACGCCCGAGACCGCCACCAACGCGCAGATCCTCTTCCTGGTGCTGAACGCCTCGTCGCTGACCTTGCTGCCGGTCACCCTGTTCATGTTCCGGGCCCAGCAGGGCGCGCCGGATCCCACCCTTGTGTTCCTGCCCATCCTGCTGGCCACCAGCGCGTCGACCCTGGCGGGTTTCCTGGCGGTGGCGGCCTGCCAGCGCCTGCGGCTGGCCGACCCGGTCGTCATGCTGTGGCTGGGCGGCGCCGCGCTGCTCATGGGCGGGTTCATGGCGCTGCTGGCGGGCATGTCGGCCGCCGCCATCGCCTCGCTGTCGTCGCTGATGGGCAACCTGGCCCTGTTCGGCATCCTGCTGGCGTTCCTGATCGCCGGCGCCTGGAAGAAAGTGCCGGTCTACGAAGCCTTCATCGAAGGCGCCAAGGAAGGCTTCGACATCGCCAAGAGCCTGCTGCCATACCTGGTGGCCATGCTGTGCGCGGTGGGCGTGCTGCGCGCGTCCGGCGCGCTGGACTTCCTGCTGGACGGCATCCGCTGGATGGCCCAGCACGCGGGCTGGGACACGCGTTTCGTGGACGCCCTGCCCACCGCCCTGGTCAAGCCGTTCTCGGGCAGCGCGGCGCGCGCCATGATGCTGGAGACGATGACGCACTTCGGCGTGGACAGTTTCCCGGCGCTGCTGTCGGCCGTCGTCCAGGGCAGCACCGAGACCACGTTCTACGTGCTGGCGGTGTATTTCGGATCGGTGGGGATCCTGCGCGCGCGCCACGCCGTGGGCTGCGCGCTGATCGCCGACCTGGCCGGCGTGCTGGCGGCCATCGGCGTGTGCTACTGGTTCTTCGGCTGAAGCCCGCGCGGCCGGGAAGGCCTCCCGGGTGCCGCGCGCTCAATCCACCAGCAGGATCTTCATGCCGTTGGTGCCGCCGCTGTCGCGGTAGAAATCGCCCTTGGTCAGGATCACCCAGTCCCCGGTCTGGACCAGGCTGCGGCGGCGCAATTCGTCGATGGCGGCATTGCTCAGGTCGGCGGGCTCGTAGTCCGACGGCGCGAACGGAATGGTATAGACGCCGCGGAACATCGCCACCCGGTTCTGCGTGAGGCTGTGCGGGCTGTAGCAGTAGATCGGCACGCCCGAGCGGATGCGCGACATGATCAGCGGCGTATGGCCGCTTTCCGTCAGCGAGATGATCGCCTTTACGCCGGGGAAATGGTTGGCCGCGTACATGGCGGCCAGCGCGATGGTCTCGTCGCAGCGCGTGAAGGTCTCGCCCATTCGATGATGGGAAACGGTCGAGGTCGGATGCTTTTCCGCGCCCAGGCACACGCGCGCCATGGCTTGCACGGTTTCGACCGGGTACTGCCCGGACGCGCTTTCCGCCGACAGCATGACGGCGTCGGTGTAGTCCAGCACCGCGTTGGCCACGTCGGACACTTCGGCCCGCGTCGGCATGGGGCTGGAAATCATCGACTCCATCATCTGGGTCGCGGTGATGACGACCTTGTTCAAGGTGCGCGCGTGCTGGATGATGCGTTTCTGGATGCCCACCAGCTCGGCGTCGCCCACTTCCACGCCCAGGTCGCCGCGCGCGACCATCACGCCATCGCTCGCCCGGATCAGGGCGTCCAGCGCCTCGTCGTCGGCCACGGCCTCGGCGCGCTCGATCTTGGCGATGATCCACGCCTGGCTGCCGGCCGCCGCCAGCAGCGTGCGCGCCTCGTCGATGTCGCTGCCATAGCGCGGGAACGACACCGCCACATAGTCCAGTTCCATTTCCGCGGCCAGCTTGATGTCGACGCGGTCCTTGTCGGTCAGGCTGGGCGCGGACAAGCCGCCGCCGCGCCGGTTGATGCCCTTGTTGTTCGACAGCGGGCCGCCCACGGTCACCGTGGTGTGGACCTCGTCGCCCTCGACGCGGTCCACCACCAGCACCACTCGGCCGTCATCGAGCAGCAGTTCGTCGCCGACGCGGCAGTCCTGCACCAGCTCGGGGTAATCGATGCCCACGATGCTGGCCGTGCCGGCCTCTTTGGGATAAGCGCGCGACAGGGTGAAGGGCTGCCCGGCCTGCAACTGGACCTGCTTGTCGGTAAAGCGCGCGATGCGGATCTTGGGCCCCTGCAGATCGCCCATGATGGCCACGAAACGACCTTGCTTCGCGGCGATTTCTCGCACCAGGCGGGCGCGCTCGCGGTGGTCGTCCGCGCTGCCGTGCGAGAAGTTCAGGCGGGCGACGTCCAGGCCCGCGCGGATCATCGCTTCGATGCGTTCGGGCGTCGAAGTCGAGGGTCCCAGGGTGGCGACAATTTTGGTGCGGCGCAATACGGGCATGGCGGTCCACTCTCGCAAAAACAACGGAAGCGTTATGGTACGCCGCCTGCGTACAGGCGGGTATCATGGGCGTCACGCCAACCCCAAAACCAGCCCGTTCGAATCCGTGAAAATCGTCATCGCTCCCGACTCGTTCAAAGAAAGCGTTTCCGCGCCCGACGCGGCCGCGGCCATTGCACGCGGCGTCAAGGCCGCTTTTCCCGGCGCCCATACGGTGTGCATTCCGATGGCCGACGGCGGCGAAGGCACGGTCGAGGCCGTGCTCGCGGCCACCGGCGGCAAGGCGCGGCAACTGGCGGTGAACGACGCGCTGGGCTATAAGGTCGACGCGACGTGGGGCCTGCTGGAAGACGGCACGGCGGTGATCGAAATGGCCGCGGCGGCGGGCCTGGAACTGATCACGCCCGCCAGGCGCGACCCGATGCGCGCCAGCAGCCACGGCGTGGGCGAACTGATGCTGGCCGCCGTCAACGCGGGCGCCACGCGCATCATCCTGGGCCTGGGCGGATCGGCCACCAACGACGCCGGCGCCGGCATGCTGACGGCCCTGGGCGTGCGCCTGCTCGACGCGGAAGGCCGCAGCCTGCCGCCGGGCGGCGGCGCGCTCGGCAAATTGGCCAGCATCGACACCCGCGGCCTGGATCCGCGCCTGGCGGATCTCCGCATCGACGTCGCGTCGGACGTGGACAATCCGCTGTGCGGCCCGCAAGGCGCGTCGCACGTGTTCGGCCCGCAAAAAGGCGCCACGCCCGAACAGGTGCGGGACCTGGACCGGATGCTGGCGAATTTCGCCGACGTGTGCGCGCGGCACCTGGCGGCGGACCATCGCCACGAGCCCGGCGCGGGCGCGGCCGGCGGGCTGGGCTTCGCGGCGAAGGCGTTCCTGAACGCCCGCTTCCGGCCCGGCGTCGAAATCGTGGCGGAACTGGGCGGCCTGGCCGAAGCGGTCGAAGGCGCCGCGCTGGTGTTCACGGGCGAAGGCCGCATGGACGCGCAGACGCTGCGGGGCAAGACGCCCGCCGGCGTCGCGAAGATCGCGCAGCGGGCGGGCGTGCCCGTCGTGGCGTTGGCCGGTTCGCTCGGAGAAGGCTATGAAGCGCTGCACGCGGGCGGCATCAGCGCCGCGTTCAGCCTGGCGCCCGGCCCCATCACCCTGCAACAGGCGCTGGCGGACGCCGAGAAATTGCTGAGCGAACGCGCCCGCGACGTCATGCAACTGTGGATGGCGGCGCAGAAACGCATGCTGTAACGATAAAAAAAACCGCTTGCGCGGTTTTCTTGCCTAGCCCCGCTGCAACACGCCGGCTTCGACCAGCGCGTCGGACAGGCGGATGTACCGGTCCACCGAAATATCCTCGGCGCGAGCGGTGGGCGGGATGTCCAGGGCTTCCCAGGGCACGTGCGCGGCCCAGTCGGCCAGCACCCGACGCAACATCTTGCGGCGCTGCGAAAACGCGCGCGCCACGACGGTCTCGAACGCGCGCTCGCTGGCCGGACGCAGGCGTTCGGCCGGCAAGGGCACCATGCGCACGATCGCCGACACCACCTTGGGCGGCGGGTCGAAGGCCTCGGGCGGCACGTCGAACAGCTTGTGCATGCGATAGCGCGATTGCAGCATCACCGAGAGGCGGCTGAATTCGCCCGAGCCCGGCTGGGCCACCATGCGGTCGATCACCTCCCGCTGCAGCATGAAGTGCTGGTCGCGGACATGCTCGGCCCACGTCATGAGGTGGAACAGCAGGGGGCTGGAAATGTTGTAGGGCAGATTGCCCACGATCCGCAATGCGCTGCCGAACTGGGAAAAATCCACCGTCAGCGCGTCCGCCTCGACCACGGTCAGGCGGCTTTCCTCGAACTGCTTGCGCAGGCGGGCGGCCAGGTCGCGGTCGATCTCGACCGCGGTCAGGTGATCCAGGCGGTCAAGCAGCGGCCGGGTCAGCGCGGACAGGCCCGGCCCGATCTCGACCACGGCATCGCCGCGGGCGGGAGCAACCGCCCTGACGATGGACTCGACGACGCTCTCGTCGGTCAGGAAGTTCTGGCCGAAGCGCTTGCGCGCCTGGTGTTGAGACATGTAAAGCCCGTAATGCGTTTAGCGGTTGTTCTGCTGGATCTTCTGCTGCTTTTCCAGGCGGTTGTCGACATACGCCTGCGCGCGCAACTGGTCCAGCCAGTCTTCGAACGCCGGCTGGGCGCGGCGCTCGAACAGCACCTGGCGGGCCTTCATGCGGGCCACGTCGTCGGAGGCGTCGTGCTGGCGGCGCTCTTCAACCTGGATCAGGTGCCAACCGAAAGGCGACTGGACCGGTTGGCTGATCTCGCCCGGCTGCAGCGCGTTCATGGCGGCCTCGAACGGCGGCACGGTTTCGCCGGGGTTCAGCCATCCCAGTTCGCCGCCCTGCGGGGCCGTGGCGTCCTGCGAGTACTGGCGCGCCATGTCTTCGAACTTGGCGCCGCCGCTCACCAGCCGCTGGCGGACCTGCTCCAGGCGCTGCCGCGCCAGATCGTCGCTCATGACGGTGGAGGTCTTGATCAGGATGTGGCGCGCGCGGGTCTGCACGACTTCCACCGGCCCCTGCTGCGCCTGCTGCGGACGCGCGGCGGGTTGCGGCGCCGGTGCCGGTGCCGGCGCGCGGGCCGTGCGGCTGGGCGCGGGCTGGGCGGAACCGCGGTCCATCACCTTGATGATGTGGAAACCGTTGCCGCTCTGGATCAGGCTGCTGACCTGCCCTTTCTGCAGGCCGCCGACGGCCTTCACGAACAGGTCGGGCCAGCCGTCGAGCGGGCGCACGCCCATGACGCCGCCTTGCAAGGCTTCGGGGCCGTCCGAGGCGGCGGCGGCCAGGCTGGCGAAATCGTCGCCGCGCTTGGCTTGGGCCAGCAGGCCTTCGGCCTTCTTGCGCAGCGCGGCCAGTTGTTCGGGCGACGAGCCCTCGGGCACGCGCACCAGGATCTGGGCCAGGGCATAAAGCATCGGGCCCGCTGGCGCGGCGGCCTGCTCGGGCGCGGGTTCCGGCCGGGCCTGGGGCTGCGGCTGGGGCGCCGGCTCGGCGCCGAACGCCGGATTGCGCCGCTGGTCCTTCAGGAAAGCGTCGACCTCGGCGTCGGAAATGACAATGGTGGAATCCACCGCGCGCTGGCGCAGGCGATCCGTGCGGATCTCGTCGCGCAGCGACTTGCGGTAGGCGTCCCAGGTGGTGCCCGATTTCTCGAGTTCCTGGCGCAACTGGTCCACGCTGATCTTGTTGCGGCCGGCGATGGTCTGGATGGCCTGGTCGACCTGCGCATCTTCCACGCGGATGCCCATGCGGTCCGCCTCGTGGCGCTGCACGCGCTCCATGATCAGGCGCTGCAGCACCTGGTGCTGCAAGGTCTGGTCGTCGGGCACCTGGATGCCGCGGGACTTCAGCTCGCCCGCGATGCGCTGGGACGCGTCGCGCAGCTCGCGCAGCGTGATCACGTCCTTGTCGACGACCGCGGCGATCCCGTCGACGAACTGCTCGCCCTGGGGAGCCGGGGCGGCGTTCTTCTGCGCGGACGGGGCCTTCGCGCCGTTCTGCGCGGAAGCGGCCTTGGCGCCATTGTTCGAGCCCTTGCCGTTCTGCTCGGCCGCATACGCGGCGGGCAAGCCGGCGCACACGGCCAGCAGCAACGCATTGCCGGAGAGGCGGCGCAAAGAGTGCAACCTACGCATTATTCATACCTTTCAAATGTGGTCCCGGTAGGCACAGGCGGCGTGATGCGCGAGTAGCCGGGGATACTTCTGTTCAGCAGGTTCATCGGGTCGGTTCCCAGGGAGCCCAGACCGGTCAGCTCAAGCTGCAGGAACACCGCGGAATTGGTGTCGGCCGCCGAAACGGCATAGCGCTGGTAGACCACCCGGCCGACCCAGCAGCAATCTCCTTTGTACTCCAGGCCGGCGATGGCCTGCGTCACGCGCGGTTCTTCCGTCGTGTTGGCGATCGTGCTGGAGGAACCGGAGCGCAAGGAATAGTCCACCCGGCCCACGCCGTACCAGCGCTTGCTGAACGGCCATTGGACCGCCAGGCTGACCTGGTTCTGTCCCTGGGGCTGGTACGAAACGCCCGGCTGGGGATCGCGCTGGTAGCGATAGGAGAGGGCCACGGTGGTCAGGCGCTGGGGCGACCAGCGCGCGCTCACCAGGCCGCGCGACCAGTTGCTGTCGTACGGATTGTATTGCGCCGCGACCTCGGTGGTGAGCGAGTCGGTCAGGGCCGCGCTGGCGCCCACCAGGAAGTCGGAGCGCACGTTCTCGCGCGGCGTCTCGCCGGGCAGCGTGACCTTCTGGTCCGCGAAATACAGCCGCTGGGCCACGGCCAGCGACATGCGCTCGAAACCGGTATTGGCGTCCAGCCAGCGCGAGGTCAGCGCCGCCGTGAGCTGGTTGGCATTGGAAATCCGGTCCCAGCCGCCGGTATAGATGTTTTCCTCGAAGGCCTGCGAAAAGCTGAAGTCCGCCAGCGACGTATCGTAGACGGGCATCTTGGACTGGTCGCGGTACGGCACGTACAGGTAGTACAGGCGCGGTTCCAGGGTCTGGATGGACGCCTTGCCGAACAGCGAGGTATCGCGTTCGAAGATCAGCCCGGTGTCCAGCGACATGATCGGCACGGTGCGCGACTGGGAACGGGGATAACCCGCCGAGGTGCCCGCGGCGGCCCCGGAGTTAAGGCTCAGCCAGTCGCGGCCGTACCAGTCGGTCTGGTATTGCGTGTAGTTCACGCCCGCCTTCGGCACGAGGAACCAGCCCGGCCTCACGATCGGATAGGAGACCGTCGGGTAGCTCTGGAGTCGGTCCCCCTGCGGCCCCTGCCGCGCCCCACCTACCGTGGGAATGCTGAAACGCACGGCGGTGGAGGTCCAGTCCACGTCGAAGCCGCCCCAATCGTAGCGCGCGCCGCGCAGGTACAGTTCGGGGACCTTGTCGTACGGCGGCACCAGCGGCGCGTCGGGATCCTGCAGCGTCTGGTACTTGTAGACCTGGGCATAGGCGCTCCAGTATTTGGAGCTCCAGCCGACCCGCGCGCGCTGCGGCAGGTAGGTCGTGGAAGCCTGGTTCAGGCCCAGTTGGGAAATATCGCGGAAGTAGTCGTCGTCCGAGACCTTCGCGACGTCCCAGTCGGCGTAGAAGCCATGGGACAGTCGCTGCTGGTGGCGCCACCAGTACATCCAGCGGTCCTCGCCCGTGACATGATCGTCGGGCAGGTAGGTGCCATTCAAGGTGCCCGCGTACGTCGACCCCAGGTAGCGGAACTCCCCGCCCAATTGCAGGCCGCGCTTGGAGAAGTAGCGCGGCTGCACCGTCATGTCGTAGTTGGGCGCCAGGTTCAGGTAGTACGGCAGCGAAATGTCGATGCCGCCCTGGCTGGTCGTGCCGTAGGTCGGCATCAGGAAGCCCGACTTGCGTTCCTTCTTGACCGGAAAGGTCATGTAGGGCGAGGCCAGGATCGGGACGTCCTTGAAATACAGCACGCCATTGCGCGCCACGCCTTCGTTCTCGTCGAAATCGATGTCGACGGTATTGGCCTTGATGTACCAGGACGGCGTCTCGCAGGAGCAGCCGCTGTAAGTCACCGTGTGCAGCCGCATCTGCGACTTGCTGAAGATGTCCGCGTGTTCGGCGACGGCGAAGCCGCCCGTCGCGCCCATCCAGAAATTGGGCTTCTCGACCTCGCCCGAATACTTGTCCACGTTGAACTTGGCGTTCGGCCCCGTCACCAGGGTGCCGTCGCGCATCATGCGGGCGCTGCCCTGGACGTCGACCTCGCCCGTGTCCTTGCGGTAATTGATGCGGTCACCCTTGATCACGCCGTCGATGCGGCGCACCTGGGCGTTGCCGGTCAGGGTCAGGTCGGAATCGGGATCGCCCTCGATCGAGTCCGCCTCCATGAAGGCGGGAATGTTGTCGTCGGGCAGGCGGTGCACCCGCAGGCCCGGCGATGTGCGCAGCACCGGCGCCGCCGTGGCCGACGATGCTGCGGGAGCGGTGCCCTGGCTGCCTTGAGCCTGGACGGCTCCGGCGGCCACGCTGACAGCAGAGAGGATCAACCACCGAACCTTGCGCACGAGTGAAAACAGCCCTTTTCGACGATGGGGAAACCCGACACCGGCACCCGCGAAGGGCCAATGCTAACGGAAACGAGCCGGTATTATAGAGAAGCCGCGCCATCGGCCCAGCCTTAAGTGCGGACGACACAATTTTCAGCAATCTTGCCTTTCTGACACGGATCTTCCTTGAAAATCGATCACGACCCCCGCCTGGACCAGATCCGCGCCTGGCTGGGCAGCCTGCCCGCCGCCCTGAACCTCGCCGTGGACACGCTGCGCCCGGCGTCCGCCGACGCCAGTTTCCGGCGCTATTTCAGGCTGGACGCGGGCGAACGCAGCCTGATAGTCATGGACGCCCCTCCGGCGCACGAAGACTCGCGCCCGTTCCTGCAGGTGGGCCAACTGCTGGCGGACGCCGGCCTCAACGTGCCCGCCGTACTGGAAAAGAACCTGGATCTGGGCCTGCTGCTCCTGACCGACCTGGGCGAACAGACCTATTACCAGCGCATCCAGGCCGGGCTTTCGGACGGCCAGCTCCAGGCGCTGTACCGCGATGCCCTCGCCGCGCTGATCCGGCTGCAGCAGGCATCCACCGCCGGGCTGGGCACCTACGACACGGCCCGGCTGGCCGACGAGCTGAAACTGTTTCCCGAGTGGTATGTGGGGAAACACCATGGCGTCGCGCTGGATGACAAGACCGCGAACGCCCTGGACAAGATCTTCGCGCTGCTCTCGGCCAGCAACGGCGGCCAGGCCCGGGTGCTGGTCCACCGCGATTTCCACTCGCCCAACCTCATGGTCTGCGACCAGCCGCAATATGGCCCCAACCCCGGGGTCATCGACTTCCAGGACGCGCTGGCCGGCCCCATCACCTACGACCTGGCCTCGCTCGTCACCGACGCCCGCACCACCTGGGAAGAACCCCAGCAACTGGACTGGGCCATCCGCTACTGGGAGATGGCGCGCGCCGCCGGCCTGCCCGTGGACGCCGACTTCGCGGAATTCCATCGCGCCTACGAATGGATGGGGCTGCAGCGCAACCTGCGCATCATGGGCGTCTTCGCGCGGCTCAATCACCGCGACGGCAAGGCGCACTACCTGGCCCACATGCCGCGCGTGAACGGCTACGTCCGCCAGGTGGCCCAGCGCTACGGCGTCTTCACTCCGCTGCTGCGCCTGCTGGACAAGCTGGACAACCGCGAAGTCTCCGTCGGGTATACGTTCTGATGCGGGCCATGATCCTTGCGGCGGGCCGCGGCGAGCGCATGCGCCCGCTGACGGATCGCCTGCCCAAGCCGCTGCTGTCCGTGGGCGGCAAGCCGCTGATCGTCTGGCATCTGCAACGGCTGGCCGCGGCCGGCATCCGCGACATCGTCATCAACCACGCCTGGCTCGGCCACGAAATCGAGCGGGCGCTGGGCGACGGCCGCGAATACGGCGTGCGGATCCGCTATTCGGCCGAGGCGGCCGCCCTGGAAACCGCCGGCGGCATCGCCCAGGCCCTGCCCCTGCTGGGCGGCGCGCCTTTCCTGGTGATCAACGGCGACGTCTGGTGCGACTGGGATCCGGCCTTGGCCTTCGGCCTTGCGCGGGACCTGCCGGAAGGCGGCGCCTGGCTGCTGCTGGTGGACAACCCGGCCCAGCATCCGGCGGGCGATTTCCATCTGGCGGCGGACGGCCGCGTCCATGCCCAGGGCGAACCCCGTTTGACCTTCGCCGGTATCGGCGTCTACCATCCCTCGTTATTCGCGGACGTCGTCCGGGGCACGGCGGCGCCGCTGGCGCCCTTGCTCAGGCAGGCCATGGCCCGGGACCTCGCGCGCGGCGCGCGCCACGCGGGCCGATGGACGGATGTCGGCACGCCGCAGCGGCTGGCCGGCCTGGACGCCGAGCTTGGCGGCCCGGCCCGTTGATGTCCACATATTTCACAATATCAACGTGCGCAACCAGGCTTGTCCGCGCACCCAAGCCCCCCGGCTAACGGGGTATTCTCTGACGCTTTGACCCGCGCGCAGCGCGCGGACAAGCCTACACATACAGGAAGTTTTCTAGGAAATGGGGATGTTCGGAAGATCGCAACGGGCCGTGTTCAAGCCCTCCGTATACCAGCCGGGCCAACGCACGCGCCGCATGCCGCGCTGGCTGGTCCTGCTGCTGGTGGGCATTGCTCTTGGCGCGGGCGGCGTGCTCTTCCTCCAGACCAACTACGGTCCGCAGCGGCTGACCGTCGAGCAATCCGAACAACTGCACACCGAGCTCAGCGCGTCCAACCTCGAACGCCAGCGCCTGCAAAGCCAGCTCGAGGAAGCCACGCAGCAGCGCGACGCCAACAAGTCCGGCCACGAAAAGCTGACCAGCGACCTGGCCGAGGCCCGCAGCAAGATCGACACCCTGAACAAGGAACTGGTGCTGTTCCAGGACGCCATGCCCGCCGACCCGCGCGGCGGCAACCTGGGCATCCGTTCGGCCACCTTCAAGCGCGTGCCGGGCCAACTGGACTTCCAGGTCCTGGTCATGCGCGAAGACCGCCAGGGCGCGCCGTTCAAGGGCACCCTCACCTTCTCCATCGACGGCAGCTACCCCAATGGCCGCGCCGCCACCGTCACGCCCGAAGGGCCCACCCTGAATGTGGACCGCTACGACTACGCGATCGGCCAGTTGCAGTTGCCCGACGGCTTCACGCCCAAGGTCGTGGTGCTGCGCGTCATGGACGGCGCTCAGAAGCAGCACGCGATGCGCATCTATTACGTGCGCAACTGACCGGCCCGCGCCGCCCGCCAGACCCGCCCGCCGTGGCGGGTTTTTTTTGCCCGTCGAAAGTAGTTGCGCACACAACCAATCGGACATATAGTTGCGCAAACAACCAAACTGCGGAGACAACACATGGCCCTCCCCTCTCACGTTCCCGTCCTGATCGCCGGCGGCGGTCCCGTCGGCCTGATGCTGGCCGCCCTGCTCGCCGAATACGGCATCGCCTCGCTGACCCTGGAGGCGGACGACGACTATTGCAGCGGCAGCCGCGCTATCTGCATTTCGCGGCGGTCGCAGGAAATCATGGGCTGGGCCGGCGCGGACCGCCCCCTCATGGCCACCGGCCTGGCCTGGACCGGCGGACGCAGCTACTACCGCGACCGCGAAGTGCTGCATTTCGAGATGCCGCACGACCCTCTGCAGCGCTATGCGCCCATGGTCAACATCCAGCAGTACTCGGTCGAGGAATATGCCCACCAGGCCATGCAGCGGCACCCGGAACTGGCCTCGCTGCGCTGGTCGGCCCGCGTCGCGGGCCTGCGGACCGATGCCGACGGCGTGACCGTCGAGGTGGACGCCGAAGGCCAGCGCCAGACCGTGCGCGCCGACTGGCTGATCGCCTGCGACGGCGGCCGCAGCACCGTGCGCGAAGCGATGGGCCTGAAGCTCGAAGGCATGCAGTACGAAGGGCGCTACGTCATCGTCGACATCGAGCAGGAATCGCAGCGCCCGGTGGAACGCCTGGCCTGGTTCGATCCCCCGTCCAACCCCGGCTCCACCCTGCTCATGCACCGGCAGCCCGGCAACGTCTGGCGCGTGGACTACCAGATCCGGGACGATGAAGACCCCGAGGAAGCCGTCAAGCCGGAAAACGTGCTGCCGCGCGTCCAGAGCCACCTGGACATGATCGGCGAGACGGCGCCCTGGAAACCGCTGTGGATCTCCATCTACAACGCCAAGTGCCTGACATTGGACAGCTACCGCCACGGCCGCGTCCTGTTCGCGGGAGACGCGGGCCACCTGGTGCCGATCTTCGGCGTGCGCGGCCTGAACTCGGGGCTGGACGACGCCGGCAACCTGGCCTGGAAGCTGGCGTGGGTGCTGAAGGGCCAGGCGCCCGACGGCCTGCTGGACAGCTACAGCGTCGAACGCGTCCACGCCACCCGGCAGAACCTGGCCTATGGCGCGAAGAGCACCGAGTTCATGGCCCCGCCGGACTACGGCTTTCGCCTGATGCGCGAAGCGGCGCTGCGCCTGTCGCTGGTGGACGATTCCGTCCGGTCGCTCATCAATCCGCGGCAGTCCGCGCCCATCTCGTACGACACCTCGCCGCTGAACCTGGAAGACCGGGCGCCGCGGGCCGGAGACGCCGCGCCTGGCCAGCCCGCCCCCGAAGCGCTGCTGCACGACGGCGAAACGCCGCGCCATCTCAGCGAATACTTCGGCGCCGGCTTCGTGGCGCTGGCGTTCTCGCCCGACGCCGCGCAGGCGGCGGAACTGGATGCATTGGCCGCGTCCACCCAGGGCGCCCCCCATCCTCTGCGCGTGCTGCGCGTCGACGCGGGCGAAGGCGGCCTGCGCGACACCCACGGACAATTGCGCCAGCGGTTTGGCGGCGACGCCGGCACCGTCTACCTGATGCGTCCGGACGGCTACGTGCTGGGCCGCTGGACCACGCCCGAGGCCTCCGCCCTGCGGGCGGCGCTGAAACCCTACTATCCCTCGATCGACCTGAACGCCCACTAGGAAGACCCAACATGAACAACGACGAACTGGACCAGGCTTACACCGGCATGGCGCAGGCTCTCTCGCGCGTCGGCGAAGCGCAGGCGCCGCTTCTCCTGTCCATCCTGAGCCTGTCGCTGCTCGCCCGGCTGTCGGACGCGAAGGAAGCCGCCGCCCTGCTGGCGCAGGCCGAGGCCGCCTGCCTGGCCAACGGCCCTGTGGCAAACTATCCCGCCGCCACCCCCGCCAGCCCGACGTGACCCAGCCCGCCCTCGAACGATTCCTGACCTATCGCCTGCACGCGCTCAACAAGATCACGGATCGGGACACGAATCGCGCCTACCTGGCCGACTGCGGCATCCCGCTGGGCGAAGCGCGCTGCCTGGCGGCCATCGGCCGCTATGCCCCCTTGTCCGTCAACGACCTGGCGCGCGCGGCCAACCTGAACAAGGGCCAGGCCAGCCGCTCGGCACAGGCGCTGGTCGAACGCGGCCTGGTCGAGAAAAGCCATTCCGCGTCGGACGGGCGCGGCGTGGTGCTGGCGCCGACCCAGGCGGGCATTGCCCAGTACCAGCGCATCATCGGCCTGATCGCCCGCCGCAACGAGGAAATCTTCGGCTGCCTGAGCGCGGACGAGCAGCGGCTCCTGGGCGGCATGCTGGACCGTCTGATCGGGCACCTGCAGGCCGGTACGGACCACGAGGAAGACTGAACCGTCAGGCCCCGGCCTTCGGCGCGGTCGCGCCCAGTTGCGCGGCGGCCTCGTCCATGAACTGCGCCATGCGCACGTCCAATTCGGTCACGCCGCCCGCGTCATGGGTGGTCAAGACCACGTCCACGCGGTTGTAGACATTGGTCCATTCGGGGTGGTGGTTCAGTTTTTCCGCGAACATCGCCACGCGCGCCATGAAACCGAAAGCGGCGTTGAAATTGGCGAAGCGGAAGCGCTTCTCGATGGCGTCGCGCATCGCCACCGCCTGCCAGCCGGACAATGCGGCCACGGCGGTATCGGTGCCGACACGGGCGGGAGGAAACATGCTCATGGCGGACTCCAAAAAAATGCCCCCACGCCGCACACGCTACGCGTGCTTGCTGCCCCCCAAGGGGGCGTTTTTGTCTTGGGGCGGCCCGGCGACAAAAAGTCCCCCCTCGCCGAGAAGACGGCGGCGCGATGCGCCAGCCGCCTTGAACACGGGGACCAGGACCTGGATTACTGCTTCACCGCGTAAAGGTAGATCTCCACCCGCCGGTTCAGCGCGCGGCCTTCGGCGGTCGCATTATCGCCGATGGGGTCGTTCGGGCCGCGCCCTTCCACGGACAGGCGGCCGGCGGCCACGCCCTGCTTGCTCAGGTAGTCGGTCACGCTCTTGGCCCGGTTGACGGAAAGCGTCTGGTTGTGCGCCAGCGCGCCCGTGCTGTCGGTATGCCCGACGACCTTCGCCCGCAGTTCGGGGTGCTGGTTGAGCGAACGCGCCACGCTGTCCAGCACGGGCAGCAGGGCGGGCTTGAGCTGCGTCTTGTCGGTATCGAACGACACGCCGCTGGGAATATTGACCTTCAGGCTGCCGTCCGGCATTTCCACCACGTCGATCCCCAGCGAAGACGCGCCCGAATTCTGCACGTCTTCCTTGACGACCTTCCAGTTGTAACCGACCAGCCCGCCCGCCACCGCGCCGATGCCGGCGCCGATGGCCGCGCCCGTGCCGTGGCCGATCAAGGCGCCGAGCCCCGCGCCGATTGCCGCTCCGGCGCCCGTTCCCACGGCGGTATTGGTCTGCTGCTGCGTGGCGCACCCCGCCAGCAACGCCCCCGATGCCGCGACAATTGCGATACGGTTGAATATTGTTCTTGAACGCATGGCAACCTCCACTATCCCGTCGGTATGCCGGAATATTCCGGCCAGCCCATGCTAGCAAGCGCTGGCGCGGCGACCCGCAACATTTTGTACTGCCCGGGCCGGGGTTCGCGGCGGCGCAATCCGGTCAACCCGCGTTGAACCGGGCCAGCCAGGGCAGCGCGTCCTCGAGCCGGGGGGACTCCCGTTCCGGCCGCGCCGCCCCGTCCGGCAGGGACAGCCCGGCCCGGTTGTGCCAATAGGTGCGCAGCCCCACCTTGCCGGTGCCGAACATGTCGTAGCCGGACCCGGCGATGAAGGCGGCCTGCGACGCTTCCGCCTGCAGGCGCGCCAGGGCCAGCGCATAGGGACGCGGATCCGGCTTGTAGTAGCCGGCTTCCTCGGACGTCACCACCACGTCCCAGTCCACGCCCAGCAGGCGGGCCGCGCGGCGCCCCAGCCGGTCCGAACAGTTGGTCACCACGCCCAATCGGCAATGCGGACGCAGCGCCTGCAGCAACTCGTGCGCCCCATCCCAGGCCGGCAGTTCGTCCCACAGGGCCTCCAGCGCCGCCGGCGCCGAGCCGGGCAAGCCCACCGCCGACGCGGCCTCCTGCATCAATTGCTCGTAGGGCCGATAGGCGCCGCAACCGTAGGTGCGGCGCAGGTAATCCGCGCGCCAGGCCCGGCCGGCGGCCTCGGAGCCCGCCGCGCGGTTCCAGACCGTCCAGGAATCGAGCAAGGCGGTAAGCAGATCGAACAGCACGGCGCGGGGGTAGGCGGAAGTAACGGCGGGGCTGGACATTCGGCGCTCTCTCGGAATGACGATGGGGCCACTATAAATAGTCCCGCGCCCGCCGTGATTCACGGCCCGTTTACCCATACTTAAGCCGCACCTTAATACGCCACGCTCGGCGCAGCCGGCGTTCCCTTCCATCGTACCGGGCTGCAAGCGCCTCGAATGAACAGGGTTGCGTCCAGGCAAGCCGCAGGAATCGAGCCCACAAAATCAGACGAGTCCGATATTCAGCGCGCAGGCATCTGTGGTCTATTGCTGGTCAAAACCTCGATACCCCGCGAATCGATGCGATTGCCATCGCCGCCGCGGCGCGATCAGCAGTCCGCCAGTTCGGCAGGCGGTTTCGCACTCATCCGTGGACCAGCATTCATGAAATTTCTCCCAGCCGGTGCAGCCATTCTGTCTGCCGCGTTAGCCCTGGCAGGCTGTAGCGCCCGCCCCACCGCCGTCGTCGCCAAGAACAGCGATGCCATCGACAAGAACCAGCAGTGCTACCAGGAATTTTCCGCGCTGAGGCAGTTGAACCCGGACGCCTACGAAACCTACAGGGCCCAGCTCGCCGCCATCAACGAAAACTACGTTCTCTACAAATCCAACGCTTCGGCAATCGACGGCAAGGCGGCCGAAGTCATGCAGACCGAAATCGACAGGGTGCTTTCCCTGGTGTGCTTCCGCATCAACAACGCCATCTATTCCAACATGATGCAGCGTGCGCAGGGCCTGCACAACCAGCTATGAGAAAACCTATCGGCACCGCGCTGTGCTGCGCGCTCGTGTTTTCCGGTGCAAAGGCATCCGCTTCCGAAACCAGCCTGCTGGATAGGTTGGTGGAAGAGAGAATCATCGGCAGCGATTCCCATCGCCGCTCGATCCCAGCGCCTGTCCCCGCGCCCGCGCCGCAGCAGGCGGCCGGGCAAATCGGCGAATTGACCCAGCAATTGAACGACGCGCTGGCGCAAAAGCACGCGCTCGAGAACGAACTTGCCGCCTTGCGGGCGGCGGCTGACAACCGCCCCGCCCATTACGCATCCGAAGAGGGATCCGACGCGGCCGGGAAGGAAATCATCGGCCTGAACAAGCAGGTCGCCGAGCTGCTCGCGCAAAACCAGATCCTGGCGCAGCAGCGCGAGGAACAGGAACGGGCGCTGGCGGACTTGCGCAAGGCCAACCAGCAGGCCGGCGAAAAGCTGGCCTCGCAACAGGCCGGCCAAGCAAAGGGAGAAAGCCCGGGCCCGGCAAGGCGTGTCACCATCGACAACGCAGCCCCGAAGGATGTCCGCATCAGCTACGCGCTGGGCGCCTGGTACGGAGACAGCGCGCCGCAGGAAACACAAAAGCTGCTATCCATCGGCAGGAAGCTGGACCTGCCCGCGTTCGCGCAGGGATTCAACGACAGGGTCGCCAACAGCATGCAGTTGCCGCAGGACAAGGTTTCCGCCGAGCTTGCCAGCGTGGGCCAGCAGTTGGATGCCGCCATGCTGTCCAAGAACGAAAAGCTGAGCAAGACCCTGCTGGCGGAGGCCGCGAAAGAAAAAGACGCCGTCAAGATGCCGGACGGCACCGTGTATCGCATCCTGAAGAAGGGCAAGCCGCCCATGGTGACCGCCCAAACCGAAATCCTCTTCGAACTGGAAGAAAAGCTGAGCTCCGGCGAAGTGCTTTCCACCCGGGAAGAGGCCACCAGCAAGGTCGCGGATCTGCCGCCGGCATTCCAGGCAGCCGTCATTCAGCTAGGGCTGGGCGGCTCCGCGAAATTCCACATCCCGGCGAAGCTGATTGACGGCGGCTCGGGCAACAGCGGCATTCCGCCCGGAGCGATCTCGATCATGACGATCAAGATCGTCGGAATCAAGTAAGGCGCCCCTCCCGCCCGAGGCCAGGCGCTACCACCGATACGCCACCCGCGCCATGACGGTCCGCTCCAGGCCGTAATAGCAGTTGGTCACGCTGTCGCAAGCCGCCACATAACGCTTGTCGAACAGGTTGCTGGCGTTCAGCGAGAACTGGTAGCGCCCCATGTCGTAGCGCAGCGCGGCGTCGACCAGCGTGTAGGCGGGCACGCGCACGGCGTCGGGAATGTCGTTGGTCGACCCCATGTAGCGCACGCCCGCGCCGAACCACAGGCCAGCCAGCGGTCCGGTCGCCGACAGGCGGTAATCGGCCCACAGCGACGCCATGTGGTCGGGAATGTAGGGCGGACGCTTGCCCCGGTTGACCGCGGTTTCCGCGGCCTTGGTGACCTTCACGTCGGTGTACGTATAGGACGCAAGGAGGTTCAACTGGGGCGTGACCTCCCAGGTACCCTCCAGCTCGATGCCCCGCGAACGGATTTCGCCGGTCTGCACGCTGAAACCGGGATGGTCCAGGTCCGCCGTCGAAACGTTGGTCTGCCGCAAGTCGAAGAGCGAGATCTGAGCAAAGCTGCGGGCGCCGTTCGGCTGGTACTTCAGGCCGATCTCGTACTGCTTGCCGCGCGTGGGCTCGAACGGCGTGCCGCCGTAGCCCGCGCCCGCGACCGGCTCGAACGACTCGGTGTACGAGGCGTAGGGCGCCAGGCCGTTGTCGGCCAGGTAGACCAGGCCGACCTTGCCGCTGAACTGTTCATCGTCCGTGCGCGTCGTCGTCTCCGCGCCGGTGCGCAGAATGGTCTCGCCCGTGGTGGAACGCGCCCAATCGTAGCGGCCGGCCAGTTGCAGGACCCATTTGTCGTAGAACTTGATCTGGTCCTGCGCATAAAGACCGAACTGCCGGCGCACCTGGTCGGTGTCGTTGGACGCCTGCGGCGTTGCGCCGGGGAACGGGCGCCCGTAAGCCGGATCCCAGGCGTCGATCGGGTCCACCGCGGCGGTGCGCAAGCCGTAGAGCCGGTCGAAGCGCGACTCCTGGTAGTCGGCGCCCAGCAGCAGCGTGTGCGCCACCTGCCCGTGCTTCAGGTTGAACTGGGCCTGGTTGTCGACCGAGAACAGGTGGAAGCCTTCCTTGCTGACCAGCGAGATGCGGCGCAGGTCCGTGTAGGGCTCGCGCGTCTGCACCCAGCCGCCGTTCGCGCCCAGGCTGCGGTAGTCGACGTCCAGCGTCGAATAGCGCAGATTCTGGCGCAGGGTCAGTTGGTCGCTGACCCGATACTCGGCCAGGTAGCCGATCTGCGCCTTGCGCCGGTCGGTCTTGTCGAAGGACGGATCGCCCGTGAAGAAGTCCACAGGAATATGGCCGTTGGCGACGGACCAGAGCGTGCCCGCGGCCGGCAGGAAGTTGGCGGTATTGCCGGTGCGGTCGCGCTGATACTGCGCCAGCAGCGTGATCGACGTATCGGCGCTCGGCCGCCACGCGAGCGACGGCGCGAGCAACACGCGGTCGTCGTCGACGTGATCGGTCTGCGTGCCGCCCTCGCGCCCCACCGCGGTCAGGCGGTAGAGCCAGCGGCCGTCTTCGTCCAGGGGGCCGGTGAAGTCGCCGGAGATCTGCTTGCGGTCGAAGCTGCCGTACTGCACCGCCAGCTCGCCGCTGCGCGTGTCCAGCGGACGCTTGCTGACCTGGTTGACGAGGCCGCCGGGCACGGTCTGGCCGTACAGCACCGACGAAGGGCCGCGCAGGACTTCCAGGCGTTCAAGCGTATAGGGATCGACCTCCCAGCCGCCGTAGCCGCCCGAGTAGGCCAGTTTCAGGCCGTCGAGGTACTGGCCATTGTTGGCGACGTTGAAACCGCGCACATAGTAGGTGCCGCGGCGCGTGTCGTAGATGGGCTCGGTGCGCACCCCGGCGCTGTAGCGCAGGGCCTCGTCCACGCGGTTGGCGCCCTGCGCCGCCATTTGCGCCTGCGTGATGACGCTGATGGACTGCGGCGTCTCGATGAGCGGAGTATCGGTCTTGGTGGCCGTGGCGCTCCGGCGCGCCACGTAGCCGTCGACCGGCCCCCAGGCCTGTTCGCCGCTGCCGTGCACGGTGATCGGATCCAGCGTGCTAGCCGGGACGCCGGGCGCGCGCCGGAGCGTGTAGCCGGCCCCGCCGCGCGCGACCGCTTCCAGCCCGGTGCCGGCCAGCAGGCCCGCGAAGGCCTGCCTGGGCGTGAGCGTGCCCGACAGGCCCGCGCTTTGCAGCCCGGCCGTCAGCGCCGGGTCGAAGGACAAGGTCAGCCCCGCCTGTTCGGCGTAGCGGTTCAGTGCCGACGTGAGCGGGCCCGCCGGAACCTCGACGGCGCGCGCGGCGGCGGCGGGCGCCCCCGAGGGCTGGGCCCAGACGGGATGGACGGCGGCCAGCGCGGCCGCGAGGGACAGCGCGCGCAATGCGCGCGCGGTGGTGTGGGAATGACTCATGAGCGGACGATCCTCTCCAGTTTGACGACTTCTCATGAGTGATGACGAAGCAAACCGCGAAAGGGACAGCGGAGACAGGTTTTTTTTCAGCGCCGCCGCACAATGACCAGCCATGGCGTATACCGGCTGACCGCGATTGGCAGGCTGGCCGCCAGCGAAGCCAGCGCCTGGTCGGGCGCTTCCAGCGGGAAGACCCCCGACACCCGCAGGCCGGCCAGGGCGCCCGCGTCGTATTGCAGACGTCCGGCACGGTAGCGGCCCAGTTCGGCCAGCACGTCGGCCAGCGGCTGGTTGTCCACCACCAGGCTGCGCCGGGTCCAGGCCAGCGCCTGTTCGGCGTCGACGGCCTCGGTCCCGCCGACCCGGCCGCCCGCCAGGCGCGCGCGCTGTCCCGCGGCCAGGTCGGCGCAAACCGGTTCGGGCGCCCGGGCGCAGGCGCGCACGCGGGATTCCGCCACGGTGACGTCGGTATGGCCGTCGCCGCGCCGCACGGCATAGCGCGTGCCCAGCGCCTGCGCGGTGCCGTCCGGCGTCTCCACCACGAACGGCCGCCCCGCCGCCTCGTGCGCCACGTCCACCAGGATTTCGCCCTGCCGCAAGGTAATGAGGCGCCGGCGGGAATCGAAGCGCACGTCGATCGCGGAATCGGTATTCAAGGTGATGCGGCTGTGGTCGTCCAGTTCGATGACGCGCCACTCGCCGACGCGGGTATGGTGATCGGCCAGAAGCCAGGCGGGCGGCGCCATGCGCCACAGGCCCACCCCGCAGATCAGCAGCGCGAGCGCGCTGGCGCCCAACGCGCGGCGGCTCGTCCGGCGCTTGCGCACCGCCTGTTCCAGGATGCGCCTGGCCGCGGCCGGCGAATCGAAGGCCGCGGCGCGGTCGAAATCGCCCCAGAGGGCCTCGAGCCGCCGGTACACCCGCTCGTGCTCCGGATCGGCGGCGCGCCAGCGCAGACAGGCCTCGCGGTCGGCATCGCTGGCGCTTTCGTCGCGCAGCGTGGCCATCCATTGGGCGGCGTGCGCCAGCACGGAAGGAGCCGCCGCGGCCGTCACGCCGCCTCCATCGCCAGATAGCAATGGGCAAGCGCGCGCGCGACGTACTGCTTCACCATGCTGGTGGACACGCCCAGTTCCGCGGCGATCTCGCCATAGCTCCAGCCATCGAGCCGATGCAGCAGGAACGCGCTGCGCGGCTTCGCGGGCAGCGTATCGAGCATGCGCGCCAGCCCCGCCAGGGCCTCGATGGTTTCAAGTAGCTGTTCCGGCGCGGGCGCCGCCTCGCCGCCGTGCAGAATGGCCCAGCTTTCCAGGCACGCCGCCTCGAGCTTGCGCCGCCTGGCGTCGTCGATCAGCAGGCGGGTCGCCGTGGTCGTGAGATAGGCGCGCGGCGTGCGGATGGCGGCCAGGTCATCGCGGCCGAGCAGCCGCAGGAACGTGTCCTGCGCGAAATCGGCCGCGTCGCAGGCGGAACCCAGCTTGCGGCGCAGCCAGCCGACCAGCCAGCCATGATGATCGCTGTACCAGGTCAACAAGGCCGCATGACGGGCGGTATCGGGCGGAGACATGGCGCGCGCGCTGGAATGGCTGGAAATAAGAATGATTAGCAATAATAGCAAAGAACGCCACGTTCCAGGCTGCCAGTGCCACGCTGGCTGTTTACAAAAAAAAGGCGCCGATCCGTCGGCGCGGTCAACACCCATGCCATGCCTGCGCCGAGGGGTTGCCCGGCGTCAGAACGCCGTTTCCACCCGCCAACTCACCGGGATTTCCGCCACGCTGGCCGTGGCGGGAAGCTCCAGCGCCAGCCGGGCGATCCGCGCCACTTCCTGGGGCTGGGTCAGTTGCGACTTGATGGACTCGTCCACGCCATCGGCCATGTCGGTGGCCACGAAACCCGGGCAAATCGCGGTGCAACGAATGCGATCCGGATCGCCGGCATGGCGGATGCCATGGGCCAGCATCAGCGCGGCCGCCTTGCTCATGGAATACAGCCCGCCTTCCGCCGCGCGCACGCGCTTGCCGGCCAGCGAGGCGATGACCAGCACCTTGCCTTCCGGCGCGGCCCGCAAATGCGGCCACAC
Source organism: Achromobacter veterisilvae (assembly GCF_900496975.1). Taxonomy (GTDB): domain Bacteria; phylum Pseudomonadota; class Gammaproteobacteria; order Burkholderiales; family Burkholderiaceae_B; genus Achromobacter; species Achromobacter veterisilvae. The sequence goes on from NZ_UFQC01000002.1 coordinate 212,447, forward strand.
CAGCCGTGTCAGGCGCATGGGCGACTTGACGTTGACGGCGAAGATATCGTCGAAGTCCTGGTCGCTGGCCTCGATCACGGACTTGTCGCTCAGGATGCCCGCGTTGTGCACGATGGCGTCGATGCCTCCGAAATGGCCGTGCGCGGCCGCCACCCAGGCGGCTTCGCTCGCCGGGTCGCGCGCATCGAAAGGCGACCAATGACAACGATCCGCCCCATATTCCGCCAGCGCCGCCACGGGCTGGCGCGTCCCCGCGGACACCCGCCAGCCATGCGCCAGCAATTCGCGCGCGATGGCCAGCCCGATGCCCCGGCTGGCGCCGCTGATCAACGCGACACGGCCGGCGCCGGCCTCGCATGCGGCAGCCGTCATGCCTGGGCTCCCTGGCGCTTCAGATAGCCTTCGACCAGCGAATTGACGTTGGCGCGCAGCGTATCCACCTTGTAGCCCCCCTCCTGCACGAACAAGGTCGGCAAGCCAAGCTGGCCGATGCGGTCGCCCAGCACCGCATAGTCGGCCGTATCGATGCAGAGGTTGCCGAACGGATCGTGGCGGAACGTGTCGTAGCCCGCTGCCACCACCAGCACGCCGGGCGCAAAATCCTTGATCCGTTCGAGCGCCTGGTCGAAGTAGCCAAGGTAGCCGCCAATCTCCGTGCCGCCTTCGATGGGCAGGTTGAGGTTGTAGCCCTCGCCCGCGCCGGTCCCAGCCTCGTCGGCATAGCCGCAGATGAACGGAAACAGCGTTTCCGGCTTGCCGTGCAACGACACCGTCAGCACGTCGTCGCGGTCATAGAAGATCTGCTGCGTGCCGTTGCCATGGTGCACGTCGATGTCCAGCACCGCCACGCGGCCAAAGCGCTTGGCCAGGCGTTGCGTGGCGATCGCCGTATTGGCGATGTGGCAGCCGCCCATCGCCAGGTCGCGCATGGCGTGATGGCCGGCGGGACGCAGCAGCGCGTACGCGCTGCGCTCGCCGCCGATAAGCGCGTCGGCCGCCGCCACCGCGGCATCCACGCTGCCGTTCATGTTGGCCCAGGCATCCTGGACCAGCGGCGAACCGCCGTCGCCCAGGTATTGGCCGGCCAGCGTCACCGGGATGCGCGTGCGCAGCGTCGGAAAATAACGATTGGTCGTAAGGTACGGCCGCACCTCGAACGACGCGTCCGGCGCCTTGGACCATTCGTCCCAGGCGGTTTCCAGATAGCGCAGATAGTCCGGCGCGTGAACTTCGAACAATTCGATCGGGCGTTCGGCCGCGCGCTCGACGAACTGGCAATCCAGGCGAAGGTCATCCTTCAGCGCGGCAAGGATTTCGACGCTGCGTTCGGCGCGGTCGTGGTGCTGCTTGAGCAAGCCACGGATCATGGCATTGCCCGGCCAGGGCACGTCATGGGTCGGAGAGATGAAGGCTTTCACTGCGCGATCCTATAAGGGCGTGTGGGTATGTTTACTTCCAGCTTCTTCCGGGCACCGCGGCGATCAGTTCGCGGGTATACGCGTGCTGCGGATTCTCCAGGACCTGGGCGGTCGGACCCTGCTCGACGATCTCGCCATGCTTGAGCACGATGACGCGATCGCACAACTGGGACGCCACGCGCAGGTCATGCGTGATAAAGAGCATGGACAGATGCAGCTCCTGCTTCAGTTGCCGCAGCATGGCCAGCACCTGGTCCTGCACCGAAACGTCCAGCGCCGACACCGGTTCGTCCGCCACGATCAGCTCCGGCGTCACGGCGATGGCGCGGGCGAAGCCCAGGCGCTGGCGCTGGCCGCCCGAGAACTCATGCGGATAGCGATCCAGCGCGGACGGATCCAGCTTCACCAGTCGCATCAATTCGCGCGCCCTGTCCATGGCCGCGCCGGCCGACATGCCGTGACGGCGCATACCGCCGGTCAGGATGCGGGCCACGGTATGGCGAGGGTTCAGCGAGCCATACGGATCCTGAAAGATCATCTGCACCGAACGGCGCCGCGCCGGATCGGCGAACGCGCCTTCGGCCAGCAGGTCGGCGCCGCGCAGCCGCAACTCGCCGCCATCGACGGAAACCAGGCCCGCAAGCATGCGGCCGATGGTCGACTTGCCCGAACCCGACTCGCCCACCAGTCCCACCGTCTCGCCGCGCCGGATATCGAACGAAACGCCCTTGACGGCCGGAAACTGCTGGGCTGGGCCGAACCACTTGCCCTTGCGCAGATACGTCTTGCGCAGGTCCTTTACCGTCAGCAAGGCATCGGGCGGGAACTTGCCGGCAGGCGGCGGCCGGAACGACGGCACGGCGGCCAGCAGCGACTGCGTATACGCCGCCTGGGGATCGTTCAGCACCTGCTGCGCGGTGCCGGATTCGATCACGCGCCCGCCTTGCATCACGACGATGCGGTCGGCGATTTCAGACACCACGCCGAAGTCGTGCGTGATGAACAGCACAGCCAGCCCCTTGCGCTGCTGGATGTCCTTGATCAACGCCAGGATCTGCGCCTGCGTGGTGACGTCCAGCGCCGTGGTCGGTTCGTCGGCGATCAGGATATCGGGCTCCAGCGCCAGAGCCATGGCGATCATGACGCGCTGGCGTTGTCCGCCCGACAACTGGTAGGGGTAGGAATCGGCGATGCGGGCATGGTCCGGCAGACCGACCGAGGCCAGCAGCTCGGCCACGCGCGCATTCACCTGGCCGGCGTCGCGCATGCCATGCGTGCGCAGCATCTCGCCGATCTGGCGGCCGCAACGCATCAGCGGATTGAGCGCGCTGAGCGGCTCCTGGAACACCATGGCAATGCGCTTGCCGCGCACCTTGCGCAACTCGCCCAAGGGCATGCCGGCCAGTTGCAGGTCGCCCAGCCGGATATCGCCGCCGGCGATCCGCAGGCCGCGCGGCAGCAGGCCCAGCACGGCATGCGCCAGCGTGGACTTGCCTGACCCGGACTCGCCCACCACGCACACGATTTCGTGCGGATTCAAGGTCAGGCTGACGCCATCCACCGCCAACTTGCGGTCGCCGCCCGCCGGTAGCGAGATCGACAGGTTTTCAATCTGAAGCAACGGCGTCACGGCTCACCCCTTGCGATGAAGACGAGGATTGAGCGCATCGTTGAGCCCCTCTCCCATCAGGTTGACCGCCAGCACGGTGACGAAGATCGCGACGCCCGGGAACAGGCACATCCACCAGGCCAGGCGCAGGAAAGTGCGCGACGCGCCCACCATGTAGCCCCAGGTCATCAGATTGGGATCGCCCAGGCCCAGAAAGCTGATGGCACTTTCCAGCAAGATGGCGTTGGCCACCATCAGCGAAGCCATCACGATCAGCGGCGAGACGCAGTTGGGCAGGATCTCGGCAAACACAATGTGGGCGCGCGAATAGCCCTGCACCGTGGCGGCTTCCACGAACTCGCTGGACTTGACCCGCATGAATTCGGCGCGTACCAGCCGCGCGATCGGCGGCCAGCTCACCAGCGCCACGGCGGTTATGACCGAACCGAACGACGGCTGGAAAATCGCCACCAGCACAATCGCGAACAGAAAGCTGGGAATGGTCTGGAATATCTCGGTCAGGCGCATCAGCAATTCATCCCAGCGGCCTCCCAGATAACCGGCGGGCACCCCCACCAGCATGCCGATGAACACCGCCACCACGGTCGCCACCACGCCCACCAGCAGCGAAGCCTGCGCGCCATGCACGATGCCCGCCGCGATATTGCGGCCCATGGAGTCCGCCCCCAGCCAGGCGCTGGCCTCTTCGAACGGCCGCAGGAATGGCGCTTCGGTGGTGTCCCAGGGATTGACGGGATAGAGCCACTGGGCGCTCAGGGCCATCAGCACGATGGCGGCCAGGCAGGCCAGTCCGACCACCGCGCCGGCATTGCTGAAATATCGCTTGATCAATGTCTTCATGATTAACTCTGCATGCGGGGATCGACGAGGCGGTAGATCAGATCGGTAAGCAGGTTGAACGCCACCACCACCACCGAAGTGCAGAAGAACACTCCCAACAGGACGGGATAATCGCGCTGCTGCAAGGCATCGAAGGCCAGCCGGCCGATGCCTGGCCAGGCGAACACGGTTTCGACCAGCACCGAGCCGCCGATCAGTTGGCCCGCCTGCATGCCGGCCAGGGTGATGACCGGCAGCACGGCATTGCGCAACTGGTGCACCCACACCACCCGCCCGGACGACAGGCCCTTGGCCCAGGCCGTCTTGACGAAATCGGCGCCCTGGATCTCGTTCATGGAGGCGCGCGCCAGGCGGGTATAGACCGCCAGGTTGAAGCCCGCCAGGGTGACGATGGGCAACAAGGCATGCTTGGCGATGTCCAGCATTCGCGGAATGCCGGTCAGCGACGACCCCATGGTCTCGTAGCCGAAAGCCGGCAGCCAGCCCAGGCTGACCGAGAACCCCAGCACCAGCAGCAGCCCGACCCAGAAGATGGGCGTGGCGTAAAAGGCCAGCGACGCCGCGGTGATGGCTGAATCCAGCCACGATCCCCGGTAGCGGCTGGCCAGCGCCCCCATCAGGATTCCTCCCAGCAGGGCAATGAGGAATGCCGGGATCGCCAGCACCAGCGTGGCGGGCAGGCGGTCGGCGATCATGTCCCAGACGGGACGCTGCTGCCGATAGCTGTAGCCCAGATCCAGCGTGGCGATGGATTGCAGATAGCTCCCCAACTGCACCGCGAGGGGTTGGTCGAGCTTGAACTCCTGGCGCAACTGCTCCAGGAACTTCGCGTCGGATGACCCGGCTTCGCCGGCCAGCACGCTGACCGGGTCGCCGGGCGCCATGTGCACCAGGGCAAAGTTGATGACGGCGACTGCGATCAGCACCGTGACCGATTTGCCCAGCACGGAAAGTAAGGGCCGCAGCCACCTCATCATCCGTTCCTCCGCTTACTTCTCGATGTAGGTCGTCGCGAAGGTTTCCGCCACGCCGATGGCGGACGTCGTCACATTCTTGACCTTCTTGTTGGTGATCGTGGGAAAGGCCAGTTCCACCAGCCAGGCGGTCGGCGCGTCCTTGGCGACTTGGCCGTAAGCCTGCGAATAAAGCTGCTGGCGCTTGGCGGGATCGACTTCCTTCGCGGCGGCGATCAGCGCGGCGTCCACGTCCTTGTTCACATAGCCCGACGTGTTGGTGCCGTAGCCGCCCTTGTGGATGTTGTCCGAACGATAGGTGCGATCCACGCCCAGCGCCGGATCCGAGTATTGGTACAGGTATTCGACCACCGAGTCGAACTCCCAATTGGAGTAGCGGCGCGCCCAACTGCCGGCATCGGTGTTTTCCAGCACCACTTCGACACCCACCTTGGAGAGCGAATTCTTGACGTATTCGGACACCTTGTTCCAGGTGTCGCCATACGGCAAGCCCAGCAGCTTGATGCTGGCGCGCTTGCCGCCGGCATCGGGCTTCAGGCCCATTTCGTCGAGCAGCGCGATGGCTTTCTTCGGATCGTAGTCATAGCGCGGCAGCTTGTCGTCGTAGAAGCGCGTCACCGACGACACCGGACCCGTGGCCGGACGCGCGGCGCCGAAGAAAATGCGGTCGGCGAGGAACTTGCGGTCGATGGCGTACTGGATGGCCTGGCGGAAGCGCGCGTCGTCCAGCGGCTTGGCGCGATGGTTGAGTTCGATCGCGGCGTGCGAGCCGGTGAACTCGTAGCCCTGGGTCGTGACCTCCAGTTGGGGATTGGCCTTGATCTGCGGCAGGAAGGCAAAGTCGATGTCGCCAAAGCTGGCCACCTGCACCGAACCGCTTTCCAGCGCCACCAGGCGCGAATTGGCGTCCGGAATCACCTGGAAGTAGATCTTGTCCAGGTACGGCAGGTTGGGACGCCAATACTTGTCGTTGCGCTCCAGCAGCACGAAGCGGCCGCGTTGCCATTCCTTGAACTTGAACGGCCCGGTGCCGATGGGCGTCTGGTTGGCCGGGTTGTTGCGGAAGTCCGTGCCCTGGTAGATGTGGGCCGGCACGATGGGCGCGGACGACACTTCAAAGGCGTTGATGAAAGGCGAGTACGGTTCCTTGAGCGTGATGACGACGGTCAGCGGACCGGTCTTCTCGATGCTGGCCACATGGCTGAGGTTGTTGCGGGCGCGCGCATGCACCTCGGGCAGGTATTCCTTGAGCGAGAACAGCACGTCATCGGCGCTGAACGGTTTGCCGTCGTGCCAGGTCACGCCTTCCTGCAGCTCGAAGGTATAGGTCAGGCCGTCGGCGGACACGTTCCACGACTTGGCCAGGCTGGCCTGGGGATTAAGCTTGAAATCGTAGGTCAGCAGGCTCTCGTAGATCTTGCCGCCGACTATCTGCGTGGGCGTCTGCTGGTTCAGGCCCAGCATCAGGATGGGCGGCTCGGGGTTCAGGATCACATTGAGCGTGCCGCCATGCGTCTGCGCCATGGCAGACGCGCCCGCCCCGATGGCGGCTGCGCCCGCCAGCAGGACATTCAGTGCGGTTTTCCTGAAGAACTTAGTGTTGCGCATGATGATTCCCTTGCGTATTCGACGTGGTGGAGTGGGACCGGTCTTCTTGTGTAGCGTCTTGTTATCTTGTTGGCTGCCGCTCAGCGCATCGCCGCGCGGCACTGCTCGTCCAGGGCCGCGGCCAGGATGGCGGCATGCTCGGGCCGGAACACCAGCGGCGGACGGATCTTGAGCGTGGAGGCATTGCGGCCGGCCGTGCCGAGCAGCACGCCGGACTGGCGCAGGCCATTGACGATGCGCTGGGCCAGGCGGGCGGCATGCGCCGCATCGCCATCGGGCGCGACGATGTCGACTCCCCAATACAGGCCGTGTCCGCGCACCGCGCCCAGACAATCGTGGCGCCGCGCCAGATCGCCCAGCGCTTGCGCCATGGCCTGGCCGGCGCGCTCGACATGGGCCGGCGCATCCATACGCGCCAACTCGTCCAGCACGGCCAGGCCGACGGCCGACGACACGGTGTTGCCGCCGAAAGTATTGAAATAGCGGCACTCGCGGCCGAAGGCCTCGACCAGGCGCGACTGCGCCACCAGGCCGCCTATCGGATGTCCGTTGCCCATGGGCTTGCCCATGGACACCATGTCCGGGATCACGCTGTCGCGCTGGAAGGCCCACCAGTTGCCGCCCATCCGCGCAAAGCCGCCCTGTACTTCGTCGGCGATGAACAGTCCGCCCCGGGCGCGCACGCGCTCGGCCGCCAGGGTCAGCGCTTCACCGGGATCGGCGTACAGGCCATCGCTGGCGAACACGGTATCGACCATGAGCGCGGCCACCGGCGTGCCGGCGGCTTCCAGCTCGGCGGCCGCCGCATCCACACTGGCGGCAAACTGGGCCGCGACCTCCCGCGGCGTGCCCTCCAGAAGGCAAGGCGCCGGTATCGTGCGGACATGCGCGCCGACGGGACGCAGCGACGGCGACACGTCGGCCAGCGCCATCGTCACGCCGTGATAGGCATTGCTGGTGACGATCACACCCCGCCGCCCCGTCGCCTCGAAGGCGATGCGCAGCGCCAGGTCATTGGCCTCGCTGCCCGTGCAGGTGAACATGGCGGTATCGAGCGCGTCCGGAAACAGCGCCAGCAAGCGCTCGGCATAACGCACCACGCCATCGTGGAGATAACGCGTATGCGTATTGAGCACCGATGCCTGGCGCGACAGCGCTTCCACCACGGCGGGATTGGCATGCCCGACCACCGGCACGTTGTTGTAGGCATCCAGGTAGCGCCGTCCCGACGCGTCGTACAGCCACACGCCCTCGCCGCGCACCAATTCCACCGGCTCCTCGTAGAACAACCGGTAGGCCGGCCCCAGCGCCTTGCGCCGCGCCAGCAGGTCCTGCTGCATATCGTTGCGGTTCACCGTCATCGCATGTCCTTCGGTCGATTCTTGCGCAGCCTCGCGCAGTTCCACTGAGGACGCGCTCAACGCGCGCCCCGGTTCCATTCGTCGTACAGCTCGTTGAACAGCGCCGTCGCCGCCGCCCGGCTGCGCAGGATGTAGGCGCCATTGCCTGGAAAGCGCAAGGCGCGCCAGGACGGGATCACCATGCGCTGCACCAGCCGGGCCAGCACCAGATCCAGCACATGGCGCCGCTCCCGCGGCGCCAGCGGCAACACTGACTCGTAACCCGCCACCACGGCCGACAGTACGTCCAGGGGATTGCCGGGAACCATCATCTGGTAGGACGCGGCGATGGCGATCTCGGCGATGCGCGGCGCATGGACCATGTCGCCGAAGTCCAGGATGCCCACCAAGTCCGTGCCGGCCTCGTCCGCCAGGATGTTGCTGGGCGACAGATCGTTGTGGATGATCTGGCTGGGCAGCGCCGCCAGCGCCGGCACGACATCCTGCTCGAACGCGTCCAGATAGGCGGCAATGCGCGCCCGTTCGTCCAGCGACTCCACCGCCTCCAGCATCGGCCGCACCCGCGCCACCTGGCAGGCATCCCACAGAAACAGGCGATGCGCCGCCGGATGCTCGAAGTCGGCAAGCTGCGCGTCCAACTGGCCCGCCGCCCTGCCCACCGCGCGCCAGGACTGCGGCCCGGCCGACATGGCCGTTCCTACCCTGCCCGGCAGGAAGCCATAGGCGCGCACCCGCACCGGCCCCGCAACCTCCGATATGCGAAAGCTCAGCCAATCCTGCGTTGCCGCGCCATCGTCGCAACCCGGCCCGATACCCGAATCCGCCGCCAAGCCCGCGGTGTCGGCAGGCTGGTGATGCGGCGCCCGCACCGTGCCCAGGCCGCCCTGGCGCGCTTCCAGATGCTTCAGCACCGCAATCTGCATGCGCGTTTCATCCAGGCTTTCCGCGCCGTTGATGAACTTCAGCGTCAGCGACCCGCCGTCCGCCCGGCTGATCCGGAAATTCATATCGCGCTCACCCGACAGCGGAACGCATTGCGCGTAACCGGGGTAGCAGGCTCTGGCCAGGCGCTCGGCATCCTCCAGCCGGATCGGCGGAGGCGAATTGACCAGCAGGGCGTCCACCGGTTCTTCCATGCCGGTGGCGGCGTCGGACAGCATCACTAGACATCCCGATTAAAATATTTGATGCATCATGCATCAATGTCTGGGAATCACAACATTGGTGTAATCCCGGAGACAGGGAAATCCCGCAAAGCCGCTCTCGGCCGCTGGTTTTATCTATAAGACTGATAAAGTAGGGCATGGGCCGCGAGCCCGCCATCCGCCCGCCCGGGCAGACCCACCTGTGGCGCACTTATGACTCTTGGCACGTACTTTGATGCATCATCCGAGCGCAAGCCCTCCTCCCCGCCCTGTTGCTGAACCTCTCGCGCCGTCGGCGCAGCCGCCGCAGGCAGAGGCCCGTTTTTCAGCCATGCAGTACGAAAGCATGGGCAACCGGGTCTACACCAGAATCTGCAGCGCGCTGATGGAAGGCCAGCTCCGGCCAGGAGACCGGCTGCGTATCCGGGAGCTGGCCGCGGAATTGGGCACCAGCATCACCCCCGTGCGCGACGGCGTGCTGCGCCTCGTGCAGGATGGTGCGCTGGTCATGCGCAGCGCCCGGGACATCCGGGTAGCCGAAGTCGCCCTGCCCGAGTACCTGGAAATCCGCGACATCCGGCTGGAACTGGAAGGCATGGCGGCCGCGCGGGCAGCCGAAGTCGCCACGGCCGAAGACATCGCGCGCATGGAAGCGCTGATCGAGCAGAACGAACAGGCGCTGGCTGCCGGCGACGTATTGGGCGCCATCAGCCTGAACCAGCACTTCCATTTTGAATACTGCCGCATCGCCAACATGCCGGTGCTATTGAGCATCCTGGAGCGGCTGTGGCTGAAGATGGGCCCGTTGATCGCCCAGTGCTATACGGCGGGCGGACGAGACATGATCGACGGCCACTACTCCCTGCTGACCGCGATGCGCAACCGCGACAGCCAGGCGGCCCGGATCGCCGTCCAGACCGACATCCTCTCCGGCGGGCAGGTCATCCTGGAACTCAAGAGACGCTCGGCCAAGGCCGCCGAAAATGCCGACGCCGCGGATGCAGCGGCAGCCCCGACGGCAAGGCCATCGGCGTAAGGCGATGCGATAACGACCGGTCACGCTGACGCCAGCCGGACGCTACGGGAACGCCGACCGCGCATGCCAGTCGGATGAGTGTGCCTCCGATGCCAAGATTGATCAGCGCAAGACCGCGGGCCTTCGGACGGCGGCGACACAGGCTGGCCATCGGCCGGGAATGGATCGTTTACAATTAACAATCATTCCCATTATCGTTTGAACGGAAGGCCCGCGTGCGTCCTGTCGACTTTGCGTCCTCTGACGAATTCGTCAGCCTGTATCGAGAGCATCATGGCTGGCTTGTCCAGATGCTGCGCCGCAGGCTCAGCGGCAACATCGACAACGCCGCGGACCTGGCGCACGACACGTTCGAGCGCGTCATGCGCAGCGAGTCCCGCGCGGCCTTGGCCGAACCGCGCGGCTTTCTCACCACGATCGCCAAGCGCCTGCTCATCGACCAATCGCGCCGCCGCGCGATCGAACAAGCCTATCTGGAGACCCTGGCGTTGCGCAGCGAGGCCACCGAGCCCAGTCCCGAGACGCACGCCCTGGTGCTGGAAGCGCTGAATGCCGTTTGCCAGATGCTGGAACAACTGCCGCCGCGCGTGCGCCGCGTATTCGTGCTGGCCCAGGTGCAGGGGCATCCGTATCTGGAGATCGCGCGGCAACTGGACATCTCGGTGGCCGCCGTGCAGCGCGACATGGTCAAGGCCTGGCAGCATTGCTACGCCGTGTTGTACGCATGAGCGCGCACGAGACCGAACGCCTGCATCCCGACATCATCAAGCAGGCCGCGCAATGGATGATGCGGACCGCGGACGCGCCCGACGCCGACACCCAGGCCGCCTGTGCGCGATGGCGCCAGGCCGATGCACGCCACGAACTGGCCTGGCAGCGCCTGCAAGGCATCAACCAGGACTTCGCCGCCACGACCGGCGCGCACCTGCCTGCGGCCACGGCGGGGCAGACCATCCTGCGCTACTGCGACCAGCGATCGCGCCGCAACGCGTTGAAGTGGATGGCCGGCGGCATCGGCCTGGGCGCGCTGGGGTTGGCCGGGATGAGGGAAGGATTGTGGGACGGCGCCACGGTGTACCGCACGGCGACGGGCGAACAGCGCGTCCTGACCTTGCCCGACGGCACCCAGTTGACCCTGAATACGGATTCCGCCGTGGCGCTGCATTTTGACGAGCGGCAACGCCGGATCGAGCTGCGCGACGGTGAAATCCTGATCGCCACGTCCAGCGATCCGGCCGGGCGTCCGTTCAGCGTGAAGACGCGCAACGGCATCCTGACGCCGCTCGGCACGCGTTTTGTCGTGCGCCAGTTGGACGACGCCCGCCGCGCTACGCGCGTCGCCGTGCATGAGGGCGCGGTGCGTATCGATCCCGCGGGATCTGTGGAGGCATCGCGGGTGCTGCACGCCGGAGAGCAGGCCGATTTTGATGCCCGCACCTTGTCGCCCGCTGTGCCGGTGGAAGGCACCGCACCCGCCTGGAAGCAAGGCATGCTGGTCGCCAACCGCATGCGGCTCGACCGGTTTCTGGAAGAGCTGGGCCGCTACCGCCCTGGATTCCTGCATTGCGATGCCGACGTGGCCGATCGCGAGGTCACCGGCGCGTTCCGCATCGACGACACCGACCGCGCCTTGGAAGTGCTGGCCAGCGCGCTGCACTTGTCGCTGCGCTACCGCACGCGCTATTGGGTCAGCGTGGGGCGCGCTTGACCCGCCCTGCCTGAAGGCGCATCGCAAACAAAGTTGTAACCACGCCGAAGATTATCGATTCTGGTTCGTTAGACATAGAGACAGGCTCCGAGGCATCCCGGACCTGCCCGATCCATTCGACGAACCAGGAAATCTCTCATGGCACCACGCCAGTCTTCTTCGCCTATCGCCGCGCCCAGACCGCCGGGGGCGCGGCCCGCCCGCCTGCGGCTTGCCGTCCATCTGGCATTGACGGCAGTTGTCCCGTTGGCCGCGCCCGCCGCGTCGTGGGCCCAGGCCGCTTCCGCGGAGGGCGTCGTGTTTTCCATTTCCGCGGCGCCGCTGGACGAGGCGCTGGGCCAGTTCGGCGTGGCCGCGCAGGTCACCGTGGTGGCGTCCCCCGCCCTGACGCGCGGCGTCAGGACCCAGGGCTTGTCGGGGCGCTATACGGCCGAGCAGGGGCTGGCGCAATTGCTGGCCGGCACGGGTCTGCAGGCCGTCGCCAACGCCAATGGCGAAGGCTACCAGTTGCGGCGCATCCCGCAAGACGCGCCAGGCGTGTCCACGCTGGCGCCCGTCACGGTCACCGGCCTGGCCGATAGCGCCGTGACCGAAGGCTCCGGCAGCTACACCAGCCGCATGGTGACCATCGGCAAGGGCCAGCAGACGCTCAAAGAGATTCCGCAGTCGGTCACGGTCGTCACGCGCCAGCGCATGGATGACCAGAACTCCAACACGTTGGACGATGTGCTGGCCAACAGCACCGGCATGACGCTCTACAAGAGCCCGATGGGCGGCAACTACGTGTTCTCGCGCGGTTTCCGGGTCGACAGTTATCAGTTCGACGGCGTCAACCGCGCCTTCTACTATCCGCAGGCCAACAACTTCACCAGCAATACGGTGATCCTGGACCGCGTGGAAATCATTCGCGGCGCCACGGGGCTGCTGCAAGGCGCGGGCTCGCCCAGCGCGGCGGTCAACTTGGTGCGCAAGCGCCCGCTCGCCGAAAGCCAGGTGCAGATGATGGCCAGCGGCGGGTCCTGGAACAACTACCGCGCCGATATCGACGCCACCGGTCCGTTGAACGAGTCGGGATCGTTGCGCGGACGCGCCGTGGCCAGCTATAACGACCGCGAATATTTCTACGACGAGGCCAAGAGCCGCACGGGCGTGCTGTATGGCGTGCTGTCGTACGACTTCGGGCCGGACACTACGCTGACCGCAGGCGTCAGCTACGAGGAACTACGGTCCACGCCGTTCTTCCACGGCCTGCCGCACTATTCCAACGGCGACGACCTGGGGCTGAAGCGGTCCACCTCGCTGGGGCAGGACTGGAACCGTTGGAACGGCAAGCAGACCACGGTCTTCGCCGAATTGGCGCACCGGTTCAACAAAGACTGGTCGGCCAGATTGACCGCCACGTCCACGCAGGAATCCAACGATTCGAAGTACGCATTCTCCGACGGCGCCGTGAATCCCTCGACGCTGCTGGGTCCTTCGCTATACGCCGGCATCTTCGATCTTTCGACGCACAACAAGGCGCTGGACCTTGAGGTGGACGGCACATTCCAGGCGCTGGGGCGCAAGCACTCGGTAAGCGTCGGCGCCAGCCTCAATCACCTGACCAGCAAAGACGATTTCGCATTGGCTCGCCTGAACCGCGCGTCCAATGTATGGGATCCGGACCATCACGTGCCGGAGCCGTCCGATGACTGGCTGCGCGAGAACGCCTACCGCGGCGATGCGACGGTCGTGAAGATGAAGCAGACCGGCGTCTACGGCGTGGGACGTTTCAGCCTGGCCGACCCGCTGACCCTCGTGGCCGGCGCGCGCGTCAGTTGGTACGAAAACACCACGCGCTACCGCGACACCGGTGACCAGTATTCCGATCCCTACAAAGAAAATGGCGTCGTCACGCCCTATGGCGGCCTGATCTACGCCTTCAATCCGCAGTGGTCCGGCTACGTCAGCTTCGCGCAGATCTTTGAACCGCAGAATGCCCTGGACGCTTCGGGCAAGGTGCTGGACCCCATCGTTGGCAAGAACTATGAAGTCGGCATCAAGGGCGAACTGCTCGACGGGAAGGTCAATACGTCCCTGGCCGTGTTCCGCATCGACCAGAAGAACCAGGCGCAGGAAGACCTTGCCGGTGGCTGCGCCATTGGCGATATATGCTACGTTTCAAGCGGAAAATTGCGCAGCCAGGGGGTGGATGCCGAGATCAGCGGCGAAGTGGCCAAGGGGTGGCAGGTGTTCGCCGGCTACACCTTCAACACGCTGAAATTCCTGGACGACACTGACGTGTTGAACACCAACTTTGGCCGCACCTTCACGCCCAAACACATGCTGCGCCTGTGGGCCGATTACCGCTTGCCGGGCGAATGGTCCGCATGGACCTTGGGGGCGGGCGTCAACTACCAGACTGGCAGCTATACGGAAACGCGTTCCGTCCGGGTTTCGCAAGGGCCGTTCGCGGTCTGGAATGCGCGGGTCGGTTACCAGTTCAACAAACACTGGTCGGCGGCGTTGAACGTGAACAATATTTTCGACAAGACCTACTACCAGACCATCGGAGCGCCGGGGTGGGGCAGCTTCTATGGCGATCCCCGCAACGCCACGCTGACCGTGCGCGGCACGTTCTAGCGCAGGTACCCGGGAGCGGGCGCGTCAGACCACGCTGATGCGCAGTTCCGCCAGCAGCACGGCGGCCTGCGTTTTGGAGATGGTGGCGCCGGCCAGACGCGCGGCAACCGTCAGGTCGATGCCGCTCAAGTCCACTTCGCGCAGGTCGGCGCCTTCGAAGCGGACGTTCTTCAAATTGGCGTTGCGCAGGCTGCCGCCATGGAACACGGTGTCGCGGAAATCGCTGCCGGCCAGGTCGGCGTCCGAGAAGTCCAACTGCATGATGTTGGACTTGCGGAACGACACGCCGCGCAGCAGCGCGCCCACCAGCAGGCATTCCTCCACGGTCCAGCCCAGGCAGGCGATGCCGTCGAAATCCGAGCCGGTCAGTTTGCAACCTTGGAACCGGGCCGCCGCCAGCCGGGCCCGGCGCCAGTTGGCGTTGTTCAGGTCGCAGTTCTGGAACACGGCGTCGCTGGCGTCGGCCGAGGCGAAGTCGACCTGCCCGCCGCGGCAGCGCACCCACGACGTATCGGCAAGCGTGGCGCCCTGGAACGAGGCATTTGCAATGGCGCAGGCCGTGAAACGCGCGCCGCGCAAATCCAGCCGGGAAAAGTCGGCGCCCTGAAAGTCGCAGTCCTGGAACGACAGCGGATTGTCCCCCGCGCGTTCGATCAAGGCCTCCATCGCCTTGCGGTCCACTTCAAGGTCCGTCACGGTTTCAATTGCGTCTTGCGTCATGCTTCTGGTCTCGGTTCGATGCCCGGGCGCGGGGCAGGAAAGTGCCGCGCCCGGCGTAGCAATCACCAGGATACCAAGCCAGGAACCGAGCCCGACCCAAAATGAAAAACGCCGGAAACCCAATCAGGATTTCCGGCGTTTTGAATTTGGTGGGCTGTGAGTGGCTCGAACACTCGACCTACGGATTAAGAGTCCGCTGCTCTACCAACTGAGCTAACAGCCCTTGCAATCCACTCAATCCCGATCCGCTTGACTAGCGCTTTTTACTGCCGCCGCCGCTGCGTTTCGTTATGTGTGTAGTGCGAAGAAGCAAGATTATATGTAGCTTTTTTGGTTTGTGCAAGTCACCCCAAAAAAACTTCAGGGCGCCGCGCGTCAGGCGGCGTAGCCGCCGTCCACCGCCAGGCTCGCGCCCGTGACATAGCGGCCTTCGGGGCCGGCCAGGAAAGCGACCATGCCGGCGATGTCGCGGGTCTCGCCGTAATGCGGCAGGGACAACACCGCGACCAGGTCTCCCGCCCGTTCGCCGTCGGCCGGGTTCATGTCGGTGTCGATCGGGCCGGGGTGCACCACGTTGGCGGTGATGCCGCGCGCGCCCAGGTCGCGGGCCAGGCCCTGGGTCAGGCCGACCAGCGCCGCCTTGCTCGCGGCGTACAGCGCCACGCCCGGCCGGCCGGCGCGGGCGGCCAGGCAACTGCCGATGTTGATGATGCGCCCGCCATCGGGCATGGAGTCCTGGGCCGCCTGGATCGCGACGAACGGCGCGCGGACGTTGACGTCCATCGTCCGTTCGTAGTCGTCCAGGGTCGCGTCGCCGATGGGGCCCGCGATGAAGACGCCGGCGTTGTTGACCAGCACGTCCACCGGCCCGAGTTCCGCGACGGCCTGTTCGACCGCCCGCCTCACGGCGACGGCGTCCGCCGAATCGGCCTGGATGGCGAGCGCGCGGCGGCCGTCCGTGGACAGTTCCTGCGCCAGCGCCTGCGCGCCGGCTGCGGAAGACGCGCTCACATAGGTAAACGCCACGTCGGCGCCGTCGGCCGCGAGGCGCCGCGCGATGGCCGCGCCGATGCCACGGCTGCCGCCGGTGACGAAAGCCACTTTCCCTGTCAGGTTCTGCATGATCGGTTCCATATTTGTAGTGATCGGTACAAATATATTCGCCGACCGGGATCGCGGTCGTCAATCATTTTTTTAATGATCAACACAAAAATCACGCCGCGAGTAAAATCATCGCCATGGCAGAACGTGGGCGTCCCCGGAACTTCGACCGAGCCCAGGCCTTGCGCAAGGCCATGGATGTCTTCTGGTCGAAGGGATATGAAGGAGCATCGCTGACCGATCTGACGGAAGCGATGGGCATCAATTCGCCCAGCCTCTACGGCGCTTTCGGATCCAAGGAAAGCCTGTTCCGCGAAGCCGTCGAGCTCTACCGCGAAACCGAAGGCAGTTCGGGCAGGCGCGCGCTGCAGGATGCGCCCACCGCCCGCGAGGGCATCCAGTCCATGCTGCTGGCCTCGGCCGAACGCTTCACCGCGCCCGGCCATCCGCCCGGCTGCCTGATCGTGCTGGGCGCGCCCTCGGGTTGCGTGAACCACGCCAGCGTGGGCGATTTCCTGGGCGACAACCGCCGCGACATGCAGGGCCGAATCCTGGCCCGACTCCATGCCGGCGCCGCCGACGGCGAGCTGCCGGCGGGCACGGACCTGAAGGGCCTGGCCGCGTTCTACGCCACCGTGCTGCACGGCATGTCGATCCAGGCGCGCGACGGCGCGACCCGCAAGACCTTGCAGGCCGTGGCCAGGCAGGCGATGTGCGCCTGGGACGCGCTGGCCGGGCCGCCGCCGGACCGCGCCCGCTCCTGACGGACCGCGTCATGTTCCGCATCGACCTGCGGCGCCTCATCCTGTGGATCAGCCTGCTGTCGGTCATCCTGGTGCTGGCGGGCGGCCTGCACGCCAGCTATCTGGTGCAGCGCGACCTGCTGCTGCGCAACACGCTGGAGGTCAACCGGGCCTATGCGTCCAAGCTGGCCAGCGCGACCGACACCTTCCTGACCGATCTGCAGCGCTATCTGTCGTATAGCGCAGACATGCTGGCCGGCATGGAAAGCCGGCCGGAACTGATGGACGCGGAGACGCGCCGCCAGGAACAACAGCTAGGCCACTTCAATTCCAGCTACGTCGTATCGCCGCAGGGCAAGGTGCTGGCCGTGTCCACGTCGTCCCCGCAACTGCTGGGCCAGAATCTGCTCAGCGACGCCTTCAGGGACGCGCTGGCCGCCAGGCGCCCGACCATCAGCGAACCGTTCCAGACCCGCAACGGCCGCTGGCTGATCCTGTACACCCATCCCATCTTTTCCCCTGACTACCGCTACCTCGGCTACATCGCGGGCACGCTGTACCTGCACGAGGACAATGTGCTGGACCGGCTGCTGGGCCAGCACTTCTACCGCGACGATTCCTCGCTGTACGTGGTGGACCGCAACGGCACGCTGATCTATCACCCCGACCGCAGCCGGCTGGGACACGCCAGTCCCGACAACGACGCCCTCGCCGCCGCCCGGCGCGGCGAGACCGGCGAAATGCGCTACGCCGACGACCAGGGCCGCGAGATGCTGGCGGGCTACGCGCCGGTGCCGAGCACGGGCTGGAGCATCATTGCGCAACGCCCCGTCGACGACACCCTGCAACCTTTGCGCGCCCTGCTCATGGCCACCGCCAGCAACACCCTGCCGCTGCTGCTGATTTCCGTCGCGTCCATCTGGCTGCTGTCGCGCTGGATCGCCCGGCCCCTGGGCGAACTGGCGAGCATCGCCAAGCACATGCAGAACCCCGATTCCGCCGACCGGATCCGCAAGGTGCGCTCGTGGTACTTCGAGGCGGCCCAGCTCAAGCGCGCGCTGCTCATGGGGCTGGCCTCGCTGCATCACAAGATCCGCGACCTTCGCCGCGAAACCACGACGGACACCCTGACCGGCCTATTGAACCGCCGCGGCCTGGACGAGGCGCTGGCGCTGCTGCAGGCCGAGGACGAGCCGGTGGCGATCGTGGCCATCGATATCGACCATTTCAAGACCATCAACGACCGCTACGGCCATGCGGCCGGCGACCGCGCGCTGCAGGCGCTGGCGACGCTGATGAGCGAAGGCTCCCGCAGCGGCGATACCTTGGCGCGGGCCGGCGGCGAAGAATTCGTCATGCTGCTGCCGGGCGCGCCCATGGCTGCCGCGATCGCCATCGTCGAGCGCCTGCGCCGGCGGATGGCCGCGCAGCACGGCGCGGTTCCCGCCCCCATCACTATTTCGGCGGGCGTGGCCGCCTACCCGGACCATGGCGCGACGCTGGACGCCGTCTACCAGCGCGCGGACCAGGCGCTCTACTACGCCAAGAACCACGGCCGCAACGCCGTCTGCGTGGCGGACGACAATACCCAGGCCGGCTCGCGGATTGCCTCGTCGGCCTGAAGCCGCCTACTTCTTCGCCGGGGCCGGCGCCCTGGGCGGCTTGCGCATCTGCTCCAGCAGCGGTCCGCAGGCGTTCTCGTCGGTGGTGCTGGGCGCGATCAACGCCAGCAGGCCGGCCGCCGGCGTGAGCAGCACGCCCAGGGCGACCATGCCCGCGCCGCGCGCCGCCAGCGGCAGCACGTGCACGCCGACGTCGGGCGAACCGAAAGTGCCCCGCACGTACAGCGGCGAACGCAGCGAAAAGATGCGGAAGCCCTTGCTGTCCGGCGTGATGTCCATGTCCACCTGCTCGTTCTTGAAGTCGGCCGTGCCGGTAATGCTGATCAGCGCGTTCTCGGTGTCGAACACGAAGATGCGCGGCGTCATGACGCCGTTTTTCATTTCCAGGTCGGCGGCGCCGCAATTGATCTTGACCTCGTCGTCGCCGAACAGCTTGGACACGACGTAGTTGCCCACGTTCAGCCCCGCGATCTCCATCAGGCTGCGGCTGATCACGCCGTCGTTGACCAGCATTTTCACGTCGCCCGTGGCCGTGCCCAGGAGCGCGGCCACCGAGTTGCCCGCGCCGCTCACCGCCAGGTCGCCGTTCAATTCGCCCAGCGTCTTCTGCATGGCGGCCGTCGCGGGGAAGAGCTGCTTGAGCCTCAGGCGGCGCGCATGCAGTTCGACGCGGCCGGTCAGGGACGCGCCGGAGCCGTCCAGGCGAATCGTGGAGGCGATGCTTCCCCCCGCCATCCCGAAGCGCAGCGGATCCAGCGTCAGCTTGCCGTCCTGCAGCACCACGTGCACGGAAAGGTCGGACAGCGGCAGCTTGCTGTCGTGCACGATGCGGCCGGCGTCCAGCGACACGTCGGCGTCCATGTCGCGCCAGCGGTCCGTGCGGAACGCCTGGGTGGGCAGCACCTTGCCGCCCTTGGGCTTGGCGGGCGCGTCCTTGGCCTTGTCCGTTTCCGCCCCCGCCACCTTGCCCGAGGGCACGCCGATCAGCGGCCCCAGGTCCGCCATGCGCAATTGCCTGGACGACAGCTTGCCGGTCAGCCTGGGCCGGGGCGCGCCCAGGGCGAACGAAATGTCGCCGTGCAGGTCGCTGTTGCCCACCTTGCCGTTGAACCCCTTGTAGTCGAATACGGCCCCGCCTGGATTGCGCAGCTTGGCGACCAGATGGCCGTCGGTGGAATACGGAGGCGTGTCCGGCAGGGTGACCCCGGTCAGCGGATATAGCTGGGCCATCGACGCGCCCGACAGTTTCAGCCGCAGGTCGAGCGCGCCCAGATTGACGGGGTCGGTCAAGGTGCCGGCGACCGCCGCGCGGGTGCCGCCGATCGCCACGTCCGCCTGCACCGGAAACGGCTGCCTGTCGTCCTGCAGGGCCAGCATGCCGCCGACCTTGCCTTCGCCCTTGATGGGCAGCCCCTTGTATTTGCCCGCCACCGTCCAGCCGAACACGTAGTCGCGCGGCGCGGTTTTCGCGCCTTCTTCGTCCGCGAAGGCCGCGCCCGCCACGTCCGCGAACGGCACCGGCTTGCCCAGCGGATCCACCTGCACGGCCAGATCCGCCTTGAGGACCTCGTCGACCAGCCCCACGCGGCCCTTGTCAAAGCCGATTTCATTGATGTCCAGGACCCAGGGCGACGGCTCGCCGGTCTCGGGCAGCGTGAACTCCCAGTTGGCGCGGCCGTCGGCCAGCCGTTCCAGATCGGCGGCGGGCTCGGTCAACTGGATGCGCCGGATGACCACGCGCTGGCGCAGCAGCGGCAAGGGCGCCAGGCTGAACTCGCCGCGCTTGAGCGTGGCGAACCGGGGCGCCTTGGCCCAGGGCGCGTTGCCCACCGAGATATCGTTGGCGATGACGCGCGGCCAGGGCACCCAGGCGCGCCAGCCGCCCTCTTCCGGCTGCCGCTGCCATTGGACGTCAAGATCGCCATTGATGGCGAAGGGGCGTCCGATGGCGGCGCTGACCCGTTCGTTGATCATGGGCCTGGCCCGATTCCAGTCGAAAGTGGCGATTCCCACCGCCAGCACCGCCACGAGGAGCGCCGCTCCCCCTACAATCCCGATCGCTATTTTTCTCGAGCGCGTCATGGTTATGATCCTTGCCATTGCGGCCGGCGTACCGCGGCCGGCCATCTCTACTCGTCAAGGGTATCGCGGCCCGCAGCGCCGGCCGGGCTTTCCGGCCCCATAATGTATGCGGATCTTTCCAAGCCGTTTCCCCCGGCGGCGCCGCGCGGCTTGCCTCGCCCGGCGTTTGCGCAGCATGTCGCGTGCCCGGCCGCAAGGCGGCCGGTTACAAAACGAA
This sequence comes from Achromobacter veterisilvae, assembly GCF_900496975.1. Taxonomy (GTDB): domain Bacteria; phylum Pseudomonadota; class Gammaproteobacteria; order Burkholderiales; family Burkholderiaceae_B; genus Achromobacter; species Achromobacter veterisilvae. The sequence continues at coordinate 233,274 of NZ_UFQC01000002.1, forward strand.
ATAGCTGCGGACGACGGGATACGGGCGGCACGCCGGCATTGAGCGAATTTTCGACGCCGGCTCGGTTCAAATGCCCGAACGAAAGAAACGGCCGGCCCTGCATGCCGGATCGCTGAACAACCTGGAGGCCCGATGCGGCATTCGACCTTGATTTTCGTGGCGGCGGCATTTGCGCTGCTGACGCTCAGCCGCCTGGCGCTGGCCGCCTGGCAGTTCCAGCGCGTCCGCAACGCCCGGGGCCTGCTGCCGCTGCTGCTGGGCGGGTTGCGCATCGACGCCCACCAGATCGCCGTGCTGGCCGCGCTGCCGGCCGTGCTGTCGCCGCTGCTGGGACACTTTCCGCTGGCCGCCGCCGTGACCGGGTTCTGGTACCTGATCGCGTTCATCCTGCTGGCCTTCCTGGAAGTGGCCACGCCGCCCTTCATCCTGGAATACGACACCCGCCCCAACCGCCTGTTCGTCGAATACCTGAAGCACCCCCGCGAAGTCTCGGGCATGCTCTGGCGCGGCTACAAGACGGCGCTGCTGGGGGGCCTGGGCGCCCTGGCGCTCATCGGCTGGGGCGCCTACGGCCTGTTCGGCCACGCGCAGCCGGATGCGCAGCTCGCCTGGTGGCAGATGCCGATCGCCAGCATCGCGATCCTGGCGGTCGTCATCCTGGCCATCCGCGGCACGCTTGGCCACCGTCCGATCAACCCGTCGTCGGTGGCCTATTGCTCGGACGGCATGCTCAACACCCTGGCGCTGAATTCGCTCTACAACGTCTTCTATGCCGTCTACAGCATGAAAAACGAGAAGTCCGCCTCGGACGTCTACGGCGGCATGGACGACGACAGGATGCAAGAACTGGTGCTGGCGCAGGCCGGCCTGCCCGATCCCCCCGCCAACCCGGAGTTCCCCAGCCTGCACCGCCAGCCGGCCACCCGCAAGACGGCCCGGCCGCTCAACCTGGTGATCATCCTGGAGGAAAGCCTGGGCGCGCAGTACAGCGCCGCCCTGGGCGGCGCCAACCTGACGCCGGAGCTGGATGCGCTGGCGCGGGACGCCTGGACCTTCACGCGCGCGTATGCCACGGGCACGCGCTCGGTGCGCGGCCTGGAGGCGGTGGTCACCGGCTTCCTGCCCACGCCCGCGCAAGCCGTGCTGAAACTGCCCCGTTCGCAGCGGGGCTTCTTCTCGCTGGCCGACCTGCTCGGCCGCCACGGCTACCATTCGCGCTTCATCTACGGCGGCGAATCGCACTTCGACAATATGAAGGGCTTCTTCCTGGGCAATGGCTTCCGGGAGATCGTGGACCGCGCCGACTTCGTCGACCCGGCCTTCGTCGGCACCTGGGGCGCCTCGGACGAGGACATGTTCAACCAACTGGACCGGCTGCTGCGCGAAGACGGCGACCGGCCCACCTTCACGCTCGCCTTCAGCGTGTCGAACCATTCGCCGTGGGAATACCCGGCCGGCCGCATCCAGACCGAAGGCAATCCGGCCACAGTGGAAAACACCGTCCGCTATGCCGACTGGGCGCTGGGCCGCTACTTCGAACGCGCCAAATCCGCGCCCTACTGGGAAAACACAGTGTTCCTGATCGCCGCCGACCACGATTCCCGGGTCTTCGGCGCCAGCCTGGTGCCGGTGCGGCACTTCCATATCCCGGCCGTGATCCTGGGGGCCGGCATCCCGGCGCGCCGCGACGACCGCCTGGTCAGCCAGATCGACCTGCCGCCGACCCTGTTGTCGCTGATCGGCGTGGACACCGAGCACCCGATGATCGGGCACGACCTCACCCGCAGCACGCCGGGCCGGGCCATCATGCAGTACGACAACACCTACGGGTACCTGAAGGAAGACGACCTGCTGGTGCTGGCGCCCAACAAGACGCCCTTGCAGTACCGCTACACCGCTCCCGAAGACTACGCGCCCGCGGCCCTGGACCCCGCCCTGGCCGCCGAGGCGCTCGCGCATGCGCTGTGGCCAAGCTGGGCCTACCGGGAAGGGCGCTATTGCCTGCCGGGGGCAGCCGTCCCGGAGGAACAGGCGGGCTGAGCCCTACGCCGGCCGCTTGAACGCCTTGCGGGCCTTGGCGCTGGCCGGGTGGCAATGGCAGTCCGGGCTGTGGTCGTTCACCATGCCCACGGACTGCATGAACGCATAGACCGTGGTGGGCCCGACGAACTTCCAGCCCAGCTTCTTCAGCGCCTTGGACAGCGCCTCGGATTGCGCCGACGTGGACGCGCCGTAGGTGGAAGGCGCGCCCGACGGGGCTTCGAAACGCCACAGGTAGGCGCCCAGCGATCCTTCGCGCTCGATCATTTCAAGCGCCCGGGCCGCGTTGTTGATCACGGCCTCGATCTTGCCGCGATGGCGCACGATGCCGGCGTCGGCCAATAGCGCCTGCACCTCCTTTTCGCCGAACCGCGCCACCCGGGCGGGATCGAAGCCGGCAAAGCCGCGCCGGAACGCCTCGCGCTTGGCCAGGATGGTGCGCCAGCTTAACCCGGACTGGAAACCTTCCAGGCAGAGCTGTTCGAACAGCGCGCGGTCGTCGGCTTCCGGATAGCCCCATTCGGTATCGTGATAGGCCATGTACTCGGCGGAGGTATCCACCCAGCCGCAACGGGCCAGGCCGTCCGGGAATTCGGTTTTCGCGTTCAATTCAGGCTCCTGGCCGCAGTCGGGCCATCGATGCTACCGCAAAAAAAACGTGGCGGCCGCGGTTCATGTCCAGCTAATATTTGCAGCCCTGATCCCGCGCCGGCCGTGACCGCGCGCGCTCCGGCGCCTCGCGGGGCCTTGCGTCTCCCTGGCCGGGGCCGGACAGGTTTTTCGCACCGCCTCGCGCCATGTCCCTGCTCGACTCCAGCCTCGTCACCTTCGTCTCGCCCGCCGTCCTGGCAGGCGACGACCCGGCCGCCAATCCCTGTCTGGACTGCGGAGCATGCTGCTCGCACTTCCGCGTATCGTTCTATTGCGGCGAACTGGCGGGCGAAAACGGCGGCCACGTGCTCGTGGAGCTGGTCTCCCAGATGAGTCCGCTGCGCGCCTGCATGAAAGGCACCGAAACCGGCGGCGGCCGCTGCATCTCGCTGCGGGGAGAACTCGGCCGGCCCGGCATCCACTGCGCCATCTACGAAAACCGCCCCACGCCCTGCCGGGAATTCGACATCTGGATGCCCGACGGCTCGCCCAACCCCGACTGCCAGCGGCTGCGGCTGGCCCTGGGGCTGCCGCCGGTGCCGCCCCGCCCGGATGCCGAGAACGACCCGCAGGGCCCTCCCATGCATCCCAACCAGCCCGCCGCGGCCTGACGCCGCCGTTCAACCGGCCAGGAACCGGCGGCCTCCGCTATCCGCGGCCCGCCAGGTAGCGGGTGGGCGTGGCGCCGAAGGCCGCGCGGAAGCTGCCGATGAACGCGCTGGTGCTCTCGTATCCCACGGACAGCGCGGCTTCGGTGACCGAGCCGCCGCGGCACAGCAGTTCCAGGGCGCGCAACAGGCGGGCCTGCTGGCGCCACTGCCCCAGCGTCACCCCGGTCTCCTGGCGGAACCGGCGCATGAGCGTGCGCGACGACATATTGAGCCGCTGCGCCCATTCGTCGATGCCGGCGGTATCGTCCGGCGTGTCCAGCAGCGTATGGGCCAGCTCCTGCAGGCGCGGATCGGCCGGCATGGGCAGCGGCAGGGCCTCGTGTTCGCGGTGCTTGAGCTCTTCCAGCAGCACGTCGAACAACTGCGCCTGGTAGGCCGGCGACACCGTCTCCACGCCCGCCCCCGTGAAACGCTCGACCAGGGCCTCGATCAGCTTGGACGACGGCCAGGAGCGGCAGCGGGCCGGCAGGCGCGCGCAGACATCCTGGCGCACGTACAGGAACGATCCGCGGGCCTCGCCGAACCACCTCGCCCCATGCCGCACGCCCGGGGGAATCCAGCCCAGGCTGCCCGGCATCACCGTCCAGACCTCGGCTCCCGCCTGCACCACCACCAGCCCTGCGTGCACCAGCACCAGCATGCCCTCGTCATGGACATGCGAGGGCACGGCAATCCCTTTGGATTCGCGGCGCCCCTGGACGCTGAAAGGCGTCAGCAGGACGTCCGGCAAGGCGGGCGCAATAGCCACGTGAAGCATGGTTGGCAAGTTTGAGCTACAGGTTGTCGGTTTCCGCGGAGCGGAGCTTCTTGAAAATGTACATCATTCTCACTAGGACATCAGCCCCCGACGGAGACCCCTCATGGATCACTCATGGCTGCGCCATGCCGGCATCAAGGCCACCTTTCCCCGGATGAAGATCCTGGACATTTTCCACGAGCACGCCGGCCTGCACCTGAGCGCGGCGGACATTTACCGCAATCTTATCTCGGACCACAGCAATATCGGCCTGGCCACGGTTTACCGCGTCATTACGCAACTTGAAAGCGTCGGCCTGCTCAAACGGACGCAGCTCGACGCGCACACCACCGTGTACGAGCTCAACGACAAAGGCCATCACGACCATCTGGTCTGCACGCATTGCGGGCGGATCCTGGAATCCAGCGATCCCGCCATGGCGCAACTGGTCAGGAAAATCGCCAAGCGCAGCGGCTTCCTGCTGGATTCCTACAGCCTCGTGCTCTATGGCGGCTGCGGCTGCCGCCAGCTCGAGCCCATTCCCCCCAAAGGAGAATTCGAATGAACCACGAAGCGTTTTTCTTCCACGACCTGTCCCAGTTCCCCATTGTGACGTCCAGGCATGGCGGCGCGCCCGAAGGCTACTCGGCCACCTGGATCCGCGAAATGGAAATGCTGGTGGAAAACCCCCAGACCTTCGTCATGGTGGTGCCCGACATACGGCAGGAAGCCGGGCCGGCGGACCGCAAGGCCATGATCGAATGGCAGACCGCCAATATGCCGCGCCTGAAGGCCCGCTGCCGGGCGTTCATCGCCGTGGAGGCCAACGCGGAGGCCCTGGACAAGATCCGCAAGCGCGGCGAGAAAATGACGCGCGCGTTCGGCCTGCCGTTCCTCGCGGTCGCGACCGTCGGCCAGGCCGCGCAGTGCGCCCGCGAGCTGCTGGGCCATTCCGGACCGGGAGGTTTCCTCGTGGACTAGGGCCCGCGGCGGCCGCAACCTCCGGTCCGGCTTAAGAGTTCGCCATCCGCGCCGTTGTCCATGGCAGGACGCCGGTTTCCGCGGCGTCCGCGTTCCCGCCCACCCGTTGATGAGCCGCCAGAAGCATGAACCGCGCCCTCGCCTGTATATTCTGCCGATCGACGCTCGCCCAGGGCGCGCCGCTGCTAGAGAAAAACGGCACGGCCATCTGCAAGACCTGCGTCGACAGCTTCTCGGCCCTGTTCGCCGAACGCGCCTGGGCCATGGCGGCGACCCTGCAAGAACAGTTGGACGTTCTGCTGGACGAAAGCCACCGCGCCCTGGCGCACAGCGAAGCCCTGGCCGAGCGCGCCCGCGGCTGCGGCCTGAGCCTGAACGAACTGTCGGCCATGCCGGCGCGCAAGCTGTCCTGACCGGAATCCCCGGCGTCAAACTACCATTTGTAGCGCACCCCGATATTGCCGTAATAGGCTTGGCGCTGGTTTCCGTCCAGGTCGAAGCCGTAGCCGGCCGACGCATAGAGCTGGGTCTGTTTGGAGACGGGAGCCACCAGGCCCACCCTGACGTCGGCCGAGGTGGAGCCGTACTCCGTGCGCAGCGTGTCGGAATCGCCGAAAACGACGGTCTCGCCATGCCCCATCCGCCGCCAGAGGTTGAACCGCGCATAGGGCCGGATCTTGTCCGGATTATCGGCATTGCCTTGCACCAGGATACCCAGCCGGCCGGTCACCGCTCCCGAGCCGCTGAATCGAATGCTTGAATACTGGTCCTTCGCATTGCCGATATCCGTGTATTGATAGAACAACTGGGCCTGAGGCTGAATCATGATGTCCGGGCTCGGATGGAACGAATAGCCGAACTCGGTGGAGGCGGTCAGGCCCCAGCCATCCATGTCGGCGCCCACGCCGCGGTCCGAACGCGATCGTCCGTCGTAGTAGTTGGCCATCAGCACGTTGTCCCAATACCAATCGGTGCGCTTGAGACGGGTCCAATAAAGACCCAGGCCGTAGGCGTTCAGCCGCAGCGAGCCCGCTGAATTCCCGTGCCGGCCTTCGACGAAGCCGCTGACATTGCCGCTTGCCTGGCCGTAAGAGCCGAAAAAGCCCAGCCGGTCGGACAGCCCGTCGTCGCGCTGCCGCTCCAGGAGATCGGCGCCGGCCTGGCCTATCCAGATATTCCCGCTGAACTTGGGCTCCACGCTGCCGGCCCATTCCTGCTTCATCCGTTGCCCGATGACGCGCGCCCAGCCGGCTTTGCGTTCCGCCGAACTCAGCAGGGCGTATTGATCGCCCATCCGGTCATGGAAAGTATCCAGCATGCGTCCTGCGATTTGACGCGCGACTTCCGGGGCGATCACCGCCGGCGCCGTCTCCGGGCGATAGAGGGGGACTTCCTCGACTTCGCCGGTGTCCGGGTCTATCACCAGTTCGGCCGACCGGAGATACCAATTCGAGGCATCCGCGGGACTCACGCCGCCGCGATAGAGCTTGTATTCATGCGCGCCGGCGGTGACCGGGGACTCGAGCGAGAACGCGCCATTGTCCGTGCTGCCGCCATTGATCGCGTCCACCACCTGAATGCCATTGGCGTGGGTCAGCGCGCCTGGCCCTCCGGTGTTCTTGATGCGCAGCTTGCTGGATCCGGTGGCCGTGCCGCCGTCGACGACGAGTTTGTCGGAGGGGGAGCCGTCCGTACCGAGGTAGGTGTTGAGCGCGATCGTCCCGTCGCCGCTGTAGTTGGCGACCGTAAGCGTTTTATATACGCCTCCGGCCGGCGCGGCGAAATCGATCAGGCTGGGGTCATTGAGCAGATTGGTGACGTTCGAACTCCCGGTCATATTCCAGACCGAATTCACCAGGTTGACGGTGGAGGTCGAACCCGCCTGCGTTACCGCCGCGCCGGTCAGCGTGCTATTGGTGGCGGTCAGCGTCAGGTTCGCCGGACCGAAAGTAGAACGGGCCGGCCGCGTAAGAGTCGGCGGCGGAATGTCGGGATCCAGCGTGGGATCCGGCGCAGCCACGGGCAGCCCGCCCCAAGTCGACTGCACGCCGCCTGGCGTCACGTACAGCCAGTTGGTCGCGCCCGAGACCTGGGCGCCCGTCAAATTGATGGTTGCGGATCCTCCGTCCACGCCTATCGCGGAGGCCTGGCTGCTGGTTATCGAACCGCCCACGATGTCCGCGCGCTGCGAGCCCGCGGTTGCGCCGAGCAAGAGCAGGCCCGACGCGGCGGCGCCGGAGGCCGCGATGGTGCTGTTCTGGGCATCGAAGACCGAGTTTTCGGTCAGCACGACGCCGTGCGCGCCTTGGCCGCTGGTGCTGACCGTGCCGTTGTCATAGCTGATGTGAGTGCCGTCGCCGTCGGCCAGAATGCCGAAGGAACCCGCGCCGGTGGTGGTCGTGCCGACCCGGTTTGCGATGATCCGCGTGGCGACGGCTCCGTTGTCCGTGGTCCCGAACAGTCCCATCGCAGCTTGGCCGGAGGTCGTGAATACGGCGTTCCCAAGCGTGACCTGGCTGCCGTTGATGGCCAGCAGGCCGTAGCTGCGGTCGCCCTCGGTCGTGATCGTGGCGTTGTCGGCGCCCTGCGGGTTGACCGTGAGCACACTGACCGGGCTCAGGTAGCGATATACGTAAAGACCGGCGCTGTCGGCGCCTTCGGTATGTATGCGGGTCGTCCCGTTGAATACGGCATTGCCCTCGCCCAGCATGTACAGCCCCTGCGCGTTGGTCCCCACCGTGTGGAGCCGGACCGTGGAGCCCGCGGCCGCTGTGAACTTGTCGGGGCTGTCCGACACATAGGTCATGTGCAGCGACAGTTCCAGGGCGCGCGCCCAATTCCCCGCGTCCACGTCGATGTCCAGCGTTCCGCCCGAGGCAATGCTGGCGGAATTGTTGGTGTTGATCATCAGCCCCTTGGGCGACGTTCCGCCCGACGCCTCTATCTTGAGCGTCGCCCCGTCGCCAACCTGCAAACGATTCGCGGTGCCAGAGATCGTTGGCCCCAGCATGATGCCGTTGACGGACCGGATGGTCACGTTGGAGTTCTGCTGGAGATCGACGGTGGTATTGGAGTTGTTGCTGCCCTGGATCCCGTAGGTGGTGGACGTGGTGGCGGTCGTCGATATGGTGGTGGTGTTGCCCGGCTGGAAAACCAGATTTGCCGCCGCCCCGTTGGTACTGAAAATGGCTGTGGCCACGCTGTCCACATTGATGGCTCCGGGCCCGAAGTTCAAGGCCGCGTCGCCTATTCGAATGGCGGTTCCGCTGCCGACGATGACATTATCGCCACCGTCGAGCGTTGTCGTGCCGGTGGTCAGGTTCAAGCCTGGATAATCAGTGGCCTGCGCATTTGCAAAGGCCGCGCATAGCGCCGCGCCAAGTATCGTTCGAGTGGGGAATCCGCCAAAAGACCGCTTAGTGGGTTTCATGCTCTCTCCATATTTCCGCCAGTACTGCTGCTAGAAAACGTCGATCAAGCAAAAACTTCGTATTGCGGGCGAAGCGCGGTCAGCGCTATTCGCAAAGTCGGTGCGAGCGCACCTCGCTTAATAAAAGCGTGCGAATGCATTTATTGCATTTTTACAGATTCGCGGCGAATAATATTGCAATCTATTGCATATCATCGGGACGCGCCGTGCATTTGGCGCCGGAAAAGAAAAACGCCGCTGATAGGGCGGCGTAGATTCTGGGTGCTGCAAGGTATTGCGGGGGGTGGTGGGCTGAGCGAGACTCGAACTCGCGACCAACGGATTAAAAGTCCGCTGCTCTACCGACTGAGCTATCAGCCCGACCGAAGCCAAACATTATGGCGTGCTTGAAGCCTTTTGTCAAAAAAAGGATGCAACACGCGCGGTCCGGGCGGCAAACGAAACGGCCGCCAGCGGCGGCCGTTCTTCAGGATGGCGAGGGCAGGCCCGGGATTACCAGGCGGCCACCACCGCGCCCTTGTACTTGGTCTCGATGAATTGCTTCACGGCCGGGCTGTGGTAGATGCTGACCAGCTTGGCGAACTCGGGACGGTCCTTGTCTTTTTCGCGCACGACCAGCACGTTGGCGTACGGCGAGTCGGGCGACTCCTGGGCGATGGCGTCCTTGGCGGGGTTCAGGCCCGCTTCCAGCGCGAAGTTGGTGTTCACGGCCGACGCGTCGGTGTCATCCAGCGAGCGCGGCAACTGGGCGGCATCCAGTTCGATGAAGCGCAGCTTCTTCGGGTTTTCGACCACGTCGATCGGGGTCGCCTTCAGGCCGGTGTCGGGACGCAGCTTGATCAGGCCGTTGGCCTGCAACAGCAACAGCGCGCGGCCGCCGTTGGTCGGGTCGTTCGGCAGCGCGAAGCGGGCGCCTTCCTTCAGTTCGGACAGCGACTTGATCTTCTTGCTGTAGATGCCGATGGGGAAGATCACGGTCTTGGCGATGCTGACCAGCTTGTAGCCGCGGTCCGCATTGGCGTTGTCCAGATAGGGCTGGTGCTGGTAGCTGTTGGCGTCGAGGTCGCCCGCGGCCAGCGCCACGTTGGGCTGCACGTAGTCGGAGAACTCGATGACCTCGATCTTCAGGCCCTGCTTGGCGGCTTCCTGCTTCACCACGTCGAAGATCTGGGCGTGCGGGCCGGCGGTGACGCCGATCTTCAGCGGCTTGTCCTGAGCCAGCGCGGGCTGGGCGAATACGGCGGCGCCCAGGGCGAACGCGGCCAGCGACTTCAAAACCTTGATGCTCATGTTGCGAATATCCCGAATGACGGAAGGGGGGAGGAAAGCTCAGCGATGCGAAATGCGGCGCACGTAGCGGTCGCCCAGGCTCTGGATCACCTGGACCAGAACGATCAGCACGATGACGACCGCGGCCATCACGTCGGACTGGAAGCGCTGGTAGCCATAGCGGATGGCCAGGTCGCCCAGTCCGCCGCCGCCGATGGCGCCGGCCATCGCCGAATAGCCGATCAGGCTGACGACCGTTACGACGGTGGCGGCCACCAGGCCGGGCAGGGACTCGGGCAGCAGCACCTTGAGGATGATCTGCACGGGCGACGCGCCCATGGCCCGCGCCGCGGTGATCAGTCCGGGGTCGACTTCCCGCATGGCGTTCTCGGCGATGCGGGCCATGAACGGAATGGCGGCGACCGACAAGGGCACGATGGCGGCGGTCGTGCCGATCGAGGTCTGCGCCACGAAGCGCGTGAACGGAATGATGGCGACCATCAGGATGACGAACGGCACCGAACGCGTGGCGTTGATGACCGCGCCCAGCACGTGGTTGACGGAATGGTTCTCGAGCATGTTGCCGCGCGCGGTCACGGTCAGGACCACGCCCAGCGGAATGCCGACCGCCACCGCGATCGCGCTGGCCACGCCCACCATCAGGAGGGTGTCAAGCAGCGACGTAATAAGCAGGTCGATCAGTTGCGGGCTCATGGGCGATTTCTTCTACGGTGATGTCACGGGCGGTCAAGGCGGCGATCGCGTCCTTGACCGCGGCGGGCGCGCCTTGGGCCAGCACGAACATCGTGCCCACGGCCACGCCCTGGATGTCTTCGACGCGGGCCTGGATCAGGTCCACGTCCAGCGAAAACTGCTTGTACAGGTCGGACAGGAACGAGCCCGACGCGTCGTTGCCGGCCAGCGACAGGCGCAGCAGGCGCAGGGCCTGGCCCGGCCTGTCCGACGCCAGCGTCTGGATGCGCTGCTTGACCGCGGCCAGCGTGGCGTCGGTCAGGTCGGACGCGGTGGCGGCGGACACCATGGCGCGGGTCACTTCATGGCGGGGCTGCGCGAACACTTCGCGCGTGCTGCCCATTTCCACCACTTCGCCCTGCGACAGCACGGCGACGCGGTCGCAGACCTCACGCACCACTTCCATCTGGTGCGTGATCATGACCACGGTCACGCCGGTCTTGCGGTTGATGTCGCGCAGCAGGGCCAGGATGTTGTGCGTGGTTTCAGGGTCCAGCGCGGAGGTGGCTTCGTCGCTGAGCAGCACGTCGGGGTTGTTGGCCAGGGCGCGGGCGATGCCGACGCGCTGCTTCTGGCCGCCGCTGATCTGGCTGGGATAGCGGTCGCGCAGATGCTCCAGGCCCACCAGCGCCAGCAGGCGCTCGACGCGGGCCGGGATCTCGGCCTTGTCGACGCCCGCGATTTCCAGCGGCAGCGCCACGTTGCCGTACACCGTGCGGCGCGACAGCAGGTTGAACCCCTGGAACACCATGCCGATGCGGCGGCGCTGGGCCCGCAACTGCGCTTCGCCCAGGCCCGTCAGCGGCTGGCCGCCGATGGCGATCGTGCCTTCGTTGGGCCGTTCCAGCAGGTTGATGCACTGGACCAGCGTGCTTTTGCCGGCCCCGCTGGGGCCGATGATGCCGAAGACCTCGCCCTGCTCGATGTGCAGGTTGATGCCCCGCAGCGCCTGGAATTGTCCATGCGGCGTGGCATAGGTCTTGGATAGGTTCTCGATGTGAATCATGGCAAGCGATTTTGTCTCTTCTCTCTTCTAAAGAGAACGACCGTTTTTTCCATTTTTAATAACTTTAAGTAATATAGAGGCTCGAACTCCCGCCGGGCGGCCTCGCCGGAAGGGGCCGGCCAGAACGCGGAAATGGGCAGCCGGGAAGGAGAACCTTCCCGGCTGCCCACCTGTTTTTCCAGGCTGGCCGCGCCGTGTTTAACGCGTGTTCAGCGCGCGCGCGAGATGCGGACTTCCGCGCCGCGGCGCTTGACCTCCAGCCCCTCGGACGGAGAAATGCGCAAGCCCTCCAGTCCCTTGATGTAGCTGGAACCCTGCATCTGCATCACGCGGATCTTGTTGCGCATGACGACCGGATTGTGCACCGGCATGCCGAACATCCAGACTTCGTCCAGGATGCGGGCGGAATTGAACTCGCCCGTATGCTGGGCCGCCGGTCCGAGACAGAGCATGTGCCCTTCGCGGCCGAACACCGGGAACTGGCCCAGTTCGCAATCGATCGTCCAGGTGGTGCCGCCTTCGTAGCGGTGCCCCGTGTTCAGGTCCCACCAGGCTTCGCCCTTGGGCAGGTAGACGCGCACCTGCTTGCCGGGCTCGGTCACGGGCGCCACCAGCAGCGCCGGGCCCAGCAGGTATTGCAGGTCCCAGTCGTGCGAATGGGGGTCGTTCGGGAACGACAGGGCCATGGAGCGCTGCACCGGCAGGCCGGTGCGCGCCGAATCCTCGATGGCGCCCAGCACATAGGGCACCAGGCGGTAGCGCCACTGCATCCAGGTCCTGGCCTGCGCCAGGGTGTCTTCGCCGAAGTCCCAGGGCATCAAGCCTTCCACGCCCTGGAAGGAGAAGTTGGACGAGAACACGCCGACGGTCAGCCAGCGCAGGTAGAGTTCGGGGGTCATGCCGGCGCGGTCGCGCGAAGCCGAGCCGATCCCGTGCACCTGCACGGGCAGGCCGCTCGCGCCGATCGACAGGGCCGTGCGCAAGGTATGGCGCAGGCCTTCCCAGTTGTTCTCGACCTGCGGCCCCACCTGCCACGGCAGGCGCTGCGCGGCGGGGAACAGATCGGAGCTGGGCACCACGCCCTCGGGCGGGACCTTCAGGCCGGCGACCGCGTCGAACAGCGCCCGGCGCACCAGCAGCGGATACATGCTGCGCAGCGCGGGGCCGGTTTCGCCGTTGCGGGCCGTCACGCCGTCGGGAATGGCGATCTGGGCGTCGCACGCGGGCGCGTCCAGGCCGTCTTCCACCAGTTGGCGATGGCGCTCCACCCACAGGTTGTAGATGTCGCGGTAGGTCAGGTCCAGCAGGCCGTAGGGCTGCCCCGACGTGGCGGCATTGCCGTCGAACACCTGGGCCGAACCGTCGTCCTTGGCCAGCAGCCAGCCGCGGTCTTCCAGTTCCTCGAACAGCGGGCTGGTCTTCAGCACGCCGGGGAAGCCGGACGCGGCGACGTGCACGTTGTGCTTGTGGAAGAGCGCCAGCATCTGCTTGGCGTCCGGGAAGCGCTGGGCGTCCCATTCGAAAACCGTCTTGTCCGCCTGGAAACCCCAGGCCGCCGGCTGCGCCAGCGTCACGGCGTCGACCGGAATCTGGTTTTCACGCATGCGCGCCACCAGGGCCACCGTCTCGGTGGGCATCTGGCCCGCGGCCTGCTGCAGCCACGCGCCCATCGCCCAGAGCGAGGGCTGGCCGGCGCGGCCGGTCAGCGCGGTGTATTGATTGAGGATTTCACCGGGTTCGCCCACGAACAGGAACAGGTCGAGGACGGCGTCGTCCACGGTCAGCAGGTACGCCGAATCCGCGGGCGCGACGCCCACCGAATGCTCGACGCGGCGCATCGTGTTCACATAGACGCCCCAGCCGCGCGGGCTCCAGGCCAGCGGCAGCGCGCGGTGTTCCGGGTCGTCGGACACCACGGATTCCTCGCGGCGGTTCAGGTCGCCCGGGGTCTCGCCCAGGCCGAACACGCGCTCTTCGGCCCGCAGCGCGAAACCCGCCGTCCAGACGGCGTCCTCGGCCTGGTCCAGCGCGTTGTGCCCGAATGCGGGCGTATGCGCGGAAACCTCGGACTCGAACACCCGTTCCTCGTTGCGGTAGAGCGCCACGCGCACGGGATTGGACAGTATCTCCAGGACGACGTCGCCCTGGGCGATCCGCCAGCCGTCGCCGTCGTCGCGCGGGGAAATGGCCGCCTCGCCCACGGCCTCCTGGCGCGCGAGCAGCATTTCCGCCACGGCGCGCGCTCGCGCGCCGGGCTTGTCATCGGTAAGGTGGTTCGCCTCGCCGCAGCGCAGGCGAAAAACACCAGGCGCATGCGCCTCGACTACCAGGTGCAACCCATCGCCCGCGTCGAAATCGATGCGACTGGGGCGGGACGTCAGCAGCTCGACGGTATCGAGCTGGGTAGTATGGGCAAAGTCGAACTTGGGCGGCACAGAGCATCCCCCGGCTTAAGCCAAAAACCATCAAAAGACGCTATTTTGACGGATTTGGGCTTTGAAATAAACTCGGTCCCTCTTTTGGACGGCCATCTCATCCAAAAAAGGGGTCTAAAGCCCCGGCAATCGCCCCTGGGCGCAGAGGCCGGCCGGGCCGCCGAAACGCCGGGTCGGGCACAAATTCAGGCCCAATTGGCGCCAAATCCTGGCAATTCCTGCATTCTACGCCACCTGGCACCCCGTCCCCCTGTCCGTCCCGGCTTTTTTCAGCGGGGGGCAACCAGCTTGGCCAAGTCCGTTTCCAGCGGCGACGGCTCGCCCTGCAAACGCGCGGCGATCACGTCCCCCATCAGCGCCGACCACGACAGGCCCCGCGACGCGTACCCGATGGCGAGCCACAGGCCGGGCGCGTGCGGCAGCTCGCCCACGGCCGGCAGGCGTCCGGGCAGCACCGCCCGCCATCCCGCCCACCCCGGCAGGCTGCCGGGCACCAGGGCGTCGAAGTCCGGATGGCTGCCGCCCAGCAGGCCGGCCGCCTTGTCCAGAGTGACGCGCTGCCCCTCGGCGCCGACCCGCGCCTCGCTGGCGCCATGCACGTAGGTGCTGCCGGCGACGCAACCCTCGCCGGTATCCGGCAGCAGATAGCCCTCCCCGCCGACAATGCAGCGCGGCCCGCCCGCCAGGACCGCCGCCGGCACCAGCGTGACCTCCCCGGCCAGCGCATGCATCTGCGCCACGCGCGGCAGCGGATCCAGCAGGCCGCTGGCGGACAGGACGCCCTGCGCGCCCGCCGCATTGGCCAGGATGACGGTATCCGCCTGCGCGAGTTCGGCGCCCGACGCGTCCCGCACGCGCCAGCCCTGCCCGGCCCGTTCGACGCGCGCCGCCACGCCGGGCAGCACCGTCACGCCGGGCGTCGCCAGCAAGGCTTCTATCAGGCGGCCCGGCTGCACCAGCATGCCCCGCGCAAAGAACACGCCGCCCCGCGCCAGCGGCAGGCCGGCCAGTTCGCTGGCCTCGCCTCGGCTTACCTGGCGCACCCATTGCGCCGGGAACGCCAGCGCCTCCAGGGTGCCGGCCATCGCCGCGGACCGGCCCGCGTCGCGCTCGAGCTGGACGGTGCCGCAGACGCGGGGCGCCGCCCCCGGGGCCAGGCCCAGCCAGCGCGCCAGGGCCCGCTGGCTCCCCGCCCGCGACAGGCGCGCCCGCGCATTGTCGTCCCGCGCCACCACGGGCGTCAGCGCCGCGGCGATATGCCCCACGTGCGCGGGCGCGCCCTGCGCCCGGCCCGCGTCGATCACGGTCACACGCCAACCGCGTCGCGCCAGCGCCTCGGCGATGCCGCCCCCGGCCAGTCCCGCGCCCACGACGACGGCATGGCCGGCGTCCGCAAGCCGCAGGGCCCCGGCCACGCGGCCCTCCGCCGCGGCCTCCCCCGCCGTCATGTGCCATTTGCCGCCATAGCCCGGGGCTCGGCGCACGTTGAACCCGGCCTCCTGCAGGGCCCGGCGCAGTTCGCCGGTGCAGGCCCAGGTGGCCAGCGTCGCGCCCGGCGCGGCCAGCCCCGCCAGGTCCCGCAGCAGCGACGGCGCCCACATCCGGGGATTGCACTCGGGCGCGAAGCCGTCCAGGAAAAACGCGTCCACGCGCGCGCTCACCCGGGGCGCCAGGACCTGCGCGTCGCCGAAGCCCAGCGTCAGCGTGACGGCCCCGTCCTCGAACTCCAGGCGGTGCAGGCCCGGCAGCAGGTCGGGCCACTGGGCCGCCAGCAGCCGCCCCAGTTCGGCCAGCGGTTCGGGCGCGTATCGCCCGAGCAGGGCGGCCAGGTCCTCGCGCGCGAACGGGTGCCCTTCCATCGACACCACGTGCAGGGCAGCGGGACGCTCGGGATCGTCCCGCCAGGACTTCCAGAGCGCCAGGAAATTCAGCCCCAGGCCGAAGCCCGTCTCGCAGACGGTGAAGGCGCCGCGGCCGCGCCAGCGCCCGGGCAGGCCGTTGCCGCGCAGGAACACGTGCTCGGCCTGCCCCAGCGCGCCGGACGGCGAGTGATAGACGTCGCCGTAGGCGGGGCTGTACAGCCGGCCGTCAGCATCGAATTCGGCCACCGCGGGGGTCAGGGGAACATAGGTAACGGACATGGGGGGGCAAAAACAAACGGAATCGGAACAAGCGCGAATTATCGGATGGCGGGCGCGCCTGCGTTGGATGGACGCCACGCGGCAAGGCGGTTTTCGGGCCTTTGCCACGAGTTTGACGCATACATGGGCTTACACTGGTTTCATGGATACCTACGATCAGCCCCGTTCGCTGGCCTCGCCCATCGACCTGTGCGCCGCGATCGACGCGGCCGTCACAGCGGCCCATGCCGGCGCAGCCATCCTGCAATCCTACGCGCATCGCCGCTCGGATCTCGTGATCGACCGCAAGGCGCGCAACGATCTCGTCTCCCAGGCGGACCGCGAGGCGGAGGACGCGATCATCCAGGAACTGCAAGCCCGCACTCCCAAGTTCGGCATCGTCGCCGAGGAAACCGGCGGCAAGGCGCAAGGCGCCGCCACCTGGTACATCGACCCGCTGGACGGCACCACCAATTTCCTGCACGACATCCCGCATTACGCGGTGTCGATCGCGCTGATCGCGCACGCGGGCTCCGCTGTCTCGGCCGACGAGACGCTCGCGGAAGACACGCCCGTGGTCGGCGTGGTCTACGACCCGAGCCGCGAAGAACTCTTCACCGCGGTCCATGGGCTCGGCGCCTGGCTCAACGGCCGGCGCATCCAGTGCTCGCTCACGCAGACGATCGAAGACGCGGTCCTCGCCACCGGGTTTCCGTTCCGGGACTTCTCGTTCGCCGCGCAGTACATGCCCATGCTGCACGACGCCATCAACCGCGCCCGGGGCGTGCGCCGCATGGGCGCGGCCGCGCTCGACCTGGCCTGGACCGCCTGCGGCCGCTATGACGGCTATTGGGAAATGGGGCTGGCGCCCTGGGACGTGGCCGCCGGCACGCTGATCCTGCGCGAAGCGGGCGGCGCCTGCTCGGACATGCACCAGCAGGACCCCTGGCCCATCGGCGGGCGCGTCGTGGCCGGCAACCGGGCCATCGAACGCGCCTTGCACGAGATGATCGCGCCGCACCTCGACAAGAAAGACTGACCGGACGTTACGCCGGCTTGCCCGCCTCGGGCGCGGCGGCGTCGGGCCGCAATTCCCGGCGCAGGATCTTGCCCACGTTGCTCTTGGGCAGTTCGTCGCGGAATTCCACGAAGCGCGGGCGCTTGTAGCCCGTCAGCTTCTCCCGGCACCAATCCTGGATCTGCGCCTCGGTCAGCGACGGGTCCTTCTTCACCACGAACACCTTGACGGCCTCGCCGGAATGCTCGTCCGGCACGCCGATCGCCGCGCACTCCAGCACGCCCGGATGCTGCGCCACGGCCGCCTCGACTTCGTTCGGATAGACCTTGAAGCCGGACACGGCGATCATGTCTTTCTTGCGGTCGACGATGCGGGTGTAGCCCTGCTCGTCCATGATGCCGATGTCGCCCGAGCGGAAGTAGCCGTCGGCCGTCATGGACTGCCGCGTTTCCTCGGGCTTCTGCCAGTACCCCAGCATGACCTGCGGCCCGCGGATGGACACTTCGCCGCGCTCTCCCAGCGGCACCTCGCGGCCCTCGTCGTCCAGGATCGCCACGTCGGTGGACGGCAGCGGCAGGCCGATGGATCCCGAGTACGCCGTCGCGTTGGTGGGGTTCACCGTCGCCACGGGCGAGGTCTCGGACAGGCCGTAGCCTTCGACCAGCGGCCTGCCCGTGATTTCCAGCCAGCGCTCGGCCACCTGGCGCTGCACCGCCATGCCGCCGCCCAGCGTGAGCCGCAGGGCGGAAAAGTCCAGGCGCGCGAAATCCTCGTTGTGCGCCAGCGCGTTGAACAGCGTATTGACGCCGGGGAACACGTTGATGGGCACCTTGCGCCACGCGTTGATCAGCGAGGGCTGGTCGCGCGGATTGATGATGAGCACGTTGCGCATGCCCGCGTGCAAACCGTACAGCCCGCACACGGTCATCGCGAACACGTGGTAGAGCGGCAGCGCGCTGATGATGGTGAGCTGCTGGCTCGCGAGGTCGTGCACGACGGGTTGCGCCACCGCCTCGGTCTGCAGGACATTGGCCGTCAGGTTGCGATGCGACAGCATGGCGCCCTTGGGCACGCCGGTGGTGCCGCCGGTGTATTGCAGCACCGCCACGTCGTCCATCGACAGGGCCGGCGGCGTGAACGCCCGGCCCGCGCCGTCCCGCAGCACCTTGGGCAGCATGCGGGCGCCGTCGATGCGCCAGGCGGGAACGATCTTCTTGATATAGCGGGCGGCCAGGTTGACCAGCGGCGCCTTCAGCCCGCCGAGCAGGTCGCCGGGCCCGGTCACGACGATGTGCTCGAGCTGCCCCCGGTCCGCCACGCGCTGCAGGGTATGCGCGAAGTTCTCCAGGATGACGATGGCGGACGCGCCGCTGTCGAGCAACTGCCGCTGCAGCTCTTCGGCCGTGTACAGGGGATTCACGTTGACCACGACGAGGCCGGCGCGCAGCGTGCCCAGCATGCAGACCAGGTAGGCCGGCACGTTGGGCATCATCAACGCCACCCGCGCGCCCTTGGGCAGGCCCAGGCTTTGCAGCCAGGCGGCGAACGCCCGGGCATGGGCATCCAGTTGCGCGTAGGTGATGTCGCTGCCCATCGCGGTGCACGCGATGCGCGAGGCGTATTGCTTGCAGGCCCGGTCCAGCAGGTCGGCCAGGGAGGAGTATTTCTCGGTCGAGATCTCCGCCGGAACGCCTTGCGGGTAATGAGCAAGCCACGGACGCGTCATGGTAGTTGTCTCCATTAAATTGGTTTTTGATTGATGATACCCTTGTTGCGTTCCCTTATTTTCGCCCGAGCACGCGCCCATGAAACTCCTCGAACCCATCGTCGCGTGGCATCGCGACATTTCCACGATCCGGCGCGACATCCACGCGCATCCCGAACTGGCCTTCGAGGAATTCCGCACGGCCGACGTGGTGGCCGCGAAGCTTGAAGAATGGGGCATCGAGATCCATCGCGGACTGGGCGGCACGGGCGTGGTCGGCATCATCCGCGGCAACCTCCCCGGCGACCGCGCCGTGGGCCTGCGCGCCGACATGGACGCGCTGCCCATGCAAGAGGCCAACACCTTCGCGCACGCCAGCAAGAACGACGGCAAGATGCACGCCTGCGGCCATGACGGCCACACCGCCATGCTGCTGGCCGCGGCGCGCTACCTGTCGCAGCACCGCGACTACGCCGGCACGGTCTACGTGATCTTCCAGCCCGCCGAGGAAGGCGGCGGCGGCGCCAGGCGCATGATCGACGACGGCCTGTTTACGCGCTTCCCCATGGAGGCCGTGTTCGGCATGCACAACTGGCCCGGCATGAAGTCCGGCCAGTTCGGCCTGACCCCCGGCCCCATCATGGCGTCCAGCAACGAATTCTCCATCGTCGTGAAGGGCAAGGGCACGCACGCCGGCATGCCCAACCTGGGCATCGACCCGGTCATGGCGGCGGTGCAACTGGCGCAATCGCTGCAAACCATCATCACGCGCAACCGCAATCCGCTGGACGCGGCCGTGCTCAGCATCACCCAGATTCACGCCGGCAGCGCCGACAACGTCGTGCCCAACCACGCCGAACTGCGCGGCACCGTGCGCACGTTCACGCTGGACGTGCTGGACCTGATCGAACGCCGCATGGAAGAGATCGCGCGCCATACCTGCGCGGCCATGGACTGCGAAGTGCAATTCACATTCCAGCGCAACTATCCGCCCACCATCAACCATCCCGAAGAAGCCGCGTTCTGCGCCGACGTGCTGCGCGACATCGTCGGCGAGGCCAACGTCAACGATCACGTGCAGCCGACCATGGGTGCGGAGGATTTCGCCTTCATGCTGCAGGAACTGCCGGGCTGTTACGTCTGGATCGGCAACGGCATGGGCGAGCACCGCGACAGCGGCCACGGCCTGGGCCCCTGCATGCTGCACAACGGCAGCTACGATTTCAACGACGAACTGCTGCCGCTGGGCGGCACGTACTGGGTCCAGTTGGCCCTCAAGCGCCTGGCCAAGGCCTGATCGCTACGCGCCGTCCGGCGCGCCGACCGCCAGGCACATCGCCAGGAAGCGCTCGGCGGCGCGGGCGGCGGCGTCCGCGTGCGGCACCAGGATGCTCAAGGTGCGCGTCAGCGGCTTGGGCAGCAGGCGCAGGGCCGCCAGCGCCCCGTCTTCGTGCCGCATCGACATGACGGACACGAAGCCCACCCCCAGGCCCGCGCGCACCGCCTGCTTCACACCTTCCACCCCGGCAAGTTCCAGGCCCACCGACGGCGCCAGCCCGGCGTCGGCGAACGCGCGCTCCACCAGCCGGCGCACGCCCGAGCCGGGTTCGCGCATGACCAGGGCGGAAGCGGCCAGGTCGCGCAGCGTCACCGCCCCCTTGCCCGCCAGGGCATGGTCCGCCCGCACGATCGCCACTACTTCGTCCTGCCGCCAGGCGTGCACCGCCGTGTCCGCGGGCAGGCCCGCCGGCACGTCCCCCTCGATGAACGCCAGGTCCAGGGCCGGCAGGCGCTCGACGATCTCGCGCGTGTTGCCGTCGGACAGATGCAGGCTGACCGCGGGAAAGGCGTGGCGGAAATCCGCCACCAGGCCGGGCAATAGGTAGCTGGCGGGCGTGGTGCTGGCGCCCAGCCGCAGGGCGCCCGTCTCCAGGCCGCGCCAGGACTCGCGCACGGCCTGCGCCTGCCGGTACACCTGGCGCAGTTGCCGGGCCTGCTCGGCCAGGCGCTCGCCGGCCTCCGTCAGCGCGATGCCGTGGCCGCTGCGGCGGTAAAGGGGTTCTCCGAACCATTCCTGCAGCATGCGCAACTGGCCGGATACCGCGGGCTGGGACAGATTCAGGACCTGGGCGGCGCGGCTGATGTTGCCGGTATCGGCCACGCAGGCGAAGGTCAGTAGCTGGTCTGGGGTCATATCGGGCTAATTATCGTAATTCCTGATATTACATATCTGAAATAACAATTTTTCAAATAGTAGGCCGGAAATTAATATTTCGTGTAGTTATTTAGATATGCCCCAAGGCCAACCATGAGCAATTCCTCCAGCACCGCCGTCCCCCTGCCCGCCACCCCGGCCACCCCCGCCTCGCCGCCGGCCGCGACGCCCTGGCGGGACAAGCTCAACGGGGTGCTGTTCGTCGGGCTGATGGCCGGCGCGGTGATGCAGCTCGCCGACCTGCCCGCCATCCGCCAACTGGGCTTTTCGCCGCTGGTCGTGGGCATCGTCTGCGGCATGCTCTACGGCAATTTCCTGCGCGGCACCATGCCCGCCGACTGGGGCGCGGGCGTGAATTTCACCGCCCGGCGCCTGCTGCGCATCGCCGTGGCCTTCTACGGCCTGAACATCAGCATCCAGCAGATCGCCGCCGTCGGCCTGCCCGGCCTGGCCGTCTCGGTGGCGGTGGTGCTGGGCACCCTGCTGATCGGCACGGTAGTCGGCCAGCGCCTGCTGGGGCTGGATCGCGACACCGCCATGCTCACCGCCGCCGGCAGCGCCATCTGCGGCGCCGCCGCCGTCCTGGCCTTCGAACCCACGCTGCGGGCCGCCCCGCACAAGAGCGCGGTGGCGGTCGCGACCGTCGTGCTCTTCGGTACCCTGTCGATGTTCCTGTACCCCGTGCTCTACCACGCGGGCTGGCTGAATTTCGATACCCAGGCGCTGGGGATCTACATCGGCGGCACGATCCACGAGGTGGCCCAGGTCGTCGGCGCCGCCAGCAACATCGACCCCGCCACCACCGAAGTCGCCACCATCGTGAAGATGACCCGCGTCGCCCTGCTGGTGCCGGTCCTGCTGGTGCTGGGCATGTACCTGCGCAGCGCGGCCTCGCACGCCGGCGGACAGGGCAAGGGCGCCAAGCTGCCCATCCCCTGGTTCGCGGTCGGCTTCCTGGTGCTGGCCATCGTCAATTCGCTGAATATCATCCCCGCCGACGCCGTGGCCGCCATCCGCCGCCTAGACATCTTCGCGCTGACCATGGCCATGACGGCCCTGGGCATCGAAACCCGCTTCGCCCAGATCCGGAAGGCCGGTCCCCGCGTGATGGCGCTGGGCCTGATTCTGTACGCCTGGCTGTTGGTTGGCGGCTACGCTATCGTCAAGTTGGCCTACTGATCCCCGGTCCGCCGCGGCAAAGCGCCTCGGCGGACCTCGCGCACGCACGCGGCTGTCTCGTTTTTCCTGCATAATCGGCTGGTTCTCTTGCAGTGGAGTCGGCCGCATGACCTCCAGCACCAAAACCCCTTTCACGACTTTGCCCGCCGACCGCGA
This sequence comes from Achromobacter veterisilvae, assembly GCF_900496975.1. Classification (GTDB taxonomy): domain Bacteria; phylum Pseudomonadota; class Gammaproteobacteria; order Burkholderiales; family Burkholderiaceae_B; genus Achromobacter; species Achromobacter veterisilvae. The sequence goes on from NZ_UFQC01000002.1 coordinate 255,639, forward strand.
CGCGGTATTGCGCGTCATGCCGATGCCGGCGGACGCCAATATCCACGGGGACGTTTTCGGCGGCTGGATCATGTCCCAGGTGGACATCGCTGGTTCGATTCCCGCGGCGCGCCGCGCCGCCGGGCGCGTGGCCACCGTCGCGGTCAACGCCTTCCAGTTCAAGCAGCCCGTGTTCGTGGGAGACCTGCTCAGTTTCTACGCCTCCATCGTCAAGACCGGCACGACCTCGATCACGGTGTCGGTCGAGGTCTACGCGGAACGCCAGCGCCTGGACGCCGAGATCGTCAAGGTCACCGAAGCCACGCTGACCTACGTCGCCACCGACGAAGCGCGGCGCGGCCGCCCCCTCCCCACCCTTTGAGCCGTAACGCATGACGCAGTCCGCCGCCGCGCAGAAACCGCCCGCGACGCCCCGCCGCCTCGACCCGGAAGACGCCCAGCACGCCCTGGCGGAAGTGCAGGAACGCCTGCGCCGCCAGCAACTGGTCGCCGACCTCGTGCATCGCCAGGAAGAAGGCGACTCGAAGGCCTCGCTGGTCGAAGACCTGGTGCACCGCCAGCACGAAGCCGAACTCAAGACCCTGCTGGACGGCCTGCACCCCGCCGACATCGCCTTCATCCTGGAATCGCTGCCCAAGGACGAACGGCAGGCCATCTGGGCGCTGGTCAGCCCCGAGCACGACGCCGACGTCCTGCTGGAGGTCGAGGACTGGGTGCGGGAATCGCTCATCGAAGCGATGGACCGCCAGGACCTGGTCGCCGCCACCGGCAACATGGATGCCGACGAGCTGGCCGACCTGGCGCCCGACCTGCCGCCCGACGTGGTGGCCGAAGTCCAGAAGGGCCTGACCGAAGAGGAACGCGCGCAGTTGCTGGAAGCCATGGGCTATCCGGAAGACAGCGTGGGCGCGATCATGGACTTCGAAATGGTCCGGGTGCGCGAGGACGTGACGCTGGAAGTGGTGCTGCGCTACCTGCGCCGGCTGCACGAACTGCCCGACCACACCGACCAGATCTTCGTGGTGGACCGCCAGGACAGGCTGCAAGGCATCCTGCCCCTGTCGCGCCTGCTGGTCAGCGAACCCGAAACCGAAGTGCGCGCCGTCATGAACTCGGACTTCCTGGCGCTGAACCCGCTGGACTCCGACGCCGACGCCGCCGGCGCCTTCGAACGCTACGACCTGGTGTCCGCCCCCGTGATGGACGACCAGGGCCGGCTCATCGGCCGCGTCACCATCGCCGACGTGGTGGACGTGATGCGCGAAGACTCGCAGGAACAGGCCCTGTCGCGCGCCGGCCTGCAGGAAGAGGACATCTTCGCGCCGGTCGCCACCGCCCTGCGCAACCGCGCGCCCTGGCTGCTCTTCAACCTCTGTACCGCCGCCACGGCATCCTTCGTGGCTTCCCGGTTCGAGGGCACGGTCAGCCAGATCGTCATCCTGGCGTTCCTGATGTCGATCGTGGCCGGCATCGGCGGCAACTCCGGCAACCAGACCATGACGCTCATCATCCGGGCGCTGGCCATGGGCCGCATCACCGGGCGCAATCTCTGGCAGTTGGTCAAGCGCGAACTCTTCGTGACCCTGATGGTCGGGCTGTGCGGCAGCCTCGTGGCCGCCCTGTTCGCCTGGGCGATCTCGCATTCGGTGTCCATCGCGCTGGTGATGATGGCCGCCATGGTCTGCAATATGCTCGTGGGCGCGTCGGTGGGCGTGCTGGTGCCGATGGTGCGCGCCCGCTTCGGGAAGGATCCGGCGATGGGTTCGTCGGTGCTGCTCACCTTCGCCACGGATTCGCTGGGATTCTTCATCTTCCTGGGCCTGGCCACGATCTTCCTGCTGTAGTCTGACCGCAACAGGCGCTGGCGCGCTTCGTCCTGTTCCTCCGGGGACGGCGCGCCTGACAGCTAACTGACAGGGAAGATGGGGACTGTTCCATTACAGTAATGGGATTGTCATCTTCCTCCCTTCAGTGCCCGCAATGACCCCCAGACTCCGGGCAGCGATTCTCTGCCTGCTGCTCTTACCCTTCGCCCCCGCCGTTCAAGCCTGTGACAACCTGCCCTCGTGGGCGCGATCGGCGTGCAGCCGCCTGGACCAGATCTGGACCGAAGGCGGCAACGACCTCTACCTGACCGGCTATTCGTGGCACAACCGCGCCACCTACAGCCGTGAAAAGATCGACAGCTTCAACGAACTGGCCTGGGGCGGCGGCTATGGCCGCAGCATCTATGACGAAGACGGCGACTGGCAGGGCCTGTACGCCATGGCCTTCCTGGATTCGCACAGCAAGGTCGAACCCATCGCCGGCTACGGCTTCCTGAAGATCGGCCAGGTCAGCGACAACTTCCGCCTGGGCGCGGGCTACACCGTCTTCCTGACGGCGCGCCACGACATCATGAGCTACGTGCCGTTCCCCGGCATCCTGCCGCTGGTGGGCGCGGGCTACAAGGACGCCATGCTCTACGCGACCTACATCCCGGGTTCGAGCGGCGCGGGCAACGTGCTGTTCATGTTCGGCCGCTGGCAGTTCTGAACGGCGGGCGCCAGGCCTCAGCAGGCCAGGCCCAGCCGGCGGACGAGGTCGCCCAGGCGCCAGTCGTCGATGCCATGCGCGCGCAGCGCGCGCGCCGTTTCCACCACGTAATCCAGGCAAGGCCCCGACTGCCCCACGGCGTTGCGCACGGAAGCCAGCAGGCGGTCGTCGCTGATGCCGGCGGCGTATTCCTGGCAGGTCCGGTTCAGCAGGAACGCCAGCCCCCGCACCGGCGCGGCCTCGGTGTGGCAGGTGAGCCAGCGGGGCGTATAGGCGCCCGCGGCCATTTCCCGGCGCCACAGCGCCTGGAACACCGCCGGCACATCGCGGGCCGCCACCAGGAAAGCCACCCCGCGGCAGCAGCCGCCGCGATCCAGGCCGAACACCAGGCCGGGATTGTCGGGTGAGCCGCGATGGTCGTGGGACCACAGGCACAAGGACCGGTGGTAGCCGCGCACCGTCGCCAGGCGGCGTTCGCGCCACGCGAAACCGGGATGCCATACCAGGGAGCCGTAGGCGAAGACCCACAGATCGTCGGCGCCGTTCCACTCGGCCAACAGGTCATCCACCGAAAGCGCGTGCCGCGTTCTTGCCGGGCCGGCGCAGCCGGCGGGTACTGCCAACGACATAGGGTCCTCTGATATCCCGGTTCGTTCCATGGCTGGAATGGCGGATATCCTACGCCCTGGCGCGCGCAAAAGAATTGCGAGATAAAGGGCCTTCAAGGCCGCGAACGGAATTTGCATCCCCGGCGGCGGCCGCCGCGGAAATAAAATTGCGCGCCCCGCGCCTACACCGAGTCCAGCGGCAATTCGGTCGTGCTCTTGATGACTTCCATCGAGAAACTGGCGCTGACGTCCAGCAGGTCGACGGCGCCGATCAGGCGGCGGTAGAAGCGATCGTAGGCCGCCATGTCCTCGACCACGACCTTCAGCAGGTAGTCGACGTCGCCCGCCATGCGGTGGAACTCCACCACGTTGGGCAGGGCCATCACGGCGTTGATCAGGCTCTGCGTCCACTTCTCGTTGTGCTGGCTGGTCTTGATGGACACGAAGACGGTCAGGTTCAGGCCCAGGGCGCGGGGATCCAGCAGGATGGCGTTGCGCGCGATGACGCCGTCGTCCTTCAGTTTCTGGATGCGGCGCCAGCAGGGCGTCACGGACAGGTGCACTTGCTCGGCGATCTCGGCGACCGAGCAGGTGGCGTCCTTTTGCAGCAAGGCCAGTATCTTGATGTCGGTCTGGTCCATCGGGAGTCCTCACGCGATCGGCCCCAATCTTGCCTGTTCGGCCCGGCCGCGTCCAGCCATCAGCCTGCCGGTCAGTACGTGCCGGGGTAGCCGCCGCCGTCGATGAGGATGTTCTGCGCCGTCAGGTAGCCGGCATGCGCCGAACAGACGTAGGCGCACAGCGCGCCCAGTTCCTCGGGCTGGCCGTAGCGGCCGGCCGGATTGGAACGTCCGCGCTCGTCCCAGAGCTGCTCGAAGCTCTTGCCGCCGGACTGCTCCAGCATGCCCTGGATGTGCCTGACCTGCGCGTCGGTGGCGAAAGCGCCGGGCAGCAGGTTGTTGATAGTGACGTTGTGCCTCACGGTCTGCCGCGCCAGCCCGCCCACGAAGCCGATCAGGCCCGAACGCGCGCCGTTGGACAGCCCTAGCTCGGCATGCGGCGCCTTCACGCTGCGGGAGACGATGTTCACGATGCGGCCGAAGCGCCGCTCGATCATTCCGTCGACGACTCGCCGGATCATGTCGATGGGGCCCAGCATCATGGCGTCCAGCGCCGCGACCCAGTCCTCGTGCGACCAATTCCGGAAATCGCCCGGCAGCGGCCCGTCGGCGTTGTTGACCAGGATGTCGGGATGCGGACAGGCGGCCATGGCGGAGTCCCGACCCCGCGGCAGCGTCAGGTCGGCCGATACCCAGCCCACGCCCGTGCCGGTCTCGCGCGAGATCTCGGCGGCGGCCTGTTCCAGCGTTGCCGGATTGCGGGCCGCTATCGTGACGGCCACGCCCTCCCGCGCCAATTGCAGGGCGCACGCGCGGCCCATGCCGCGGCTGCCGCCAAACACCAGTGCCGTCTTGCCGCCGATCCCCAGATCCATGCCCGACTCTCCTGTCGCTGCGGGCAGGCCCCGGTGGCTCGCCCTGCGCTAGCGGATCAGTATAGGACGGCACCGCCCGGAAAGGCGGCGCCCCCGGGCGGGATCAGCCCATCCACTGGCTGACCGGCGCCGCGGCGTCCTGCAACGGCTGGGCCACCACGTCGATCAGCGCCGGACCATCGTGCTCCATGGCGGCCTTGATGGCGGCGTCCAGCTTGGCTGGATCCTCCACGCGCCATGCCTTCACGCCGTAGGCCTCGGCAATGCGGGCATGGTCGGTGCGCTCGAAATCCACGCTGTAGTAGCGCTTGTCGTAGCCCGCCTTCTGGCTGGCCTTGATCCAGCCGTAGACGGAGTTCGAAAACACCACCATCAGCAGCGGCGCCTTGTGCCTCACGATGGTTTCCAGCTCGCCCACCGTGAAACCGAAGCTGCCGTCGCCCATCACCGACACGCACTTGGACTGGGGCCTGCCCACCCACGCGCCCAGCGCGGCGGACATGGAAAAGCCCAGCGCGCCGTGCGCCCGGTTGGTGATGAAGTGGCGGCCGGGCCGCGACACGTCGTAGTAGGCCGAGAAGTACGGGCAAGGCGTGCCGGGGTCCGCGCAGACCACGGCGTCGTCCGGCAGCAGGCGGTTCAGGGACTGCACCACGCGCTCGGGACGGATGGGCGTGTCCAGGCTGCTGGCCAGCGGCTCCAGTTGCGCCCGGCGGGCCTCCTTGGCGCGGCCGGCCAGCACCGCGCCGTCGACGGCGTCCGAGGGGCGGTGCGCCAGGCGCTCGGCCACTTCGGCGCCCAGCGCCTCCAGCGCCAGCCTGGCGTCGCCGACCATGCCCACTTCCGTCAGGTAGTTGGCGCCGATCACCATCGGGTCGATGTCGATGTGCAGGATGGGCACGTCGCGGTTGGGGAAGCGCCAATGCTCGGTCGAGGTCGATCCGGCGCGGCATCCCACGAACAGCACCGCGTCCGCGGCGGCCACCACGTCGCGCGTCGCCATCACGCCGCCGTTGGAGCCCACCACTCCCGCGTTCAGGGGATGGGTGTCGGCCAGGCTGCCCTGCCCGCTCACCGTCACGCAGACCGCGGCCTTGAGCGATTCGGCCAGTTGCTGCAAGGCGGCGCTGGCTTCGGCGATGACCACGCCGCCGCCGCAGATGATCACCGGCGAACGCGCGCCGACCAGCCGCCGCGCGGCGCGCGCGACGTCGGCGGGGTCCGGGGCGAAGCGCATCGCCGGGTAGCGGCCGTGCTCGGGCTGGGCCCAGATGTCGGAGGCGTCCACCTGCTGCTTCATCACGTCGTACGGGAAGCAGAGGTGGGCCGAGCCGGGCTTGCCGGTCGTCATCGCGCGGAACGCCGCCCGCACCATGCCGGGGATCTGGTCCGCGCGGTCGATCGTGCGGTTCCATTTCGTCAGCGGGCGGTACAGCGCCTCCTGGTCCAGCTCGGTCAGGGGATACTTGCCGCGCGAGCCCACCGCCACGTCCGAGGTGATGCCCAGCACGGGCACGGACGACTCGTTGGCCTCCACCAGGCCGGGCAGCAGATAGGTCGCGCCGCCGCCGCTGGGGCCTTCGCACACGCCGACCTTGCCGGTGACGCGGGCGTAGGCGTCAGCCATGTAGCCGGCGCTGCGTTCATCGCGCGTCAGGATGTGCCGCATGCCGTGGTCCAGGCGGTACAGCGCGTCGTAAAACGGCAGGCTGGTGTCGCCGCACAGGCCGAAAATATGTTTGACGCCGTTGTGCTGCAGCATCCGCACCATGGCTTCGGCGCCGGTCAGGTTTTCCATGTCATCTCCACGTGTTGCTTGCGCGGCCGGGCGGCCCGGCCGCGCGCCGTTCAGTTGTCCAGATTGATGTTGCTGCTCTTGATGAAGGCGCTCCAGCGCTCGTATTCCGACTTCACGTAGGCATCCAGCGCCGCGCCGTCCGAGGCCACGATCTCGAACCCCGCCTCCGTCACCTTCTTTCGGATTTCAGGATCCGCCAGCACGGCCTGGAAATCCGCGGTCAGCTTTTTCACCGTGGCTTCGGGCGTGCCCTTCGGGGCGAACATGCCGCTCCAGGAATAGGCGACGAAGCCGGGGAAGCCGGATTCGGCCACCGTGGGCACGTTGGGCAATTCCGGCAGGCGCTTGTCGCCCGCCACGGCCAGCGGCTTGATCTTGCCCCCCTGGATCTGGCCCCGCAGCGCCGCGAAGCTCAGCCACGTCATGTTGGCCTGCCCGCCCACCACGGCCTGGATGGCCGGTCCGCCGCCGCCGTAAGGCACGTGCAGCAGCTCGACCTTGGACAGGCGCTTGAGTTCTTCGGGCGCCAGGTGATTCAGCGAACCGACGCCGGTGGACGCATAGTTGAACTTGTTCGGCGGCTGCTGGGCGGCGGCGGCCAGGAATTCCTTCAGGTTGTCCCCGGGCACGCCCGGATTCGCCCCGATCACCAGCGGGAAACGCACCGTCTGCGAGATCGCCACGAAATCCTTGAACGTGTCGTAGGGCAGCTTGGGCTTCACGGCGGGATTGATCCCGTGGTTGTCGAAGCTGACCAGGAGCGTGTTGCCGTCAGGCTCGGCGCGCGCCACGAAGGCGGTCGCGATCTGGCTGGCCGCGCCAGGCCGGTTCTCGACCACGACCGCGCGGCCGCCGAGCTGTTCGGACAGCCGCGGCTGCAGAATGCGGGCCAGGATGTCCGTGCTGCCTCCCGGCGGATACGGCACGACCAGCACCAGCGGCCGTTCCTCCGCCATGGCGGGCGCCGCGACAAAAGCGCCCCCTGCGGCGGCCAGCACGCATAGCGCCGCCAGCCCGCGTTTCAACTTGTGGTTCATAGATTTTCCCCTGCTGATATGGTGTTGGCCGGCACTGCCGAGGCGGGTTCGGCCTGGTCCCGCATGTAAATCGTGGAAAAACCGGTGCGTATGACGTCGGTGATCTGGTCCAGCCGGCGGCCGATGTGCGCATTCATCAGTCCGGGCAGGACCTCGATATCGCGGCGCTGCAGCGCCTCGACGATGCGCAGGTGCTCGCCCTGGGTATGGCCGCGGCGGCCCTGCTGCATGTCGATCCAGCGCACGAAATGGATGCGGGCGTTGACGCTTTCCAGCGCCCGCACGAATTCCTCGTTCCGGGAATAGCGGGCCAGCGTCAGGTGGAAGGCTTCGTCCAACTCCAGCAGGCGCGTGGCCTCGCTGTCCTCGGGTTCGTCGCGCGAACGCTCCACGAACGCCCGCAAGCTGGCCAGCTCCTCATCGGTGGCGCGCTCGCAGGCGGCGCGCACGATGCCGGCCTCCAGCACCGCGCGGTATTCGTACAGGCTGTGGATCTGCTTGGCGTCGAGCAGGCGGGCGATGAAGCCCCGGTTCACCGAGCGGGTCAGGAAACCCTCGACCATCAGTTGGTTCAGCACTTCGCGCAAGGGCGTGCGGCTGACGTTCAGCCGGCGGGCCAGGTCCACCTCGTTGATGCGTTCGCCGGGCTTGAATTCGAAGCGCACGGCCATCGCCTTGACGGCGCCGTACAGCTCGGCCTGGCCCGCCGACGTGCGGGCCGCGGGACGGATAGCGGGGGAAGATTGCGTCATACCGGACTGAAAGTGTCAGGGTTCGCCAACGGAAGATGAAGTGCATACTAAAGTGCATACACTTCGTGGGCAAGCAGGGTTTGCCCGGAATCCGAAGGGTGACGAGGGATGGGCGGGCCCCGTGTGGGCCGTGTGGGCCGTGTGGGATGCGTGGGATGGGTAGGATGGGTGTAGCGCGGCAGTTCCCAGGTAAGAACCTAGGTGCTCAACGCGCGAAACCCATGCGGCCGCAAGAGCGTGTTTTCCAGCCGCGGCCAGGCACTGTCTGCCCACGGCCGCATGGGTTTCGCGCGATGGGCAATTGGGTTTTTGCGCGAGTTGTCTCGCGCTTTACCCGTCCTACGACCCGGTATCCAGCGTGTAGTGGGCGCCGTCCCGGTTTTCCAGGGTCAGGGTGGAAAGCGCGGGCGTGGCGGCCGACGCGTCGTGGCTCACGTGGATGCGCAGGTTGGCCAGCGGAACGTCCCAGCCGTCGCCCGCGGGCTCGGCGTCCACGTCGGCCACCCGCGCCAGCCGCTCCGCGACCGCGCGGGCGTCGGACGCCCGGGCATCGATGCGCAGCAGGCTGCGCGCGCCGTTGGGATGCGCCATCAGCGCCGGCGACCACACGCACTCCGGCGTCAGGTGACGGCAGAAATACATGCGGATGCCGGGCAGGGGCTGCTCGGCGAAGCGCACGGTATGGAAACGGGCCTGGACTTCCTCGCCGTCCAGCATCGCCGGGCGGGTCAGCTCCTGGACGGGATTGACGGCAAAGCCGGCGGCCAGCAGGCGCTGGTAGGTGGCCTCGGCGTCATGGGTGCGGAACACCAGGGCTTCCAGCCCGAAGGGCGAATCGGCGATTTCCTTGCGCGCGGGCGGCGCGCCCGGCGGCCAGCCCAGCAGTTCGACGTACGTCCCTTCCAGGACGATCAGGCGGTTGCACGACCCCAGGTTGTGCACCGCCTTGTCGCTCAGGTGAAAACCCTGGCGCTCGAAATGCGGGGCCAGCGCATCCAGCCGGTCGCGCACCATGACCACGGCGTGATCGAATTCAGTGCGGCCGACGGAATGCAGCATGATGGCTTCTACCTGATCAGACCAGCTTGCCGTGGCACTGCTTGTACTTCTTGCCGCTGCCGCAGGGGCACGGATCGTTGCGGCCGACCTTGGGCATCGCGTTGCGCACGGGTTGCGCGCCGCCTTGCGATTCCGGCTGGGCCAACGCTTCGTCGTAGTCGGAGTGGTGGTACTGCACGTTCTGCACGTGCGACTGCGCCGCTTCGGCTTCGGCCTGGTCCACTTGTTCCTGGGACTGCACGCGCACCGTCATCAAGACCCGGACCACGTCGTCGCGGATGCGGTCCAACATGCCCGAGAACAGTTCGAAGGCCTCGCGCTTGTATTCCTGCTTGGGATTCTTCTGCGCATAGCCGCGCAGATGGATGCCCTGGCGCAGGTAGTCCAGCGCGGACAGGTGTTCGCGCCAGTGCGTGTCGATCGCCTGCAGCATGATCGAACGCTCGAACTGCGACCACGATTCCAGGCCGACCTGGTCGACCTTGGCCTGGTAGGCGCCGCGCGCGGCGGCCACCACGCGTTCGCGCAGGTCGTCGTCGGTCAGGCTGGTTTCCTTTTCCAGGATCTCCATCAGCGGCAGTTGCAGGTGCCAATCGGCCTCCAGCGCCTTCTGCAGCGCCGGCACGTCCCACTGTTCTTCCACCGATTCCGGCGGCACGTGGACGTTGAACATGTCGGTCACGGCGGCGTCGCGCAGATTCTGCACGGTTTCGCCCACGCTGGCGGCTTCCAGCACGTCGTTGCGCTGCGAATACAGCACCTTGCGCTGGTCGTTGGCCACGTCGTCGTATTCGAGCAACTGCTTGCGGATGTCGAAGTTGCGGCCTTCCACCTTGCGCTGCGCGGTCTCGATCGAACGCGTCACCATGCCGGCCTCGATGGGCTCGCCCTCGGGCAGCTTCAGACGCTCCATGATGGCGCGCACGCGGTCGCCCGCGAAGATGCGCATCAGCGAATCTTCCAGCGACAGGTAGAAGCGGGAAGAGCCCGGGTCGCCCTGGCGGCCGGCGCGGCCGCGCAACTGGTTGTCGATGCGGCGCGATTCGTGGCGTTCGGTGCCGATGATGCGCAGGCCGCCAGCGGCCTTGACCTGCTCGTTCAGCGGCTTCCATTCCGCGCGCACCTGCTCGATGCGCGCGTTCTTCTCGTCCTCGGACAGCGACTCGTCGGCGCGGATCAGGTCGACCTGCTTGTCGACGCTGCCGCCCAGCACGATGTCGGTGCCCCGGCCGGCCATGTTCGTGGCGATGGTGATGTGGCCCGGCTTGCCGGCCTCGGCGACGATCTCGGCTTCGCGGGCGTGCTGCTTCGCGTTCAGCACTTCGTGCGGCAGCTTGGCCTTCTTCAGCAGGCCCGACAGCAGCTCGGAGTTCTCGATGCTGGTGGTGCCCACCAGCACCGGCTGCCCGCGCTCGTGACAATCGCGGATGTCGTTCAGGATGGCGTTGTACTTTTCCTGGTCGGTCTTGAAGACCTGGTCATTCTGATCCTTGCGGACCATGGGCTTGTTGGTCGGGATGATGACCGTCTCGAGCCCGTAGATTTCCTGGAATTCGTACGCTTCCGTATCGGCCGTGCCGGTCATGCCGGACAGCTTTTCGTACATGCGGAAGTAGTTCTGGAACGTGATCGAGGCCAGCGTCTGGTTCTCGTGCTGGATCTTCACGCCTTCCTTGGCCTCGACCGCCTGGTGCAGGCCGTCGGACCAGCGGCGGCCCACCATCAGGCGGCCGGTGAATTCGTCGACGATCACCACTTCGCCGTCCTGCACCACGTACTGCTGGTCGCGGAAGAACAGCGTGTTGGCGCGCAGCGCCACCATCAGGTGGTGCATCAGCGCGATATGGCGCGGGTCGTACAGCGATTCGCCTTCGGGCAGGATGCCCAGGCGCGCCAGGATGCCCTCGGCGTTCTCGTGCCCGGCTTCGGACAGGTAGACCTGCTGGCTCTTTTCGTCGACCCAGTAGTCGCCTTCGGGTTCCGGCTCCTGCGGCTTCGGCTCGCTCGCCATGCGCTTGAGCAGGGGCGGCACCGCGTTCATGCGGATGTAGAGTTCGGTGTGGTCCTCGGCCTGGCCGGAGATGATCAGCGGCGTGCGGGCCTCGTCGATCAGGATCGAGTCCACTTCGTCGACGATCGCGTAGAACAGCCCGCGCTGGCGGCGGTCCTCAACACGGTATTCCATGTTGTCGCGCAGGTAGTCGAAGCCGAATTCGTTATTGGTGCCGTAGGTGATGTCGGCAACGTAGGCGGCCTTCTTCTCTTCGTTGGGCTGCTGCGGCACCACCACGCCCGTGCTCATGCCCAGGAAGCGGTACAGGCGGCCCATCCATTCCGCGTCGCGGCGGGCCAGGTAGTCGTTCACCGTGACCACGTGCACGCCCTTGCCGGCGATCGCGTTCAGGTAGACGGGCAGCGTCGCCATGAGCGTCTTGCCCTCGCCCGTGCGCATTTCGGCGATCTTGCCGTTGTGCAGGGCGATGCCGCCCAGCATCTGCACGTCGAAGTGGCGCATGCCGAACACCCGCTTGCCGGCCTCGCGCACGACGGCGAAGGCTTCGGGCAGCAGGTCGTCCAGGGACGTGCCCTGCGCGTGGCGGGAACGGAATTCCTCGGTTTTGGCCGCCAGCTCCTCATCGGAGAGCGCGGAGATCTTGGGCTCGAGCCCGTTGATCTGGGTTACCAGCTTGCGATACTGCTTAAGCAGCCGGTCGTTGCGGCTACCTATGAGTTTTTTGAGCAGAGAAACCATGCGTATGTCGGCCGCACGGGACACGCCACCCTCGCGTAAGGGCTGGGCAGCGTCGCCCGTGACTTGATGTTATTGGTTGAGCGGGGGTCCGCTGGGAAACGAACCAGTTTAACGCACATGGAGCGCAATAGCCTGGATCTATCACCAGGGTAGCACTGTTGGCCGGTTTGACCGGCCCGCGCGCCGGCCGTTCACTGCGCGGCGTGGGCCACGGCGGGCGGCGCGTTCTGCTGCGGCCCCAGGAACAGGCGGGGGTCGAGGGGCTGCCCCGCGAGTCGCACCTCGAAGTGGAGGTGCGGACCGGTGGACCGGCCGGAACTGCCCACGCGGGCGACCTGCTGGCCGCGCTCGACCAGTTGCCCCTGCTTGACCAGCAGGGACGAGGCGTGGGCATAGCGGGTGACCAGGCCATCGCCATGGTCGATCTCGACCATATTGCCGTAGCCCGGCTGGAATTTGGATTCCAGCACCACGCCACCCGAGGCCGCCAGGATGGGCGTGCCGGGAGGCGCGGCGAAATCCAGCCCCTCGTGCATGGCGCTGCGGCCCGTCACCGGATTGCGGCGCCAGCCGTAGGACGAGCTGAGGTAGGGGTAATCGGTGATGGGCATGGCGGTCGGCATGCGGGCCTGGTCGGCCGAGCGCCGCGTCAGCGCCGCATCCAGCAGCTTCAGGTTGTCGGTCTGCTGGGACAGCCTGGCCTGGATGTCGTCGAGCTGGCGGCCCAGGGCCTCGGCCGACGCCGCGCTGGGCGGCGGATGGTCGGTGAACAGGTCGTCCATGACCTGGGTGGCCTCGGGCTGGATCAGCGCCTCCGGCTGCGCCAGGGCCAGTTGCTTGGCCAGCTCGGGATCGGTATAGGCCACGCCGGCGACCTTGGCCACGCGCTGGCCCAGGCCGTCGATGCTCACCAGCTTGGCCTGCAGGGCCCCCACCTTGGCCGCCAGCAGGTTCATGTTTCCGCGCAGGAAGTCGGCGTCGCGCCCCGGTTGGTTCGACAAAGGCCAGCCCACGGTGTGTACGGCCGGCAGGATGGGAGTAAGGTATCGTTGCAGCGCGGCGCCGCAGATGGCCGCCGTGATCAAGGCGAGCCCCAGGAACAGCGCAAGGTGCCCGCCGCCCAGGGTGAAATGCCCGTCCTGCCCGTCGCGGGCGTGCATAATCACGATCTTCAAGGTTTGCTTCCTAATTCTTAGAGCCGGGATGAATAGACCCACTTCATACCGTCAACGTTCCAGTTCCAGCCGGCGGAAAGAAAATACCGCCCTGGGATGGCTGGGTCATGACATGCGGGGCGCCGGCGTCTTGGCGACCGCCCGCAAGCACTTGCAAATCCAGTACGCGGTGGCGGCGGTTCTGCCCGCCCCGCTGGGCGCCGTGTGCCAGGTGGGCAAGCTGGAAAACCAGTGCCTGCACCTGGTGGTGCCGAGTGCCGCTCATGCGGCCAAAATGCGTCAGTTGGCGCCGCGCATCGCGCGGACCCTGGCGGACCAAGGCTGGAACCTTAACGAAATCGCCGTCAAGGTACAAGCGGGTTTGCCCAAACCCGGCTCCCGCCAGGCGCGCCCTCCCAAAGAGGCGCAGCCCCTGGGCGAAACCGCCCTGGGCGCGTTCGAGACGCTGCATGACAAGCTGCGTCCCGGGCCGCTGGCCGACGCGGTCGCCAAACTTCTGAAGCACCACAAGAGTAGCTGAAGCCGCGAGGCTTGTCCGGCGGCAATCGCACCCGGAAACGAAGCGAAACCAAGTTCTCGGACGGATCGATACTATGGTTTGCCGCTGGTTTGCGCCTTAAGCGCGAGAGGATGACGACCACCTCATCCTCTGGAAGTTGTCCGAGGCCTAACCTCGCACAATGACAGCGCAGGCGCCGCGGGTAGGGGGTGGGCCGATCAGGCCAGTTGCCACTCGTGGCGGAAGGCCTGCGGCGCCTCCGCCTGCGATTCATAGGTGATCAGTTCCCAGGCATCGCGCTGCGCCAGCAGCGCGCGGGCCAACTGATTGTTCAGGCCGTGGCCCGACTTGCACGCCACGTAGCGCGCCACCAAGGGTTTGCCCAGCAGATACAGGTCGCCGATGGCGTCCAGGATCTTGTGCTTCACGAATTCGTCGTCGTAGCGCAGCCCGTCGCTGTTGAGCACGCGGTACTCGTCCATGACGATGGCGTTGTCCAGGCTGCCGCCGCGGGCCAGGCCCATCGAGCGCAGGGCCTCGACTTCGTTCACGAAACCGAAGGTGCGCGCGCGGGCGATCTCGCGCACGTACGAGTGCGTCGCGAAATCGATCTCGGCGAAATTGGCCGTGGAGTCGATCGCCGGGTGCCGGAAGTCGATGGAGAACGCCAGCGCGAAACCTTCATGGGGTTCCAGGCGCGCCCATTTTTCATTGCGGCCTTCGCCTTCGCGCACTTCCACGGGCTTCAGCACGCGGATGAATTGCTTGGGCGCGTTCTGTTCGACGATGCCCGCCGAGCGCAGCAGATAGACGAACGTCGCCGCGCTGCCGTCCATGATCGGGACTTCTTCGGCCGTCAGGTCGATGTGCAGGTTGTCGATACCCAGGCCGGCCAGCGCCGACATGAGGTGTTCAACCGTGGAAACGCGGACGTTGCCCTGCTGCAGCACGGACGCCATGCGCGTGTCGCCCACGCCGGCCGCCTGGGCAGGCAGGTCCACGACCTGGGGCAGATCGACGCGATGGAAAACGATGCCCGTGTTGGGCTGTGCCGGGCGCAAGGTGAGCTCGACCCGCCGTCCGGAGTGGACGCCGACGCCTGTCGTGCGGACGAGATTCTGGATGCTGCGCTGTCGGAACATGAGACTTGGGTGATTTGAGCCAGGAAGCCGGCAAGATAGCGAACAAATTGCCGGCGTAACTGACGTATTGTAACTCTGTACGATCCCTGGCGCCATCTGGCGTCCGGGCCGCCCTATACCTCCGTCCCCTATTTATACCGTGCAAGGGAAACACGGACCGCTCCGCCTCCGGCTCGCCCGAGGGGACAGGCGAGCCGGAGATGAGGGAGTGCGTTTTAGAGCCTGTGGCCGGCTCTTTGGTTCAATCCGCCTGCTTGCGCAGGAACGCCGGGATGTCGAAATGATCCATGCCCGAGCTTTCCAGCGCGCGCACCTGGGCCGAAGCCTGGCTGCGCGGATTGCGCATGACCGAAGGCATGTCCAGGTTGCGGTAGTCGCCCTGGCCGGCCGGCATCCCGCCCATGGGCAGGTTGTCGGTGCCCGTGCGCAGCACTTCAGCGGTGTTCTGCACCAGTTGCGGACGCGATTGCGCGCGGCCCAGGCCGGTCGCGACCACGGTCACGCGCAGGTTCTCGCCCATGGACTCGTCGTAGGCGGTGCCGAAGATCACGGTGGCGTCGTCCGAAGCGTAGCTGCGGATCGTTTCCATGATTTCGCGCGTTTCGCGCATCTTCAGCGAGCGGCTGGCGGTGATGTTGACCAGCACGCCGCGAGCGCCGTTCAGGTCCACGCCTTCCAGCAGCGGGCAAGCAATGGCGTGCTCGGCGGCGACTCGGGCGCGGTCCGCGCCGGAAGCCGATGCCGTGCCCATCATGGCCTGGCCCTGTTCGCCCATGATCGTCTTGACGTCTTCGAAGTCGACGTTGACGTTGCCTTCGACGTTGATGATTTCGGCGATGCCCGCGCAGGCGTTGTGCAGGATGTCGTCGGCGGAACGGAAGCAGTCTTCCTGCGTCGCGTCCTCGTCCATCAGTTCATAGAGGTTCTCGTTGAGCACCACGATGAGCGAATGCACGTGCTTGGCCAGTTCCGAGATACCGTCCTCGGCCATCTTCATGCGCTTGTTGCCTTCGAAGGTGAAAGGCTTCGTGACCACGCCCACGGTCAGGATGCCCAGCTCCTTCGCCACTTCGGCCACGACCGGACCCGCGCCGGTGCCGGTGCCACCGCCCATGCCGGCGGTGATGAAGACCATGTGCGCGCCGTTCAGCGCGGCACGGATCTCCTCGCGCGCGGTTTCGGCCGATGCGCGTCCCTGCTCGGGCTTGGCGCCCGCGCCCAGGCCCGTGCGGCCCAGGCGGATCTGCACCGGGGCGTTGGTCGCCGCCAGTGCCTGCGCATCGGTGTTGGCGCAGACGAAATCCACGCCATTCACGCCGCTGCGAATCATGTGCGCCACGGCATTGCCGCCCGCACCGCCCACACCAACGACCTTTATTACGGTCCCTTTGGTGGTGTTCTCAAGCATCTCAAAGTTCATCATGATGACTCCCTCACAAGTCCGATTTGCAAATCACAAAATTCCCCAACAACCTATTTCTTGTGAATCGCCTCAAACACGTCGCCGGCCTGGCCCGCAACGGGTTTGAAGCGCCTCCCCTCTTTTTGGTACGGCCAGCGGTGCCGCTGCCGGCCGACCCAAGGAGCAGGCCCCAACCTGCCCCCCTCTACCTAATTCATGAACCATTCCTTCATGCGCGCAAGCAGGGTCTTGAAGTTGCCCGTCTGGGCGGCGACCTTGCGGCCGCGCACCCGCTGCATCCGCGCTTCCTGCAACAGACCCATCACCGTCGAGAAGCGCGGATTGCGCATCACGTCGGCCAGGCTGCCTTCGTATTCGGGCACCGCCACGCGCACCGGCTTGAGGAACACGTCCTCGGCCAGTTCGATCATGCCGGGCAATTGCGCCGAGCCCCCGGTCAGGACCACGCCGGAAGCCAGCAGGTCCTCGTAGCCGGAGTCGCGCACCACCTGCTGCACCAGCGTGAACAGCTCTTCCACGCGCGGCTCGATCACCGCGCCCAGCGCCTGGCGCTTGACCAGGCGCGGGCCGCGGTCGCCCAGGCCCGGGACTTCCACGGATTCGTCCGGGCTGGCCAGGACCTGCTTGGCCACGCCGTAGCGCAGCTTGATTTCCTCGGCATCGGGCGTCGGCGTGCGCAGCATCGCCGCGATGTCGTTGGTGATCTGGTCGCCGGCGATGGGCAGCACGGCGGTGTGGCGGATCGCGCCGCCGGTGAAGATCGCCACGTCGGTGGTGCCTCCGCCGATGTCGACCAGCACGACGCCCAGTTCCTTCTCGTCGGCCGTCAGCACGGCCAGGCTGGAGGCCAGGGGCTGCAGGATCAGGTCCTGCACTTCCAGGCCGCAGCGGCGCACGCATTTCACGATGTTCTGGGCGGCGCTGACCGCGCCCGTCACGATGTGCACGCGCACTTCCAGGCGCAGGCCGCTCATGCCGATGGGCTCACGGATGTCTTCCTGGCCGTCGACGATGAACTCCTGCGTCAGCACGTGCAGCACCTGCTGGTCGGTGGGGATGTTCACCGCCTTGGCGGTCTCGATGACGCGGGCGACGTCGGTGGCGGTGACTTCCTTGTCCTTCACGGCGACCATGCCGCTGGAATTGAAGCTGCGGATATGGCTGCCGGCAATGCCGGTGTAGACGTCGCGAATCTTGCAATCTGCCATCAGCTCGGCTTCTTCAAGCGCGCGCTGGATGGAATTCACAGTGGTCTCGATATTGACGACCACGCCCTTGCGCATGCCGCGCGATTCGTGCTGGCCGAGGCCGAGCACTTCGAATCGCCCTTCAGGCAGGATTTCAGCCACCACAGCCACCACCTTGCTGGTGCCGATATCGAGGGCGACGATAAGGTCCTTGATGTCACGGGTCATGGCGTTAGCGTTTCTTGGGAGGTTTCGGTGTGGATTTGGTTTTGGTTTCCGACGGCGGCAACGGGGCCAGCGCCAGGGCGAAACCATTCGGATAGCGCAGGTCGGCCTGCGTCACGGTGCGCCCTTCCAGGCGCCCCGCCACGGCGGGCCACGCCTGCACAAAGCGTTGAATACGGGCCGCGAACGGCAATGCGCCCGGCAAGCCATGCGGGTCGGGCGCATCGGCGCCCGGATCGCGTCCCAGGTCCAGCGACATGCCGTTGGACAGCACGACGCGCCAGGCGTAGCGCGGGCTCAGCTCCAACTGCTTGACGTGCATGTCCAGCGGCGCGAACCAGCGCGCCAGTTCGGCATAGCGCTGCACGACCAGCGACTCGGTGCCCTCGGGGCCGGAGAACTGCGGCAGCACGGTCTCGTCGTCCACCTCGCCCGTATTGGCCGTGAACGCCTCGCCCCAGGTGTTGATCATCTGGTTCTCGTTCCACAGCGCCAAAGGCTGCTGTTCCTCGATCCGCACGCGCAGCACGTTCGGCCAGATCCGCCGCACGGTGGCATGCCGGACCCACGGAACCGACTCGAAGATCTCCCGCGCGTCGTCCAGGTCCACCGTGAAGAAGTTGCCCCTGAAGCGGCCGGCGATCGCCGATCGCACCGCCCCCGGCGACACATAGTGCAGCTCGGTGTCCGGCATGGACTCCAGCTCGATGGCCGACAGCGTGAAGAACGGGCGTTGCGCTACCCACACCACGCCCGCGATGAGCATGGCGCAAACCGCCAGCACGGCCAGCGTGTTGGCGATCAGGTTGGTAGTGCGAGCGTCGTTCCACACAGAGTATCCAGGTCAAGCGTTGCGGGCGGGGCTGCGCACCTTGCACGCAGCCTCGGACAAAATCGCCACGCACAGATCGGCATAGCTGATCCCCACCGCCTTGGCGGCCATGGGCACGAGTGAATGGCTGGTCATGCCAGGCGAGGTATTCATTTCAAGCAGCCACGGCCGGTTGTCCCGGTCGAGGATGAAGTCGGCGCGGCCCCAGCCTTCGCAGTCCAGCGCCCGGTACGCCTTGACGGCGATCTCGGCGACTTCCTCCGCCACTTCGGGCGGCAGGGTGGCCGGGCAGAAGTACTGGGTATCGTCGGAGAAGTACTTGTGCTCGTAGTCGTAGTTGCCGCCGGGCGCGGCGATCTCGATCACGGGCAGCGCGCGCGCGGTCTTGCCGCCGCCCAGCACCGCCACGGTCAGCTCGCGGCCGGTGATGAACTGCTCGGCCAGCACCTCGCTGTCGAAGCGCGCGGCCGCGGCGTAGCCTTCCTTCATGTCGGAATAGCCCACCACCTTGGTGATGCCCACGGTCGAGCCCTCGTGCGGCGGCTTGATGATCAGCGGCAGGTTCAGGCGGTCCGGCACCAGGCGCAGTTCGGTGTCCGCGTCCAGCACTTCGAATGCGGGCGTGGGCAGGCCGTGCTGCAGCCACACGCGCTTGGTCATGGTCTTGTCCATGGCAAGCGCCGAGGCCAGCGGGCCGCTGCCGGTGTAGGGGATGCCCAGCAGCTCCAGGGCGCCCTGGATCGTGCCGTCCTCGCCATAGCGGCCGTGCAGGGCGATGAACACGCGGTCGAAGCCCTGCGCCGCCAGTTCGGACAGGCTGCGCTCGCCGGTGTCGAACAGGTGCGCGTCCACGCCGGCGCTGAGCAGCGCCTGGTGCACGCCCGCGCCCGACATCAGGGACACCTCGCGCTCGGCGGAACGCCCGCCGTACAACACACCCACTTTGCCGAATTGCGTGCTCATGCCAGCTCTCCTACCTGGGCGGGGACCTTGCTGATCGAACCCGCCCCCATGACAATCACGACGTCGCCGTCACGCACGAAGTCCACCACGGTCTGCGGCAGCTCCGCCACGTCTTCGACGAACACCGGCTCGACCTTGCCGGCCACGCGCAGCGCGCGCGACAGGGCCCGGCCGTCGGCCGCCACCAGGGGCGGCTCGCCCGCGGCGTACACCTCGGTCAGCAGCACGGCGTCCGCCGTGCCCAGCACCCGCACGAAATCCTCGAAGCAGTCCCGCGTCCGCGTGTAGCGGTGCGGCTGGAACGCCAGCACGATGCGGCGGTCGGGCCAGGCGCCGCGCGCGGCGGCCAGCGTGGCCGCCATCTCCACCGGATGGTGGCCGTAGTCGTCGATCACCGTGAAGGTGCCGCCGCCGTGGCTGGCCGGCACCGGGAACTCGCCCGTCTGGGTGAAACGGCGGCCCACGCCCTTGAACGAGGCCAGCGCGTCCCGGATCGCGTCGTCGGACACGCCCAGTTCGGTCGCCACCGCGATCGCCGCCAGCGCGTTGCGCACGTTGTGCAGGCCCGGCAGGTTCAGTTCCACTTCCAGCGGCGGCAGCAGCGTGTCCATATAGGTGCGCTGCACGTTGAAGCGCATGCGCGTGCCGGCCGGCTGCACTTCATAGGCCCGCACCTGCGCGTCTTCGTTCAGGCCGTAGGTCGTGATCGGACGCGACACGAAGGGCATGATCTCCCGCACGTTCGCGTCGTCCGAGCAGAGCACGGCGCTGCCATAGAACGGCAGGCGCTGCGTGAACTCGATGAAGGCGCTCTTCAGGCGCGCCACGTCGTGCCCGTAGGTATCCATGTGATCGGCGTCGATGTTGGTCACGATGGCCATCACCGGCAGCAGGTTCAGGAAAGAAGCGTCGGATTCGTCGGCCTCGACCACGATGTAGTCGCCCTGCCCCAGCCGCGCATTGGCGCCGGCCGAATTCAGGCGGCCGCCGATAACAAAGGTCGGATCCAGTTCGCCGGCGGCGAGCACGCTGGCCACCAGGCTGGTCGTGGTCGTCTTGCCGTGGGTCCCGGCAACGGCGATGCCGCGCTTCAGGCGCATCAGCTCGGCCAGCATGATGGCGCGCGGCACGACCGGGATGCGCGCCGAACGGGCCGCGATCACCTCGGGGTTGTCGCCGGCCACCGCGGTGGACGTCACGATGGCGCCGGCGCCGGTGACGTTGCTGGCCGCGTGGCCGATGGCGATCTTCACGCCCAGGCCGGCCAGGCGGCGCGTCACGGCCGACTCGTTCAGGTCGGAGCCGCTGATCGCGTAGCCCAGGTTGAGCAGCACCTCGGCAATGCCGCTCATGCCCGAGCCGCCGATGCCTACGAAATGAATATGTTGAATTCTGTGTTTCATGATGAACGCCCCGCTGCTTGTTCACAGACGTCGGCGATATGGGCCGCCGCTTCGGGGCGCGCATGCGCGCGGGCCCGTTCTGCGACGGCTTGCAGTTCTTGTCGGGAACGCTGGCCCAGCCAATCCGCCAGCCACTCGGGCGTCATCGCGGATTGCGGCTGCAGCCAAGCGGCCTGCGCGTCGCTCAGAAAGCGCGCGTTGGCGGTCTGGTGGTCATCGATGGCATGCGGCAGCGGCATGAACAGCGCCGCGACGCCGGCCGCGGCCACTTCCGACACCGTCATGGCGCCCGCGCGGCAGATCAGCAGATCGGCATCGCCCATGGCACCGGCCATGTCGTCGATGAACGCGCGGCAGTCGGCCTGGACGCCCGCCTGGGCGTAGGCCTGCTGCAGCGCGGGCAAATGTTGTTCGCCGGCCTGGTGGATCACCGTCGGGCGGCTGTCCTGCGGCATGCGCGCCAGCGCCTGCGGGACTATCGTGTTCAGGGCTTGCGCCCCCAGGCTGCCGCCCACGACGAGCATGCGCAGCGGACCCGTACGCGCCGCATAGCGCCGCGCCGGATCCGGCAGCGCGCACAGTTCGGCGCGCACCGGGTTGCCCATGGCCTCGCCCTTGGGCAATACATCGGGGAATCCGCTGAGCACGCGGCGCGACATCCTGGCCAGGCATTTGTTGGCGGTGCCGGCCACGGCGTTCTGTTCGTGCACGACCAGCGGCGTGCCGCGCAGCGCGGCGATCACGCCGCCCGGGAAGGCCACATAGCCGCCCATGCCCAGCACCACGTCCGGGCGCACCTCGGACAGCCGCGACCAGGCTTGCGCAAAGGCGCGCAGCAACAGGAACGGCAGCTTCAGCAGGGCGGACACGCCCTTGCCGCGCACGCCCTGGAAGCGCAGCGGCACCAGTTCGATGCCGCGCGGCGGCACCAGCCTGCCTTCCATCTTGTCGGGATTGCCCAGCCACAGCACGCGCCAGCCGCGCCCGCGCAGCACGTCAGCCACGGCCAGGCCGGGCATGATGTGCCCGCCGGTGCCGCCGGCCATGATCAGGATGGTGCGAGACGCGGTCATACCCGTCCTCCGCGCATCATGATGCGGTTTTCCACGTCGACCCGGATAAGCATGGCCAGGGCGCACAGGTTCATCACCACGCCCGAGCCGCCATAGCTCATCAGCGGCAGGGTCAGGCCCTTGGTGGGCAGCAGGCCCAGGCAGACGCCCATGTTGATGAAGGCCTGCACGCCGAACCACATGGCCACGCCATGCGCCACCAGGCCCGCGAAGGTGCGTTCCATGGCGATGGCCTGGCGGCCGATGTCGAAGCCGCGGTACACGATGATGGCGAACAGGGTGATGACCAGCATCACGCCGGCAAAGCCCAGTTCCTCGCCCACCACGGCCATCAGGAAGTCGGTGTGCGCCTCGGGCAGGTAGTGCAGTTTCTCGACGCTGGCGCCCAGGCCCACGCCCAGCCATTCCCCGCGGCCCAGCGCGATCAGCGAATGCGATAGCTGGTAGGCGCTGCCGTAGGCGTTGTCTTCGTTCCAGGGATCCAGGTACGCGAACAGGCGCGCGCGGCGCCAGGGCGACAGCCAGATCAGCATCAGGAAAGTGCTGACCAGCACGGCCAGCAGGCTGCTGAAGTACTTGCCGTTGATCCCGCCCAGGAACAGGATGCCGATGGCGATCGCCACGATCACCATGAAGGCGCCCAGGTCGGGCTCCAGCAACAGCAGCATGCCCACGCCGGCCAGCGCGAACGCCATGGGCAGGAAGCCGCGGGCGAAGGCCTGCATGTGTTCCTGCTTGCGCACGGTGTAGTCGGCGGCGTAGAGCAGCGCGGCCAGCTTCATCAGTTCGGAAGGCTGGAAGTTGAGCGGCCCCAGCGGGATCCAGCGGTGCGCGCCG
The DNA here is from genome assembly GCF_900496975.1 of Achromobacter veterisilvae. GTDB lineage: Bacteria > Pseudomonadota > Gammaproteobacteria > Burkholderiales > Burkholderiaceae_B > Achromobacter > Achromobacter veterisilvae. Next base: position 278,434 of record NZ_UFQC01000002.1, read on the forward strand.
TTCACTTCGCGGCCGATGCCCGGGATCAGCACGGCGACCAGCAGGATGATGGCCAGCACGAACATCGGCACCGCCATGCGCTGCCAGACGCGGATGGGAATCGCCAGCACCACGGCCGCGCCGACCAGGCCGGCGCTGATGAACAAGCCATGGCGGATCACGAAATAGTAGCGTCCATAGGACGCGTAGCGCGGGCCGTCGGCCAGCGCGATCGACGCCGAATACACCATCAGCAAGCCGAGCAGCAGCAACGTCGACGCCGCGATGACCAGCGGCAGATCGAAGTTGCGCATGCGGGTACGGCCGGGCCGTACGGCGTTGACGCTGGCGGTGAGATCGGCGATGAGGCTCATGCCACCTCTCCCCGGTCGCGGGCCAGGTCTTCGACCTCTTCCACGAACACCTGCCCGCGATGCGGGTAGTTGCGGAACATGTCGAGGCTGGCGCAGGCCGGCGACAGCAGCACGGCGTCGCCGGGCTGCGCCAGGTCGGCGGCGCCGCGCACGGCGTCGCGCAGCGTATCGACCGCCACGCAATTCACGCCCGTCGAAGCCAGCACGCGCCCGATCTCGGGTCCGTCCACGCCGATCAGCATCACGGCGCGCGCATGGCGCGACACCACGGGAATCAGCGGCGAGAAATCCTGGCCCTTGCCCTGCCCGCCGGCGATCAGCACGACCGGCTGGCCCAGGCCTTCCAGCGCGGCCACGGTGGCGCCGACGTTGGTGCCCTTGCTGTCGTTGATGTAGTCCACGCCGCCGATGGTGCGCACGAACGCGGCGCGGTGCGGTTCGCCGGCGTATTCGCGCAGCGCGCGCAGCATGGCGCCCCAGCCGAGGTCCAGGCAGCGGGCAAGCTGCAGGGCGGCCAGCGCGTTCAAGGCATTGTGGATGCCGCGGATGCGCAGGGCATCCACCGGCATCAGGCGGCTCATGCGGCCCTTGGCCCGCACGGGCTCGGGCGCGTCCTTCTTGCGGCGCGGAGGCGGCGCGGGCTCGTCGAAGTCGTTCGGCTCGCTTGCCACCAGCCAGGCCACGCCCTGGCCCAGCTCCAGGCCCATGTCGCCGACCAGTTCCGGCACGTCGCGGCCGAAGCTGCGCACGTTCATGGCGTTCAGGGCGGGCACCATGCCGACCGTGTACGAGTCTTCGCGGTTCACGATGGCCACGCGGGCCATCTTCAGCAGGCGCGCCTTGGCGTGCGCATAGGCTTCCATGCCGCCATGCCAGTCCAGATGGTCCTGCGTGACGTTCAGCACGACGGCCGCGTCGGCCATGAGCGAGCGCGTCGTTTCCAGTTGGAAGCTGGACAGCTCCAGCACCCAGACTTGCGGCAGCGAATCGGCATCCAGCGCCGCCATCAGCGCGGCCAGCGCCGCGGGGCTGATATTGCCCGCCGCCACGACCGACAGGCCGCTGGCCTCGATCAACTGGCGCGTCAGCGCGGTGACGGTGGTCTTGCCGTTGGTGCCGGTCACGGCCAGCAGGCGCGGCCGGTACTCGCGCGTCTCGGCCAATTCAGCCAGGGCGCGCGCAAACAGTTCGATCTCGCCGACGATCTCGATGCCGCGGGCTTCGGCCTCGCGCAGCAGATTCGCGGCGGGGGCCTGCGCCGGCGCCAGGCCGGGGCTCAGCACCACCTGGTCCACGCCATCGAGCAGCGCCGTGTCGAAGGACTCGTCGCAACCCAGACGGTATTCCACCTCGCTCTGCGCCAGCGTCTCGCGCAGCGCGGCCAGCCCGCCCGGTTCGGCGCGCGTGTCGGCCACGCGCAGGCGGGCACCCTGGCGGGCGCACCAGCTTGCGGCGGCCGCGCCCGTCTCGCCCAATCCGAGGATCAGGACGAGCGGCGCGCCGGCACGGGAGGTTTCCATCGTATTCATCGCAACTTCAGGGTAGAGAGGCCAATCAGCACCAGCATCATGCTGATGATCCAGAAACGCACGACCACCTGGGTTTCCTTCCAGCCGCCCACTTCAAAGTGATGATGCAGCGGGGCCATGCGGAAAATGCGTCGACCTGTTCCATAACGTCGCTTGGTGTACTTGAACCAAGTCACCTGGATCATCACGGACAGCGTCTCGACCACGAACACGCCGCCCATGATGAACAGCACGATTTCCTGGCGCACGATGACGGCGATGGTGCCCAGCGCGCCGCCCAGCGCCAGCGCGCCGACGTCGCCCATGAAGACCTGCGCCGGATACGCGTTGAACCATAAAAACGCCAGCCCGGCGCCGCCGATCGCGGCGCACAGCACCATCAATTCCGATGCGCCGGGGATGTAGGGGAACAGCAGGTACTTCGAATAGTCCACGCGGCCGACCACGTAGGCGAAGATGCCCAGCGCGCTGCCCACCATCACGGTGGGCATGATGGCCAGGCCGTCCAGGCCGTCGGTCAGGTTCACGGCATTGCTGGTGCCGACGATGACCGCCCAGGTCAGCGCGACGAACCCCAGCACGCCCAGGGGGTAGCTCACCGTCTTGAAGAACGGGACGATGAGGTCGGCGCGCGTCGGCAGCGACATCGTGAAGCCGCTGCCCACCCACGCCTTGAACAAGGGCCACAGCTCGGTATTGGCCGGCGCCGACACCGCGAACGCCAGGTACACCGCGGCCACCATGCCGATCGTGGCCTGCCAGAAGAACTTCTGCCGCGCCGGCATGCCTTCCGGATCGCGATAGACCACTTTGCGGTAATCGTCCATCCAGCCGATCCAGCCGAAACCGAAGGTCACCAGCAGCACCACCCACACGAAGCGGTTGGTCCAGTCCGCCCACAGCAAGGTGCTGATGGCGATCGAGATCAGGATCAGCACGCCGCCCATCGTGGGGGTGCCCGTCTTGACCAGGTGGGATTCCGGGCCGTAGGAGCGCACGGCCTGGCCGATCTTCATTTCGGTCAGTTTGCGGATCACGCGCGGGCCGGCCACCAGGCCGATCAGCAGCGCCGTCGCGCACGCCAGGACCGCGCGCAGGGTGATGTATTCGAACACCCCAAGCGCGCGCACATCATCGGAAAGCAAACGGGCGATTTCAAGCAGCATCGTGCTCTCCCTGCCCCTTGGCCGCCGTGCCTTCATTCGTGGAAAAAGCCGTCACTACCCGCTCCATGCGCATAAAGCGCGATCCCTTTACCAATACGCAGGACGGGCGCAAGCCGCGCAACGCGGCAACCACTTCGTCTACCGATGCGCAGGCGTGCGCGGCCTCTCCGAATGCGGCCGATGCCGCCCGGCTGGCGTCGCCTAGCGTGATGAGCGCGTCGAGCCCCTGCTCGCGCGCGTAATTGCCCACTTCGACATGCATGGCGGGGCCGTTGTCCCCGACCTCGCCCATGTCGCCCAGTACGAGGACGCGCGTGCCGGCGATGCGCGCCAGCACGTCGATGGCCACGCGAACCGAATCGGGGTTCGCGTTGTAGGTGTCGTCGATGAGCAAAGTTCCATCGCTCATTTTCTTGTGCTGCATGCGGCCGGAGACCGGGCTGAAGCCCGCCAGCGCGCGCACCGCGCTGTCCAGCGGCACGCCCGCCGCGATGGCGCTGGCGATGGCCGCCAGCGCATTGCGCAGGTTGTGCAGGCCGGGCACCGGCAGCGCCAGGTCGGCGGTGCCGACCGGCGTCACCACGCGGCAGCGCGTGGCGTCCACGTCGGCCAGGATCTGCTCCGCATAGACGTCCAGGCCCGGCTGCAAGCCGAAGCGCAACACGCGGCGCGGCTCGGCCAGGGCATCCCAGACCGTGGAATACGGTTCGTCGCCCGGATAGACGGCCACGCCGTCCTCGGGCAGCGCGGCGATCGCGGCGCCGTTCTCGTGCGCCACCGCTTCCACGCTGTGCATGAATTCCTGATGCTCGCGCTGCGCGTTGGTCACCAGCGCCACCGAGGGCGCCGCCATCGCGGCCAGTTGGGCGATTTCGCCGGGGTGGTTCATGCCCAGCTCGAACACCGCCGCGCGGTGCTCGGGGCGCAGGCGCAGCAGCGTCAGCGGCACGCCGATGTCGTTGTTGAGGTTGCCCGCGGTGGCCAGGCGGCCCGCTTCGCCGCGCCAGTCGGCCAGCATGGCCGAGATCATTTCCTTGGTCGTGGTCTTGCCGTTGCTGCCGGTCACCGCGATCACCGGCAGGGAGAACTGCGCGCGCCAGGCCGCGCCGATGCGCATCAGCGCCACGCGGGTGTCGCCCAGCACCAACTGCGGCAGCCGGGCGCCGGCCACGGCGTGCGCCACCACGGCCGCGCAGGCGCCGCGCGCCTCGGCCTGGTCCAGATAATCGTGCGCGTCGAAATTCTCGCCCACCAGCGCCACGAACAGTTCGCCCGCGCCGATGCGCCGCGTGTCCGTGGACACGCCCCTGGCCTGCGGCAGCAGCATGGCGAGGCGGGCCCACTCGCGGTCGTCGAAGGGCAGTTTCTCGCCCCCGATGTCCTGGTAGGTTTCGTGCCCCTTCCCGGCCAGCAGCACCACGTCTTCGGGCGACGCCGCCCAGATGGTCTGCATGATGGCGCGCGCGCGGTCCACCTGCACGTCGGCGCGCGCGGACGCGGGGATGCCGGCAAGAATCTGCTGGACGATGGCGTCGGGCGATTCGGTGCGCGGATTGTCGCTGGACACGACCACGCGGTCGGCCAGGCCCGCGGCGATGCGGCCCATCTCGGGCCGCTTGCCCGGATCCCTCTCGCCGCCGCAGCCGAACAGGCAGACCAGGCGGCCGGAACGCGCCGCCGCGACGCCGCGCAAGGCGGTCAACGCCCGCGACAGGGCGTCGGGCGTATGGGCGTAGTCCACCACCACCAGCGGACCGCGGCCCGTGCCGGCCTGCGCGCCGTTGGAGCCCAGCGGTTCCACGGTCTGCAGGCGCCCGTCGACGGGATCGGTCGCCGCCAGTTCGCGCGCGATCTGCGCGAAGGGCAAGCCAAGCTGATACAGCACGCCCGCCACGAGCAGCAGGTTGGAGACGTTGTGCGCGCCCAGCAGGCGCGTCACGATCTGGGCCTCGCCATGCGGCGACACCAGCGTGAAGATCTGGCCCTGGGACGTGGCCTGGAGATCGCGCGCGCGCATGGCGGCGGGGATCTCGGGCGCATCGCTCAGGCTGTAGCCCATCGCCACGCCCGCGGGCAGGCTCGCGATCAGGCGGCGCCCGGCTTCGTCGTCCGCGTTGACCACGGCGGCGGTCAGGCCCGGCCAGCGGAACAGGCGCGCCTTGGCTGCTTCGTACCGCTCCATGGTGCCGTGATAATCGAGATGGTCGCGCGTCAGGTTGGTGAACGCCGCCAGCGCCACGCGCACGCCGTCCATGCGGCCCTGCTCGATGCCGATGGACGAGGCCTCCATGGCCACGGCCTTCGCCCCCGCGTCGCGCATCGCGGCCAGCGTGCGGTGCACGGTCAGCACGTCCGGCGTCGTCAAGTCCCCGCCCAGCGTGCGGCCGTCGGGCAGCACGGCGCCCAGGGTGCCGATGGTGCCGCAAGGCTTGTCGTTGCGGCTCAGCGCGTGCGCGATCCATTGCACCGACGAGGTCTTGCCGTTGGTGCCCGTCACGGCCACCACCGCCAGCGCGGCGGACGGCCGGCCATACCAGGTGTCGGCCAGGTCGCCCAGCAGGTCGCGCAGGCTGGCCACCGACAGCATGGGGGCCTGCGCCGCCGCGGCCTCGATGGCTACGCTGGCGGGCGCTTCGAACAGGACCGCGCTGGCGCCCAGCGCCAACGCCTTTTCTATATAGAGGCGTCCGTCGCTGGACAGGCCCGGGCAGGCGACGAACACGTCGCCCGGCTCGATCTCGCGCGAGTCCAGCTTGAGGTGCGCGGTCAACGGCACGCGCGCATGCAACCACGCCACGATTTCGGCAACCGTGGCGACAGGGGAAGAAGAGAGGAAGCCTTTGGCGCTCATCTGCCTGGCTCCTTGAGACCAGCAACAATAGTGGATTCGAAGGGCGCGTCCGGACGCACCCCCATCAGCCGCAGGCTCCCCCCCACGATCTGGGAGAACACGGGCGCGGCGATCGCGCCGCCGTAATAGCCGCCGACCGTCGGTTCGTCGATGGACACGGCCACCACGATCTTCGGGTCCGACACCGGGGCGAAGCCCACGTATGAGCTACGGTAGCGCTGCATGCTGTACTTGCCGTCGACGATCTTGCGCGCGGTGCCGCTCTTGCCGGCCACGCGGTAGCCCTGCACCTGGGCGGCCTTGGTGCCCTCGGGGCCGGCGGCGGCCTCGAGCATGCCGCGCACCAGGCCGGCCGTCCTGGGCGTGTAGATCTTGACGCTGGTGGGATCGCTGTCGCGCTTGACCAGGGTCAGCGACACCATGTCGCCATTGCGGGCGAAAACGGTATAGGCGCGCGCCACCTGCAGCAGCGACACCGACAGGCCGTAGCCATAGGCCATCGTGGCCTTCTCGATCAGGCGCCAGCGGTCCCACGGCCGCAAGCGGCCGGGCGCGGCGCCGGGGAATCCCACCTGGGGCGCCTGGCCCAGGCCCAATTCGGTGAAGCGGTCCCACATTTCACGGGATTCCAGCTTCTCGGAGATCATCGTCATGCCGATGTTGCTGGACTTGCGCAGCACGCCGGCCACGTCCAGCGTGCCGTTGCGGCTCACGTCGCTGATCGTGCTGCCCTGGTACTGGAAGCGGCCGTTGCCGGTCTCGAACAGGGTCGCGGTGCTGATGCGGCCCAGGTCCAGCGCCAGCGCGGCGGTAAACGGCTTCATGATCGAGCCCGGCTCGAACGTATCGGTGATCGCCTGGTTGCGCAGATTGGCGCCGTGGAAGGTTTCGCGCTTGTTGGGATCGAAGGTCGGGACGTTGGCCAGGGCCAGGATCTCGCCCGTATGCACGTCCACGACCACCGCGGTCGCGCCCTTGGCCTGGTGCTTGTCCATGGCGTCTTTCAGGGCCTTGAACACCAGGAACTGCAAACGGGTATCGATGGACAGGCGCAGGTCGCGGCCGTCCACCGGCAGCGTGACGGCCTGCACGTCTTCGATCACGCGGCCCAGCCGGTCCTTGATGACGCGGCGGCTGCCCGGACGGCCGGAGAGCTGCTGGTTGAACGTCAGTTCGACGCCTTCCTGCCCCTGGTCCTCGACGCTGTTGAAACCCACCACGTGGGCCATCACGTCGCCGTCCGGGTAATAGCGGCGCGTTTCGGGCTGCTGGTGCACGCCAGGCATGCCCAATTGCTTGATCTTGTCGGCCACGTCCATGGAGACCTGGCGCTTCAGGTAGACGAAATTCTTGTCTTCATCGACGAGGCGATGGCGCAAGTCGGCCGCGGGCGTTTCCAGCAGCTTCGCCAGGGTGTCCAACTGGGCCGCGGTGGCCTGCTTGGCGTCTTCGGGGATGGCCCAGATGGCGCGCGCCGGCACGCTGGACGCCAGCACGGTGCCATTGCGGTCCATGATCTTGCCGCGCGTGGCGGCCAGGGTCAGCGTGCGCTCATAGCGCCGTTCGCCCTGCTGCTGCAGGAATTCGGTGGACAGCCCCTGCAGGAACAGGGCGCGCCCGGCCAGCACGGTGAAGCCGCCGAACAGCAGGATCAGCACCAGGCGCGCGCGCCACGTGGGCAATTGCCCGCGCAGCACGGGGTTGTCGAAGAAGGGGACGCGTTTCATTGCGCGCCTCCGCCGGCCGGGACTGGCGCCTGGTTCATATAGAGCGTGCGGTCCGGAACGATGGAGATCATCTTCAGGCCGTCGCGCGCGATGGCGTCCACCCGCGCATTGCGGGCCAGTTCGGCGCGAGCGAGTTGCAGGCGCCGCCAATTGGTTTCGAGGTCGCGCGCCTGCGCCTGATCGCGGCCCAGCTCGACGAAGAGCTGGCGCGACTGATACCGGCTGGTGACCAGGGAAATGGCCGACAGCATCAGCAAAGCCGCAACGATCAGGTTGACGCGACCCATTAGCGGCGCCCTCCCTTGCCGCCGCGCCGGGGCGGCGGAGCCAGGTCGCTGCCCGGCAGGGAACCGATCTTCACGAACGCGAAGCCGCCCTCGGCGGGCAGCGGCGTCTCCGTGCGTTCGGCAACGCGCAAAATGGCGGAACGGGCGCGGGCATTGGCCGAGACTTCGTCGTCTTCGGCCACCACGCGCCCAAGGGAACGCAGCACGGGTTGGGGCATTTCGCTTTCGCGCAGCGGCAGGCGCGCATGCGCGGCAGCCGGACGAGCCGCCGCCGCGATGCACTGCTTGACCATGCGGTCTTCAAGCGAATGAAAACTGATCACCGCCAATCTCCCCCCCGGAGCCAGCAGGTCTAGAGCTGCCGCGAGGGTGCGCGCGAGCTCTTCGAGTTCCCGATTGATGTAAATCCGTAGAGCTTGAAAGGTGCGTGTGGCCGGATGCTGCCCCTTTTCGCGCGTGCGGACGGCGCTGGCGACGCACTCGGCAAGCTCGAGCGTGGTGCGCAGCGGCCTTGTTGCGCGGCGAGCAGCAATCGCCTTTGCAACCTGAAAAGCAAACCGTTCTTCGCCATAATCCGCTATGACCTCCCGCATCTCATCCACACTGGCTTGCGCCAGCCAATCCGCCACCGTGGGACCACGAGTGGTGTCCATCCGCATGTCGAGCGGGCCGTCTCGCATGAACGAGAAACCGCGCTCGGCATCGTCGATCTGAGGCGAGGAAACGCCCAGATCCAGCATCACGCCATCGACCTTGCCGATGCCGAGCTGCTCCAATTCTTCGGCCATGGTGGCAAAGCCGCCATGCACCACGGTGACCCTCGGGTCCGCCGCCGCCAAGGCATTGGCTACGGCGATCGCCTCCGGATCCTTGTCGAACACGACCAGCCGCGCGTCCCGGCCCAGGCGGCCGAGGAGTTCGCGGCTGTGCCCGCCACGCCCGAAGGTGCCGTCGACGAAGACACCGTTCTCCGCTCGCGTAGCCGCAGCCGGCCCGGCTTGCTCTTGCGACCGTGCCGCGCCCTTGCCGCCGAAGCCGGCCAGCAATAGCGCGTCCACCGTCGGCTCCAGCAAGACGGGCCGATGTTCGAATTCCATAACTTTTTCAGAACGAAAACTGGTTCAACACATCCGGCATACCCTTGGCCAGGTCTTCAGCCTCGCGGCTGGCCAGGGTAGCGGCGTCCCACAGCTCGAAGTGCGCGCCCAGACCGAGCAGCATCACGTCGCGCGTCATACCGGAAGCGTTGCGCAGTTCAGGCGCGATCAGGACCCGGCCGGAGCCGTCCAGTTCCACGTCCTGAGCGTTGCCCAGCAACAGCCGCTGCAACGCGCGGGCCGTCATGGGAAAAGCGGCGATCTGTTCGCGCTTCTTTTCCCACTCGGGCCGCGGGTACACCAGCAAGCAGCCGTCAGGGTGGCGGGTCAGGGTCAGCCGGCCATCGGCCTGCGACATGAGCGCGTCACGATGCCGGGTCGGAATCGAGATCCGTCCCTTGGCATCCAGCGTGAGCGCGCTGCTTCCCTGAAACACCACTTTTACCCCACTTAATTGCACAATTTCCTACTATTTCCCACTCTACGGTATGGGACAGGGGCGGTCAAGCGCGTGGTTGCAATTTTTTCAATCACAACAAGGACTTAGATCAATATGTAAAACCGCAAAAACAAAAACCTCCTAATAAATCAGGAGGTTGCGGCACTATCTAAAAGTCCTTCTTCAGAAGTAGCGGCTAACAATGGCTTTGCATTGTTTTACGATCGGTCCTTCGCTCCTATTGGCGAGGCTTCCCGCCGCACCCGGCGCCGGAAGCCGGCGGAAAAATGCCGGACCGGTCCGCGCGGCTCCGGAAACCCGTCCGGTGCCGCTCGTTTTGGGAATAAGTTGCAAGACGGATCTATAGGCCGGATTCTGTACACCAGGTTTCCCTGGCGGACGATCATTCCTCTGCGCGGACCATTGCTGGGCCGCTGTAGCCATCTACCCGCATGCTTGGACGGAGCCGCCCTTCGCGGCCCGAAGACCGCACGCATGCCTATTTGATGTTGCTCCGGATAGAGGTTGCCGCGTTTCACCCTGCGATGCCGCCGCCCGTTGCCGGACGGCGCGGTACGGAGATGGCCGTACCTGTGCGCGCGATGCGCGCCCACCCCGCAGACTCGTCTCTGTGGCCCTGTTCCTCAACCGCGCCCGAAGACGCGGCCGGACGGCCGTTAGCCGTTATCCTGCCCTGTGGAGTCCGGACCTTCCTCGATGGATTCGCATCCACCGCGATCGCCCGACCCGCCTTGCGGTTCGTATTCTAGTACAGGTGGCGGCTCCGTCCCCGAAGAGCGCCGCGAACCGCCCTCCGAAAAACGGCCTTGCGGGTTCCTGCGACAATACGCCTTGATTCGCACAGACGCAGACGCTGCCTCATTACATGGCCCTCGCTACCCTCATCACCCTTACCGATGTCCAGTTGGCCTACGGCCACCACCCGCTGCTGGATCACGCCGATTTCGCCATCCAGGCCGGCGAGCGCATCGGCCTCATCGGCCGCAACGGCGCCGGCAAGTCCTCCCTGCTCAGGCTGCTCGACGGCAGGACGCAGCCCGACGACGGCGACATCGCCCGCAGCTCCGGCTTGCGCGTGGCCACCGTCGAACAGGAACCCGAGCTTGACGAGAACGCCACGGTCTTCGACGCGGTCTGCAATGCGGAAGGCGACCACGAAGACTGGCAGCGCCCATCGCGCGTGCGCGCCGTGCTCGAAAAACTCGGCCTGCCCGCCGACGTGCAGATCGCCGGCCTGTCCGGCGGAACGCGCAAGCGCGTCGCGCTGGCCCGGGCGCTGGTCGACGAACCGGACTTGCTGCTGCTGGACGAACCCACCAACCATCTCGACTTCGAAGGCATCGCCTGGCTGGAAGACATGCTGCGCGGCTGGAAAGGCGCCGCGGTCATCATCACCCACGACCGCCGCTTCCTGGACGCCATCGCCACGCGCATCGTCGAACTCGACCGCGGGCGGCTGCTGAGCTTTCCCGGCAACTTCTCGCAATGGCAGGAACGCAAGGCCCAGTGGCTGGAGTCCGAACGGCTGGAACAGGCCCGCTTCGACAAGCTGCTGGCGCAGGAGGAAGTTTGGATACGCAAGGGCGTCGAGGCCCGCCGCACCCGCAACGAAGGCCGGGTGCGCCGCCTGGAGCGGCTGCGCGTCGAACGCGCCGAGCGCCGCGAGCGCGTGGGCAACGTTTCGCTGGCGCTGGCCGAAGGCCAGCGTTCCGGCAAGCTCGTCGCCGAACTCGAACACGTCGGCAAGACGTTCGGCGACAAGATCGTGGTGGACGATTACTCCACCACCATCCTGCGCGGCGACCGCATCGGCATCATCGGCCCCAACGGCGCCGGCAAGACCACCCTGCTCAAGCTGATCCTGGGCGAAATGCAGCCCGACAGCGGCGCAACGCGGATGGGCACCAACGTGTCGGTCGCCTACTTCGACCAGATGCGCGCGCAGTTGGATGAAAACGCCACGCTGGTCGACATCATCAGCCCGGGCAGCGAATGGGTCGAAATCGGCGGCACCCGCAAGCACGTCATGAGCTATCTGGGCGACTTCCTGTTTTCGCCGGCGCGCGCCGGGTCGCCCGTGCGCAGCCTGTCGGGCGGCGAACGCGCCCGCCTGCTGCTGGCGCGGCTGTTCGCCCGGCCCGCCAACGTGCTGGTGCTGGACGAACCCACCAACGACCTCGACATCGAAACGCTGGAGCTGCTGGAAGAACTGCTGCAGGAATACCCGGGCACCGTGCTGCTCGTCAGCCATGACCGCGCCTTCCTGAACAACGTCGTCACCCAGACCATCGCCTACGAAGGCAATGGCCGTTGGCGCGACTATATCGGCGGCTACGACGAATGGGTCGCCCAGCGGCCCGCGCCCGCCTCCGCCCCTGAAGACGCCGACAGCCCCGCCCGGGCCGCGGACGACAGCGCCGCGCGCGCCAAGGCCGCGCGTCCCAAGCCCGCCAAGTCGTCCAAGATGAACTCCTGGGAACTGCGCGAACTGGAAGGCCTGCCCGACGCCATCGCCGCGCTGGAAGCGCAGCAGGCGGAACTTGCCGGCAAACTGGCGGATGGCAGCCTGTACCGCGATGCGCCGTCCGAGGTCGAGCGCATCAACAGCGAACTGGCCAAACTGGAAAGCGACCTGGAAGAACGGTTCGCCCGCTGGGAACTGCTGGAAGCGCGCCGCGAGGGCACGCTGTGATTTGACGCATCTCTATATACATATAGAGAAGCAGGAGAAACGGGCCGTCCGGGGACAGCCCGTGCAAGCGCCTAGGCGCGAGCGCGCCAGGCCAGCGCTTCGCCGGCGGCCAGCGGCACCAGCGTCGTGTCGCCGAACGGCAGGTCGTCGGGCACCTGGTAGGTCTCGCGCACCAGCGTCAGCGTGCCGGTGTTGCGCGGCAGGCCGTAGAAGTCCGGGCCGTGGAAACTGGCGAAGCCTTCCAGCTTGTCCAGCTTTCCGGCCGCGTCGAACGCGGTCGCGTACAGTTCCATCGCGTGCAGGGCCGTGTAGCAGCCGGCACAGCCGCAGGCATGTTCCTTGAGCCCGCGCGCATGCGGCGCGCTGTCGGTGCCGAGGAAAAAGCGCGGGCTGCCGCTGGTGGCGGCCTCGACCAGCGCCTGGCGGTGGGTTTCGCGCTTCAGGATCGGCAGGCAGTACCAATGCGGCCGCACGCCGCCCTGGAAAATCGCGTTGCGGTTGTACAGCATGTGCTGCGGCGTGATCGTCGCCGCGATCGGCCCTTCGGCATCCCGCACATATTCCGCGCCTTCTTTCGTCGTGATGTGTTCGAACACGACCTTCAGGGCGGGGAAGGCGCGGCGCAGGGGCTTCATCACGCGCTCGACGAAAATCGCTTCGCGGTCGAACACGTCGATCGACGGATCCGTCACTTCGCCATGCACCAGCAAGGGCATGCCGCATTTTTCCAGCGCCTCGAGCGCCTTCGCGCATTTGCCCAGCAGGTCGGTCACGCCCGCGTCCGAGTTGGTCGTGGCGCCGGCGGGATACAGCTTCACCGCATAGACCTGGCCCGATTCATGCGCGCGGAAGATCTCTTCCGAGGACGTGTTGTCCGTCAGGTAGAGCGTCATCAGCGGCGTGAAGGTCGCGGGATTGCCGCCCGCCCTGGCCAGCGCCTCGAGAATGCGGCCGCGATAGGCCAGCGCCTGCTCGGTGGTCGTGACCGGCGGCCTCAGGTTCGGCATGATGATCGCGCGCGCGAACTGGCGAGCGGTGTCCGCCACCACGGCTTGCAGGGCCGCGCCGTCGCGCAGGTGCAGGTGCCAGTCGTCCGGCCGGGTGATGGTGAGCTGAGTCGTGTTTTGAGTAGACATGGAAAGGCTTCTTAATCTGCCAGCGGCATGCCCCGTTCGGCCAGCGCGCAGAACATCGCGCTGCCCAGGGGAATGACGGCATCGTTGAAATCGAAATGCGAGTTGTGCAGCACGCAGCCGGAATCGGCCCCGCCCTGCCCCAGCCGGAAATAGGCGCCCGGCTTGCTCTGCAGCATGAAGGAGAAATCCTCGGAACCCATCGACGGCACCAGGTCGCGCACCACGTTCTCCTTGCCTATCATCTCGGTGGCGATGTCGGCCACCAGGTTGGCGTGCTGCGGCGTGTTCAAGGTCGCGGGATAAATACGTTCGTAGACCACTTCGGCCGTGCCGCCGAATGCGCCGGCGATGGCCGACACCAGTTCGCGCATGCGCGTTTCCACCATCTCCTGCACGGACTTGCGGAACGTGCGCACGGTGCCCACCATCTTCGCTTCGCGCGGAATCACGCTCATCGCGCCGGGATGCCCGGCCTGCAGGGATCCGATGGACACGACCGCCGAATCCAGCGGATTCACGTTGCGCGACACGATCGTCTGCAGGGCCGTGATGATCTGCCCCGCGATGGTGACCGGATCGATGGTCTGGTAGGGATGCGCGCCGTGGCCGCCCCGCCCCGTGATCAGGATCTCGAAGCGGTCGGCCGCGGCCATCATCGGCCCGGGATTGATGCCCACCGTGCCCGGCTTCAGGCCGGGCCAATTATGCAGCGCATAGATCGCGTCGCAAGGGAAGGTATCGAACAGGCCGTCTTCGAGCATGGCGCGCGCGCCGCCGCGCCCTTCTTCGGCGGGCTGAAAAATCAGCACCGCGGTGCCGTCGAAATTGCGCGTCTGCGCCAGGTACTTCGCCGCCCCGATCAGGATGGCCGTGTGGCCGTCATGGCCGCAGCCGTGCATGAGGCCAGGCTTGGTGGACTTGTGGCCGAAATCGTTGTCCTCCGTCATGGGCAGCGCATCCATGTCGGCGCGCAGGCCGATCATGCGCCCGCTGTCGAAGCGCTTGCCCCGGATGACCCCGACCACGCCCGTCTTGCCGATGCCTCGATGCACCTCGATTCCCAGCGCTTCAAGGGCGCCGGCGACGATCCCGGACGTCCGCACCTCCTCGAAGCCCAGCTCGGGATGGGCATGCAAATCGCGCCGCAGCGCCGTCAATTCGTCGTGAAACAGCCGAATCGATTCCAACGGAGATCGTGCGTACATAGGAGGTTACAGAATGACGAGATAGAAAGGACAATCTGAGCATTTTAGTTGCTACAGAGGATAAATGCCTTTGTCTTTACGGGAGAGACACGTTATGCTCCGGCCGCAGGACAATTTTTCCAACAGCCAGAGAAGGAGCGCCGCATTATGGCCACAACCTCCAAACCCGCGACCGCGCGCAAGCCGAACGCTGCATTCATGAAGCCCCTGACCCCGAGCGCCGAATTGGCGGCTGTCATCGGCTCGGAAGCCGTGCCGCGTACCGAGGTCACCAAGAAGATCTGGGAATACATCAAGAAGCACAACCTGCAAGATGCCAGCAACAAGCGCAACATCAACGCCGATGCCAAGCTGCGCCCGATCTTCGGCAAGGATCAGGTCACGATGTTCGAACTGACCAAGTTGGTCAACGCACATCTGAAGTAAGCAGGCAAAGGGCGTACCCCGTACGTCCCTGCCTCCTGCTCGCCGCGACGCCCTGGCTCAGTGCCGGGCGAGCCCGCATCGCTTGCAATAGCGCCATCTCCTCCGCATCCCGGCACCTTCGCCGCCTGCGCTGCCGCATCCCTCCCCGCATCGCCTGATCGTCAAGCCTTGCGCGCTTCTTCGAGCAACCAGCCGCGAAAAGCCGCCAAGTCCGGACGCTGAGCCGCCGCGCGCGTGTAGACAATCCAATAGCTATAGTCGTTCGGCAAGGCCAGATCGAAGAGCCGTACCAAGCGCCCTTTGCGCAAATCGTCGCTCGCAAGCGTCAACCGTCCCAACGCGACCCCCTGCCCGTCTATCGCGGCCTGCAGGACCAGCGCGGAGTCATTGAATGCCGGGCCTTGCGATAGATTCAGCGAGACATTCGCATGGCGGCACCATTGTTCCCATGCCCCTCGCGGTTGATCGTGCAGCAAGGGCGCCGAGGCCAGGTCGGCCGGCTCGGCCAGCAACGGCGGGCCTTTCGCCAATGCGGGGCTGCACACGGGAGACAGCGATTCGCGCGCCAGCAGATCCGCCTTCAGGCCCGGCCATCGGCCCAGCCCGGAACGGATGCCGGCATCGAACGCATCGTCGCCGCTCCACGTATCCAGGGAACTCGTCACGCGCAAATCCACTTCGGGATGCCTGGCGCGAAACGCCGGCAGGCGCGGCAACAGCCAGCGTGACGCGAACGACGGCAATACCGTGATGCGCAATGGGCCGTCGCGCGATTCGCGCACGCGCCCGGTCGCCGCCGCGATCTGGTCGAACGCCTGCGACAGCTCCGCCAGGTAGGACGCGCCCTTGCGGGTCAGCGTCAGCGCGTGGCCGCGGCGCGTGAACAGCGGCTCGCCCAACCAGTCCTCGAGCTGCCGCACCTGATGGCTGATGGCGGCTTGCGTCACGCAAAGCTCGCCCGCCGCGCGCGTGAAACTCAGGTGCCGGGCGGCGGCCTCGAAGGCGCGCAGCGCTCCAAGAGGCGGCAGGCGTCGCATCGTCCTTGATTAGCTGTATTTGTGAAGCGTATGAGAATAGATCGTTTTGCGGCCGCCGGATAGCGCTATCTACTAGAGCCCTTCCGGCGGGCGTCTGGCGCCGCCGGCCTCTACCACGCGAAAGGACGGCGGCGATGATGGCTTGGGACGTTTGGGCGGTATTCCTCGGATATGCGGTGCCGATGATCGCCAGCCCGGGGCCCGGCAATACCTTGCTGGCCACGGCGGGCGGCCGTTATGGCGTGCGCGGCTCCGTGCCGTTCTGGGTGGGCTTCGAAGCCGGCAACGCCGCGCTTTGCGCCCTCTACGGGCTGGGCCTGGGCGGCACCCTCCACGAGTATCCCCAACTCCACGCCATTCTGAAATGGGCCGGCGCCGCCTATCTGCTGTACCTCGCGTGGGGCTTCTTCCGCGCCTCGGCCGCGCCCGCGGGCCAGCAGCGCGGCGGCAAGCGCCTGGGATTGCTCGATGGCTTCGTCTGCGTGGTGTTGAATCCGAAGATCCATTCGATGATCATCGTGATGTTCGCCCAGTTCCTCGTGCCGGGAACCGGCCTGGCAGGCCAGGTCGCGCAGTTGAGCGCCGCATTCGTGATCCTGGGATTGTTCTGCCATTTCCCCTGGATCTACGGCGGCCAGGTCGTCCTGGGGCGTTTCACGTCTGCGCGCGCCTTGAGGATTCAGGCCTTGGTGTTCGGCAGCGCCATGCTGGCGGTCGCCGCTTATGTGATCGTGTCCTAGATCCGCCTCGAAAGGCGCCCCAATTGAAAAAGGCCGGCGGATGCCGGCCTTTTTTTCGGGGTGTGGACGCTCAGGCGTAAGTCGTCGGCGCCGCGCCTTCCAGCAAGGCCAGCCAACCCTTGATCAGGCGGTACAGCACCCAGACCACGGTGGCGGCCAGGCCGATCCACCCGATGAAAATAAGCGTAGCGATGGCGCTGATCGCCAGCCACAGCAGGGCCCACCAGAAAGTGCGCAGCAGCCAGTCGAAGTGAGAGGCATAGACGGTGCCCGCGGCATCCGAGCGCTTGATGTACATCAGCACGACGGCCGCCAGCGTGGCGATGCCCAGGAATCCACTCGTCAGAAAGCCCAGGGCGTACAGGCCATAGGCAACGTGGGTCAGCGTGCGCAGATCTAAAGTCGTACCGGGCACGGGGGTCTGGGGATCACTCACGATAACGCTCCAACGAATTGACTCGGTCAATCTTACCGCACAAAGCCACCCCGCCCACGGCCGTTGTTATTTGGGCACATTCAATGCTGGCGCGGCTTGCAGCTTGATTGGCGGTTGACGAGCGACAAAGAAAAACCCCACAGCGCAAGCTGTGGGGTTCCGGGATTGAAGCCTGACGATGACCTACTTTCACGGACGTCCGTCCACTATCATCGGCGCAAAGGCGTTTCACTGTCCTGTTCGGGATGGGAAGGAGTGGGACCACCTCGCTATGGTTGTCAGGCATAGCTGTTTGAACGCCTGCCCATCATGGCAAGCGCTCCAATTCTGGAGCTGGCCCGACGCTGGCGCCTGGAGACTGGCTCGACAAGCGCCCTCATGGGCTCTCACAAAAGACAAAACCCCACAGGTTATACCTGTGGGGTTTTGCGGAATAAAAGCCTGACGATGACCTACTTTCACAGACGTCCGTCCACTATCATCGGCGCAAAGTCGTTTCACTGTCCTGT
>NZ_UFQC01000012.1 GCF_900496975.1 Achromobacter veterisilvae
CAGCGCCAGGCAGGCCAGCCCCGTCAGCGCGATGCCGGCGCCCACGCCGGCGTAGGCCACGGCGGACGCGCCCGCCTCTCGCGGGTCGCCCGCGGGCACGGGCCGCCAGGCCGCCACGCAGATGAAGGCGCTGGCGCTGGCGTAGCCGGCGGCCAGCCGCAGCGCGCACCAGGCGGCCATCCCCTGCCAGAGCGGCATGGCCAGCGTCAGCAGGGCCACGGCCAGCAGGCTGGCCGCCAGCGTGCCGCGCAGCCGCCGGACGGGCCAGGCGACGGCCGCCAGCGCGCCGAGCAGGTAGCCGGCGTAGTTCGCCGAGGCCAGCCAGCCGCCTTGCGCCAGGGACAGGCCGGCTTCCTGCGCCATCGAGGGCCAGACCGGCGTAAAGGCGAACCGGCCGATCCCCATGGCCGCCGCCAGGGCCAGCGCCGCCGGCCAAGCCAGGGCGGCCGCGCCGCGGAAATGGGGGGCGGGAGACGTAACGGGCGTTGACATGTCCCCTACTCTACGGCTGTACTAATATCTTTAATAGTGAATTATTAAGAACTTGAGTTCTTGAAATGAGAAACTTGGATCTCGACGCGCTGCAAATATTCAAAGCGGTTGCCGACCAGGGCGGCGTGGCGCGCGCCGCCGCGCACCTCAATCGCGTGCAGTCCAACGTGTCGACCCGCCTGAAGCAACTGGAGGCCTCGCTGGACGCGCCGCTCTTCCGGCGCCAGAACCGCCGGCTGGTGCTGTCGGACCAGGGCCGCGTGCTGCTGTCGTATGCCGACCGTCTGCTGCGCCTGTCGGATGAGGCGCAGGCCGCGGTGCGCGAAGGTTCGCCGCGGGGCGTGCTGCGCATCGGCACCATGGAAAGCACCGCGGCCGCGCGCCTGCCGCCCATCCTGGCCGCCTATCACGCGTCCTGGCCGCGGGTGCGCATCGAACTGGTGACGGGCACGTCGGCGGCGCTCGCGGCCAAGGTGCGCAACTACGACATCGAAGCCGCCTTCGTCGCCCGGCCGTTCCCCGCCGAGGGGCTGGCGGCGATGGACGCGTTCCAGGAAGAGCTGGCGCTGATTTCGCCCATGGCCTGGGATCCGGTCCGGAGCGCGAAAGAACTGGGGAACCGCAGCGTCATCGCGTTCGCGGCGGGATGCTCGTATCGCCGCATCCTGGAATCCTGGCTGAACCAGGAAGGCGTGACGCCGGGCAACGTGATGGAGTTCGCGTCGTATCACGCCATCGTGGCGTGCGTGGCCGCGGGGTCGGGCGTGGCCATCGTGCCGCGGTCGGTGCTGGCTGTGCTGGGGACGGCGCATTCCGTGCGCGTTTGCGCCCTGCCCGGTCCCCATGGCCAGGCCCTGACGCAACTGGTCTGGCGCGCCGACGACGATACGCCGGCGCTACAGGCCTTGCGGCAGGAACTGAAGGCCGTTTAGAAGCGGTAGCCGACGCCCAGGGTGGCGACCCAGGGATTGATGCGCGCGGTGCCGATGTGCTGGCCGTCCAACTTGACCTTGGACGAGATGTCGATGTAGCGGATGTCCGCGTTCATGAACCAGCGCTCATTGATCTTGATGTCGGCGCCGAGCTGCGCGGCCACGCCCCACGAATCCTTCAGCTTCAGGCTGGAGCCGCTGAGCGCGCCTTCGGTCTTGGTGTCGAAGAAGTGGGTGTAGTTGATGCCGACGCCGATGTAGGGCTGGATCATGCTGTCCGGCAGGATGTGCCATTGCAGGCTCAGCGTGGGCGGCAGGTGCTTGGTCGAGCCGATCTTGCCCAGGCCGCTGCCGCGGATGTCGTGCTCGAAAGGCCAGGCGCCCAGCAGTTCGAGGCCGATGTTGCGCGTGGCCATATAGGTCAGGGTGAAGCTGGGGCGGACATTGTTGTTGACGTCGAGCTTGACGCCGCCGTTCAGCACGCTGCCGTTGTTGGAATCCGGGCGCACCTGCGTGACGCCGACCTTGAGCAGCACATCCCCGGCTTCATGCGCATGCGCGGGGGCGAGCGAGGCGGCGGCGAGCAGGCCGGCGATGGCGGTGGCGCGAATAGGCCCGTTCAGCGAAAACATTTCTCTTCTCCGATCTTTCCATGGGTTGAGCACACAGATTCGCAGACCTGGCGCCGGCCACGATTGATATGTGTCAAAGCGTGAAAAGACCGCGTTGAAAAAGTGGTTATGTCGCAACATCGGGCCGCGCGAGGGCGCGCGCCAAAGAAAACGCCGCCGGCGCGGGGAGCTCGGCGGCGTCGGGGGACCGTCGCGGGATCAGCGCGGCAGTTCGCTGCTTCCCATCAGGTAGGCGTCGACGGCGCGCGCGCACTGGCGGCCTTCGCGGATGGCCCAGACCACCAGGGACTGGCCGCGGCGCATGTCGCCGGCGGTGAAGACCTTTTCCACGTTGGTGCGGTAGTCATCGGTATTGGCGCGCACGTTGCCGCGCGCGTCGCGATCCACGCCGAAGGCGTCGAGCACGGTCTGGACCGGCGACACGAAGCCCATGGCCAGCAGCACCAGGTCGGCCTTGATCTCGAATTCGGAGCCTTCGGCTTCGCGCATCTTCATCTGGCCGGTGGCTTCGTCCTTGAACCATTCGACGCGGGCGCCGACCAGCTTTTCAACCTTGCCGTTGCTGCCCTTGAACAGCTTGGTGGTCACGGACCAGTCGCGCTCGCAGCCTTCCTCGTGCGAGGACGAGGTGCGCATCTTCAGCGGCCAGTAGGGCCAGGTCATGGCCTTGTTTTCGGATTCGGGCGGCTGGGGCATCAGTTCGAACTGCGTGACCGAGGCCGCGCCGTGGCGGTTGCTGGTGCCCACGCAGTCGGAACCCGTGTCGCCGCCGCCGATCACCACCACGTGCTTGCCCTTGGCCAGCGTCTGGTCGGTAAGGCGGTCGCCGGCCACGGCCTTGTTCTGCTGGCGCAGGAAGTCCATGGCGTAATACACGCCCGACAGTTCGCGTCCCGGCACCGGCAGGTCGCGCGGGGTTTCGGAACCGCCGCTCATCACCACCGCGTCGAACTCGGACAGCAGCGATTCCGGCGTGCGCACGGTCAGGCCGTCGGCCACCGGGTCGCCCGGATTGCCGATGTAGGTCGACGGCGCGAATTCCACGCCCTCGGCCTCCATCTGCGAGATGCGGCGGTCGATCTGGTGCTTTTCCAGCTTGAAATCGGGGATGCCGTAGCGCAGCAGCCCGCCGATGCGGTCGCTCTTTTCGAACAGGGTCACGGAATGGCCGGCGCGGGCCAGTTGCTGCGAGCACGCCATGCCGGCGGGGCCGGAACCCACGACGGCGACCTTCTTGCCCGTCTTGCGCGCCGGCACCTGCGGAGCCACCCAGCCTTCGGCCCATCCCTTGTCGATGATGGCGTGCTCGATGGACTTGATGCCCACGGCGTCGCTGTTGATGTTCAAGGTACAGGCGGCTTCGCACGGCGCCGGGCAGATGCGGCCCGTGAACTCCGGGAAGTTGTTGGTGGAGTGCAGCACTTCGAGCGCGCGCTTCCAGTCCTGCTTGTAAACCAGGTCATTCCAGTCCGGGATGATGTTGTTGACCGGGCAGCCGTTGTTGCAGAACGGGATGCCGCAATCCATGCAGCGCGCCGCCTGCTGCTTGGCCTGGTCGTCGTTCAGGTGCAGCACGAACTCGCGCCAGTTCTTCAGGCGCTTCTGCGGGGCCTCGGAGGCCTCCTGCAGGCGCTGGTATTCCATGAATCCGGTGATCTTTCCCATGATTTCCCTCACGCAGCCAGTTGTTGCGGGTTGGCTGCACGCCACATTTCACCCAATGCGCGGCGGTAGTCCGTCGGCATGATCTTTACGAATTTGCCGCGCGAGGCTTCCCAGTCGCCCAGGATCTCGCGGGCGCGGAAGCTGCCGGTGTAGCGGAAGTGGTCTTCCACCAGGCGGCGCAGGATGGCTTCGTCCGTTTCGCGTTCGCCGCCGCGCTGCGCGCTGTGCCAGGTGTCCATGCCGTTCTGCGCGACCTGTTCGGCGTGCGAGGAGACGGCTTCCAGTTCGACCATGGACAGGTTGGCGCGGTGCTTGAGCGTGCGCTCCGGATCCCACACGTAGGCCACGCCGCCGGACATGCCGGCCGCGAAGTTGCGGCCCGTCGCGCCCAGGACCACGACGGTTCCGCCCGTCATGTATTCGCAGCCGTGGTCGCCCGTGCCTTCCACCACCGTGGCGGCGCCCGAGTTGCGTACCGCGAAGCGTTCGCCGGCCACGCCGTTGAAGAACGCCTCGCCCGCCAGCGCGCCGTACAGCACGGTGTTGCCGGCGATGATGTGGTCGGGGCCGAAGCCGCGGAAGTCGTTGGGCGAGCGCACGATGATGCGGCCGCCCGACAGGCCCTTGCCCACGTAGTCGTTGCCTTCGCCCACCAGGTCCATGGTGATGCCATGGGCCAGGAACGCGCCGAAGCTCTGGCCCGCCGTGCCGTTGCACTGGATGTGGATGGTGTCGTCCGGCAGGCCGTCATGGCCGTAGCGCGAGGCCACCGCGCCCGACAGCATGGCGCCGATGGTGCGGTTGCGGTTGCGCACCGGAACGATGAACGAGACCTTTTCGCCGCGCTCCAGCGCGGGCTTGCTGCGTTCGATCAGTTGATGATCCAGCGCGCCGGCCAGGCCGTGGTCCTGCTCTTCGGTCTGGCGCACGTCGGCGTCGGATTGCGTCTGGTGGAACACGCGGGCGAAGTCCAGGCCCTGGGCCTTCCAGTGCTCCACGCCCGAGCGCATGTCCAGCAGGTCGGCGCGGCCGATCAGGTCGTCGAACTTGCGGATGCCCAGTTGGGCCATGATTTCGCGGACTTCCTCGGCGATGAAGAAGAAGAAGTTCACGACGTGCTCGGGCTTGCCCTGGAATTTCTTGCGCAGGACCGGGTCTTGCGTGGCCACGCCCACCGGGCAGGTATTCAGGTGGCACTTGCGCATCATGATGCAGCCTTCCACGACCAGCGGCGCGGTCGCGAAACCGAATTCGTCGGCGCCCAGCAGCGCGCCGATGACGACGTCGCGGCCGGTCTTCATCTGGCCGTCGGCCTGCACGCGGATGCGGCTGCGCAGGCGGTTGAGCACCAGCGTCTGCTGTGTTTCGGCCAGGCCCAGTTCCCACGGCGTGCCCACGTGCTTGATGGAGGACACCGGCGACGCGCCCGTGCCGCCGTCATGGCCGGCGATCACGACGTGGTCGGCCTTGGCCTTGGCCACGCCCGCGGCCACCGTGCCCACGCCCACTTCGGACACCAGCTTGACCGATACCGAGGCCTTGGAATTCACGTTCTTCAGGTCGTGGATCAACTGGGCCAGGTCTTCGATCGAGTAGATGTCGTGGTGCGGCGGGGGCGAAATCAGGCCCACGCCCGGCACCGAGTAGCGCAGCTTGGCGATGTATTCCGACACCTTGTGGCCGGGCAACTGGCCGCCTTCGCCGGGCTTGGCGCCCTGGGCCATCTTGATCTGGATCTGGTCGGCGGACGACAGGTATTCGGCGGTCACGCCGAAACGGCCCGAGGCCACCTGCTTGATCTTCGAGCGCAGCGAGTCGCCCTTCTTCAGCGCGACGTCCGCTTCGATGCGGTCGGAGCCCAGCAGCGAGGCCAGCGTGTCGCCGTCCTTGACGGTGCTCTTGCCTTCGCGCATTTCGGCGCGGTAGCGCAGTTCGTCTTCGCCGCCTTCGCCGGTGTTGGACTTGCCGCCGATGCGGTTCATGGCCACGGCCAGCACCGAGTGCGCTTCGGTGGAAATCGAGCCCAGCGACATGGCGCCGGTGGCGAAACGCTTGACGATATCCTTGGCCGATTCGACGTCGTCCAGCGGGATGGCGCGCGACGGATCGAAACGGAACTCGAACAGGCCGCGCAGGGTCATGTGGCGGCGGCTCTGGTCGTTGATGATCTGCGCGTACTCCTTGTACGTGCGGTAGTTGTTGGCGCGCGAAGCATGCTGCAGCTTGGCGATGGAATCCGGCGTCCACATGTGCTCTTCGCCGCGCACGCGGTAGGCGTATTCGCCGCCGGCGTCCAGGTCGTTGGCCAGGACCGGGTCGGTGCCGAAGGCGGCGCGATGCTGGCGCAGCGCTTCTTCGGCCACCTGGAAGATGCCGATGCCTTCGATGTTGGACGAGGTGCCGGTGAAGTATTTGTTGACCAGGGCGCTTTGCAGGCCCACGGCTTCGAAGATCTGCGCGCCGGTGTAGGACATGTACGTGGAAATGCCCATCTTGGACATGACCTTGTTCAGGCCCTTGCCGATCGCCTTGATGAAGTTCTTGACCGCCTTTTCGGGGTCGTTCATCTTGCCCAGCGATTCCAGCGCCAGGTAGGGGTGGATGGCCTCGGCGCCGTAGCCGCCCAGGAGCGCGAAGTGGTGCACTTCGCGCGCCGAGCCGGTCTCCACGACCAGGCCGGTGTTGGTGCGCAGGCCGGCGCGGATCAGGTGCTGGTGGACGGCGGAAGTCGCCAGCAGGGCGGGGATGGCCACGCGCTCGCTGTCGACCAGGCGGTCGGACACGATCAGGATGTTGTAGCCGCTGCGCACCGCGTCGACGGCGCGCGCGCACAGCGCGGCCACGCGGGCTTCGATGCCCTCGGGGCCCCAGGCGGCGGGGTACGTGATGTCCAGTTCGAAGCTGCGGAACTTCTTGCCGGTCACCTGTTCGATGTCGCGGATCTGCGCCATGGCGGCGAAGTCCAGCACCGGCTGGGTCACTTCCAGGCGCAGCGGCGGGTTGACGTTATTGATGTCCAGCAGGTTGGGCTTGGGGCCGATGAACGACACCAGCGACATCACCATCTGCTCGCGGATGGGGTCGATCGGCGGGTTCGTGACCTGCGCGAACAACTGGCGGAAGTAGTTGTAGAACGGCTTGGCACGGTCGGACAGCACGGCCAGCGGGGCGTCGTTGCCCATCGAGCCGATCACTTCCTCGCCGCTCGCGGCCATGGGTTCGAGGATGAACTTGTAGTCTTCCTGGGTCCAGCCGAAGGCCTGCTGGCGGTCCAGCAGCGAAACGGACGACTGCGTGGCCGCGGGGGCCTGGCGCGGGGCCGGCAGCGATTCCAGCTTGATCTGCAGGCGCTCGATCCACTGGCGGTAGGGGCGGCTGTTGGCCAGTTGCAGCTTGATCTCGGCGTCGTCGATGATGCGGCCCTGTTCCAGGTCGATCAGGAACATCTTGCCCGGCTGCAGGCGCCACTTCTTGACGATGCGGTTCTCGGGGATGGACAGCGTGCCGGCTTCGGAGGCCAGGATGACCATGTCGTCATCGGTGACCAGGTAGCGGGCCGGGCGCAGGCCGTTGCGGTCCAGCGTGGCGCCGATCTGGCGGCCGTCGGTGAACGCGACCGCGGCGGGGCCGTCCCACGGCTCCATCATGGCGGCGTGGTATTCGTAGAAAGCGCGGCGGCTTTCGTCCATCTGCGTGTGCTGCTCCCAGGCTTCCGGGATCATCATCATCATGGCGTGGGCCAGCGAATAGCCCGAATTCACCAGCAGTTCCAGGCAGTTGTCGAACGTGGCGGTGTCGGACTGGCCTTCGTAGACGATGGGATACAGCTTCTTCAGGTCGTCGCCCAGCACGGCGGACTGCATCATGCCTTCGCGGGCGCGCAGCCAGTTGAAGTTGCCCTTGACCGTGTTGATTTCGCCGTTGTGGGCGATCATGCGGTACGGGTGGGCCAGCGGCCACGCCGGGAAGGTGTTGGTCGAGAAGCGCTGGTGCACCAGCGCCAGGGCGGACACCGTGCGCGTATCGGCCAGGTCGCGGTAGTAGCGGCCGACCTGGTCGGCCAGCAGCAGGCCCTTGTAGACCACGGTGCGCACCGAGGCCGAGGGCACGAAGTATTCCTTGCCGTGCGCCAGGTGCATGTTCTGGATGGCGTGGCTGGCGGTCTTGCGGATCACGTACAGCTTGCGCTCCAGCGCGTCGGGCACCATCACGTCGGCGCCGCGGCCGATGAACAACTGGCGGATCACGGGTTCGCAGGCGCGCACGGTGGGCGACATGGGCATGTCGACGTCCACGGGCACATCGCGCCAGCCCAGCACCACCTGGCCTTCGGCGCGCACGGAGCGCTCCAGTTCCTGTTCGCAGGCCAGGCGCGACGCGGTTTCCTTGGGCAGGAACACCATCGCCACGCCGTACTCGCCGGGAGGCGGCAGGATGATGCCCTGGTGGCTGAGTTCGTCGCGGTAGAGGGTGTCGGGAATCTGGATCAGGATGCCGGCGCCGTCGCCCATCAGCTTGTCCGCGCCGACCGCGCCGCGGTGGTCCAGGTTTTCCAGGATCTTCAGGCCCTGCTGGATGATGGCGTGGCTTTTCTTGCCCTTGATGTGCGCGACGAAGCCGACGCCGCAGGCGTCATGCTCGTTCTTGGGATGGTACAGACCCTGGGCCGGCGGCAAGCCGATGCGGCTGGCGTCGATGGGGGCCGCCTTGGGCGGGGGACAGGATTCGATCTGGGTGTTTTGGGGCATGGCGCGCTCCGCAGTGGGCCTGCGTCGTAATGTTGCAGTGCAGGAGACGGACAATACCCCCGTCATGAGTAGGGTGCAACAGGAATAAACAGGGTTTGTCCCCATTTATATTGGGGTTTTGCCATAGAGGTTTTATAGAGGGACGTATCAAGAGCCGCGCCGCCAGGGGCTGGGCAAGGGGGTATGCACCAAGGGGGTGCGGCCGGCGTCGTTGGATCCCCGTTTTTCCGGTAATGCGTCCCTTGTTTTTCCTCAATTCCGGATGGGATTGGAACGGGTCTCAGTGTTGCGCGGATGCCAATGCCGGCGCGTGCCCTGGGCGATGCCACGGCCACGCGCGCAGACGCGCGCCGCCCTCGCGGGTTGCGCGCGGAACTCGCTGGGTCCGCCGCCAGGGCGGGCCCGGAATCAGGAATTGGGGGTGGAGGAAGGCTCGGCGTCCGCCGGCGCCGGGGCGGCGGGTTTCTTGCGGGGGCGTCCGCGCTGGCCGGGAGCGACGCGCCGGCTGGCGGTATGGGCCAGGCTGGCGATGAAGCTGGGGCCGCCCAGCGCCCATTGGCCGGAAACCGCCTGGTCGATGCGCTGGCTTTCCTCGCGCGACAGGCCGTCCTGCAGCCGCTTGCGGTAGTTGGCCTGGCGGTCGAACGGGGTGTTGCCGCAGGCCCAGTAATCGGCGTGGTCGGATTGCCATTGCGCCGGCGCCGCGGTGGTGTTGCCGGTGTGGCTGGCGGCGGAGGACCAGGGCCAGGAATCGGGATCCTGCGAGGCGCCGCTGCGCACGGGGTAGGTTTCCAGCCAGACCAGGGCCGGCAGCACCCAGGCGCCCGGCTCCAGCAAGGCGGAACGGTAGCGCCCCGCGAAGACCCGGCCGCCGCGCAGCCGCGCCGCCAGGTTGCGGCCCAGCGTCTGCATCAGCCGCGGCAAGCCTTCTTCGTCCGCCGGGGTGGCCAGCAGCAGGATGCGGTCGTTGGCAAGCAGCCAGCCGTGAACCGAGACGCGATGGCGTTGGGCGGATTCGCCCAGCCAGGTGGCCAGTTGGTTCAGGATGTCGGCCGGCGCGGGTTGCGACGGCGCGGCCAGCGGCTGGATGAAGTTGGCCTGCACCAGTTGGGGCAGCCCAGGGGCGTACAGACGGGGCAGACGGGCCATAGTGTCAGGACTTGCGTATCCGGAAGAACGGTTTGTCTTCTCTCACGGTATATAAATAGTGCCACGGTAGGCGCTGGTCAAGTCCCGTGATCACGATATGGGCAAGGAACTGTCATTTTTTTCGCTGTCCGTACCCGAGAAAGCGCAGGTTAACATTTGGCGACGGAACGTCGTACCGTGGATATACCCTAACCCGCCGGCGTTTTTTTTACCCCTCACGACTGGAGAAGACCTATGGCCGCGGCCCTGGAGCTCATTTCGCAGCATCGCTGCTTTGGCGGCTGGCAGCGCTACTATCGCCACGAGTCCGCGGAGATCGGCCTGCCCATGCGGTTCTCGGTCTACGTCCCGCCGCAAGCCGAACAGGGCCCGGTTCCCGTGCTGGTCTACCTGGCGGGGCTGACCTGCACGGAAGAAACCTTCATGATCAAGGCTGGCGCCCAGCGCCTGGCCGCGGAACTCGGCGTCATGCTGGTCGCCCCGGACACCAGCCCCCGCGGCGCCAACGTGCCGGGCGAGGACGAAAGCTGGGACCTGGGCACCGGCGCGGGGTTCTACGTCGACGCCACCACGCCCGCCTGGCTGGCCCACTACCGCATGTACAGCTACGTGACCCAGGAATTGCACGGCATCGTCACGGGCGGCGCCCTGCCGGGCGACGCGTCGCGCACAGGCATCTTCGGCCATTCCATGGGCGGCCACGGCGCCCTGGTGCTGGCGCTGCGTAATCCCGGCAAGTTCCGTTCGGTGTCGGCGTTCGCGCCCATCGCCGCGCCCAGCCAGTGTCCGTGGGGCAAAAAGGCGTTCGGCGCCTACCTGGGCGCCGACGTCGACGACTGGGCCGCCTATGACGCGTCGGCGCTGATGCGCCAGGCCCGGCGCCCGTTTCCCGGCGGCATCCTGATCGACCAGGGGGAGTCGGACCAGTTCCTGGCGGAACAGTTGTATCCCGAGGTATTCGAGGCCGCCTGCGCCGCCGCGGACCAGCCGCTGACTCTGCGCCGCCACGGAGGCTACGACCATGGCTACTACTTCATCTCGACCTTCATCGAGGATCACATCCGGTTTCACGTCGAGCGGCTTGGAAAACCGGCGGCCTGAGGGCGCTTCTATACTGGCGGGCCCGCCGCGCCCGGGGCCCGGCCCGGCCGCCGCCCGCGGCGTGTTCTTAGAAAGGAACGCCTGACTTGATCAACGGAATCGCTCCCTTTGTCTGGATACTGCTGGGCGCCATCGTCGTCCTGTTGCCGGGAATCGTCATGCTGCTGGGCCGGGGCGGCCCGCGCGACGAACGCGGCCGCAAGATATTCCAGTTCCGGCCGGTGCGCCGCCTGTTCGGGCTGATGCTGGTATTGCTGGGGGGCGTGTCCGGCCTGCTGGCCCTGTCGCTGGTGCAGTTCTTCCGCCTGACCGCCGACGAGTCCGTCGCCCGCATCGAAATCCGGCAACTGGCCGAGGGCCAGTTCCAGGTCGACGCCAGCGCTCCGGGCAGCGGGACCCGGCAGTACGTGCTGTATGGCGACCAATGGCAGATCGACGCGCGGGTCGTCCGCTGGAAGGTGCCGGCGCTGATGGCGGGCGCGCCGCCGCTGTACCGCCTGGAGCGGCTATCCGGCCGGTACAGCGATGCGGCCCGCGAGGCCACGGCCACGCGCTCGGTCCATGCGCTGGACGACTGGCCCGCCCCGGACCTGGCCTCGCTGAAGAAGAATTTTCCGAACTGGTTCCCCTTCGTCGATGTCCAATTCGGCAGCGGCGCCTATATGCCTTTGTTCGACGGCGCCCGCTACCAGGTTTACATGGATCCCCGGGGCGCGCTGTTCGTCCGGCCGGACGGAGAGGCCACCGCCGAGGGCTTGAAACGCCTGGGCTGGTAGGAAAGCCCCCACGCCGCGCCCGCTGCGCGGGCTTGCTGCCCCCCCGCGGGGGCTGCGCCGCCTTGGGGCGGCCCGGCGGCGGCGCGGCCATTCTTGCGAAAATTTGCTGCCCCAATGTCGCGCCCGCTGTTCGGGCTTGTTGAAAATAAATGGGGACGAGCTATGCGGAAGGAAACTTTGACGCGCCGCAATAGTCGAATTAGCACTCCCATTGCTAGAGTGCTAACATCGAATCCATGTCGTTACCCCTTCGCCTTCCGGAGACTCCCGCTATGAAACAACCCAGTACCTCGTTGGCCGCTTCCGGCAACGCCCTGGCGTTGGCCATTGCCAATCCGGGCGCACTCGGCACGATCGACGCATACATTTCCGCGGTGAACCGCCTGCCGGTCCTGTCGGCGGAACGTGAAACCGAGCTCGGCCGCCGCCTGCGCGACCAGGAAGACCTGGGCGCCGCGCGCGAGCTGATCCTGTCGCACCTGCGGCTGGTGGTGTCGGTGGCCCGGCAGTACCTGGGCTACGGCTTGCCCCACGCCGACCTCATCCAGGAAGGCAATGTCGGCCTGATGAAGGCCGTGAAGCGCTTCGATCCCGAACGCGGCGTGCGCCTGGTGTCGTTCGCCGTGCACTGGATCAAGGCGGAAATCCACGAATACATCATCCGCAACTGGCGCCTGGTGAAAGTCGCGACCACCAAGGCCCAGCGCAAGCTGTTCTTCAATCTGCGCAGCATGCGCCCCGACGGCCAGACGCTGGATCCCGACCAGGTCGACCACATCGCGCGCGAACTGAACGTGCGCCGCGAAGACGTGAGCGAAATGGAAGTCCGCCTGTCCGGCCGCGACATGTCGCTGGAAAACCAGGACGACGACGATGACAGCTACGCGCCCATCGCCTACCTGTCCGACGAAGGCCGCCAGGAACCCACGCGGGTGCTGGAACGCGCCGCGCGCGACCAACTGCAAGGCAGCGGCCTGAGCGACGCGCTGGAGGCGCTGGACCCCCGTTCGCGCCGTATCGTCGAAGCGCGCTGGCTGCAGGACGACGGCGGCGCCACGCTGCACGAACTGGCGCAGGAATTCGGCGTCTCGGCCGAACGCATCCGTCAGATCGAGGCCGCCGCCCTGAAGAAGATGCGGGGCAACCTCGCGGCCTAAGACACCGCGACGTTCATGCAAAGGGCCGCTTCCGCGGCCCTTTCGTTTTCTGGCGGCCCGGCTAGGCGGCTTGCATAATTTGATACAAATTCATCCGGAAATTTTGCACCGCGCCAGAAACTTAATGGGGATCGCGCCGCCTAACTTCATGTAGACCGCGAACTTCGGTTGGTAGTCTTATCGTCCGTCTCGGCTTCTCCTCTTTCCCCTCCCCTATGAGACGGATGTTTGCGGGGCACCATGCATATCGGTGCCCCGTTTTTTATTTGGGCCCCCACGCTGCGCAAGCTTCGCTTGCTTGCTGCCCCCCCACGGGGGCTGGCCCGCCTTGGGGCGGCCCGGCGGCGGGCCGGCCATTTTTGTGAAGGCTGTGGTGGACACCCGCGCTGCGCACGCTTCGCGTGCTTGCTGCCCCCCGCGCGGGGGCTGGCCCATCTTGGAACGACCTACGCCGCCCGCGCCTTGTCCGGCGCGGCCAGGGCCGTGTGCCACAGCGCGTCCTGCACGCGCCGCACGCCCGTCGCCATCGACCCGTCCTGGTACAGCTTGATCCAGCGGTAGCCGGGCGCCATGTTGTCCACCACGTGCTTGCCGTCCCGGATGCTGAACTGGAAGCAGGTCGACGGCGTGGCCAGCATGCGCAGGTTGTGGCGGCGGCGGTCGAACTCGTGGTGCACGTGACCCCACAGCAGCACGCGGACCTGCGGCCAGCGCGCCAGCAGTTTGAACAGCGCCTGCGGGTTGTCGATCATCATCGTGTCGTGCCAGTGGCTGTCGATCTGCATGGGGTTGTGATGCATCGCCACCAGGGTGTGGCGGCCGGGCGCCTCGGCCAGCGCCGCTTCCAGCATGTCGAGCTGGGCGTCGGGCAGATGGCCCGCGTTGGAACCCGGCACCGTGGTGTCCAGCGTGACGACGCGCCAGGCGCCCACGTCGGCCACCGGGACCGACCATTCCGCCAATTCCTGGCGCATCACGGCCGGCAGGTCGTGGTTGCCCGGCAGGCAGCGCACGCAGGCGCGGTCCAGCGCGGGCGCCTCGGACAGGATGGCGGCGAAGCGCCGGTAGGCCGCCGCCTCGCCGTCCTGGGACAGGTCGCCCGTGGCCAGCAGCAGGTCGGGATGGCGGCCGTCGGCCTCGATCTGGCGCAGTACGGCGCGCAGGCTGGCGTCGGTATCGACGCCCAGCATCGAGGTGCCGGCTTCGCCGAACAGATGGCTGTCCGTCACCTGGACCAGCATGGCGGGCGCGTCGTCGCGCCGGGTCAGTGAATGGATGCGGGCCAAATGCCGCTCCTGAAAAGTGGGTGCAATTCCACATTACCCAAAAAACATGGCGCAGCGCGTATCGCACGCCCGCATTGGGGTAACGAAACGTGCATTCTCGACGATTCTCTGTGGTTCCCGGCCCGGGCTGGAGGAAAAAAGCCGCTATTCTTGTGAAACTTCAGATTCAAGATCGGACGCGGCGCTAATAATGAATGTCGGTTTTCTCGTATTCGGCCTGGCCGGTTTGCTCACGCTGGTCTGTTTCATGCCGCCCCTGGCCGGCCGCCTCAAGCTGCCGTATTCGGTGCTGCTGGCCATCGTCGGCTGCCTGCTCGGCATCATTGTGCACGTGCATGGCTGGGCGCCTAGCTGGATCGGCGACTTCCTCGACTCCCTGGAACACTTCGAGATTTCGTCGGAAACCTTCTTGATGGTGTTCCTGCCGGTGCTGCTGTTCGAGACCGCGCTGTCCATGAACGTGCGGCGCCTGATGGACGACATCGGCCCCATCCTGATGATGGCCATCGTGGCCGTGGTGGTGTGCACCGTGGTGGTCGGCGTGACCCTGGACGCCATTTCGCCCTACGGCATGGTGGTCTGCCTGCTGCTGGGCGCCATCGTGGCGACGACCGATCCGGTGGCCGTGGTGGGCATCTTCCGGGAAGTCGGGGCGCCCAAGCGCCTGACCACCCTGGTCGAAGGCGAAAGCCTGTTCAACGACGCCGCGTCCATCGCCTTGTACTCGGTGCTGCTGGCCGTCCTGAGCGGACATGGCGAGCTGACCGTCAGCGGCATTTTCAACGACTTCATCGTGCACTTCATCGGCGGCGGCCTGGCCGGCTTCGCGATGGGGCGCCTGGCCTGCCTGCTGTTCGCCTGGCTGCGCGGCTTTCCCACGGCGGAAATCACGCTGACGCTGACGCTGGCCTACCTGTCCTTCTTCATTTCCGAGCACTACCTGAACGTCTCGGGCGTGGTCGCCACGGTGATCGCCGGCCTGGTGGTCGGGTCCGCCGGCCGCACGCGCATGTCCCCCACCACCTTTGAACACCTGGCCAGCTCCTGGGAGCAGTTCGGGTTCTGGGCCAATTCGCTGATCTTCCTGTTCGCGGCGATGCTGATCCCCAAGCTGATGGCGGCCGCCGACTGGCAGGAACTGGTGCTGGTGGCGGTGCTGTTCGTGACCACGCTGGTGGCCCGCGCCATCGTGGTCTTCGGCCTGTTGCCGCTGCTGGGCATGACCCCTCTGAGCACCAAGGTCAGCAATCCGTACAAGGTGGTGATGTTGTGGGGCGGACTGCGCGGCGCCGTATCGCTGGCGCTGGCGCTTGCCGTCACGGAACAGACCGGCGTGCCCGAAGAAGCGCGCCAGTTCATCGCCGTCGCCACCACGGGCTTCGTGCTGATCACGCTGTTCGTCAACGGCATCAGCCTGCGTCCGCTGATCCGCATGCTGGGCCTGAACCAGTTGTCGTCCGTGGAGCGCACCATCCGCAACCAGGCCCTGGCCGTGGCGCTGGAAGACCTGCAGGGCAAGACGGACGAGGTTGCCAGGACCGAGCACATCGGCACCGAGGTCCGCGACCGCATCCGCGCCGTGTTCGACGCCAGCCTGACCAGCGTGCACGACGGCCAGGTCAGCCAGATGAGCGACGACCAGCGCGTCGCGGTGGGGCTGGCCATCGTGGCGCAGCGCGAAGAGGAAATGTTCTTCGACATCCTGAAGGCGCAGATCGTGGACTGGCGCATGGCCGAGGCCCTGCTGGCGCGGGCGGAACGGCTGGAGGACGCGATCCGGCTGGGGGGCATCCCGGGCTTCGAGCGCGCCATCGTCGCCGACGTGCGCTATTCCACCGGATTCCGCATCGCCCTGCGCCTGCACTACCTGTTCGGGTTCCAGGGCTGGCTGGCGCGCGAACTGGGCCAGCGTTTCGCCAACCTGATGAGCAAGCGGTCGGTCGCGCAGCGCCTGATCGTGTTCGCGCGCGAGCAGATCACGCCCCTGCTGGGCGAGGAAGCGACGCAGCGCATCGTCATCCTGCACCAGCGCCGGCTGGACCTGATCGAAAACGCCATGCAGGCCCTCAACCTGCAATACCCGTCCTATGCCCAGTGGCTGCAGGAAAGCTACCTGGGCCGCGTGGCCCGCGAAATGGAACGCATCCGCTATCGCGACATGCTCGAGCAATTCCTGATCAGCGGCGAGGTGTACGCGGACCTGATGGCGCAATTGAAGAGCCGCTGGGCCCATATCGACAAGCATCCGCCGCTGGACATCGAAATGAGCGCGGCCGAACTGATCAAGCGCGTGCCCCTGTTCGAAGGCCTGTCGGCCGACTCCCTGCGGGCCATCAGCAAGCTGCTCAAGCCGCGGCTGTCGCTGCCGGACCAGCGCGTGCTCACCAAGGGCCGGCATGGCGAAGAGATGTGCTTCGTGGCGTCCGGCGCCGTGGCCGTGCATCTGCCCGACGACACCATGATCGAACTGGGCAGCGGCGAATTCTTCGGCGAACTCGGGCTGCTGGGAGAACAGCAGATCATGCCGGACGTGACTTCGCTGGGGTACAGCAAGCTGCTGATGCTGTCCTCGCGGGATTTCCACGCCCTGCTGGCGCGCGATGAAAACCTGCGCGAGCGCATCCAGCTCGTGGCCAAGCAGCGCCTGCGCGCGATCGAGGTGTGGAAACAGTTCTCGCAGGCCAACGCCGCGCCCGCGCCGGCTCCTGCCCCGGCCTCGGCGCCCAGCCCGGCCCAGGCGGCCGAAGCCGCGGAGGCCGCGGGGGTCAGCACGCCGTCCGGCGCAGGCGCGGAAAGCGCGGAGACCGCGCGCGGGACGCCCGGCGCCGGCACGCCGCAAGAGGGCGTGCCGCCGGGCGAGATCCTGGGCGAGCCGGGAGCCGTGCCTCGCTAGTTGGGGTGGAAGGCCCTACGCCGGGATTTCGCCCGCCGCGCGGCGCTGCATGATGTCTTCGACGATCACCAGCGCCGCTTCCAGCGTGAATTCGCCGTCCGTCACCCGGCGCACGGCCGTGGCCACGTCGACCGTGGCGATTTCCATGACTTCGCCGTCGCGGTTGGCCGGCCGGGCGTCGGACGCCAGGATGCAGGTGCTGGTCAGGACGTCTTCGACCTGATAGCCCTCGGGCAGGCGGCGATGGATGCGCAGGATCGTGCGCAAGGGCGAACGCCGCCCCAGGTCGGGCTCGTCCAGCCCCGCCTCTTCGCCGCATTCGCGCACCAGCGCCAGTTCCAGGTCCTCGCGGCTGCCGGCCAGGCCGCCCACCAGCGTGTCCCACATACCGGGATCGGTCGATTTGCTGAGCGCGCGGCGCGCGACCCACAGCCGGCCGTCCGGCGTCCACGCGTTCAAGTGCACCGCCTTGGTCAGCAGCCCCAGGGGGCGGACCGCGGCGCGTTCGATCACGCCCAGCGGTTCGTCGCCGTCCATGACGTCCAGCAATTCATCGCGCCAGCCGCGCAGGCAGTTGGCTTGGCGCAACAGTTCCGCGGCCTGTTCGAGCACGCCGTCCAGGCCCGCGCCCGGCGCCATGCCCGTGCCGATGCGCAAGGCCTCGCCGTCCGCTTCGATGCCCGCCGCGCCGCGCAGGGCGTCGCAGGCCGCGTGCGTGGCCCAGCCGCAGCGGCGCCCCGCTATATATAAGGCGCGCGCGCCGTCGGGGGCGGGCTCCTGGGCGCGCGCGCGCAGGGCGGCATACAAGTCGGACAACTGCTGTTGCATCGTGGGGCCGTGGTGGTGATGTTGTCGACGATTTTATGCCAGCCGGTTTTCCGCGCGCGGTCAAGAGGGCGCGGCCAAATGGGGGCGGCGCCGATGAATTCAAGGGCACTAACCTACATCTGTTTGCGCGTCCGCTATAATCCGGCAGTTTCTTTGTGATTTCGAGTGGGAACGACAGGGGCCGCTCTATCTCCCTGCCTCGCCCTGCCATCTAATAATTGCGCGTTGCCCGTTTCCGGTGACTTCCGCCACTAGAGAACGGACCTACGCGCCGTGTTTCGAGGTAAGCATGAAGAAGTGGAGAGGGATACTGGGGGCTTGTGCGATGCTGATTGGCAGCGTGGCGGGTGCTCAGGTGCAAGACATGCCCGGCGGCCCGAAGGTCAATCAGCTCAACCTGCATGAGGGTGTCACGGCGATTTCGCGCGACATCATGTGGCTGCATTGGATGCTGCTCACGATCTGTATCGTGATCTTCATCGGCGTCTTTGGAGTGATGTTCTATTCCATCTGGGCGCACCGCAAGTCCCGCGGCCACAAGGCCGCGACCTTCCATGAACACCTGGGCGTCGAAGTCGCGTGGACGGTCATCCCGTTCATCATCGTCATCGCCATGGCGCTGCCGGCCACCAAGACCGTGGTCGCCATGAAAGACACCTCCAGCGCCGACGTCACCGTGAAAGTCACGGGCTACCAATGGAAGTGGGGCTACGAGTATCTCGACGGCCAGGCCGCCGGCATCAAGTTCCTTTCCACGCTGTCGACCCCGCGCGCGCAGATCGAGAACCGCGAGCCCAAGGGCGAGTTCTACCTGATGGAAGTGGACAACCACCTGGTCGTCCCCGTGAACAAGAAGGTCCGCGTCGTCCTGACCGCCGCCGACGTCATCCACTCCTGGATGATTCCGGACTTCGGCGTGAAGCAGGACGCCATCCCCGGTTTCCTGCGCGATGCCTGGTTCAATGCCGACAAACCCGGCATCTACCGGGGCCAGTGCGCGGAACTTTGCGGCAAGGATCACGCATTCATGCCCATCGTCGTGGAAGTTCTGGCGCAAGCCGACTACGATAAGTGGGTTGAAGACCAAAAGAAGAAGATGGCGGCGAACGCCGACGATCCCAATAAAGAGTGGACGGAAGCCGAACTGGTTGCCCGCGGCGAAAAGGTTTTCGCGGCGAATTGCGTGGCCTGTCACCAGGCCAACGGCAAGGGCATCCCGGGCAGTTTCCCCCCGCTTGACGGAGACAAGGTTGTTCTGGGCCCGAAGGCGGAGCAGATCAACACCGTGCTGAAGGGCAAGCCCGGCACAGCGATGGCGCCATTCGGCGGGCAGCTCAACGATGTCGAGATCGCGGCGGTCATCAGCTATACGCGCCATGCCTGGAGCAATGCGGGCAAGGGGCAGGACCCGACGGTTCTACCGAAGGACGTGGCGGCCGCGCGCTGATTGCGCGCGCCCAGTTCCTCCACCGTTAGAACCGGTTCCGTTTAGTTAGAGATACCCTGCCGGCCCCGTGGATCGGGGGCGGCACTCAGCAGGAAGGAGTCCATCATGAGCAGCGTCACTGTAGACCACGTGTCGCCGGGCCACGGCCACGGTCACGATGACCACCACCACGCCATCCCCACCGGCTGGCGCCGCTGGCTTTTCGCCACGAACCACAAAGACATCGGGACGATGTACCTCATCTTCTCGTTCGTCATGCTGCTGGAAGGCGGCACGCTGGCCTTGCTGCTGCGTACCGAGCTCTTTGAGCCGGGCCTGCAGTTCTTCCGCCCCGAACTCTTCAACCAGTTCACCACCATGCACGGCCTCGTGATGGTGTTCGGCGCGGTCATGCCGGCCTTCGTGGGCTTCGCGAACTGGATGATCCCGATGCAGATCGGCGCGTCCGACATGGCGTTCGCCCGCATGAACAACTTCAGCTTCTGGCTGCTGCCGGTCGCCGCCATCATGCTGACGGCGTCGTTCTTCGTGCCCGGCGGCGCCACCGCGGCCGGCTGGACCCTGTACGCGCCGCTGTCGCTGCAGATGGGCCCCGGCATGGACCTGGCGATCTTCGCGCTGCACATCATGGGCGCCTCGTCCATCATGGGCGCGATCAACATCATCGTGACCGTGCTGAACATGCGCGCGCCCGGCCTGACGCTGATGAAGATGCCGCTGTTCTGCTGGACCTGGCTGATCACCGCCTTCCTGCTGCTGGCCGTGATGCCGGTGCTGGCCGCCGCCATCACCATGGTGCTGACCGACCGCCACTTCGGCACGGGCTTCTTCAACGCCGCCGCCGGCGGCGACCCGGTCCTGTACCAGCACGTGTTCTGGTTCTTCGGGCACCCCGAGGTCTACATCATGATCCTGCCGGCGTTCGGTATCGTGTCGGCCATCGTGCCCGCGTTCGCCCGCAAGAAGCTGTTCGGCTACGCCTCCATGGTCTATGCCACCGCCTCCATCGCCGTGCTGTCCTTCATCGTGTGGGCGCACCACATGTTCACGACGGGCATGCCGGTGACCGGCCAGCTCTACTTCATGTACGCGACCATGCTCATCTCCATTCCCACGGGGGTGAAGGTGTTCAACTGGGTCGCCACCATGTGGCGCGGCTCCATGACGTTCGAGACCCCGATGCTGTTCTCGATCGGCTTCATCTTCGTGTTCACCATGGGCGGCTTCACGGGGCTGATCCTGTCGGTGGCGCCCATCGACATCCAGGTGCACGACACGTACTACGTGGTCGCCCACTTCCACTACGTGCTGGTGGCGGGCTCGCTGTTCGCCCTGTTCGCCGGCGCCTACTACTGGGTGCCCAAGTGGACGGGCCGCATGTACAGCGAAAAGCTGGGCAAGCTGCACTTCTGGTCCACGCTGATTTCGTTCAACGTGACCTTCTTCCCGATGCACTTCCTGGGCCTGGCCGGCATGCCGCGCCGTTATGCCGACTACGCCGGGCAGTTCACGACCTTCCACCAGATGGCCACCATCGGCGCGTTCTGGTTCGGCCTGTCGCAGTTGATCTTCCTGTGGGCGATGATCCGCTGCTACATGGGCAAGGGCGAAGTCGCCTCGGCCAAGCCGTGGGAAGGCGCCGAAGGCCTGGAATGGACGGTGCCGTCGCCCGCGCCCTTCCACACCTTCGAAACCCCGCCCGAAGTGAAGTAAAGACGCCTTTCACGTTTCAGGTAACACAGCAATGACACCCGAGCAGCGCCGCCGCAACAAAATCGCAGGACTGGTCCTGCTGGCTTTCGTCATCGCCGTGTTCGCCTGGACCGTGCTGCGCGGCTCGGCCCTGCTGTCCGGCGTCGCCGTCAACTAGGACGCGGCCATGAGCGACGACCTGCGCCAGACCTCCCAGCGCAAGCTGAGCTTTCTTCAGACCATGAAGGCGGTGGCGTGGGGCTTTTTCGGCGTGCGCAAGGGGTCGGGCCACCGGGAGGATATCGCCAGGCTCAATCCGGTCCACGTGATCGTGGCCGGCCTGCTGGCAGCGGCGCTCTTCGTTACTGTGCTGGTATTAATTGTGCGTTGGGCCGTTTCCAGCCTGACTTGAATCACTTAATCTATAAATCTGTACCAGGGAGAAAGCCATGAGTGCAAGTCACTCGGTTCAAGGTAAAGAGGCACCGTACTACTTTGTGCCCGCCGACTCGGGTCATCCCGTGCGCACGGCTATTGCGCTGCTGTTCATGGGCCTGAGCGCCGCGGGCTGGATCAACGGCGTTAGCTGGGCCAAGTGGTCCCTGCTGGCGGGTTTCATCGGCTTGATCGTGGTGCTGTACTTCTGGTTCGGCGACGCCATCCAGGAATCCGAGGCCGGCCTGAACAGCAAGCGCATCGACGGTTCCTACCGTTGGGGCATGAGCTGGTTCATCTTCTCCGAAGTCATGTTCTTCGCGGCGTTCTTCGGCGCCCTCTGGTACACGCGCACCATCACCACGCCGTGGCTGGGCGACATGGACCACCGGCTGATGCTGTGGCCCGACTTCCAGGCCGTGTGGCCGAACTTCGGCCCGGCGGGCGTGGTCGAGCACTTCCAGACCGTCGGCCCCTTCTGGCTGCCCACGATCAACACCGCGCTGCTGCTGAGCTCCGGCGTCACGCTGACCATCGCCCACCACGCGCTGCGCGAAAACCACCGCGGCAAGACCATCTTCTGGCTGCTGGCCACGGTCGTCCTGGGCTTCGTCTTCGTGGCCTGTCAGGCATACGAGTACCACCACGCCTACACCGAACTGAACCTGAAGTTCAATTCGGGCGCCTACGGCTCGCTGTTCTACATGCTGACCGGCTTCCACGGCTTCCACGTGCTGCTGGGCGCCACCATGCTGACGGTCATCCTGGTCCGCCTGCTCCGCGGGCATTTCACCGCCGACCACCATTTCGGCTTCGAAGGCGCCGCCTGGTACTGGCACTTCGTGGACGTGGTGTGGCTGGGCCTGTACCTGTTCGTCTACTGGTTCTGAGAGGGCGGCACCGGCGGACCCGGCAAAGCCGGATCCGCGGCGCCCTGGATCTGGGGAGACTGTCTTGCGCGGAGCGCAAAGCGCGATAGGAAGCCGGGCGGCAAGCCCGGCGTCCATCGCGCTTTCACATGCTTGCCTGGCGAGGCGGGAACCCCCGCCCCGGATGCCTATCTAAGGCCTGTGCTCTCGATCCAGCCCATGTGGTGGGCGAACAGCACGAACAGGAACAGGGCCACCGATAGTCCGATGCGTACCGTCAGCGCGTTGACCGTGCGGTTGGTGGAGCCCTTGTCCCGCATCAGGTAGACCAGGGCGGATGCCAGGCTGGCCAGAATACCGATAAAGGCCAGGACGACAAAAACGCGCATGGTGGTCTCCGGACAAATCAGAATTATTGAAGAAAGATGGCCAGACCGCATTCAACCCGCTATACGGTAGCCGCACTGCTGCTGCTGGGCGCCGCCGTGATGATCCTGGCGTCGCTGGGGCAATGGCAATTGCGCCGCGGCGACGAGCGACGCGCCATTCTGGCGGCTATCGAGGCCGGCCGCAAGCAGGCGCCGCTGCAATTGGCGCCGGACACGGATCCCGCCGGCATGACCCCCTGGCGCGCCGCGCAGGCCACCGGCGTGTGGCAGCCGCAATTCAGTGTACTGCTGGACAACCGCAACCACGACGGCAAGCCCGGCTATTGGCTGGCCACGCCATTGCTGCTGGATGCCGATGCGCGGCGCGCGGTGCTGGTGCTGCGCGGCTGGCTGCCGCGCGCCCTGCCGGCGCCGGGGCAGGCGCCGGGCCAGGGGCCGGCGCGGCCGTCCCTGCCGGCCGCGCCCGAAGGGCCGCAGACGGCGACGGGCGAACTGTCCTTGCGGGTGCCGCGGCTGTTCGAGATCTGGTCGCTGGGCGGATCGGATCAATCCGCCTTGCCGGCGACGCTGCCGGCGGCGGGCGGCAACGTGCCGCAAGTGCAGAACCTGCCGCTGGACGCCTACGCCAAGGCCACCGGGCTGGTCCTGCTGCCCACGGTGCTGCTGCAATCGGACGGCGGCGCGGACGACGGGCTGGTGCGGGATTGGCCGCAGCCGTCCGTGGATTACCAGCAGAACACGTCTTATGCCGTACAGTGGTTCGCCTTCGCCGGCATTGCCGCCATCGCATGGCTGGCGGTGCTGGGGGGCGCCGTCCGGCGCATGCGGCGCCGCGGGCCCCAGGCCTGATCCGGCGCCCACCCTCAACCCGCAAGACGACAGGATAAAAAGTGGCTCGCGACATCTCTTCTACCCGCCCCGCAGGCAAGCGTTCACTGATGCCCATGCTGCTGGTGTTCCTGTGCTCCCTGGCGCCCATCGTCGGCGCTTTCGTGGTCTACATGAATCCGCAATGGTGGCCCGACGAATCCAGCAACTACGGCGCGCTGGTGAGCCCGCAGCG
Source organism: Achromobacter veterisilvae (assembly GCF_900496975.1). GTDB lineage: Bacteria > Pseudomonadota > Gammaproteobacteria > Burkholderiales > Burkholderiaceae_B > Achromobacter > Achromobacter veterisilvae. The sequence continues at coordinate 23,555 of NZ_UFQC01000012.1, forward strand.
GCCCATGCCCGCGGCCGGCGACCTGCGCCTGACCACGCTGGACGGCCAGCCCTTCGACCTGCAAAGCCTGAAGGGCAAGTGGCTGCTGGCGGCCGCCGATGGCGGGGCCTGCCCGGAAAGCTGCGCCCGCAAGCTCTTCATCGCCCGCAACAGCCACGCCAGCCAGGGCAAGAACGTGGACCGGCTGGCTCGCGTCTGGTTCATCACGGACGACGCACCGGTGCCGGACAAGGTGCTGGAGGCCTACAAGGGCACGATCATGGTGCGCGCGAATCCCGACCAACTGGCCCGGTTCCTGCTGGCGCGCGACGTCGCCGCCGGACAACCCGGCCTGCAGGACCCGATCTGGGTGATCGATCCGCTGGGCAACCTCATGATGCAGTACCCTGCCGAAGCCGACGGCGTGAAGGTGCGCAAGGACATCAGCAAACTGGTCTATAGCTCAAGGATTGGGTGACCCCCCCCGGAGCGCCTGCGGCGCTTCCCCCCCAGGGGGGCGCCGCAGCACACCGGCGGAGCCGGATCTGCGCGGCCCTGATTGGCGTGGCGGCGTTTGCATGCGGGGGGCTGCCGGTGTGGCGGCGGGGGGCTGCTGGTTTTTCGTGCCGCGGAATTGGCGCGGCAGAGTCATGGTTTATGGAAATGGAACGCATCAAAGCGCGGTATCGCAAACTGGTTTTCTTCACTTGGTTCCTGACGCTGGACCTGATCATGTTCGGCGCCTTCGTGCGCCTGACGGACTCCGGGCTGGGCTGCCCCGACTGGCCGGGCTGCTACGGCAGCGTGACGCCGCTGGGCGCCATGGGTGACATCCACGAAGCGTCCCAGGCCATGCCCTTCGGCCCGGTCACGCTGTCCAAGGCCTGGATCGAGATGATCCACCGCTATGTCGGCTCCATCCTGGGCATGCTGATCATCGGCATCGTGTACATGGCCTGGCGCTATCGCCGCGAACTGGGCCGCTCGCCCGCCCTGGCCGCGACCACCCTGGTGGCCGTCTGCGTGCAGGGCGCGTTCGGCGCCTGGACCGTGACGCACAAACTCATGCCCGCCGTCGTGACCGCGCACCTGGTGTTCGGCCTGTCGGTGCTGGCGCTGATGACCTGGCTGTCCGCGCGCGAACGCCCGCACCTGGCCGTGCCCGCCGCGGCCGCGCGCTGGAAGCCATGGGTGGCCGTGGGCTTCGGCCTGCTGCTGGTGCAGGTGACGCTCGGAGGCTGGGTCAGCACCAACTACGCGGCGCTGGCCTGCATGGATTTCCCGATGTGCCATGGACAATGGGTGCCCGAAATGGACTTCCACGGCGGGTATTCGGTCATACGCGGCCTGGGAGAGCTGCCTTCGGGCGAGATGATTTCCCAGCCGGCGCTCACGGCGATCCACTGGGTGCACCGCAATTTCGCCTTCGTGGTGTTCCTGTACCTGGGCGCGCTGGCCTGGCGGCTGCGGGCCGAGCCCGGGCTGCGCGGCCCCGCCACCCTGATGCTGGCGCTGCTGGCGGCGCAGCTCCTGACGGGACTGACCACGATCTTCTTCCAGTGGCCGCTGCTGATCGCGGTGTTGCACAATGGAGGCGCCGCCGGCCTGACGCTGGCCGCGGTGGTCTTGATGGTGCGTCTGTCCACCGCCGGGCGCGCGCCCGCGGGCGGCTACGGCCCCAATTCGGTGCGCGTTTAAAATAGGGCTCATTATGACCAGTATTGCCGCTCCCCAAACCGGATTGTTCCGCCAGTATTTCGTCCTGACCAAGCCGCGCGTGACGCAACTGGCGGTGTTTTGCGCCGTGATCGGCATGTTCCTGGCCGCACCCGGCATCCCGGACATGCGCCGGGTGCTGTTCGGCACCATCGGCATCTGGCTGCTGGCCGCCGCCGCCTTCGCCATCAACTGCCTGATCGAACAGGAAGTCGACGCCCGCATGCTGCGCACCGCGCGCCGCGCCACGGCGCGCGGCACCATCTCGGCGTTCCAGGTGCTGACCCTGTCGGGCCTGCTGGGCGGGGTGGGCATGTTCGTGCTTTATCGCCTGGTCAATCCCCTGACCATGTGGCTGACTTTCGCCACCTTCGTCGGCTATGCCGTCATCTACACCGTCATCCTCAAGCCGCGCACGCCGCAGAACATCGTCATCGGCGGCCTGTCCGGCGCCATGCCGCCGGCCCTGGGCTGGGCCACGGTGGCGGACTCGGTGCCGGCCGAGGCGTGGATCCTGGTCCTGATCATCTTCATCTGGACGCCGCCGCATTTCTGGGCGCTGGCGCTCTACCGCAACCACGATTACGCCAAGGCCGGGCTGCCCATGCTGCCGGTGACGCACGGCAACCAGTTCACGCGCCTGCACATCCTGCTCTATAGCGTGGCGCTGGTCGCCACCACGCTGCTGCCCTACGCCATCCGCATGAGCGGCGCACTCTACCTGGTCTCGGCCCTGGTGCTGGGCGGGATGTTCGTGTCGTACGCATGGAGGCTGTACCGCGCCTACAGCGACGAACTCGCGCGCAGCATGTTCCGGTTTTCCATTCTTTACCTGGCGCTGCTCTTCGGCGCCCTGCTGGCGGACCATTGGGTCGGCCTGTTGCGCTGATTCCCTGGAGGTTGTCGATGTCCGTGTTTTCCGCCGGCCGCAGGTTGGCCTTGCGCCTGGGCGCAGCCGCCGCCTTCACCGCCGCCCTGGCCGCCTGCGGCGAGAGCGCGCCCGTGTTCAAGGGCAGCGACATCAGCGGCACCCAACTGGGCCGCAGCATGGAGCTGTCCGACTACGACGGCAAGACGCGCCAGTTGTCCGACTTCGCCGGCAAGGTGGTCGTGGTGTTCTTCGGTTTCACGCAGTGTCCGGACGTATGCCCCACGTCGCTGGCCGAACTGACCGAGGTCATGAAGAAGCTGGGGCCGGACGCCGAACGCGTCCAGGTGCTGCTGATCACGGTGGATCCCGAACGCGACACGCCCGAGATCCTCAAGCAATACGTCACCGCCTTCGATCCGCGCTTCCTGGGGCTGACGGGCACGCCGGACCAGGTCAAGAAGGCCGCCGCGTCGTTCAAGGCCTATTACGCCAAGGCGCCCACCAAGGACGGCGGCTACACCATGGACCATACGGCCGCCTTCTACCTGCTGGACGGCAAGGGCGAATCGCGCGTGCTGGCCAACAACAATATCGGCGTCGATGCGCTGGCGCACGACATCCAGGCCCTGCTGAAGCAATAGGGGCGGCGCTATTTGCGCGTGGCGGCCCAGCCGTCCAGCGCGGCGCGCGCCGCGTCGCCGAGTTCGGCGGCGGGGATCTCGCGCCGGTGGGCCATGATCATGAGCGCGTAGGGCGTCGCCAGCGCGGCCGCCTCGGGGCACAGGCGGTGTTCGTCGCCGACGGACGGCGAGACGTTGCGCCAGTAGTTGATCGCCTGTTCGAGCAGGGGCAGGGTGACGGGATCCATGCGCCTATTGTCCACGATTGGCCATCCCTGTCCACCGCGCCCGGGCAGCAAAGAAGCGTCACCATCGCAACATGCCGAAACCGCGCCCGGGTGCTATACCACTGCCGGTTAGTTACGATGGAGCATCGCCATGAGTACCCCTACCCGAATCGAAGCCCCGCGCCGCGCCCTGCATCCGCTGGTCGCGGCCGCGGCAATCGCCGTCATCGTCCTGTGTTCGGTCGGCGTCGCCGCCGTGCTGGGATGGCTGCCCACGCCCTCGGCCAATCCGCATGCCGACGAGCCGGTGGCCGAGGCCGGCCCGGAAGGCGCCAACCTGGCGCCTCTGCCCGCGCCACCCGCCCAGGGCGCGCCGGCCCGGCAGGCGCGCCCTGCGCCGGCTCCCGCCCCTGCGCCCGCGCCCGCGAAGCAGGTTTGCGCCAGTTGCGGCGTGGTCGAGTCGATCCGCCAGGTCCAGGTGCCGGCGAAGGACAATAGCGACCACCTCGTCGGCACCATCGCCGGCGGCGTGGCGGGCGGCGTCGTCGGCAACCAGTTCGGCGGCGGCAACGGCAAGACGGCCCTGACGGTGCTGGGCGCGGTCGGCGGCGCTTTGGCAGGCCGTGAAGTTGAGCGTAATATCAGACAGCAACAAACGGTGACGCACTATGAACTCACCGTGCGCATGAACGACGGCGGCACGCGCCAGTTCCGGAGCGCGCAGCCGTTCGCGTTTGCGTCCGGCGACCACGTGCGAGTGGAGAACAACCAACTGCTGCCGGGATGAGCCCGGCGCGCAAGGCAATCATCTGTCTTTGGGGAGACCAGGAATGAGCGACCAACAAACAAACCCGTTCGTCCTACCCGGCATGGGCCAGCATTCCGACCTGTCCGGCAACCCGCTCCTGGCCAGCATGGAAATGATGCGCCAGGCCTGGGCCGGCCTGACCGGGCCGGGAGGCCTGGCCAGCAGCCTGCCCATGGCGCCCCCGATGAACCTGGAAGACCTGGACCGCCGCATCGCGGAACTGCGCTCGGTGGAAAACTGGCTGCGCATGAACCTGAGCATGCTGTCCAGCACGATCCAGGGCATGGAAGTGCAGCGTTCCACCATCAGCACGCTGCGCGCCTTCGTGGACAGCGCGGCCAATATGGACATCGCCGCCGTGCGGGAAAGCGGCGCGGCGTCGCCGCTGGAAATCGTGCTGGGACTGAAGCCCGCGCCGAAGCCCGAGGCCGCCGCGGCCTCCAGGGCGCCGGAAAACGGCAATGCCAAGGGCCAGGAGGCGGCGGGCGAGCAGCCCGCGGCCGCGCCGGGTATGAGCGAGCAGATGGGCGCCGCGGCGCAATCGGCTTCCAAGGCGTGGTGGGACCTGCTGCAGCAGCAGTTCAACCAGATCGCCGCCGCCACGGCCGCGACCATGCCGGCAGCGGCGGGCGCCGATTCCCCGGCCAAGGCGAAGCCGGCCGATTCCAAGGCCGCGCCCCAGGCCCAGGCGTCCAAGCCGGCGGCCCGCAAGCCCGCCGCCCGTAGCGCCAAGGCCGGCAAGAAAACGGGGCCGGCCGCGGGCTGACCCTCCTCTTTCAATCGATGCCCTGGACGGCCGCAAGGCCGCCGGGCCGTCTTCAATATTCTGGAACTTATGCTTAATGTAGTGATTCTCGCCGCCGGACTGGGCAAGCGCATGCAGTCCGACCTTCCCAAAGTGCTGCACACGCTGGCCGGCAAACCCATGCTGTCCCATGTGCTGGACAGCGCGCGCCAACTCGAGCCGGCGCGCATCGTCGTCGTGGTGGGGCATGGCGCGGATCGCGTCAAGCAGGCTTTCGAAGGCCAGGCCGACCTGCACTTCGCGCTGCAGCAGCCCCAGCAGGGCACCGGCCACGCGGTGCAGCAGGCCGTGCCGCTGCTGCTCGAAGGCGATGGCAAGGACGACGTGACGCTGGTGCTGTATGGCGACGTGCCGCTGGTGCAGCCCGAAACCCTGCGGCGCCTGCTGGAGGCCCGCGGCGACGGCGCCGCCGTGCTGACGGAAGTGCTGGCGGATTCCACCGGCTACGGCCGCATCGTGCGAGACGAGCGCGGCAACGTATGCCGCATCGTCGAACACAAGGACGCCTCGGACGCCGAGCGCGAGATCCGGGAAGTGAACACCGGCATCCTCGGCGCGCCCACCGCGAAGCTGAAGGACTGGCTGTCCCGCATCGACAACAACAACGCCCAGGGCGAGTACTACCTGACCGACACGGTCGGGCTGGCCGTGGCCGATGGCGTGCCGGTGGGCGCGGCGCAGCCCGGCGCGGCCTGGGAAACGCTGGGCGTGAACAGCCGCGTGCAGCAGGCCGAACTGGAACGCCGCTGGCAGGGCGAGCAGGCCCGCCGCCAGCTCGAAGCCGGCGTGACGCTGGCCGACCCGGCGCGCTTCGACGTGCGCGGCTCGCTGACCTGCGGACGCGACGTGTTCATCGACGTAGGCTGCGTGTTCGAAGGCCAGGTGACGCTGGCCGACGGGGTGCGCGTGGGCCCGCATTGCGTGCTGCGCGACGTCAGCGTCGGCCCGGGCACGCACATCGAGGCCTTCAGCCATCTGCAGCAGGCCCGGGTCGGGCGCGACGCGCGCGTCGGCCCCTATGCGCGCCTGCGTCCGGGCGCCGAACTCGGCGACCGCAGCCACGTGGGCAACTTCGTCGAAATCAAGAAGAGCGTGCTGGGCGAGGACAGCAAGGCCAACCACCTGGCCTACATCGGCGACGCCGACATCGGCGCCCGCGTGAACGTGGGCGCGGGCACCATCACCTGCAACTACGACGGCGTGAACAAGCACCGCACCGTCATCGAGGACGATGCCTTCATCGGCTCCGACACGCAACTGGTCGCGCCGGTGCGCGTGGGCCGCGGCGCCACGCTGGGCGCCGGCACCACCCTGACCCGGGACGCGCCCGCCGACAAGCTGACCGTATCGCGTCCCAAGCAACTCACCGTGGACGGTTGGCAGCGCCCGGTCAAGAAATCGTGACGGCGGAGAAAGACCCGGCGCCGGGCGGCGCCGCCAAGCCCGCCGCCCCGCCCGACGGCCTGCCCACGCCCCGGCGGTACTGGGCGGCGGCAACCGTGATGACGGGCATCAGCCTGTCGGTGCTGGACACCACCATCGCCAACGTCGCGCTGCCCACCATCGCGGTCGACCTCAATGCCTCGCCGGCCCAGGCGGTGTGGATCGTCAACGCCTACAACTTGGCCGTGGTGACGATGCTGCTGCCGCTGTCGGCGCTGGCCGAGCGCATCGGCTTTCGCCGCATGTTCACCTTCGGCCTGATGCTGTTCACGCTGGCGTCCCTGGGCTGCGCCCTGGCCGGCTCGCTCTGGCAACTGACGGCGGCGCGGGTGTTCCAGGGGATCGGGGCCGCCACGCTGATGTGCATGTTCGGCGGGCTGGTGCGCAACATCTATCCGCTGAAACTGCTGGGCCGGGGCATCAGCATCAACGCCACCACGGTGGCCGTCATGTCGGTGCTGGGGCCGACCATCGGCTCGGCCATCCTGTCGGTGGCGCCGTGGCCGTGGATCTTCGCGGTCAACCTGCCCATCTGCGTGCTGGCGATGCTGGGCCTGCGCCATCTGCCGGAAGTGCCGCGCAACAACGTGAAGCTCGACTGGATCAGCGCCCTGCTGTGCATGCTCACGCTGGGCGTGTTCATTTCCGGCGTGGACATGATGGGCGCGGACCTGCTGCGCGGCATCGGCCTGGTCGCGATCGCGACGGCGGCCGGCCTGGTGCTGGTGCGCCGGGCCAGCCGGCAACCGATGCCGCTGGTGCCCGTCGACCTGCTGCGCATCCGTCCGCTGGCCTTCGCCGTGGGCGCGTCGGCCTGCACGTTCGCGGCGCAGATGGCGTCCTACGTGTCCCTGCCGTTCTACTTCCAGCAGGTGCTGGGCCGGCCCTACCTGGAAGTGGGCATGCTGATGGGCGCCTGGCCCGTGGGCACCGCCATCATCGCCCCGCTGGCGGGCCGGCTGTCCGACCGCTATTCGGCCGCCACCCTGAGCGGGGCCGGAGCCGCCACGATGGTGGCCGGCATGCTGTGGCTGGCGGTGCTGCCGGCGACCGTGTCCAACTGGCCCGTCATCGCGGGGATGTTCGTGGCCGGCGTGGGCTTCGGGTTCTTCCAGACGCCGAACAACCGGGCCATGCTGTCGGCCGCGCCGCGCTCGCGCAGCGGCGCCGCGGGCGGCCTGCAGGCCACGACCCGGGTATTCGGCCAGAGCTTCGGCACGGCGCTGGTCGCCATCGCCTTCAGCATCAGCCTGGCCCATGGCCCGGGGCTGGCCCTGGTATTGGGAACCATCTGCGCGGGGCTCGCCGTGGTGGTCAATACCGTACGGTTCAGCAAGTTGAAGCCCTAGCCGGGCCTTTGTACCTCGATGCTTGTGTCTGACACCTGCTGAAGTTCCGGTGCTTGTGTCTGACACCCATACGAAATGTTCTTCGGGTCGAGACGGCGCTTCCCGGGTTTCAGACACCCGGCGGCGCTGAAGCAGTCCGTCGAGTCATCTCGTACGGGTGTCTGACACCTGCTGAAGTTCTGGTGGTTGTGTCTGACACCCATACGAAATGTTCTTCGGATTGAGACGGGGCTTCCCGGGTGTCAGACACCCGGCGGCGCTGAAGCAGTCCGTCGAGTCATCTCGTACGGGTGTCTGACACCTGCTGAAGTTCCGGTGCTTGTGTCTGACACCCGTACGAAATGTTCTTCGGATTGAGACGGGGCTTCCCGGGTGTCAGACACCCGGCGGCACTGGAGCAATCCGTCGAGTCATCTCGTACGGGTGTCTGACACCTGCTGAAGTTCTGGTGCTTGTGTCTGACACCCGTACGAAATGTTCTTCGGGCTGAGACGGCGCTTCCCGGGTGTCAGACACCCGGCGGCGCTGAAGCAGTCCGTCCAGTCATCTCGTACGGGTGTCGGACACTGGCCAGAGCCGCTTCTATAATGGCGGCCGGCGCCCGGTTCGGATACCGGGCGCGAGGCTTACCTATTTTTAAGGCGTTCAGGCATGAAGATCACGGTCGTGGGTACCGGTTACGTGGGGTTGGTGTCGGGAGCATGCCTGGCCGACATGGGCAACGACGTCATGTGCCTGGACGTGGACGCGGCGAAGATCGCCCTGCTGCGCCAGGGCGGCATCCCCATCTACGAACCTGGCCTGGAAGACCTGGTGCGCCGCAACGTGCAGGCCGGCCGCCTGCATTTCACCGACGACGTCGAGCAAAGCGTGGCCTTCGGCGACGTGCAGTTCATCGCCGTGGGCACCCCGCCCGGCGAAGACGGCTCGGCCGACCTGCAATACGTGCTGGCCGCCGCCCGGAACATCGCGCGCCACATGACGGCGCGCAAGCTGATCGTGGACAAGTCCACCGTGCCGGTGGGCACGGCCGACAAGGTGCGCGAGGCCGTCGCCCGCGAGCTGGCCGCGCGTGGCGTCGAGATCCCTTTCAGCGTGGCATCCAACCCCGAGTTCCTGAAGGAAGGGGCCGCCATCAACGATTTCATGAGCCCGGACCGGGTCGTGGTCGGCGCGGACGACGATTACACCATCGGTGTCATGCGCCGCATCTACGAACCGTTCCAGCGCACGCACGACCGGCTGATGGTGATGGACGTGCGCTCGGCCGAGCTGACCAAATACGCCGCCAACGCCATGCTGGCCACCCGTATTTCGTTCATGAACGAAATGGCGAACCTGGCCGAGGCGCTGGGCGCGGACATCGAGCAGGTGCGCCGCGGCATCGGCGCCGATCCGCGCATCGGCTACCACTTCCTGTATCCGGGCGCGGGCTACGGCGGCTCCTGCTTCCCCAAGGACGTGCAGGCGCTGGTCAACACTGCTTCGGAGAATTCGCTGCCCATGCGGGTCATCGAGGCCGCCGAGGCCGCCAACCATGCCCAGAAATTCCGCCTGTCCGAAAAGCTGGTCGCCCGCCTTGGCGAAGACCTCAGCGGCCGCAAGATCGCGCTGTGGGGCCTGTCCTTCAAGCCCAATACGGACGATATGCGCGAGGCCCCCAGCCTGACGGCCATCGCCGAACTGACGCGCCGCGGCGCCGAAGTGCGCGCCTACGACCCCGTCGCCATGCACGAGGCCGCCCGCGTGCTGGCCGGCAAGCCCGGCATCAGCTTCGCCAGCGACATGTACGACGCGCTGGACGGCGCGGATGCGCTGCTGATCGCAACAGAATGGAAGGTGTTCCGCGCGCCGGACTTCGACCGCGTCAAGGCCTTGCTCAAGCGGCCGCTGATCATCGACGGCCGCAACCTCTACACGCCGGCCGACGTGCGCGCCCTGGGCTTCGAATACTCCGGCATCGGGCGCGCATGAAAATCCTGCAACTGAACTTCGAGAAAGGCTGGCGCGGGGGCGAACGGCAGACCCTGTACTGCATGCGCGCGTTCCGCAAGGCCGGCCATGACGTCGAAGTGATGTGCCGCGAGGGGGCGCCGCTGGCCGAGCGCGCCCGCCAGGAGGGTTTCGTGACCCATACCTGCCGCAACGTGCCGGGGCAATTGGCCTTCCTGGCCGGCGCGGGCCGATACGACATCGTGCACGCGCAGACCGCCAACACCATCACCTGGGCGGTGCTGACCAAATGGCTGCATCGCCGTCCGGTGGCTTTTTCGCGCCGCACTTCCTTCGTGGTGAAGCCCGGCGACGAATGGAAGACCGGCTACAAGTGGCGCCACGCCGACCTGTTCGTCGCGATCAGCGAGATGGCCGCCAGCGAACCGCGCCGCCTGGGTATCGAGCCCGTCATCATCCGCAGCGCGGTCGAACCGCACGAGATCGACGCCGGGAACGTCGCCAACCTGGTGCGCGAATTCCGCCTGGCCGGCAGGAAGGTCATGGCGACCTCCGCCGCGCTGATCCGCGACAAGGACCCGGTGACGCTGGTGCGCGCCGTCGGCGAACTGGCCAAGACCCGGCGCGATTTCGTGTTCCTGCACTTCGGCGCCGGCGGCGACCGCGAACAGCAGGCCAAGGACGAGGCGCGCAAGCTCGGCATCGAGGACGTCTACCGTTTCGCGGGCTTCCGCAAGGGCGTGGAAGATTTCTACAGCATTCTCGACGTGTTCGTTATGAGTTCTGAGGAAGAGGCCCTGGGCAGCAGCGTGCTGGACGCCTTCCTGCAGCGCGTGCCGGTTGTGTCCACGGATGCCGGCGGGCTCAAGGAGAGCCTGGCCGACGGGCGCGGCGTGCTGTGCGCCGTGGGCGATTACCAGGCCATGGCGCAAGGCATGGCGCGCTGCCTGGACGACGCGCCCTTCCGCCAGGAAATCACCGAGCGCGCCTACGAGTACGTCCGCAACGAGCACGACGTGCAGAAGATGGGCGACCGCTATCTGGCGCAGTTCGAGCGCCTGCTCGCCCGCCGCTGAACGGCGGGCGGCGCGGGCTCAGGCCCGGACGTCTATCCGGGTTTCGAACTTGGCCCGATGCACCGAAAAGAACGTGCGCACATTGCGCACGTTGGCCTGGGCCGTGAACGCCCGATGCACCAGCGCGTGGTAGGCCGGCATGTCCTTCACCTGCGCGATCACCACGAAATCCGGCCCGGGCGACACCCGGTAGCATTGCAACACCGAGCGTTCGGCCAGCATGCTGCGCTCGAACTCGTCCAGGCGTTCCGCCGCCTGCACGTCCAGCGTGATCTCCACGATGGCGGTCAGCGTGCTGCCCAGCTTCCCGGCCGCCAGGATGGCCACCTGCCGGTCGATCACGCCTTCTTCCACCAGCCGCCGGACCCGCCGCAGGCAGGTCGGCGGCGACGCGTGCACCCGCTGGGCGAGGTCCTGATTGGTCAGCGAGCTGTCTTCTTGTAACTGTTCAAGAATGCGCCGGTCCAGATCATCCAATTCCGGCAGCGGAATCGAGGTGTTCTGCATGATTTATTTCATTAGAGTGAATTTGAAGAAAGATTATTTAATCACAATTATGTAAGGGAATTAATTTACATATATGGCCGGATAAAGAAATCAAATTTCTTTGCGGGACGAGCACAATGCGTCGGTACACGAACTTCCCGGAGCACTCCCTATGTGCGGCATTGTTGGCGCCGTCGCCCAGCGCGACATCACCCCGATCCTGGTTGAAGGCCTGAAGCGCCTGGAATACCGCGGCTACGATTCCTGCGGCGTCGCCGTCTACGCCGACGGCCACCTGCGCCGCACGCGCAGCACGCAGCGCGTGGCCGAACTGGCCGAACAGGTCGCGCAGGACAAGCTGCAGGGCTTCACCGGCATCGCCCACACCCGCTGGGCCACCCACGGCGTGCCCGCCACTCACAACGCCCATCCGCACTTCTCGCGCCTGGGCAACGACGAACCGCGCGTTGCGCTGGTCCACAACGGCATCATCGAGAATCACGACGAGCTGCGCGCCGAACTCCAGGCCGCGGGCTACGTCTTCGAAAGCCAGACCGACACCGAAGTCATCGCGCACCTGGTCAACCACCTGTACGCCGGCGACCTGTTCGAAGCCGTGCAGAATGCCGTGCGCCGCCTGCACGGCGCCTACGCCATCGCCGTGTTCTGCCGCGACGAACCGCACCGCGTCGTGGGCGCGCGCCAGGGCTCGCCGCTGGTGGTGGGCGTGGGCCAGAACGAGAACTTCCTGGCCTCCGACGCGCTGGCCCTGGCCGGCACCACCGACCAGATCATCTACCTGGAAGACGGCGACGTCGTCGACCTGCAACTCTCGCGCGTCTGGATCGTGGACGCCAGCGGCAAGAACGTGGACCGCGAGGTGCACACCGTGCACGTGCACACCGGCGCGGCCGAACTCGGCCCCTACCGCCACTACATGCAGAAGGAAATCTTCGAACAGCCGCGCGCGGTGGGCGACACGCTACAGGACATCGAGTCCATCACGCCGGAACTGTTCGGCGACGGCGCCTACAAGATCTTCAAGGACATCGATTCCCTGCTGATCCTGGCCTGCGGCACCAGCTACTACGCCGGCCTGACGGCCAAATACTGGATCGAATCCATCGCCAAGATCCCGGTGGCCGTGGAAATCGCCAGCGAATACCGCTACCGCGACAGCGTGCCCAACCCGCGTTCGCTGGTGGTCACCATTTCGCAGTCCGGCGAAACCGCCGATACGCTGGCGGCGCTGAAGCACGCCCGGTCGCTGGGCATGGAAAACACGCTGACCATCTGCAACGTGTCCACCAGCGCCATGGTGCGCGAGTGCAAGCTGTCGTACATCACGCGCGCCGGCGTCGAAATCGGCGTGGCGTCCACCAAGGCCTTCACCACGCAACTGACCGCCCTGTTCCTGCTCACGCTGGCGCTGGCGCAGGTGCGCGGCCGCCTGACCGAAGAACAGGAAGCCGAACACCTGAAGGCGCTGCGCCACCTGCCCGTGGCCATCGGTTCGGTGCTGGCGCTGGAACCCCAGATCATGGCCTGGGCCGACCGCTTCGCGTCCAAGGAAAACGCCCTGTTCCTGGGCCGCGGCATGCACTACCCGATCGCCCTGGAAGGCGCGCTCAAGCTCAAGGAAATCAGCTACATCCACGCCGAAGCCTACCCGGCCGGCGAACTCAAGCACGGTCCGCTGGCGCTGGTGACCGAACACATGCCCGTCGTCACCATCGCGCCCAAGGACGAACTGCTGGAGAAGCTGAAGTCCAACATGCAGGAAGTGCGCGCCCGCGGCGGCGAACTCTACGTGTTCGCGGACGCCGACAGCAAGATCCAGAGCGCCGAAGGCATGCACGTGATCCGCATGCCCGAGAACTACGGCAAGCTCTCGCCCATCCTGCACACGATTCCGCTACAGCTACTGTCCTACCACACGGCCTGCGCCCGCGGCACCGACGTGGACAAGCCGCGCAACCTGGCCAAGAGCGTGACGGTGGAGTAAGGGCGCGGTCCGCGCGGGCCAAATAGCGTCGTCCCTGATGCCGGGCCGCCCCGCCTGGCATCACGGGCTGCATGTTTCAAGCAGCGCGCTCACCGTCTCGGCCTGATGCAGGTTTCGAATGGCGGACTTCAGGCGGGTATATCGCATCTCGCCGTCGCGCCATGGCCATTCGGGGATCAGGCCGGAAAGCTGCCGGTCGGTCTCTTCCCACGAAAAGGCGAAGCGCGATAGTTCGGTCAGACTGGCCGACAGCGTAGGTCCGGCGCGCAACGTCACGCTCAGGGCAGCCCCCCAGTCGGGGATCGCGGGGTCGCCGGTGATGGTGATGCGCTCGCTGAAGTCATGGATATCGCCGGGACCGTACAGCGCATCGAAATCCCGGGTTCGCAGCGTGCCATTGCACAGGCCTGCCGCCAGCATGAAGGGGCCGCTCATGATCGCGCCGGTGGGCGTGTCGAAGGGGCCGCGGCGGGCGATGCCAGGATAGGCCGCGTTGCGTTCCGACAGGGCCACGGTGACGGCTGCGACATTGCCGGGGGTGAAACCGTGTTCGCGTTGCATGGATAGCAGCAGGAACAGCGGGGCCTGATTGATCAGGCAACCGGGAAGGGGCTTGAACACGACCTCCTGCGTGCGCCAGACCCACGGAGCGGGCAGCGCTGGCGGCGGGGGCAATGGCGACATGCCGGCAAAGGCGCGATAAAAGCCGCTTTCGCCTTCCAACGCGTGGCGGGCGCTGGTGTAGCCGCCGCGAGCCAGCGCCGCGCAACTGATGCCGGCGCGGGCCGCGTTGGCAACCTGGATACGCCATTCGGGGCTGCCTTCGGCCCAGCATTGCATGGTGCCCGCGCTGTGCTGCGTGGCCAGACCCAATGCATGTGCTGTCTGCGCGGCGTCCAGGGACATCATGCGGGCGGCGGCGGCGGTCGATGCGAAGACGCCGAATGCCGAGGTGGCGCGCAGGCCGCGCTTCAGTATCGACGCGGCATAGCCCGCAGCGACGGCATGCAGCGTTTCATACGCGGCCGCCAGCGCGGCCAGCACGAGCTTTCCATCGGTACGTTGCTGTTGCGCCAGCGCAAGCGCCACAGGGATGGCGATGCAGCCCGGGTGCGCGTACAGGTCGGAGTACGTGTCGTTCTGCCCGCGGGAACACATGCGCAGTGCGTTGACGTAGGCTGCGTCGGCAGCGGAACGCAGATGTCCGGACACCAGCGTGCTGGCGTCGCCCGGCGAGTCGTTGGCCGTCAGGGCGGCGCGTTCCAGCGTGTCGATGCCGGACGCGGTGACGGCCATGACCAGGCCATACAGCAGGCAGGTCTGCAATTTCTCTCGGACCGCCGGTGGGATGTCGTCGTATTCCAGGCCGGCGATTCGCGCACCCAGGATCTCGGTGTAGCTCGGGGTGTCGCGGTCAGTTTCTCGGATGTCTGTCATGGCGGGGGGAATGGGCAGGAGGTTCGGCCGGTTTACGGGATGACGATGCCGCGGGTCTTGATCAGGGCGCCGATGCGCTCATGTTCGCCCTGCAGGAAAGTGGTGAATTCACTGGCGCTGCCGCCCGCCAGCTCAATGCCGAATTCCTTGGCGCGGTCGTGCACGATGGGGCTGGACAGCGCCTTGTTCAATTGCGCGTTCAGGGTGTTCACGGTCTGGTCCGGCGTTTCCGCGGGCACCAGCACGCCGTACCAGGTGCCGGACCGAAAGCCGTCCAGGCCGGCGTCCGTGGAGGTGGGCAATTCCTTCCAATCCGGCAGGGGTTCGGCGTTGCCGACCATCAGCGCCTTCAAGCGGCCTTCCTGCACCATTGCCCGCGTGGCGGGAGCATCGAACACGGCATCGACATGGCCGCCCGCCAGCGCGGGCACGAACGCGCTGGACCCCGCCATGGGCACGTTCACGATCTTGATGCCGGTCATGGCGGCGAATTGCTCGGCGGCGATGTGAGGGCTGCTGCCGATTCCCGACGACGCGAATGTCACGCCGTTGGGATTGGCGCGCGCCCAGGCAATGAACGATTTGATGTCATTGACTGGAATGGACGAGCGGATATACAGCACGGTAGGCTGCCAGCCCACGTACATGACCGGCTTGAAGCGGGCGCTGTCGAAGGCCGGACCGCCATCCTTGAATTGCAACGTGGTGTAAGGCAGGCCCGTGAACAACATCAGGCGGCCATCGCGCGCCGAGTCCTGCGCGACATAGCGCGTGCCGATCAACGTGCCCGCGCCGACTTTGTTCATGGGTGTAACGGGCGCGCCGATCTGCTGCGAAAACGCTTCGGTCAATGAACGCGCCATCAGGTCCAGCGACCCGCCCGCCGCGATGGGAATGATCATTTCATAGTGGCGCTGCGCCTCACTGCGGCTGCTGGGAAGCCAGGTCAGGATCGCGCAGAAACAGGCCAGCACGATACGGAAAAAGCCAAATCGGGACGGGCGCATCGCCCGTGGGAATGCGTTCATGGTTGTCTCCTGCGACACGAGGCATTAGTAGCTTTATGGTTGTCGCCGTATTCTGCGGCCAGCTTGTCCGGGTATCCAATCAGATCCTTCTATAAGTAGGCATAAACACGATGTATGGCTGTAAGCGAGGCAACCGCGGACAGTTGTACTGGCGCGCAGCGCGCGGTATGTTCGCGCAACGAGGCCCCGCAGGGTCCAGCACAAAAAAACGAAGGGAGACACGAGTGCGCAGCATCAATCTTGCGAATTTGGAAACGGCGTTCTGGATTGCGCGACTGGGTAGTTTCACGGCGGCCGCCGAACGCCTGTACACCACCCAACCCGCGATTTCGGCGCGGATGCGCGAACTGGAAGCCGCGCTGGGCGTAAAGCTGTTCATGCGAGTCGGCCGCGGGGTGGAAATGACGCTGGAAGGCCGCAAGTTCCTTCAGGACGCCGAACCCATATTCCAGCAACTGGAAACCCTGGCCGCATCGGTCAGCTCCGGCTATACCGCGAGCGGCATGGTGCGAATCGGCGCCGGCAACATCTCCATGAGCTGGTTTCCCGCGATGATCCGGGAACTGCAGCGCACCATGCCAGAACTTACCTACGACGTGGAAATCGACCTGGCCGGCAAGACGCTGCAAAAGCTCGAAGCCAGCAAGCTGGACGTGGCGATCGTCGCGGGGCCCATCACCGCCGAAAAGCTGTCGGCCACCCGCCTCGGCTACGACCGCATGGTCTGGGTGGCGTCGCCGCAGTTCCTGGAACAGAACTGGAATGGCAGCCTGCGTGAATTCCTGCGCGCCACGCCGATCTGGTGCGTGCAGCGCGAGTCGTTCTACTGGCTGGATGCCATGCGCGTGATCGTGGATAGCGGAGGCAATCCCCGGCATTTCCACGGGATCAGCAACATGGCGGCCGCGCGGCAGATCGTGCTGGGGTCGGGCGGCATAGGCTGCCTGTCGTCGACCATGATTCGCGACGATCTGGACAGTGGATCCTTGATACCCATTCCCGAACTGGAGCAGGGGGGCTGGGTCGAGTTTTCGGTGGCCTGTGTGGCCGAAGCGCGCTCGTCCCATATCATTTCCCAGATCATGGACGCGGCGCAGGCCGCTTCGACCCTGGCGCGCACACCGGGTGAGGTCAGCCGCGGGCGGGGTTATGGGTCGCCATAAAAAAAGGTGATTTTTGCCAAAGCAAAGCGGGCGATAGAGTGAGACCAGCATGCCGGCCCTTTCGTCCGGCAGATCAGGCACCGGGTGCATCATTCATGTCATTTGATTCCGCTTTTGGCTATAACTTCGACGATTTGCGGGCGTTGGCCAAGCGCCGGCTACCGCACGGCCTGTTCGAATTCGTGGACAGGGGAACCGAAGACGACCTCACCATCCGCAATAACTTCGATGCCTTTCGGCGCATCCAGTTGTTTCCGCGTCCGTTGGTGGATGTCTCGAAACGGTCATTGACGATGAGCTTGTTCGGCAAGGAATACCCCATGCCGGTCTGCCTGGCGCCTACGGGCGCCGCGGGGCTGCTGTGGCATGAAGGCGAGGTGGCCGCGGCAGCGGCCGCGGCCGCTTTCGGCATTCCGTACTCCATGTCTACCGGGTCGATAACCTCGATCGAGAAGGTCGCGGAAAAGGCCGGCGGCGAATTGTGGTTCCAGTTGTACTTGTGGCCGGACCCGGCCATGTCGCTTGAACTGGTAAGGCGGGCTCGCGACGCCGGCTACAAGGCGCTGATCGTGACCATCGATACCACCGTTACGCCGAACCGGGAATTCAACTATCGCAACGGGTTCACGGTGCCCATGAAGCTGACGCGGCGAAACGTGGCGGATGCGATGCGCCGCCCGCGCTGGGCATTCGGCGTCATGGGGCGCTATCTGATGTCGGGCGGCATGCCGAGATTTCACAACCTGCCCAGCGCATTGCAGCGCAAAATGACCGACACGCGCAAGGCCGGACTGATGCCGAAGAACGACAGCCTGACCTGGGACGACTTGAAGCGACTGCGCGACATGTGGGACGGCCCGCTGATCGTCAAGGGAATCCTGCACCCCGACGACGCCTGCGCCGCTGTGCAGGCCGGCGCCGACGGCATCGTGGTGTCGAATCATGGCGGGCGCGTGCTGGACAATGCGCCCGCCTCCATCGAAATGCTGCCGGATGTGCGGCAGGCCGTCGGGTCGCGCACCGTGGTCCTGCTGGACAGCGGTATCCGGCGCGGCAGCGACGTGGTCAAGGCGATTGCGCTGGGGGCGGATGCCGTCATGGTGGGACGGATGGCCATGTGGGGCACGGCCGTGGGCGGCCAGCGCGGCGTCGCGCATGCGCTGACCCTGTTGCGCGACGAAATCGACCGCGTCATGGCGTTCACGGGGTGCACGAGCATGGCGGACCTGAATCGCGCCTGCTGCGCACGGCTCCCCTGAGCGCCCGCGCCCGGCGGGATTCAACGCGCCGCGCGTGCCTGGCTGGCGCCAAACTCCTTCAATGCCGTCAGGTCGCGGCGGACCAGGCCGCGCAGGGCCCGGCCGTCCGCGGCCTGCACGAAGACGCCCGTCGCCGCGATCTTGCCCTGCACCTGTGACTCTCCCAGCACTTGCAGCAGACCGTGTTCCAACGCCGCGGCCACCGGCGCGGGCAGACCCGGCGGACCCCATATGGCGGCCCATACCGGCACGGCAAACCCGGGATAGCCTGCCTCGGCGCTGGACGGCACATTTGGCAAGCTGGCCACGCGCTCGTTGCCCAGCACGGCCAGCACCTTCAGTTTGTCGTTCTTCAGGTAGCCGTCGATGGGCCCCACGCCCAGGTCGACGCGACCCGCGGCCACGTCCATGGCCATGGGCGCCAGGCCTTTGTAGGGGATGTGATTCAGCTTGAGCTTGCCTTCGCGTTCCAGCAGCAAGGCGGCGACCTCGTAGATGGTCGCAGGCCCGGAAGTGCCGAAATTCAGATCCGATTTCTGCGCCTTGGCATAGGCCACCAGTTCCTGCAGCGTATTGGCGGGCAGGTCGCTGCGCGCGAACAGCACGAACGGCGCATAGCCCACGATTGCCAGCGGGGTGAAGTCGCGCTCGGGATCGTAGGGCGTGTCGGGCAACATCAGCGGGGCCACCACGTGGGTGGATCCGGTTCCGAAGAACACGGTGTAGCCATCGGCGGGCGCGCGCGCCACGGCCGCGGCGCCTATGGTGCCGGAGGCGCCGGTCTTGTTCTCGACCACCACCGGTTGTTTCCATAGCGACGACAACCCTTCGGCGATGACGCGCGCCGAGGTGTCGCTGGCGCCGCCGGGGGGCGTGGAGACCACGATCCTGACGGGCGCGGCCGGAAAGGTCTGGGCGGCGGATGCGCCCGCCGCGGCGCACAACAGCATGGCGCCCAGCATCAGTGATTTACAGGTGGACATAGCGTGTCTCCTTGGCCGCTCGCTGTGGATATGCGGCGGCGCCAGCGTTAGATAATGCGGGTTTCCAGGACGCCGATCTGGTCCACGCCTGCATGGACGATGTCGCCGGGCTTCAGGAAGTACGGTCGGGGATCCGGCTTGCGATGCACTGCCACCCCATCGGGCGTGCCGCTGCTGATGATGTCTCCGGCCTCCAGCCCGACCCGCGACCAGAACGCCACCAGTTCGTCGAACTGGAAGATCAGATCGGTGCAATCCGACTGCTGTCGCAGCTCTCCGTTCACCTTGAGCCATAGACGCAAGGCGGTGGGATCGGGGACTTCATCGGCCGTCAGTATGCAAGGCCCCAAGGGGCCAAATCCGGGAAAGTTCTTGCCCATCATGACCAGCAGGTTGCGCATTTCGGCGAATTGCCATTCACGCGCCGACAGGTCGTTCATGATGGTGTAGCCGAAGATCGCCTGCTTCGCCTGGCCGCGCGTGGCGTTCAGCAGGTCCCGGCCCACGATGACGGCGACTTCGGCTTCGTAATCCATCTGCTCGACATCGTCTGGCCGTTCGACTTGGGCCCGGTGTCCGACCAGGTTCCTGCCCAGCTTGATGAAGCCGGTGGGAAAGTCGATCTGGAAGCCGGCGCCGGCCTCTGGATTGCCCCTGATGCTTTCAAGCCGGTGGGCCCCGAAGTTGCGGCCCGCGGCAATGCATGAGCGCGGCGGCACCGGCGTCAGCCAGGTCACGTCGTCCTCGCCATGGAACCAGGCGGGATCGGCGCCGCGTTCGGCGCGTTCTTGCGCCTGCCTCAGCGCATCCAGTCCGGCCGGGCCGGCATGAATGGCTCCCATCATGGTTCTGGGCGCATCGTGGCCGGGCAGGGCGGAGACGTCCAGAAGACGCGTGGAAGATCCGTCATCAAGCACTACGCCCAGGCGCTCGTGCGCCCTGCTTCCTGAGGTGAATCGCGCCAGTTTCATGATCAGACGGCCTCGAGTTCTCGCGCGGAGCACCAGCGCAACTCGCGGCGGAATTTCTGATCGTCGAACGGCGTGGAGCGGTGGAGCGTGCAACTGTCGTCCCAGACCAGCAGGTCGTGGGGTTGCCACTTATGCGCGTAACGGAACTGCGGCTGGGTGCTGAACTCAGTCAACTCTTCCAGCAGCGCGCGGCCAGCGGCTTCGTCCATGTCGACGATGTGCGAGGCGTGCGCGCCGATGTACAGGTTCTTGCGTCCCGAACCGGCATGGGTGCGTACCAGGGGGTGTTCGGTGGGGGGCAACAGCTTGCGGGTTTCTTCGTTGAAGTTCGTGTAGCCCACCTTGGAACGCGAGGCGTAGACGCTATGGACGACACGCAGGGATTCCAGCGTCTTCTGCCGTTCGGGCGGAAGGGCTTCCCAGGCCGCGCGCATGTCGGCGAACTCGGTATCGGGGGGATCGATCTCGGGCAGGACGATGGCGTTCAGCGCCGTCACACGAGCCGGCGGCTGGCGCATGGACATGTCGGTATGCCAGAACATATTGGCTTTCAGATAGAGCCTGCGCTCGTGGTCTTCCATCATGATCTTGCCCTCTTCGTCGACATTGGATACATCGTAGAAGTAAGGATTCTTCATGCGGGCGTTGTTCATTTGCCGCGCCAGTGCGTTGGGCGGCCCGAACCAGCGGATGAAGGCTTCCTGTTCGGCTTCCGTCAGCGGTTGGTTGCGGAAGTAGATCACGCCATGCTTGGACAGCGCAGCTTCGATGGCGGCGTAGGTGTCATGGTTAAGCGGTTGCCTCAGATCCAGGCCCGAGACTTCGGCGCCAAAGCCGGATTCGACCGGCGTGACCGTGATGGACATGTCTGTTCTCCTATGGGTGAAATACGCCGTGCCTGGCGGCAGGCCATCTCGGATGGTTAGGGGTGTCATCGTCAGCACAGTCTATGAACGGGCTCTCGGTTACGCCAATCCGATCTTTCTATGGGGGGCTATAAGGGGCTTTGATGCGAGCCGGCTATTGGTGGGCCAGGTCCAGTTCGCGTATCGGTTCGCCGGCCATCCAGGCCTGGATGTCTTCCACGGTTTCGCGGTAGAACTGCTCGTAGGCGGCGCGCGTGACGTACCCAAGGTGGGGTGTGATCAGCACATTGGGCAAGGTCCGGAACGGGTGTTCGCGCGGCAGCGGCTCGGTATGAAAGACATCCAGGCCGGCGCCGGCGATGCGGGATTCCCGCAGCGCCTGGATCAAGGCGCTTTCGTCCACCAATCCGGCGCGCGATGTGTTGATGAAATAGGCATTTGGCTTCATGCGCGACAACTCGGCTTCCGAGACCAGGTGCCGTGTGCTGTTGCGTAGCTGCATGGCGATCACGATGTAATCGGCCTGGCTGAACAGATCCGCCTTCGACACGAAGCGCGCGCCGGCGGCATGGGCGCGCTCGGCCGTCAGGTTCGGACTCCAGGCCAGGACCTGCATGCCGAATGCGTTGGCGACTTGGGCGACGCGCTGTCCGATGCGGCCCAGGCCGACCAGCCCCAGCACGGCGCCGTGCAGGTCCTGGCCCACGGTAACTTGCCATTGGCCCCGTTCCAGCGCCGAGCGTTCCTGTTCCAGGTGGCGGGCGTGCGCCAGGATGTGCAGCCAGATGAGTTCGGGCGTGCCATTTTGCGGGGCTTGGGTGCCGCAGACAACGATGCCGAGCTGCTGAGCGGCAGCGATATCCAGGGCGGCGTTGCGCATCGCGGTGGTGACGATCAGCTTCAGATTGGGCAGGTTCCTCAGCATCTCCGCGTCGAGCTTGGTCCGCTCGCGCATCAGGCAGATGACGTCGTAGGGGTGCAGGCGATCTTCCAGGGCGGAGGGGTTTTCAATATGGTCGCTATGGAACGTGACCCGGACATGCTCAGGCAGGGCAGTCCAGTCGGCGCTTTGCCGCGCGGCGTGCTGATAGTCGTCCAGGACGGCTACGTGGATAGATTGTCGGGTCATGGGCGTAGGCGCGCTTTCTTGGGCAGGAAGTGGGAGGGGAACACCGATCGGTTCCCGATCCCGGCATACTCATGCGGGTTCGGGCGATGGTAGGTGCAGCAGGAAACCTCAAGAATCGACGTCAACCGAGAGCGACGTCTGGCGATGCCGATTCAGTTCGGCGAACTGCTCGCGCAAACGGACATCAGCCATCTCGATGGCCCGTTTTCCCATCAGAAGCTGCAAGGGCGGCGCAGCGTCCTGGAACACCCGGAAGATTATTTCGGCCGCACGTGCCGGCGATCCTTCCTGATGGCCGTGCGTTGCGCGCAGCCTTTCATGCCGCAACCCGACGGTTTGCGCATAGTCATCGACGGAGTCAGGCGCGCTCGTCATCGAGCTTCCCTGGAAATCGGTCCGCAGCGGCCCCGGTTCGATGACGGTGACGCGGATGCCCAATGGCCCGACTTCCTTCGCCAGCCCTTGCGATAGGCCCTCCACCGCGAACTTCGATGCGGCGTAGTAGGCCGAACCAGGGCTGCCGACGCGGCCGCTGATGGAGGAAACGTTGAAGATGTGTCCGCTCCGTTGCGCGCGCATGACGGGAAGGACGGCGCGAGTCAGGGACGCAAGTCCGAAAAAATTGGTCTCGAACAGATCGCGGATCTGCTTATCCTTGCCGGCTTCGACGCTGGCGTTGTAGCCAAACCCGGCATTGTTGACAAGCGCGTCGATGCGGCCGAACCGGTCCGTCGCCAGACGCACGGCCCTCGTGACCTGGTCCGGGTCGGTGACGTCCACTGCGCAGGCCGCCGCCTGGTGGTCGGGGTGGGCGGAAATCAACTCGCGGATCGAGTCCAGGTCTCGCGCCGTGACGACGCACCGATGCCCTTGGGCCAGCACGTGCACGGCCAATGCGCGGCCCAGCCCCTTGGAACAGCCCGTTATCAGCCATACCGGCGTGTCGGCATTCGGATTCAACATGCACCCCGCGATTTGCCCGGGCAGTCCGGCAATGAATGTGAGTTTCAGGCAAGTCAGTCTAAGCAGGGGCTGGGCGAGATGCCAATCCGATATTTTTATCGGCCTCCATAACAAGATCTGATAAGTCGGAAAACCGCGAGATTGTTTCGCATCGACATGGCAGGCACGGTCAGCTCAAGCCGGATCGAATGCTGCGAAAAGCTTTACTTGTCGGGTTCTATTCCCACACCATCACCCGATGCGCGTCCGCGACATCCCGGTAGACGCGCTGCGGCAGCGTCGCCGTGGGCGCATGGGTCTGGCTGCGCTCGCGCTGCCAGCCGGCCAGGCCCGCCCGGTTCCTGCGGCGCGTGGGATCGGGTATGGGAACGGCCTCCAGCAACTGCCGGGTATAAGGGTGCTGCGGATTGTTCAGCACCGCTTCGCGCGGTCCGATCTCGACGATTTCACCCAGGTACATGACGGCGATGCGGTGGCTGACGCGCTCGACGGCGGCCAGGTCGTGCGAGATGAACAGGTATGACATGCCCAGGTCGGCCTGAAGCTCCAGCATCAGATTGATGATGCGGGCCTTCACCGATACATCCAGCGCGGAGACGGACTCGTCGGCGATGATGAGCCGCGGTTGCAGGCCCAGGATGCGGGCCAGGCAGATGCGCTGGCGCTGGCCGCCCGAGAACTCGTGCGGAAAGCGCCGCGCCATGTCGGGCTGCAACTGCACCTTGGCAAGCGCCGCCGCGACGTGCTCGTGCACCGAGCGCGGGTCGGCCAGGCCGTGCGCGAGCAAAGGCTCCGCGATGGCCGCGCCCACGGTCTGGCGCGGGTCCAGGCTGGCGAAGGGATCCTGGAAGATGATCTGAATGCGGCGGCGCGCGTCGCGCAACTGCCTGGCAGGCATGCCCAGCAGCTCGCGCCCCTCCAGTTTGATCGATCCTTCCTGCGGCTGATTGAGGCCGACCACGGATCGGCCGATGGTGGATTTCCCGGAGCCCGATTCTCCCACCAGCGCGAGCGTCTCCCCGGGTTGAATGGAGAGGGACACGTTTTCGACGGCATGCACGCGCGCGGTCACGCGGCCGAACAGCCCGCCGCGCACATCGAAGCGAGTCGACAGACCGCTCACCTCGAGCACGGGCGCGGCCGAGGGATCCAGCGTGTCGCGCAGCGCCGGGGCCGGGCGGAATTCGCCCGTATCGACATCGACCAGGCTGAACGGCTCGGGCCGCGGCTTGCCGTTCATGGCGCCCAGGCGCGGCACGGCGGCCAACAGGGCCCGGGTGTAGGGATGGACGGGTTGGGCGAACAAATCGTCGGTGGCGCCATGTTCGACGCACCGCCCTTCACGCATCACGAGCGCGCGGTCGGCGACCTCCGCCACCACGCCCATGTCGTGCGTGATGAAGAGCACGGCCATGCGTTCCTCGCGCTGCAGTTCGGCAATCAGGTCCAGTATCTGCGCCTGGATGGTCACGTCGAGCGCCGTCGTGGGCTCGTCGGCGATGAGGATGGAAGGACTGCAAGCCAGCGCCATGGCGATCATGACGCGCTGGCGCATGCCGCCCGAGAACTGATGGGGAAAGTCGTCGATGCGCGCGCGCGCCTGCGGGACGTGCACACGTTCCAGCAGGCGCGCGGCTTCTGCGCGCGCCGCGCGCCTGTCGAACCCGCGATGGCGCCGAAGCGCCTCGCCGATCTGATATCCCACGGTCAGCACCGGGTTCAGGCTCGTCATTGGCTCCTGGAAGATCATCGACACGGCGGCGCCGCGCACCGCGTCCATCTCGGTGTCGCCCAGTTTCAGCAGGTCGCGGCCGTCCAGCAGGATCTCACCCCGCACGCGCGCGTTCCGCTCGGGCAGCAATCGCATGATGGACAGGGCCGTGACGCTCTTGCCGGAACCCGACTCGCCGACAATGGCCAGCATCTCTCCCCGGGCCACGTCGAACGACAGGTCGTGTATCACAGTGCGCGGCTGATCGGGAGTCCCGAAGGCGACCTGCAAATGACGCACGGACAGCGTGGTTTCGGCGGGGCCGGGGGGAGAGGTCGAGTTCATGGAGGACTCCGTGTATGTGCCGGGCGGGGGTCAAGCGTCGAGGTGGAAGGGCGGGAAGGAAACGGAAGGGTCGCGCCTGATCTGGTCGATGAGCCCCGTTTCCCACTCGATGTAGGTATCGAAGGCGCGAATCCGATCCTCGCGGAAATACGGCGAGAGCCAGACATCGTCCGGGGCGTCGTGCCAGTCTGCTTCCGATTCGCCGCCCAGGGGAAGACCGGCGTCCTGCCAGGCCTGGGTGCCCCCTTTCACGATGAAGACCTCGCGCCCGGTCTGCGCGCGGATGTCTTCGGCGGCCAGGGCCGCCAGCACCGGGTCCGCCGCCACGATGGCGATGTCGCGTCCGGCAAGCGCTTCTTCCAGCCGGGCATCGATGCGGGAACGCAGCGCGAAGCGCGCTCCCGGGATGTGTCCGGCGCGGTAGGTCGGGCTGGGCGAGAAGTCGAACAGCGCGATGCTGTCCGCGTCGAGCCTGGCGCGCAGATCCCGCGGAAGAATGTCGCTCGCGGCCGTGGTCCCGGCCGCTGCCGGCGACGGGGCGGCGCTGGGCTGCACGGTGTCCCGCGCGGGCGGCAGGGCGTAGGTATGGACCTCGTTCCAGCCGAGCTGGATCAGCCACGACGCCGTAATCGCCGAGCGCACGCCGTCGCCGTTGTCGACCAGCACGATGCGCGCGTGGCGCGTCGCGATCCACTTGTCCGTCGCCTGGACGAGCTGTCCGCCTTCCGCCCACAGCGATCCGGGCAGATGCCCCGCTTCGAACTCCGCGGCGGTGCGAACGTCGAGGACATACAGGCTTCGCGTGGAATCGTCGCGCAGCGCCTGCAAGCCGGCGGAGTCGATGCTGGGGATCGCAAAGCGCTCGCGTAGCGCCTGCGCGGCTTGGCGCGACTTGTCGCGCCCGGCGTCCGAAGGCGCCGGCGCCGGGTTGCTGTGCTGATTCCTGAGCGGATAGCCCGCCTTGAACCACGCCATGGCGCCGTTTTCCAGCGCCACCACTCGGTTCGGCAGCCCCGTGTTGATCAGCGCCTGCGCGCCGATGATCGAGCGGGTGCGTCCCGCGCAGCTCACCACCACCAGGGTCCGATCCGAAGAAACCAGATCGTGGACGCGGTACGGCAGTTCGGCGTTCGGGCATGCGTGGGCGCCGGGAATACTGAACTTGTAGAACTCTTCGAGGTTGCGGCCGTCGAGCAGGACGACGTCCGAGCCGTCGTCGAGCAAGGTCTTGAGTTCGTCCGGCGGGATGTGCGGAGTGCCATAGGTGTGTTCGACGAACTCGCCGAATGCCTTCGACAGCACATGCAGGCCGGTGTAGACCTCGCGCCCGTCGGCGCGCCAGCCGTCCACGCCGCCGCCGAGCACGCGCACGTCGGCGTAGCCCAGCGCCCGCAGCCGCCGTGCCGCCAGTGCGGACAGCGCGCCGCCATCGGCGTCATACACGACCACGGGTGTGGTCTTGCGTGGGATGAGGCTGGGCGCCCGGATTTCCAGCACGCTCAGCGGCAATGGCGCGGAATGAATCAAGTGGCCGTCGTCGACGTGGCGCGCCAGTTCGCGCACGTCGACGACGGCTATCTCGCCGGCCTGTTGCAGCGCGTCCGCCAGTTGGGCGGCCTGGATGGAAGATGCATGGTCCGCGGCGCCGGGCGTAGACGGAAAAAGGGTGTCCTTGGCATTCATGTCGGGGAGCCTCGATGGTTCAGATCAGGGACTGGGGGCCGGGCTCGACCCCATTCAAGTAGTAATTTCCCAAGTGGTAGAGCTTCCAGCGGATCGGATCGTGCAGTGTGTGGGTGCGCGCGTTTCGCCAGTGCCGGTCGAGGCCGTATTTCTCGAGGGTGGAGCGGGCGCCCGTCAGCGCGAACAACTGGTCCGACACCTGCAGCGAGGCGTTGGCGCACGCGATGCGCGCATCCGCCGTCGCCAGCCCGGCTTCCAGGGCCAGCGCGGCCGATCCATCGGCGCGCGCCCGGTCGATCTCGGCCGCGGCCGCGCTCAGCAGCCGCTGCGCGATGCGCACCGAATGGCTTACCTCGCCAAAGGCCTGGATGATGAATGGCTCCTTGGCGTGCTCGTCGTAAGGATTGTCTATCCAGGGGCGATTGCTTTCGCGGATGTAGCGGCCCAGATCGTCGAGCGCCTCCTGGGCGATGCCCAGGTCGATGGCGGAGTGCACGAGCGCGGCCAGCAGGCGCGTGGGACGCTTCGAATCGCCGGCGAGGTAGTAGGGGAACACGTTGAAGTCCGGCACGAACACGTTGTCGAACACGGTCGTGCCGCTTGCCGTGGTGCGCTGGCCCATGCCGCGCCAATCGTTGATGATCGTCACGCCTTCAGCCCGCGCGTTCACGAAGAACATGTGCTGCCGTTTCTGCTCGTCGTGGCCGATGAACGGGATCCAATCGGCGAACGCGGCGCCGGTGGAGTAGTACTTCTTCCCGGAGACGGTCCATCCGCCTTCGACCTTGCGCAGCGCGTGCTCGTAGGTGCCGGCGCGATTGCGCGTGTTCTCGGAGTGGGCGTTGCCGATGCTGTCGCCGGCCAGGACGCGCCCGTAAAAGAACTCTGCCTGCGCCGCGGAGCCAAACGAGAAGACGGGCAGGAAGCAGAAGTGGTTCTGCGGAATCTGGCCAATGCTCGGGTCCGCTTTCGACAGAATGCGGAACACCTCCGCCACCGTCGCCGCGCTGGCGGCCAGGCCGCCGTACTGCCGGGGCACCGAGATGGCGAAGAGCCCCGCGCGCTTGAGCGCCGCGATCTCCTCGTGCGGCAGCGCTCGGCGCTGGTCGCGCTCGATGGCGCCGGCGCGGAAGCGCTCAGCCAGGCTGGCCGCGGCGGCCAGCGCCTCGGCTTCGCTCTCGATCCGGTGGGCGGGCGCCTGGCCAGGCGCCGTGCGCGCCGGGCTGTCGTCTATGGTTTCCTGCATGGTTCGTTGTCTCCTTGGCGCACGCGCGGGCCACTGCGCGGCATGTCGAATCAGGGGGTTAGATGTCGGTATTGGGATTGAGCACGAGGCTGATGCCGTTGCCGATGGCGGTGACGGCGATCACGGTCAGCACAATGGCCAGGCCGGGGATCGCGGAGATGTACCAGGCGGTCCGCAACACTTGCCGGCCCGTGCCGATCATGCTGCCCCACGACATGACGTTGGGGTCTCCCAACCCGAGGAAGGCAAGGCCGGCCTCGGTCAGGATGGCCGTTCCCGCGAGAATGGTCGCGGTCACGATGGCCGGCGAGATCACGTTGAGCAGGATGTGGCGCGACACGATGTGGGCCGGGCTCAGGCCCAGCGCGAACGCCGCCGAGATGAACTCGCTCTCCCGCACGCGCAACGTCTCGGCGCGGATCAGCCGGGCGGTCTGGGGCCAGCTCGTCAGGCCGATGGCCAGCACGATGGTGGTGATCGAAGGCGTGAAGATCGCCATGATGGTCACCACGAAGATCATCGAAGGCATGGTCTGGAACAACTCCGTCAGGCGCATCAGCACGTTGCCGATCCAGCCTCCGAAATAGCCGGAGGCCAACCCGACTACGATGCCCAGAACGGTGGACAAGGCTGCTGCGGCGACGCCCACGACGAGCGAGACGCGGGCGCCGTAGACCAGTCCGGCGAGGATGTCGCGGCCGAACATGTCGGTTCCCAACGGAAAGCGCGCATCGGCGCCGGGCCACAGGAAAGGCTGGCCCACCATTGCGAACGCGTCGTGCCCGAACAGCAGCGGCGCCGCCGCCGCGATGAGCGCGAGGGCGACCAGCAGGATCAAAGCCGCCAGCGCGGCCCGGTGGCTGCTGAAGCGTCGCCAGCCCGATTGCGTGCCATGGGTCATTTCAGTTCTATCCTCGGATCGAGTCGGGCGTAGACCAGGTCGGTCATGATGTTGGCGAACATGACCACCAGCGAGCTGCAGAACAGCACGCCCAGCAGAAGGTTGAGATCGCGCTGCATCACCGCGTCGAACGCCAGGCGGCCCATTCCAGGCCACGCGAACACGGTCTCGACCACGACGGAGCCGCTCAGGATCGAGCCGATCTGCATGCCGGTGACCGTCACGACGGGGAGCAGCGCGTTGCGCAGGACGTGAATGATGGAAACGCGGTGCTTGCCGATGCCCTTGGCCTTTGCGGTGCGCACGAAATCGAGCTTCTGCACGTCCTTGATCGCGGCGCGCGTGATGCGCGCGTAGATCGCGACGTAGAAGAGCGTCAGGCTCAGGACAGGCATGATCATGTGCTTGCCGATATCCGCCAGCCGCTCGAACCCCTGGTACTCGGCGTCCAGGTCCTCGACGCCTCCGGTCGGCAGCCATTTGAGATGGATCGAGAAGAACACGATGAGCATCAGGCCGACCCAGAAGAGCGGCGTGGCGAATCCGATGCTGGTAAACACGGATACGACGTTCTTCAGCCATGCCCGGCGGGTGTTGGCGCCCAGCCAGCCCAGCCCGACACCGAGCAGGACGGCCAGCGCCAGGCTGGCCCCGGCCAGCATCGCCGTGGCGGGCAGCCGGTCGGCGATCAGGGCCGTGACTTCCATGCCGTTGCGAAACGAGTAGCCCAGGTCGAAGCTCAGCAGTTTCTGGTAGTAATGAAGGAGCTGCGCCAGCAAGGACTGATCGGTGCCAAACTGGGTGCGCAGCTCCGCCATGAACTCCGGCGTGGCCGCGCCCATTTCGCCCGCCATGATCTCGGAGATGTCTCCCGGAGCCAGCTTGAGCAGGAAAAAGTTCGCCAGGATGATCAGCAGGGCCACCGGAATGATCTGGATCAGGCGGCCGCAGACGTAGGTGAGTTGGCGCAGCATGCGATCAGCTCCGGGGTTCCAGCCAGACGTCGCGGAACGACTTCGCGTAGCCGTCGGGGAACGTGCTCAGCCCCTGCACGCGGCTGGACACCACGCTGAAATGCTGCAACTCCAGCAGATTGATCGAGGGCAGATCGTCCTGCGCGATCTTCTGGAACCGCACCAGCAGCTCGCGGCGCTTGGCCGGATCGTTTTCGGTGAAGCTGGCCTCGATGATCTTGTCGAGGTCGGGGTTCGAGTAGCCGGTGCCGTTGGACCAGGGCACGCCCTTGGCGATCGTCTTGGTCCAGTAGCGGCGCAGTACGCCGAACTGCGGGTCGGCGCCCGCCGCGTAATACGTGCTGAACGTGTCGAAGTCGCGCTCGCCGAAGATCGTGCGGTGGAACTGAGCGAGGTCCAGGTTCACCAATTGGACCTCCACGCCCACTTGCTTGAGCGATTCCTTCAGAAACTCGCCGACCCGCTTGAAGACGTCGCCGTAAGGCATGGTGTGGTGCGTGATGCGCAAGCGCACTCCGTCCGCCTTGCGAGGCAGGCCGGCCTCGTCCAGCAGTTGCTCGGCCTTCTTGAGGTCGAAGGGATATTGCGTGGTCTCGCTGGTGTAATTCGCCGCCTGGGCGCTGGGGATCGGGCCGGTCGCGAGCTTGGCCAGGCCGAACCAGACCTTGTCGGCGAGCGCCTGGCGGTCGATGGCATGGGCGAATGCGGCGCGCACGCGCTTGTCCTGGAACTGCGGTCGATCGAGGTTGAAATCGAAGAAGAACTGCGGCACGAAGATGCCGTAGCCGCCGGTCTCGATGCGCAGCCCGGGCAATTGCTTCAAGCGCGAGACTTCGGACGGCGCCACCGAGCTGAAGGGCGAGTAATGGACCTCGCCCGCTTCCAGCGCCGCGGCGCGAGCGCCCGGATCCGTGATGGTCTTTATCCGGACGCGGTTCAGGTAGGGACGGCCGCGCCAGTAGTCGGGATTGCGCTCGAGCAGGATGTAGTCGCCCCGCTGCCATTCTTTGAACACGAATGGGCCCGTGCCAATCAGCTTGTTGTTCCATTCGTTGGTGAGCGGAGACTTGCCTTCATAGAGGTGGCGCGGAAGAATCGCCGCTTCCGTGGAGGAGAGCACCGCCCAGATCGCCGGCGAGGGTTCCGAGAGCCGGAAGACCGCGGTATGCGCGTCGGGCGTATCCACTGCCTGCACCGCTTTGTACGCGGTGCCGGCGCGAGGGTTCACCTTCTTGATGACTTCGAGCACGGTGTACTGCACATCCGCCGAGGTGAACGGCCTGCCGTCATGCCACTTGACGTCGCGGCGCAGCCGGAACGTGATGGTCAGGCCGTCCGGCGAAGCCTCCCAGCTTTCCGCCAGCGCCGGCACCGGCTTGTAGTTCTCGTCGTATTCGACCAATCCTTCGACCACCTGCCCCGCCAGGATGCCGGCGGTGTTCGAGTTGAACAGGAAGCTCGACGGTTCGGGTTCCAGATTGATCACGAAGGTGCCGCCTTCGCGCGGCGCGGTCTTGGCGAGGGCATTGAGCGGCACGCTGCTGGCCAGCAGCGCGCTCGAGGCCGAGAGAATGAAGGTACGGCGATCCAGGGTCATGACAGGTTCCGGTGTAGAGAGATAGGGTTCCAGGGCGCTCAGGCGGCGGCCGGCGTGGCGGTTAGACGGTCTTCCGGGATGCGCAGGCCCGCCTCGTAGAGCAGGGGCAATACCTTCTCGGCGAAGTGCTCCAGGTCCGGCGCGAAGTCGTAGAAGGTGACCTGCACTCCGTCGATCCCCGCTGCCTTCAGCTTGAGCAGCGCGTCGACAATCTGTTCGGGACTGCCGACCAAGTGCAGATTGCCGCCTATGGCGCGGTGCTGGCGGCGCTGATTGCGCCAGGCATGGCTGTCGCCGCGCCGGCCGTGTTCGGCGAAGTTCTCCACCGCCTCGACGTCCGCCGCGGCCTCGATCGCATCGCGATAGGCGATCGCCTCCTGTTCGGTGTCCCGGCAGATCACCATGGGATTGATCATGGTCCGCAGGCTGCTTCCCTGCTTCGCCGCCGTCGCGCGGATGTTGGCGATGTGGTCGGGCAGGCTGGCGAGCGCGTCCTCCAACTGGTTGCCCGCCGGACTGGTGATGAAGACAAGGTCGGAATGGCGGGCGGCGAACTCGATGCCGGCGCGCGATCCCGCCGCGTTGACGAGCACGGGGCGGCCATAGGCCGGCTTGGGCGTGACGAAGGCGTCTTCCATTGCCCAGTGCGGCCCGTCGACGGTGAGATTGCGATCGAGCGACCACAACTGCTTGAGCCGTTCCACGAACACGTCGGCCATCTCGTAGCGGGTGTCGTGCTCGATCTTCTTCATGCCGAACATGAGCGGCTCGCGCTCCGCATAGCCCGTGACGACGTTGATGCCCCAGCGCCCCTTGGAGATGTGATCGAGCGTGGCGCCGAACTTGGCCAGATGCACCGGGTGCCAGGGGCCGTACAGGATATGCAGCGTGGAGATCAGCAGGATGCGCTCGGTGCATGCGGCCAGCGCCGCGGTCGCCATGAACGAGTCGAGGGAAATCTCGCGATAGCGGGTCTTGCCGCCATAGCCGCCGTGACTGGCCCATTGGGCCAGCCCGAACACCAGGTCGAAACCCAGCGCCTCGGCGCGCTGCGTCAGCCTGGCGTTGTAGTCGAATGTCCAGGTGGTCGTGCGCGGCAGCGTCGAGGGCGTCCAGCCGCCGTCCTGGATCGGCAGGAACAGGCCAAGGATGAAGGGCTGGCGCAGGACGCGCGCGAGCGGGCTGTCCGGCTCCGTGGCGGGCGAGCGGGCGGGGATCGTATCGGTCATGATGGGGTTCCGGAAAGAGCTGTTTCTATGGGGATCGTGGCGAAGAACGTCGGTCGAGGCGGCCGTCAGGCCACCGCGGCCAGCGTCGAATCCCCGGCAGGCAAGGCGTTGTCGAGCGCGCTCGCCGGGAGGTCCGGCACGGCGTCCAGCAATTGACGTGTGTAGGCATGGGCCGGATGCAGGTAGACCTGTTCGGTCGGGCCGTGTTCGACTATCCGGCCCTCGTGCATCACGGCAATCTCGTCGGCGATCCGCCGCACCACGGCCAGGTCATGCGAAATGAAGAGGTAAGTCAGGCCCAGTTCCGCCTGCAGGCCTTCGAGCAGACGCAATATCTGCGCCTGCACGGTCACGTCCAGCGCGGAGACCGGCTCGTCCAGCACCAGGATCGACGGTTCGGCGGCGAGCGCGCGCGCGATGGCGACCCGTTGCAGTTGCCCGCCGGAAAGCTCGCGGGCGCGCCGCGCCAGCGCGCTTTGGGGAAGCGCCACCATATCGAGCAGCGCCTCGATGCGCGCCTGCCGCGAACGGGCATCGCCGATCTCGAAGGCGCGCAGGGGCTCGGCAAGCACGGTCTGGATTCGGTGCCGCGGATTGAGCGAGAGGTAAGGATTCTGATAGACGTATTGGACGCGGCGCCGAAATGCGCGCTCCCGGTCTGGCGCCAGCAATGCGCCAGCGGCGTCGCGGACCTCGATCTCACCGGCCGATGGGGCGACGAAACGCGCGATCGCGCGGGCAGTGGTGGTCTTGCCGGACCCCGACTCGCCGACGATCGCAAGGGTGGTGCCCGGCTTGACGCTGAACGACACGTCGTTCACCGCCCGGTGCGCCGGACCCCGGCGCGAGGCGTAATCCACGCTCACGCCGTTCAGCCGGATGGCGGGCGCGGGTATGCCGGGGATGGCCGGCGCGCGTGGCGCGCGCCGCCCGGCATCGGCGCCGGGCACGTCGCGCAGCAGTTGGCGGGTGTATTCGTGTTGCGGCGCGCGCAGCACCCGGTCCGTCGGGCCGGCTTCGACGATGCGGCCGTGCCGCAGGACCACGACGTTCTGCGAACGTTCCGCGGCAACGCCGATATCGTGCGTCACCAGCAGCACCGCGGTCCGATCCTCGGCTTTGCGCTGATCGATCAGATCCAGGATGGCTTTCTGCACGGTGACATCGAGCGCCGAGGTCGGCTCGTCGGCGATCAGGATGCGCGGCGTGAAGGTGAGCGCGATGGCGATCAGCACGCGTTGCTGCATGCCGCCTGAAAGCTCATGCGGGTAGCGCCGCGCCACGGCGGCCGGATCGCGGAAGCCGACACGTTGCAGCAGGCCGAGGATGCGGGCCTGGCGCGCGCCCGAGGGTTCGCGCAGTCCGTGCACCCGCAGCGTTTCCTCGAGCTGCAGGCCGATCGGGATCAGCGGGTCGAGCGAGCGCGCGGGGTTCTGCGGCACATAGCCGATCTCGGTCCCGCGCAACGGCCGCAGCTCACGCTCGCTCAACCTGAGCAGATCGTGTTGGGCGAAGCGTATCCTGCCGCTGGCGCGAGCGGCGTCGGCCAGATTCCCGGCAATGCTGCCGGCGATGGTGCTCTTGCCCGAGCCGGACTCGCCCAGCAGGGCGGTGGTTTCGCCGCGGCGCAGCGAGAAGCTGACGTCCGCGAGGGCGGCCACGTCCTGGCCGTCTACCCGATAGGCCACGCTCAGATCTTCGACGCTGAGCAAGACCTCATTGTCGGTGGCGGCGGCGTGCGCGCGCGAGGAGAGAGAGGAGTTCATTGATGCTCCCTGCGGATTTCGGCGGCAACTCGGCTGGCCGACAGCACCGCGGCGACGATCACCAGGCCGGGCAGCGTCGTAAGCCACCAGGCGAACGCGAGATAGTCGCGCCCCTCGGCCACGAGCAGGCCCCATTCGGGGGTGGGCGGAGGCGTGCCGAGGCCCAGGAATCCGAGCGTGGCGATGGCGAGGATGGCGGTGCCGAACTGCAGCGCCGCCAGGCCCAGCACCGGCGTGATGGCATTGGGCAGGATGTGGCGGACCACGATGCCGAATTCGCCGACACCCGAGCCGCGCGCCGCTTCGACATAGGGCAGCGCGCGCACCCGCAGGACCTCGGCGCGGGTCAGCCGCGCGAAGACGGCGATGGACGCCACGCCCACCGCCATCGCGGCATTGCCGGTGCCGAAGCCGAACGTCACGACGATCGCCATGCTGAGCAGCAGGTTAGGAATGGCCAGCAGCACGTCGACCAGGCGCATGGCAATGGCATCCACCGCGCCGCCGAAGTAGCCGGACACCAGGCCGATGCCCACGCCCGCGAACAGGCCGAGCGATACCGCGATCGCGGCGCCGCTGAGCGAGAGCGACGCGCCGTGTATCGTGCGGCTCAATACATCCCGGCCCAGCGCGTCGGTGCCGAAAGGATGCAGCAGGCTGGGCGCGAGCAGGCGGTTGGCCGGATCGCTATCCAGCGGGCCGTACGGTGCGAGGAGGCCCGGCGCCAGCGCGCTGAGCACGGACAGGGCCAGAATGAAGAGCGCCAGGACCAGGCCGGGGCTCCAGCGCCGGGACCGGCGGCGCGTAGCGGGAAGGGTCAACGAAGTAGCCACATTCATGATGCGATGACCTTGGGAGCCGCGGCGGGACGCGTCGCCGAGCGGGCGGCCCGTTCGCGCGGGTCGACGATGGGGTGCAGTACGTCCACCAGCCAGTTGAACGTCACGAACACGAAGGCGGCGATCAACACGACGGCCTGGATCACCGGCAGGTCCTGGTTCGCGACGGAGCGCTCCGTCAGAAAGCCCAGCCCCGGGCGCGAGAAGATGGTTTCCGTGACGACCGCGCCGGCGACGAGTTCGCCGATCGTGAGTCCCAGTACCGTGAGGACCGGCATCAGGCAGTTGCGCAGCACGTGGCGCGCATAGATGCCGAAGGCGCCCACGCCCTTGGTCTTGAGCACGGCCACGAACGGTTCTTTGTAGACCGCTTGGACGCTGGCCATCAGCACCGCGGCCAATGGCGCGCTGACCGGCAGCGCCATGGCCAGCGCGGCGAAGACCAGGGAGGACGCGGCCTGGTCGTCGACGGCGACGAACAGGCCCAGGCGAAACGAAAACACCTGGATCACGATCAGCCCCAGCCAGAACATGGGCACGGAGACGAACAGGCTGGGCAGCAGTTCCAGGAAATGGCGCAGGGCCTTCCAGCGGGTCAGGGCGACCGTGCTGACGATGGCCAGCGCGAGCAGCAGCGCGAACACCACACCCAGCCCCGTGAGCTTCAGGGTGGATGGAAAGGCGCTCGCCAGTAGATGCGTGACCGTCTCCCCCGACACGAGCGAATAGCCGAGATCGCCGTGCAGCAGCCGGTTGAGCGCGTCGGCGTATTGCTCCCAGGCCGAGCGGTCCAGGCCGTAGTAGGCCAGGATTTTGGCGCTGTCCTCGGGGCTGACGGGATTGTCCGGGTCGGCCAGGCGCACGCTGATGGGATCCAGCGGAATCAGGTAGAGCAGTGCATAGCTCGCGGTATAGGCGAGCCACAGCACTGTCAGTGCCTGTCCGGTGCGGCGCAGGAAGTATCGGAGCATGGCGGCAGTGAGAAATCTGGCTTACTTGGACAGCCAGGTGGTCAGGAAGTACGGCCGTCCTTGAGGCTCATGGCCGATGCCGTGCACCTTCTTCGACACGCCGTATACCAACGCGTCCTCGTACAACGGAATGCCGAGCCCGTTGTCCAGCACGAAGGTCTGCACTTCGGCGGCGATCCGCTTGCGGACCGCGAGGTCCGTCGTTTCGTTCTGCTTGCGTACCAGCGCGTCCAATTCGGGAATCGCGCGGTTGGCCTGGTTGCCCACGGTGCTGTCCCAGGTGAAGCGCAGCGCGTCGATATCAAAGCGGATCTGCGAAGTCTGGAAGAAGGCGTTGACCTTGCCGTCGCGCTGCACCTTCGAGTAGGTGGCCGTATCGGCCTTGCGCAGTTGCAGATCGATGCCCACGCGTTTCCATTGTTCGGCCAGCAGTTCGAAGCCGCCTTGCGACGTAATGTGATGCAGCGAGATATAGGTGGGAATCGTGAGCTTCCTGCCGTCCTTGTAGCGGTAACCGTCAGGGCCGGTCTTCCAGCCAGCCTCGTCCAGCAGCGCCGCGGCGCCCTTCGGGTCGTAGGCGAGGCGCTGGGAGTTATCCACCCAGCCCGGATTGCTGCGGCCAAGCACCGAGCTGGCGATGCCGTAGCTGTCCGACAGCAGGGCCTTCTTGATCTCGTTGCGGTCCGTGGCCAGGTTCAGCGCGCGGCGCACCCGCACGTCTTCCAGGTTGGGCGTGCTGGAGTTCACGGTCAGTTGGTTCGCGACGTTGGCCGTGATCACTTCCAGACGATGGTTGGGCGATCGCTTCACCAGGGGCTCGTCGGTGGGCAGGATGCCGCGGACAGCGTCGGCCTGGCCGGCAAGCAAGGTGCCCACTCGCACGCTGCCCTCGGTGGCGATGGTGTGGACGAAGCCGTCGATCCATGCCGGCCCCGGGTGATTCAGCGCGGAGGGAGCCCAGTTGTAGTCGTCTCGCCGTTTGTAGACGATCTCCTTGCCCGGGCGTTCGGACACGAACACGAACGGGCCGGTGGTCACGAGGTTCTTGCCCTGGCACTGGTCCTGGTAAGGCAGGGCCAGTGTGCTGGGCGCGAGGATTCCGGCCTGCGGCATCGAAAGCTGCTGGGGGAAGCTGACGTTGGGGCGTGTGAAATAGACGGAGATCTGCGTGGGCGAGTCCACTTCCGTGCGATCGTAGTTCGCCACCATCGACCACTTTGGAATGCCGAGCGAGCTGTCGCCCCGCGCGATCTGATCGAGGTTCGCCTTGACGATGTCGGCGGTCAGCTTGGTGCCGTCGCTGAAACTGACGCCTTCCCGCAGCGAGAACGTGTAGCGCGTGGCGTCTTCATTGGCTTTCCACGACGCCGCGAGCCAGGGCGACAGTTCGGCCGTCTCGGAATCCTGATAGACCAGACGTTCGAGAATGCTGTTGGAGATCACGGAGTTCGCATAGGTGCCGCCGCCCGACGGGGCAAGGCAGGCCCAGCCGAGGTAGTCCAGCACGCGCAACGTGCCGCCGCGCTGTGGCGTATCCGCCGCGGCCGCCAGTGTTGCGGCGCTGCCGCCCACGGCCAGCAACACGGTGCCGGCCAGCGACGCCCAGCGGGCCATTCTTCTTTCTTTCATGTTCAACTCTCCGTTCATTTCGCCAGCAGTGCCGGCGTCGTGCGTAGTTCAAGGGTGCGCGCGGCCCTCGCGCCGGATCGGGCACGATGGATGGCGTATCGAATGCGGTCCCGGCGCCGCCGCGCCGGGGACGGTGTCTAGAAGAAGCCTTGCTTCGGCAAGGGTTCGCCGCGCGCGTGATAGGCGCCGATGGCGAGAGCCTTGTAGAGCGAAGGGTTGTGCGTGGACACGGTTCGCGCGTTGCGCCAGTGGCGGTCGAGCTGGCGCTGGCGGTGCGTGGCGGACGCGCCGCCCAGGTCGAATAGCAGGGTGGCCGCGGCCGTGCCGAGCGCGTCGATCGACACCTTGGCGCGCGCCGCGTTCAACGCGGCGGCGTGGTTGGCCTCGGAGCGTTGCGCGAATGGCAGCGCGGCCGCGCGGTCGAAGCTCTCCGCGGCGTTGAGAATGATCGAGCGCGCGGCATAGGCATGGGCGGAAAGCTGGCCCAGGGCGTGCAGCAGCAGCGGATCGGCCGTCGGGTCCGGGCTCGGCGCGAAGTACAGATGCTGCTTGCGGCTCTTGATCAGGGCCAGCGCGTCGTCGAACGACGCCTGCACGATGCCGGCGATCACCGCCGTCAGGAATAGCTGCGGCAGACTCGATCCATATTCGGCGCCCGGAAGCGTGCGCGAGCGTTGCAGCACCTGCGCGTCGTGTTCGATGCGCACTTCGTGCAGGTTCGCGGTGCCGCTGGCAGTGAAGCGCTGACCGAAGCCGGCCCAATCGTCGATGACTTCCACGCCAGGCGCACTGATAGGGACGACGACGGTCAGCGTTTCGGACTCGTCGTCGCGCGTGGCCTGGATGGCAAGCCAGTCGGCGTACACGCTGCCCGTGGCGTACTGCTTCTTGCCGTGCAGAATCTGCGCCTTGCCCTCGCGGCGCAGCGTCGTGGCGAAATGGCTCAGGTCTGCCACGCGGCCGTCTGCTTCGCGCGGACGGACGGCGTCGGTCACGCCGTTGGCGAACAGGTCGCCGCCCGCGGCGCGCGCCAGCCAGTGGCCGGCTTTTTCCCGATCCGCCAGCGAGAGCAGGCCGTTCACGAAGCCGTAGTGGTTGCGGAAAATGTGCGCCACATTGGCGTCGGCGGCGGCGAGGCGTACGACGAGCCCGAACAGCTCGCGATAGCTCAGCCCTCTTCCGCCGGCGGATTTTGGCAAGATCAGCGCGCCGAAACCCTGAGCGAGCAGTGCGCGCACTTCCGCGCGCGGGAGGTCGCCCGAGTTCTCGCGCGCGGGCGCCGTCTCCGCAATGCGGCGAAAGAGTTCAGTCCATTCGTCATTCTCCCGGGAGTCGAATGCCGCGGCGGCCTGAATGCCGGGCGCCTGATCTCCAATCGTTTCGGGCTCGTGTCCCGAAGGCTCGGGAGTGGTCAGCGGTGACGCGTCGTTCTGCTTGGCTTCCATCATTCATCCAGATATCGGTTCGGGGAATCACCGCTCCAAAAGATGGAAAAATAATTCCTTTTTTTTAAGATAGAGGACGGTAGGACCGGAAGCAAAGAATGGATCCTGATATGGTTATGCGCCTTGTGCCGAGGCAGGCCGGCGGCCATCATGTCGGCGCCGCCACCCAGCATGCTAGGCCCGGAACACCAGCCTCCATGACGGGCCGCGCATATTCCCGCCACCCGCGTCACCACGCGACAACCGGACGATCGACCTATAAGGCAGACCCATGAAGCTACAAAGAAAGAGTGTGTCCGAAGCGATGGCGCCCGCGCCGGTCCAGGAATCCAATGCGTTGTTGCGCGGCCTCAAAGTGCTTGCGGCGCTCGCGGACGCCGCCAGGCCGATGAGCCTGTCCGACATCGGCGAAGGCGTCGGGCTGCCGCCCAGCACCACGCATCGGGTGCTGCAGAACCTGCTGAAGGACGCCTACGTCTACCAGGATGCGCAGGGCCGCTACGGGCTTGGCGCAGCGGGATTGCAACCCTTGCCTCTGGACCATCCGCTGAATGTGCTGCGGCGGGACGCGATAGCGCCGATGCGCGCTTTGCAGGCCGCGTTCGGGCCGTCGATATTGTTGTTCGCCTTTCCGGGACGCCAGCGCGTGGTGGTCGACTATGTGCCGGGCAGCTATCACGTCACCCCGTACTTCGACACGCGCGTCACCGCGCCGTTGCATGCGTCGGTGTCGGGCAAGCTGCTGCTCAGCGGGCTGGGCGCGGCGGAGCGCGACGAGCTTCTGGGGCCTCAGCCGTATCGTTCACGTACCGACAGCACGCTGGTCAAGCGAAGTGCCTTGTTCAAGCAGCTCGACGCGATCGCCAGCGACGGTATCGCCACCAACGTGAACGAGAACGTGCAGGGCATTTCCGCGATCGGCACGCGCCTCGCCACGCCGGAAGGCAGGAACTTCGGCGCCATCGTGATCACGGGGCCGGCATCGTTCTTCACCGACGCGGCGCTGACTCAGATGGGCGCGGACCTGAGCGCCACGGCGGAGATGCTGCGGAACACGTCGGCATCGAGCCGGCTGATGGGCAGGCTGCTGGGCCGATAACGGTGTGATTGAAGGCTCCGGCATTCTCTGCCGCCCGCCGCCGGGCAAACCCGTCTTTGCAAGACCGTCAAACCTGCGATAATTGCGAATCATTGTCATTATCTCCGGTCATGACTTCGTCTTTCCCTACCGCGCCTTCCGATGATGCCCATGCGGCGGCGGTGCAGGCCGTCTACCGGTCGCATCATTCCTGGCTGCGCAGCCTGCTGCAGCGCAAACTCGGCAATGCCAGCGATGCGGCCGACCTGGCGCACGACACTTTCGAACGCCTGATCCGCGCCCGGCTGGACACGCCGCTGGCGGAGCCGCGCGCCTATCTGCGCACGGTGGCGCAGCGGCTGCTGATCGGCCGGGCCCGGCGCGCCGCGCTGGAGTCGGCCTATGCGGAATCGCTCGCCCTGTTGCCGCAGGCGGTGGCGCCCTCGGTCGAGTCGCGCGCCCTGGTGATCGAGGCGCTGGAACAGATCTGCGAACTGATCGACCGCCTGCCCATGACCAGCCGCCGCATCTTCCTGATGGCGCAGGTCGAAGGCCTGTCGTACGCCGAGATCGGCGTGCGCCTCGGCCTCAGCGTCAACGCGGTGCAGAAGTCGCTGGCCCGGGCCCTGGTGCACTGCTATGAGGTGGTCTACGGATGACGTCCAGCCGGCTATTGCGCCGCCTGGCGCCCGAGGCGGGCGCCGTGCCCGCGTCCGCGCTGCGCGAAGCGGCCGGCTGGCTGGTCCGCTTGCGCGAAGGCGCTACCGAGCAGGACCGCCAGGCGTTCGAACGCTGGCGTGGCGCCAGCCCTTCCCATGAGCTGGCCTTCCGCCGGCTCGAATCCCTGATGAGCGGCGTGGCCGGAGAGGCCGCGCAGGCGGGCGGCGCGCTGGGCGCCCGCGCGCTCGAACAAGCGGCGCGGGGCGACCGCCGGCGCCAGACCCTGCGCTGGATGCTGGCCATCGCCGGCGGCGCCGCCGGCGCGTGGGCGTTGGCCGACCGCGACACCGTGCGCGTCTGGACCGCCGACGCCCGCACCTCGGCCGGCGGCAGCCGCGAAGTGCATCTGGACGACGGCACGCTGGTGCGCCTGAATACCGGAACGGCGGTGGACTGGCGCTACGGGCGCGACAGGCGCGAAGTCTGGCTGCGCGAAGGCGAAGTCATGGTGGCGACCGCCGCCGATCCGCGCCCTTTCATGCTGTATGGCCGCGCCGCGACGGTGCTGCCGCTGGGCACGCGATTCGTGGCGCGCGACCTGGACGGCGGCGGGGCTTTGCGCGTCGCGGTCATGGAAGGGGCGGTCGAACTGCGCGGCCGCGATGCCGGCGCGCGCCGCGTGGCGGCCGGCGAAGAAGCCGTCATGCGCCGCGACGGCACCTGCCGGGTCCAGCCCCTGCGCGAAACAAGCACCGTGTGGCTGCGGGGCATGCTGGTGGCGGACAACCAGCGGCTGGCCGATTTCCTGGCGGACCTGGGGCGCTATCGCCCGGGCCTGGTGCAATGCGCGCCTGAGGTCGCGGACCTGCTGGTGGTGGGCGCCTTCCCGCTGGAGAATACCGACCGGGTGCTGGCCATGCTGACCGAGGTCCTGCCGGTCAGCGTGCGCTATGCCACCCCGTACTGGGTGCGCGTCGGCCGTGCCTGAGCGCGAGGAAAGTTGTAACAGGAACGGCGGATTCGCGCGGTTCGGGCTTCAAGCACATGAGGCAGCCCATCGATGAGGCTGCAGCCCTCATTGTTTGAGCCAGGAACCCCGCCATGTCCGCACGTTTCGCGCCGCCGCGCACCTTGTTCCGCCTCGCCTGCCTGAGCGCCGCGCTCGGTCTGGGAGGCGTTCTTGCCTCCCCCGCCGTGCTTGCCCAGGCCGCGGCATCCGCCGAGCGCGAATTCCGCGTGCAGGCCGGTCCCCTGAGCACCGCGCTGGGCCAGTTCGGCGCCCAGTCGGGCCTGCTGGTGGCCTCGGACCCCAGCCTGACCGACGGCGTCGCCTCGCCGGGCGTGCAAGGGGCGATGTCCAGCCAGGAAGCGCTGCGCCGCCTGCTGGCGGGCACCGGCCTGGAAGCCGAGCCTTCGCGCCAGGGCGGGTGGCGCCTGCGGCGCGCCGGCCAGAGCGTTACGCTGGCGCCGGTCACCGTGACGGGAAATTATGCCAGGCCGCCGGCCGACAGCTACACGGCGCCCGACCTGACGATAGGCAAGTTTCCCGAGCGCATGAAGGACATCCCGCAATCGGTCAGCGTGATCACCCGCCAGCGCATGGACGACCAGGTCATGACCTCGCTGCCCGACGCGATCAACAACACCACCGGCATGGTGGGGGTGCAGGGCGTCGGGCTGGGCATCGCCATCAACGCGCGCGGCTTTCCGGTGGACATGCTGCAATACGATGGCGTGGCCCTGCTGCGCAACAGCTACTCGCTGGGCAACTGGGAGCAGGAGTCCATGGCGTTCTACGAGCGCGCGGAAATCCTGCGCGGCGCCGCCGGCCTGCTGCAGGGCGCCGGCAGCCCGGGCGGCGCGGTCAACCTGGTGCGCAAGCGCGGCGGCGACGAAACGGCCGTGGTGGTGACCGGCAAGGTCGGGTCGTGGGACCACTACGGCTTGCAACTGGACGCCGGCAGCCCCTTGAATGCCGAAGGCACGCTGCGAGGCCGCGTCGTGCTCGACGAAGACCGCAGCCATTCGTACACCGATTACGTCTGGAACCGCACGCGCAACCTGTACGCGGCGCTGGACTACGACCTGACCGCCGACACCACCGTGGGCTTCGGCGTGGCCAATCGCGACAGCCGGGGCAGGCCCATGATCGTGGGCCTGCCGCGCTACGCCGACGGCAGCGATATCGGCCTGCCCCGCTCCACCTTCACCGGGTCGACGTGGAACCGCTCGCACAATGAGCAGACGACGTTCTTTGCCGATCTGGAGCACCGCTTCAATCAGGATTGGCGCCTGA
Source organism: Achromobacter veterisilvae (assembly GCF_900496975.1). Classification (GTDB taxonomy): domain Bacteria; phylum Pseudomonadota; class Gammaproteobacteria; order Burkholderiales; family Burkholderiaceae_B; genus Achromobacter; species Achromobacter veterisilvae. The sequence continues at coordinate 67,062 of NZ_UFQC01000012.1, forward strand.
AACTGGCGGGCGCGGCGATGAACGAGAGCAACACCACGGCGCACCAGCGCGCGGTCGGCCCGGTCAACGCCGACGGCAGCGGCCTGGACTATGGCGACTTCGGCGTGGATTTCACCGGCCGCCAGCGCGGCGCCGACCTGTCGCTGCTGGGCCGTTTCGAGCTGTTCGGAATGAAACAGGAAATCGTGGCGGGCGCGAGTGTCTCGCGCTTCACCACCAACGACCGGTTCGCGCGCGCCTGGACCTCGGGCGGGAACATATTCGACATCGACCATCACCGGCCGTGGCAGGACATCGACACCATCGCGGATCGCGGCGTCGAAACGCGCAGCCGCTACAAGATCGAGCAGCAGGGCCTGTACGGCACATGGCGCGTGAAGCCGACCGATGCCCTGACCTTGATCGGCGGCGGCCGGGTCGGCTGGTACGACTTCCTCTACGAGGACGTCGGCGGCTACGCCTCGACCAGCAAGGCCAACGGAAAATTCATCCCCTATGTCGGGATCGTGTACGCGCTGAATCCGGCATGGTCGCTGTACACCAGTTATTCCACCGTGTTCGAACCGCAGACCGCTCGCAGCGTCGACGGCGGGATGTTGAAGCCCGTGGAAGGCAAGAACTACGAGGCGGGCATCAAGGGCGAACTGGCGGACGGGCGCCTGAACGTATCGCTGGCCGTGTTCCAGTACCTGCACAAGAATCGCGCGGTCAACGATTACGAGGCCGGTTTCGCGTGCGACGGATGGTATTGCTCGCGCGCCTCCGGCAAGGTGCGCAGCCAGGGCTTCGAAGCCGAAGCCTCGGGCGAGGTCATGCCGGGCCTGGAACTGTTCGCGGGCTACACCTACAACACGACCAAGTATCTGTCGGATCCGGACTACGAAGGCCAGGTCTTCAACACGTGGACGCCCAAGCACCTGCTGCGCCTGTGGGCCAACTACCGCCTGCCGGGCAGCCTGAACCGCCTGAGCGTCGGCGCGGGAACGCAGTCGCAATCCCCCACCCTGGCCTCCGACCGCAGCTTCACGCTGCCGGGCTTCACGGTCTGGAACGCGCGGGTGGCCTATAAGGCCAGCTCCGAGCTGACCGTGGCGCTGAACGTCAACAACCTGTTCGACAAGAAGTACTACATTCCCTCGTACAACTCCGCGACCAGCAACAACCACTATGGCGATCCGCGCAACATCATGCTGACGTTCCAGTACGCGCCGAAGTTCTAGCGAGCGATGCGCGCAGCGGAAAGCCGATGCGGCGGACTACTGGACCAGCGGCGTCTCGGCCGCGTCCAGATTCACGCCGGCCATGCGCGCGTCGTTCGCCAGGAGCCGCAGATACTGCGACAGGGCGGTCGCGAAGCTTTGTTGGCGAAGCCGCTGGAAAACCGCGGAGCGCACCTGTTCATAGGGAGGGATGATGCCAGGCTGGCGTTCCAGCACTTCGATCACATGCAGGCCGAAGCGGCTGTGGACCAGGCGCGGCAGCACGCCTATCTCCGGATGCCCGAATAGCTCCTTGGCGAATTCGGGAGCGCAATCCTCGGGTTGGAGCCAGCCCAGGTCGCCGCCTTCCCGGCCGCTCGGACAGTTGCTGAGGGCCGCCGCGGCCTTGGCAAAACCGCCGCCCTCGGCCAATTCCTGCGATGTGTTGTTGCGTACGTCGAGCAGGCAGGTTTCCGCCCGTTTGCGCAGGGCGTTCAGGTCCACGCCGGGCGTGACGGCGAACAGCACGTGGCGCGCCCGGACCCGCTCGCCCCGGGCGTAGCGCGCGGCGTGCGCGGCGTGGTGGCGGCGTCCGGCTTCGTCGTCGATTTCGGGCAGTTGCAGCGCGGCGTCCAGCAGGCGCTCGATGGCGTCGCTGGCGGCTTCGCTGATCGCGCCTTGCCGCGGCACCGGGTCTTCCGCGGCAAGCAGGCCTCGGGCGATGGCCGCCTGCCGCAGCAACTCGGTGCAGGCGCGCTGGCTCAGCTCGCTCGCGCTCAGCACTTCGCTGGGGTCCGCCAGGAGGACGCCGTTGATGTGGGGCGGTTCGGAGGATTCGCGCACATAAGCCGGTTCGATCCGTTCCTGCGTCTGCGGCGGTTGCGGCGTCGTCTGCTGGCAGGAGCAATTGCCGCTGCCGCATCCCTCGAGCCCGGTTTCCACGATATTGCTCATGCTTTTTCTCCATCGCGCGGCGCCGACGCGTGCGAGGAAAGATCCATGCGGCGCGAGCGCACTAGCTGATACGGCCTCACCAGGTACGCCAGCGAGCCAAAGCCGCTCCATACATGCACCAGCCGGCTGAAGGGGAACAGCAGGAAGATGGTCATGCCCAGCACCATGTGGACTTTGAACTGCCAGCCTATCGTCACGAGGCCGGCGGCGTCGGGGCGGAAAGTGAAAATTCCCTGCGCCCAGTCGGCCAGTATCAGCATCGCGCCGGCATCGACGCGGTGGCTCCAGGAGACCGGCAGCGTGACCAGGCCCAGCACCAGTTGCACCCACAGGATGCAGAGTATGGCCAGGTCGGTGCGGTGGCTGGTGCGACGGATGCGCGGATCGGCAATGCGTCGATGCAAGAGCATCGTGAGGCCAATGAAGCAGATGAAGCCGGCAATGCCGCCGGATACGATGGCCAGCAACTGCTTCTGCGGCGCGGTGATGAGCCAGGCGTACAGGAAGTGCGGGGTAAGCAGGCCGACGGTGTGGCCGAACAGCAGGAACAGGATCCCTATGTGGAACAGGTTGCTGCCCCATCGCAGTTGACGCGCGCGCAGCAACTGCGACGAGTCGCTTTTCCAGGTGTACTGGTCCCGGTCGAAACGAGCCAGGCTGCCCATCAGGAAGACGGCAAGGCAGATATAGGGATAGACGACGAAAAGAAAATTGTGGAGTCCGAGCGGCATGGCGATCTCCTCAAATCAACGCGCCTCGGCCGATGGCGGCCGGCGCAGGATATGAACGGGCTGGGGGGTGCCGGGCGCCGCCTGGCCCTGGGTGCTGCAACCGTCGAAGGCCGCGGGTTCCGCCCAACTGAGGTCCAGCGGTTCTTCGGCCGCCACGGCGCCGGCGTTCGCCGGCACGAGCCGCGGCACGCCCGCCAGTTCCAGCACCGCCGCGATCACACAGAAATAATCGCTGTCGCGCTGCCGCAAGGTCTGCGCAATGGCCTGCAGAATGTGCGCGAACTCCCCGACGAAGGCGCTGGCCTCCGGAGGCGGTTGGGTGGACGCAAACTCCAGCAGCACCGGCAGGTAGTCCGGCAATTCGGATGGGTCGAGCAGCAGGCCGGCCCGCTCATAGGTCTTGATCAGGTCCACCATGGCGGGGCCGCGGTCCCGGGAGTCGCCATGCACGTGTTCGAACAAATAGAGCGAGGTGCCGCGTCCACGGTCGAACAGGCCGACATAGACGGCTTCCGCGTGCAGGCCGTTGGCCAGCAGCCGGTCCGCCAGCGCCGCAAGCTCGGCGCGACGCGCCTTGCCCAGCGCCGTGGCCGTTTCCAGCACCGAGCGCACCTCGGGCAGTGGTTCGCGCATTGCCGCGTCCGGGTAGCGCAGCAAGTGGGCCAGCGCGCGCAACGGAACGGAAATATCATGCTTCATGATGGGCTCCTCACAAGGTTACCTTGAGGGGGATGGTCCGCTTCTTTTCGCTGCCGAACAGGCTGGTCTCGGTGACGCCCTCGCTACAGCCGTTGCCGAACGAAAAGCCGCAGCCGCCGCGGACGTTGAAGGCGTTTTCGGCGTACTCGCGATGCGTGGTCGGGATGACGAAGCGATCTTCGTAGTTGGCGATCGCCATGATGTGGTACATGTCCTCGACCTGGGCGACGCTCAGGTTCGTCTGCTCCAGCACCGCGTTGTTCATTTCTCCATCGACGTGCTTGCTGCGGTGGTAGGCGCGCATGGCCAGCATGCGTTCCAGTGCCCGCACCACCGGCTGGGTGTCTCCGGCCGTCAGCAGGTTGGCCAGGTACTTGACCGGGATGCGCAACTGGTTGACGTCGGGCAGCACGCCATTGACGGTGCCCACGTGGCCCGCCTGCGCGGCGGCCGTGATCGGCGACAGCGGCGGCACGTACCACACCATGGGCAGGGTGCGGTATTCGGGGTGTAGCGGCAGCGCGACCTTCCAATCCACGGCCATCTTGTAGACGGGGCTGTTGCGGGCCGCCAGCAGCCAGGCGTCGGGAACGCCGTCCGCGCGCGCCTGGGCAATGACGGCCGGGTCCTCGGGGTCCAGGAAGATATCGAGCTGGGCCTGGTACAGGTCTTTGTCCTTTTCCACGCTTGCGGCCTGCTCTATGCGGTCGGCGTCATAAAGCAGCACGCCCAGGTAGCGTATGCGCCCGACGCAGGTTTCCGAGCATACCGTCGGCTGGCCTGCTTCGATGCGGGGGTAGCAGAAGATGCATTTTTCGGCTTTCCCGCTCTTCCAGTTGTAGTAGATCTTCTTGTAGGGACAGCCCGATACGCACATGCGCCATCCGCGGCACTTGTCCTGGTCGATCAGCACGATGCCGTCTTCTTCGCGCTTGTAGATGGAGCCGCTGGGGCAACTCGCCACGCATGCCGGATTCAGGCAGTGTTCGCACAGGCGCGGCAGATACATCATGAAGGTGTTCTCGTACTGCCCATAGATTTCCTTCTGCACGTCTTCGAAGTTCTGGTCCTGGGAGCGCTTGCTGAATTCGCCGCCCAGGATCTCTTCCCAGTTCGGCCCCCATTCGATCTTGTCCATGCGCAGTCCCGTGATGAGGCTGCGCGGCCGCGCGGTGGGCGCGTGCTTCATCTCGGGCGCGGACTGTAGATGGTCGTAGTCGAAAGTGAAGGGTTCGTAGTAGTCGTCGATCTCCGGCATGTTGGGGTTTGCGAAGATCTTCATCAGCAGTTGCCACTTTCCGCCTTGGCGCGGAACGATGGAGCCGTTCGCCTTGCGCACCCAGCCTCCGTTCCAGCGGTCCTGGTTCTCCCATTCCTTGGGGTAGCCGATGCCGGGCTTGGTTTCCACATTGTTGAACCAGGCGTATTCAACGCCGGGGCGGCTCGTCCAGACATTCTTGCACGTCACACTACAGGTGTGGCAGCCGATGCATTTGTCCAGATTCAACACCATGCCTATTTGCGCGCGTACCTTCATGGGTTGTCCTCCGAGGAGAGGTCTTCGACGCACGGGATCGTCCGCGCCGCGGCGGACGTCCGTGCATGTTCCGAGTAAGCGTCATGGCCGGCGATCGATGCCATGTCTTGGGTCCTGTGTCTTGGGCTCATGGGTTTTCGCCCTGCGCCTGGTAGGCCGCGGCGAGGTGCTCGCCCCTGGGCGTGTCCAGCCAGTCCACTTTGTCCATCTTGCGCACCACCACGAATTCGTCCCGATTGGTGCCGATGGTTCCGTAGTAGTTGAACCCGTAGCTGTATTGCGCGTATCCGCCGATCATGTGGGTGGGCTTGAGGACGATACGGGTGACGGAGTTGTGGATGCCGCCGCGCACGCCGGTGATTTCGCTTCCCGGGGTGTTGATGATTTTTTCCTGCGCGTGATACATCATGACCATGCCGGGCTTCACGCGCTGGCTCACCACCGCGCGAACGGCGACCGCGCCGTTCACGTTGTACATCTCCATCCAGTCGTTATCGACGATGCCGGCGCGCTTGGCGTCTTCTTCGCTGATCCAGGCCACCGGGCCGCCGCGGTTGAGCGTGAGCATCAACAGGTTGTCGGTGTAGGTGCTGTGTATGCCCCATTTCTGGTGCGGAGTGATGAAGTTGAGCTGGATCTCCGGATTGCCATTGGGCCGGATGCCATGCATGGCGGTGGTGGTTTTCGTGTCGATCGGGGGCCGGTAGCTGGAGAAGCCTTCGCCGAACGCGATCATCCAGGGATGATCCTGATAGAACTGCTGGCGGCCCGTCAGCGTGCGCCAGGGAATCAGTTCGTGCACGTTGGTGTAGCCGGCGTTGTAGCTGACCGTCTCGCTTTCGATGCCGCTCCACGTTGGCGAACTGATGATCTTTCGCGGTTGCGCCTGAATGTCGCGATAGCGGATTTTCTCGTCTTCGCGGTACAGCGCCAGATGCCGGTGCTCGCGTCCGGTTATCTTGGACAGCGCGTCCCAGGCCTTCACGGCGACATGCCCATTGGTTTCCGGCGCCAGATGAAGAATGACCTCGCATGCATCGATGTCGCTGACGATGCGCGGGCGGCCCTGCGTGAGCCCGGCATCGGCGGTCACGCCATTGAGCTGGCCGAGCTGCTCGACCTCGGTGCCGGTCTTCCAGGCGATGCCCTTGCCGCCGTTGCCGATCTGGTCCATCAAGGGACCCAATGCCGTGTACTGCTTGTAGATATTGGGATAGTCCCGGTTCACCACCGTGACCTGCGGAGCGGTCTTGCCGGGAATGAGGTCGCATTCGTCCTTCTTCCATTCCGCGACGCCATAGGGCTGGGCCAGTTCGGCCGGCGTGTCGTGCATCAGCGGCGTCAGCACCGTATCGCGTTCCACGCCGAGGTGGCCCACGCAGAGTTCGCTGAAGGTCTTGGCGAAGCCCTTGTAGATTTCCCAGTCCGAGCGCGATTCCCAGACCGGGTCCACCGCAGCCGAAAGCGGATGTATGAAGGGGTGCATGTCGCTGGTATTGAGGTCGTTCTTTTCGTACCAGCTTGCCGTGGGCAGCACGATGTCCGAATACAGACAGGTCGTGCTCATGCGGAAATCCAGCGTGACCAGCAGGTCGAGCTTGCCTTGCGGCGCCTGCTCGTGCCACTTGACTTCGGACGGCCTGGCGTCGTCGGCGCCGAGGTCCCGGCCCTGGACGCCATTGCTGGTTCCCAGCAGGTGCTTGCAGAAGTACTCGTGCCCCTTGCCGCTGGAGCCGAGCAGGTTGCTGCGCCATACGAACAGATTGCGCGGCCAGTTCTCGGGGGCGTCGGGATCCTCGCAACTCATCTGCAGCGTGCCGTCCTTGATCGATCTGGCCACGTAGTCCCGCGGGGAAAGGCCCGCGGCGTCGGCCATGTCGGCGACCTTCAAGGGATTCGTCTTGAGCTGCGGCGCGCTGGGCAGCCATCCCATGCGTTCGGCGCGCACGTTGTAATCGATCATGCTGCCGCTGTACTTGGCGGGGTCGGCCAGCGGGCTGACGATCTCTTCGATGCCCAGTTTCTCGTAGCGCCACTGGTCCGTGTGCGCATAGAAGAAGCTGGTGGAATTCTGCTGGCGCGGCGGCCGGGCCCAGTCCAGCGCGAAGGCCAGGGCCGTCCATCCGGTCTGCGGGCGCAGTTTTTCCTGGCCCACGTAGTGGGACCATCCCCCGCCGCTCTTGCCGATACAGCCGCAGAGCATCAGCAGATTGATGACGCCGCGGTAGTTCATGTCGCAGTGATACCAGTGGTTCATCCCGGCGCCGATGATGACCATGGACCTGCCTTGCGTCTTGTCCGCATTGGACGCGAATTCACGCGCCACCGTGACGATTTGCTGGCGGGGAACGCCGGTCACCTGCTCGGCCCAGGCCGGGGTATAGGGCGCGTTGTCATCGTAGCTCTTTGCACCGCTGCCCAGGCCGCGGTCGATGCCGTACTGCGCCGCCTGCAGGTCGAAGACGGAGGCGACCAGCGAGTCTTCGTTTTCGCCGTTGCCCGCCAGACGCAGGCGGGTAGCCGGAACCCGGGCGCAGTTCACGTCTCCCTGTTGCGCATTGGCCGGGAAATGAGGGGTTTCGATGCCGCCGAAGTAGGGGAAGCCGACCTCGACGATTTCGTGCGTGTGCTTGCCGTCTTCCAGGAGGGACAGTTTGAGTCGGACCTCGCCGCCATCGCCCGCGTTCCTGGTTTCCAGGTTCCATTTGCCGGAATCGTCCCTGCCCTCCGCGCCCCAGCGAAAGCCGATGGATCCATGCGGCACCACGGCGCGGCCTTCGGCGTCGAAGGCAATGGTTTTCCATTCCGGGTTGTTGTCCTGGCCCAGGTTGGCGTCGAAGTCGCTGGCGCGCAGGTAACGGTCGGGCACGTGCACGCTGCGGCCGTCGGACAAGCGATGTTCCTTGAGCAGCACCAGCATGGGCAGGTCGGTGTAGCGGCGCGCGTAATCGTCGAAATAGGCGCTGCGCTGGTCGAAATAGAATTCCTTGAAGGCCACGTGGCCCATGGCCATGCCCAGCGCCGCGTCCGTGCCTTGTTTCGGATGCAGCCAGGTGTCGGCGAGCTTGGCGACTTCACTGTAGTCCGGCGAGACGGCGACGGTCTTTGTGCCTTTGTACCGGACCTCGGTGAAAAAGTGCGCGTCCGGCGTGCGTGTCTGGGGCACGTTGGACCCCCAGGCAATGATGTAGCTGGAGTTGTACCAGTCGGCCGATTCGGGAACGTCGGTCTGTTCGCCCCAGACCTGGGGACTGGAGGGCGGCAGGTCGCAGTACCAATCGTAGAAACTCATGCACACGCCGCCGATCAGGCTCAAATAGCGGCTGCCGGCCGCGTAGCTGACCATGCTCATGGCGGGAATGGGCGAGAAGCCGATGATGCGGTCGGGGCCGTGCTTCTTGATGGTGTAGATATTGGCGGCTGCGATCAACTGGTTGACTTCATCCCAATTGCTGCGCACGAAGCCGCCCATGCCCCGCTCGGCCTGATAGTCCTTCCTGGCGGCGTCATCCTCGGCGATCAGGGCCCAGGCGTCCACGGGCGTTCTTGCCGTTTTCAGCGCCGCGCGCCAGCGCTTGAGCAGCCTGCCGCGCACCATCGGGTGCTTGACCCGGTTCGCGCTGTACAGATACCAGGAATAGCTCGCGCCGCGCGCGCAGCCGCGCGGTTCGTGGTTGGGCATGTCCCAGCGGGTCCGGGGATAGTCGGTCTGTTGGGTTTCCCAGGTGACGATGCCCCCCTTGACATAGATCTTCCAGGAGCACGAGCCCGTACAGTTCACGCCGTGCGTGCTGCGCACGATTTTGTCGTGCGCCCAGCGGAGCCGATAGGCTTCTTCCCAGGTGCGGTCTTCGGCGGTGGTGCGGCCATGGCCATCGGCAAAGCTCTCCTTGGGCAGGCGGAAATGAACGAGGCGATCGAGGAAGTGGCTCATAGTGACTCTTTCTCAACAAGGCATGGCCGCGTTGCGGCGGGCATAGCACCACCAGGTAATAGCGGCGCACAACAAATAGAAAACCGCGAAGATCCACAATGCAGCTTCGGGCCCCCCGGTGGAAGCGATCGAACTGCCGTAGCTCTTGGGAATGAAGAAGCCGCCATAGGCGCCGAGCGCGCCGGCGAAGCCCACGGCGGCGGCGCCCCGCACGTTGCCTTCCTTGAGGGCCGCGGCTTGCGATTGGGCGTCGGACGCCGCGTTGCGCATGGCCAGTTGATTGAAGATGATCGGAATCATGCGGAAGGTCGATCCGTTGCCGATGCCGGTGGTGACGAAAAGCACCAGGAACATCAGGAAGAAGCCGGTGAAGCTGCCTTCCAGCGGTCCGAAGGACAGCGGCAGCGATCCGGCGCCCTTGGGCAGGAACCACAGGACGCCGACCACGCCGAGCGCCATGGCCAGGAAATTCCAGAATGTGACGACGCCGCCGCCGACCTTGTCGGCCAGCCAGCCGCCGAACGGACGTATCGCGGCGCCTACCAATGGGCCCAGCCAGGCATAGGCCAGCGGGTTCACCGACGGGAACAGGCCTTTGATCAGCAGCGGAAAACCGGCGGCGAAGCCGATGAACGAACCGAACGTGCCCAAGTACAGCAGGCACATGATCCAGTTGTGCCGCTGCCCGAAAATCGCGGCCTGCGCGGCCACCGACGCCTTCGCGTCCGCGACGTCGTTCATCGCAAAATAGGCCACTGCCGCCGTCAGGGCGATCCAGGGCACCCAGATGAAGGCCGCGTTCTGCATCCAGATTTTTGTCTGGACGCCGCCCTGCGTGATGATCTGGGGCTCGCCGCCAAAGATGCCCAGCACGCCGACCGTGACGACGATGGGGCTGAGGAACTGCACCACCGACACGCCCAGATTGCCCAGGCCCGCATTCACGCCCAGCGCGGAGCCTTTGCGGTCGTTCGGAAAGAAATAGCTGATGTTGGCCATGCTTGAACTGAAATTTCCCCCGCCCAGGCCGCAAAGCAAGGCCAGGCTCAGCATGGTCGGGTAGGACGTGGTCGGATCCTGCACGGCAACGCCGATGCCGATCGCGGGGATGAGCAGGCTGGCCGTGGAAATCGCGGTCCAGCGCCGCCCGCCCACCAGCGGCACCATGAACGAATAGAAGATCCGCAATGTGGCGCCGGATAGCGCGGGGGCCGCCGCCAACCAGAACAATTGGTTGGTCGAGTACTCGAATCCGATCGCTGGCAGGCTTACCGCCACGACGCTCCAGACCTGCCAGACCGCGAAGGCCAGGAACAGGGCGGGAACCGAGATCCAGAGATTGATCTTGGCGATTGCTTCGCCTTCCCTGGCCCAGAATGCCTTGTCCTCCGGAGTCCAGATTTTCAAGCTCTTGCCGGGGCGGGCCATACGGCGAGGATGGGTATCGTTCATGTCTAACCCTTGCGTGAAGCCGCGTTTGCGGCCGGACCTCCGATTACATCGGTGCTTCGCACTTCGGTCCGGTACATCCAGATCAGGGAGACCCAGACGACGCCGTACAACAGCATGAATGCGCTGGAGCGGATGCCGGTCAGGTCCTGCAGGATGCCGAACATGATGGGAAGCACGAATCCGCCCAGCCCGCCCGCCAGGCCGACGATGCCGCTGATGGCGCCGATGTTCCCTGGATAGTCATCGCTGATGTACTTGAATACGCTGGCCTTGCCGAACGCAAAGGCCACGCCCAGGATCGCCAGCAGGCCGGTAAACACATAGACGTTTATGCCGATGTGCACGGTCTTGGGGCCGCTTGCGGTGGCGATGATGAGGTCCGCTTGCGGGTAGCTCAGCAGGAACAGGCAGATCCAGCTCACCCACAGCACCCACCAGGTGATCCGGTGGGCGCCGTATTTGTCCGATAGCGCTCCGCCAATCGCGCGCAGGACGCCTCCGGGCAGGGAAAAGCACGCCGCCAGCAATGCGGCGACGCGGATATCCAGACCGTACTCGCCCACGTAGTACTGCACCATCCAGAGCGCCAGCGCCACATAGCCGCCGAACACGATGCTGTAGTACTGGCAGTACTTGAGCACCCGAGGATCTTTCAGGGCCTTGAGCTGCTCGGAGAACTTCACGTCGCCGGTCACCAGATGCCTGGGGTCATGCGCGCTGAACAGCCAGAACAGCGCCGCGGTGCCCAGCAGGATGGCCGCATAGACCTGCGGCACCAGCGTCCAGCCGCCCAGCACTATCAGGGACGGCGCCAGGAATTTGTTGACCGCCGAACCCGAATTGCCGGCGCCGTAGACGCCCATGGCCATGCCTTGGCGATTGGGCGGAAACCAGCGCGCCACATACGGAGTCCCCACGGAAAACGAGCCGCCGGCCAGCCCGACGAACAGGCCGATGACCAGGAGCTGCCAGAATTGCGTGGCGTAGGCGATGAGCCAGACGGCGGGCACGGTGAACACCATGACCAGCATCATGACGATCCGTCCGCCGTAACGGTCCGTCCAGATGCCCAGGGGCACGCGCACCAGGGACCCCGACAGGACGGGCATCGCCGTCAGCAAGCCGAATTCGGTAGCGTTGAGTCCCAGTTGCTTTTGCAGCGGGATGCCTATGACGCCAAACATCATCCACACCATGAAGCATGCTGTGAACGCTAGCGTGCTGACTGCCAGGACTCTCCAGGCGCGGGGCGAAATGTCGCTCGATTTCGTTCGGTCAGGCATAGGCGAACAAAGATGGATGCTGTTGATTTCATCACACATGTCGCACGCCGATAGCGGCGGCCCCTTCCCCCCTCAACACATGGCGGATCGCTTTGGATCGGCGCGCGATCGCAGCCATTTGTTGCCAGCCACCTATAGTCCTTGCATCGAGCAGATATGGCTATTCCATTAAGTTAATCAACGCTCCAGGCTTCATAGGAGTTGATTAATTCGCCAGGCGGGCGTGCCGCAAGCCGGCGCGTCCTCATTCCAGGTCGGGATGGCGATCCGCGAGGCGCTGGCGGCGTTGGCGCAGCGCCTCGAGTTCCGCTTCCAGCTCGGCGATCTCGGCCTCGACGTCCAGCACGCTCTGTTCGATGTGCTCATGGGTCTGCCGCAGCAGGGCGCGGGCTTCGTGCCGGCTCGATGCGTTCGGGGTGTCGCCGCGCAGCGGCCGGTTCGCGGTCTCGGGCAGGAAGAACGACGTGACGATGCCGATGACGGACGCCGCCATCAAATAGTAGGCGGGCATCATCAGGTTGCCGGTTTCCTCGACCAGCCATGCGGCCGCGGTGGGCGTGAGGCCGGCGACGATGATCGCGACGTTGAAGGAACTGGCCAGCGCGCTGTACCGGATGCGCGTGGGGAACAGCGCGGGCAGCGTGGAGGCCATCACGCCGGTCAGGCAGTTCAGGAACACGGCGATGAAGAGCAGGCCCAGGAAGATCAGGCCGGTGTTGTCGCTGCCGACGAGGATGAAGGCCGGCAGCGCGATGACCAGCAGGCCCACGCTGCCGGCCCGCAGGAACGGCTTGCGGCCGACCTTGTCGCTGAAGAAGCCCACGACCGGCTGCACGAAAAGCATGCCTATCATGACGACCACGATAATGAGCACGCCGTGTTCCTCGGAATAGCCGAGGCTGCTCGACAGGTAGGTGGGCATGTAGGTCAGCAGCATGTAATAGGTGATGTTCGTCACCAGCACCACGCCGATGCACACGAGCAGCGCCTTGCGGTACTTGGAGAAGATCTCCCGGAAGGAGATGGCGGGCCGTTCCTGGACGGCGTCGCGGTCCTCTTGCTCCATTTTTTCCAGTTGCTGCGTGAACGCGGGGGTTTCTTCGGCGGCGTGGCGCAGGTACAGGCCCAGCAGCCCGAGCGGCCCGGCGACGAAGAACGGCACCCGCCACCCCCATTCCAGGAAGGTCGGTTCGCCCAGCGTAGCCTGCAGCAGCACGACCAGGCCGGCTCCCAGCACGAAGCCGGCGATGGAGCCGAAATCCAGCCAGCTACCGAGAAAGCCGCGGCGGCGGTCCGGGGCGTACTCGGCGACGAAGACGGCGGCTCCCGTGTACTCGCCGCCCACCGAAAAGCCCTGGGCCAGCTTGCACAGCAGCAGCAGGACCGGCGCCCACAGGCCGATGGATGCGTAGGAGGGAATCAGGCCGATGCAGAAGGTGCTGATCGCCATGATGATGATGGTCAGCGAAAGCACCTTCTGGCGGCCGAAGCGGTCTCCCATCACGCCGAAGAACACGCCGCCCAGCGGCCGAACGAGGAACGGCACCGAGAAGGTGCCCAGCGCGGCGATGGTCTGGACGGCCGGCGAGGCGTCGGGGAAGAACACCTTGCCCAGCGCGTAGGCGACGAAGCCGTAGACGCCGAAGTCGAACCACTCCATCGCATTGCCGAGCGCCGCGGCCGTGACGGCCTTCTTGAGCTTGGTATTGTCGATGACCGTGATGTCGCCGATCTCCAACGGCCGGACCTGCTGTGACGCCGGGGATATCTCTGCCATGAGTCTGACTCCCGTTGTGTGCAAGGTGTGGCGCAGTGCCAGGGGCGTTCCCCAACCGAAAATTCTACCCGCCGGCGCCGCCGGGCACCAGAAGCAGTGCCGCGCCGCGGCGTTGCCTGCCCTGGCCAGGTGCGGAAAAACCTGACTATCAATGCGTCATATGCGAATTGTTCGGCGAATCGGGCTGTTCTAGACTGGACTCGTTCATTCGCCGCGCGCCGCTGGCCGTCGCGCGCGCCGCAGCGGCGAAGGCGGGAGGCCCAGATGAGCCAGGTCGAGACCTTTGCCACCCTGCCGATGTGGGCGGGCTTCATCGGATTCGTGCTTATCGTGCTGGCGCTGGATCTGTATGTGCTGGGCGGCAGGCACGCGCACCGCTTCTCGTCGCGAGAGGCGCTGTCCTGGGTGCTTGCCTGGATGGCGCTCGCCACGCTGTTCGGCGGGCTGCTGTGGTGGTTCCTGGATGCCTCCCTGGGCCGCGCCGTGGCGCATCAGAAGGTGCTGGAGTTCTTCACTGGCTACCTGATCGAACTGTCCCTGTCGGTGGACAACATGTTCGTGTTCTCCCTGATCTTCGGGTACTTCGCGGTGCCGCTCGAATTGCAGCGCCGCGTGTTGCTGTACGGCGTGCTCGGCGCCATCGTGATGCGCGTGTCCATGATTCTCGCCGGCGTCTGGCTGCTGTCGCAGTTCTCCTGGCTGTTCTACGTGTTCGGCGCGTTCCTGGTCGCCACCGGGGCCAGGATGCTGGCCAAGGCCGACCACGCGCCGGACATCGCCCGCAATCCGCTGGTCCGTTTCCTGCGCTCGTCCATGCGGATCACCAAGGATTACCACGGAGAGTCGTTCTTCGTGCGGATCGGCGGGCTTCGGTATGCCACGCCCATGTTCGTGGTGCTGCTGATGATAGAGGCCAGCGACGCGGTGTTCGCCGTGGACAGCATCCCCGCGATCTTCGCCGTGACCACCGATCCCTTCCTGGTATTCACTTCCAATATTTTCGCCATACTGGGCCTGCGGGCGATGTACTTCCTGCTCGCCGATATGCGGGAGCGCTTCCGCTATCTCAAGCATGGCCTGGCCGCCGTCCTGATCGTCGTCGGCGGCAAGATGCTGGCCGCGCCGTGGTTCCACGTGCCGGTACAGTGGTCGCTCGGGGCAGTTGGCCTTATCCTGTTGGCGTCCGTGGGCGCCAGCATGATCCTGCCCGGACGGACTGCGGCAAACGCCGCGCGTTCCAAGGCCAAGGCGTCAAAAACCGGAGATCCGCCATGAACACGATCATTCTTGCCACCGATGGGTCGAGCTACAGCGATGCCGCAGCGCGCTACCTGGTCGGGAGCCCCCTGCTGGATCGGAATTTCATCGTGCACGTGGTGCACTGCGAGCCCGACGTGACGGGGGACGTACAGGCCTTCATCGGCAAGGCTGGCATCGACGCGTGGCATCACGAAGAAAGCGGCAAGGCGATGAAGTCGGCGGTCGATATCCTGACCGAAGGCAATGTCGCGTTCGAATGCCATGAACTCACGGGCCACGCGGCGGAGAAAATCGTCGATTACGCGGCCAAGGTGAACGCGGCGGCGATCGTGATGGGTTCGCATCGCCGGGCGCCGGTCCTCGATGCGGTGCTGAGGTCGGTGTGCGGGCGGATCGTCGCGAATGCGCCGTGCCCGGTCCTGCTGATATAGGGCCGTGGCGCTAGCAGGTCAGCTTGAGCTGGTAGCGCCCGTCGGCATCGCGTTCCAGGCGCACCCGGTCGAACCGCAGCGTACGCCCTTCCAGCGCATAGGTCGCGTCGGTCTCGTCGTCGTCGCGCCCTCGCCAGACGGTCTTCCGGTCCAGCGTTTCGGCGTAGTAGTAGAAGATGGTGTTCGACGACGCGACCTGTCCCAGGTCGCCGCGCAGGGCGGTGGAGCTCATGGGGTCCACGTTCCACCACCCTTCGGTGCGCCAGGCGCCGCCGTCGGGCAGGTAGTGCACGGCGAACCTCAGGGCCCGGCCGCAGGCATTCTCCACCGTCAGGACGGCGGCCTTGGCGGGCGGCGGCCTGGCATCGTCGTGCCTGGCCGCTTGCAGCAGGTTCTGCTGCGTGTCCAGGCCCATCCCGTAGTAGGCGATCGCCCCGCCGGCCAGCAGCACCCCCGCCACGCCGATGACGACCTGCCTGACGGTCTTCTGGCGCATGTGCTCGGTATAGCGCTGCTCGAGGATGCGGGTCTCGTTCTGGCGCAGCAGGCTCGCCCGGTATTTGTCGCGGATGGAAGCCGTGACGACGGACGCGGACGAGAGCAGGAAAATAAGGACGACGAAACGGAATTCCTTGACGCTCCGGTCCAGCGCCGGCACGAAGCCGGCCGCCACGCCCAGCACAATGCTGCATCCGATGAAGGCCAGCGGCCATACCCAGAAGTTGCGGCCCTTGGCGATTTCGGAGGCGTAGTAGTCGCGCAGCGTGTCCGGCGAGCCGGCGTCCGGCTGCGGGTCCGCGCCCTGGCGGCCGTCGGAAGCGCTGGCCGCGCGCTGCTGGGCGATCCATGCGTCGTGTTCCTTTCGCCGCGTCGGATCGGACAGCACCGCATAGGCTTCGTTCAAGCGCGTCATGACGCGCCTGGCTTCCTCGGATTTGTCGGGATTCTTGTCGGGATGCCATTTCTGCGACAGGTAGCGGTAGGCCCCGCGGATGACCTCTTCGCTGGCGTTTTCCGAAACCTGCAGCGTGTCGTAATGGGTGGGAATGCCTGCCATCGCCTTGGATCCGTGTGACGAAGCCAGGGGCCGGCTTCCTGTGCATGCCGAGCATACGCGCCAGCCGCTGCGGCCGGCATCCGCCAAATGGATTACATCGCTGGATGCGGATCCGGCCTCATCCTGCCGCGGGTGGTATCTTCTCCCCATTTTCCGGCAATCCGCTACGCCCCATGTCCGAAGTCCGCATTCCTCCCGATTCACCGCCGTCCGATGCGCCGGCGGGCAGCCCCAAGCCTTTTTTCCAGGACACGGGCACGAAGCGCACCCTGCATTTCACCGAGAAGGAAATCCAGAGCAGCATGTCGCTGCTCAATCCGGATGCGCTCGACCTCGAGTACACGCGGATGATGATGGGCTTCGTGCTGTTCAACCCGGAACCCCGCCGTATCCTGATGGTCGGCCTGGGCGGCGGGTCGCTGCCCAAGTTCTGCCATCGCTACCTCCCCCGGACCGAGGTCGAGGTGATCGAGATCGATCCCGAGGTCATCGCCTTGCGAGACGCCTTCATGGTGCCGCCGGACGGCGCCCGGTTCCGGGTGATCCTGGCCGATGCCGCCGAATACCTGGGCGCCGCCGACGATCACGCCGACGTGATCTTCCTGGACGGCTTCGGCGTGGGCGGCATTCCCGATGCCCTGTGCTCGGAGGACTTCTACGCCGACTGCTTCCGCGCGCTGCGCGACGACGGCATCCTCGTGATCAATTTCCACGTGAACCACCCGGACCACCACGAATACATGGACCGGGTGCGCGCCTCCTTCGGGCCGTCGATGTTCGAAGTGGTGGACGACGACATGACCAACAGCATTGTGTTCGCCTGCAAGGGCGACCTGCTGGACGACCCGGCCGCGACGGCGCTCACCCGGCCGGCGGCCATCTCCAAGGATGCGTGGCGGCAACTGATGCCGACCCTGCGCGTCATCGGCGCGACACTGGTGCTCAGGTAGCGCGGCCCGTTCACCGCTTGATGAACGCGATGACCTGCTGCTGGGTGCCCTCGTCGTTGTCGAAGCCGCCATGCGTGCTCGAGGCGACGGGCGGCGGCCCGGCTCCGGGCGGCCGGCTGCCGGCCGGAGAGACGTGCACCGCGTCGCAGGGAATGCCGGCATCGCGGAAATACCGTTCCATGCCGAGCAGCGGCGTGGTGGTGCCGCCTTCGAAGGACTCGCTCACCAGGTAGAGCAGCGAGCGCCGATACGGGCCGCAGGTGGGGTCGTCTTCCTCGGCGCGATCCGACAGGTGGAATTGCTGGTAGCGCTTCACCCCCGTCTTCAGGCTGGGCACGACCAGCTTGCGGAACGCATCCACCGTCACCGCCGGCGCCATCAGGCTCAGCGATTCGAGTTTGCCGCCATCGGCCGCGAGCCGGTGCACGAAGTGGCTGGCGACGATGGCGCCCGCCGAATGGCCCACGATGTGCAGGCGGACGCGGCCCTGGCTGACGTGCGATTTGAAGTGTTTGTACAGCATGATCATCGCGGCCTCGTCCTGCGCGCCGCCCTTGGGGATCGGCTCGCTCATGGCCTGGGCATTCTGCTTCATTTCCCCCCAGATGACCGTGCCGGGCCGCGCCAGCCAGCGTTCCAGGCGCTGGTTCCACCAGCGCTCAAGGCGCTCGCCGAGGCCGCCCGTGGTCCTGGGCACGTTGTTGGCGGCGTCCTGGATGATGTTCTTCACCGTGGTGATGAAGTCGGTTTCCCACATCAGGAACACCGGAAAGATCTGTTTCTCGTAAAGCAGGGGAATCCATTCGGCGGCGGCCTGCGCCGCATCTTCTTCCCCGACCAGCCCGCCGTGCGCATAGACGCACACGTCCATCGGCCTGTCCTTCAAGGCCCACTTTTCGCGCGCGGCCTCCATGTGCACGTCCACGATGGCGCGGAGGTCGTCGGGCGTCGTCCTGAAGGCGCCGCTGTTGCTGAGTTTTCCGTTGTTGCCCACGTTGACGATGAACGGCGAGATCTCGCGGTTGCGCAGGACCGTGCCTGCCGCCAGCGTGACTTTCTTCCCGTCCGTGCGCAGACTGATGCTGTTGGAGATCTTCTCGTGTTCGTGGGTGACGACGCCCAACTGGACCACCCAGCAGTCCATGGCGTTGCGCATCCAGTCGTCGTAGGTCAGCACGGCCATGCCGTGCGTGCCCCATTCCTCGCCCCAGGAGTTCTGGATCAGGAAGCCGTCCTGGGTGTAGCCCACGATGACGAAGGCGTGGCCGTCCATGGCGGATTCCCGGTCGTTGGACGGGATGATCCAGAAAGGCTGCTCGACGGGCGTGGCGGCCGCCGTGCGCGGCGTGACGCCGTGGCCGGCGTCCCATCCCGAATGGCATCCGGCGCTGGCATACAGGATGCCGACCTCGTTGAGCGCGGCGTGCATTTCGACGATGCTGCGCGTGTCGATGCGGTAGTAGGCGCCCAGCGGCCGCTTGACCGCGTCCAGCCACCAGTCGTCGGCCGTCTCGCTGGCCGCGGCGGGCATTTCCAGGCCGGGAAACAGGGCCTGCGCGCAGGCGCCGTGCTTGAACCAGCCCTTGAGCGCGCCGCGCAGGCTAGATCCGTTGTCGTCGACGGATCCCGGGAATTCGTCGTAGCGCCGGGCCATGGAATACAGCATGAACGGAGAGATGGCGGGCCGCGGCTCGCGTTCGGACCTGCGCAGCAGGTATTCCACCACGGTCGACAAGGCGAAGCCGGTGCACGCGGAAGTTTCCTCCTGGTGCTTCACCGTCAATCCCATCGCGGGGATCATTTCCGTCTTAGGCGTGACGGAGATGTTGGGACGGAAGGCGATGTCGCGCGCATCGAAGGCATCGGGCTTCGCCGAGCGCCGGAACGGAAGCGCCGGCGGGAGTTCGCGGGGCTTGCGCGGGCGCGGCGTCCTGCGCGCGGCGGCCTTGGCGGCGGGTTTCCGGGCGGCACGCCCCGCTTGCTTGGTGGCTGCCATTGGCGGCCTCCCCTTGTTGTCGGCCCTGTTCGAGGCCGGTGTTATCGGCAAGACGACATGGCGACGACGCCGATGGCGCGCGTTGCTGGGAGAGATATATAGGCGGAGCCTGGCCGGATCGCCAGTATCCGAAAGCACGAATCCTTGAATCGATACCGGTACATTTTCACTACCCGCGCGGGTCCGCCCGGGGGCGGCCGCGGCGGCGCGGCGCCTATTCCGCGCCCTATCGTTTTCCCCTAACGAGCGGCGGATTTACGCGCTTTTCAGTGCAATCCGGCCCGGAAAGGCGCACGCCATAACCTTGGGT
Organism: Achromobacter veterisilvae; assembly: GCF_900496975.1. Lineage (GTDB taxonomy): Bacteria > Pseudomonadota > Gammaproteobacteria > Burkholderiales > Burkholderiaceae_B > Achromobacter > Achromobacter veterisilvae. The sequence continues at coordinate 86,632 of NZ_UFQC01000012.1, forward strand.
TATCCATACGCGCACGTTAGCTATTTGTGCCGCGCTGGTGTGCCGCCGATGATCCGCGTTACGGAACGCAATGCCCGCTCCACAAGGCGGCGATGACGGATATCCGGTTCATACAAGGGGAAGAATATGTCGTCGTACTGGAACGCCGCGCGCGCCGCGGCGCATGCTCCAGCCTGTCCGGGAGCGCGGCCATGAAGATCTTCAGCGCCGGCCTGGGCACGGAAACCAACACTTTCGCACCCATGCCCACCAGCCTCGCGGCCTTCCAGGAGCGCGATTACTACCCGGCGGGCAAGCATCCGGATACGGTGACCTTCGCCGGCGCGCCGTTGTACGTGGCGCGCCAGCGCGCACGCGAAGCCGGCTGGACGCTGGCCGAAGGCCTCGTCACCTCCGCCCAGCCGGGCGGCATCACCACCCGCGCCGCCTACGAGACGCTGCGCGACCAGATCCTGGCCGACCTGCGCGCGGCGATGCCGGTGGACATGGTGCTGCTGGGCCTGCACGGGGCGATGGTGGCCGACGGCTACGACGACTGCGAAGGCGACATCCTGCGCCGCGTGCGCGAGATCGTGGGCCCCGGCGTGGTGGTCGGCGCGGAACTGGACCCGCACGCGCACCTTACCCCGCTGATGGTGGAACAGGCCACCGTGCTGGTGCTGTTCAAGGAATATCCGCACACCGACATCCGCGAGCGCGCCGAGGACCTGCTGGCGCTGTGCCTGGATGCGCAGGCGGGCCGCAGCCGGCCGGTGGCGGCGCTGGTGGACTGCGAGATGATCGTGCCTATGCACACCACGCGCGAACCGGCGCGCGGCTTCGTCGGCCGCATGAAGGAACTGGAAGGCCGCGACGGCATCCTGTCGATTTCGGCGGCGCAGGGCTTCGCCACCGGCGACGTGCCGGAGATGGGCACCAAGGTGCTGGTCTACGCCGACGGCGACGCCGGCCGCGCGCAGGCGCTGGCCCGCCGGCTGGCCGACGAACTCATCGCGGTGCGCGAACAACTGATGGTGCCGTACCGCAGCGTGGACCAGGCGCTGGACGAAGCGCTGGCGTTCGGCGAGGGTCCGGTGGTGCTGGCCGACCGGCCGGACAACCCCGGCAGCGGCGCGCCGGGCGACGCCACGTTCGTGCTGCGTCGCATGCTGGAACGCGGCGTCACGAACGCGGCGCTGGGCCCGCTGTGGGATCCGGTGGCGGCGCGCATCGCGTTCGACGCCGGCCCGGGCGCCGTGCTGGATCTGCGCATCGGCGGCAAGGTCGGCCCGCTGTCCGGCGATCCGGTGGACCTGCGCTGCACGGTCAAGGCCGTCAAGGCGGACATGGTGATGACGGGCCTGTCGGGCGCGCCGGCGCCGATGGGCGATTGCGTCCTGGTCGAGGCCCAGGGCATCGAGATCGCGCTCGTCTCGGTGCGCAACCAGGCCATCAACGTGGACCTCTTCACGCAACTGGGCTGCGATCTGGCCGCCAAGCGGATCGTGGTGGTCAAGTCCGCCCAGCACTTCCACGCCTCGTTCTCGACGGTCGCCCGCCACATCATCTATGTCGGCGGAAAGGGCGTCGCGACGCCCGACTGGAAGACGCTCACGTACCGCAACATCCGGCTGCCCAAGTGGCCGCTCTAAGACCCTGCCGGCGCGCGGACGCCGGCGACTCCACAAACAAGATGGGAGCCTAGCGCGATGAAAAAACGCCTGCTTTGCCTGTTCTCGACGGCCACGCTCGGCCTGGCCTTCACCTTCGGCGCCGCGCCGGCGCACGCCCAGGCCAAGACCCTGCGGATCGTGCCGCACGCCGACCTGAAGGTGCTGGACCCGACCTTCACCACCGCCTACATCACGCGCAATTTCGGCTACATGGTGTATGACACGCTGTTCGCGATGGACTCGCACAGCAAGCCGCAGCCGCAGATGGTGGAGAAGTACGAGGCCAGCGACGACAAGAAGACCTGGACCTTCACGCTGCTGCCCGGCCTGAAGTTCAGCGACGGCCAGCCGCTGACCACCGCCGACGTGATCGCGTCGCTGGAGCGCTGGTCGGCCCGCGACAACATCGGCCAGGCGATCACCCGCGCCGGCGGCAAGTGGGAGGCGCTGGACGACAGCCGCTTCAAGCTGACGCTGGATCAGCCGTTCGACCTGGTGCTGGACGGCCTGGCGAAGGTGTCGAGCTATCCGGCCTTCATCCTGCCCAAGCGCCTGGCGTCCCAGCCGGCCAACCGTCCGCTGACCGAGGTCGTCGGTTCGGGCCCCTATGTCTTCAAGCGCGACGAATGGGTGCCCGGCAGCAAGATCGTGTTCGAACAGAACCCGAACTACATCGGCCCCAAGGCCCAGGCCGACGGCCTGGCGGGCGACAAGAAGCCGCACATCCCGCGGGTGGAGTGGCGGGTGCTGCCGGATTCCAACAGCGCTACGGCCGCGCTGACCAACGGCGAGGTCGACATGATCGAGCAGGCGCCGGCGGACTACATCGACGCCCTGCGCGGGAACAAGAACGTCAAGATCGGCGTGATGGAGCGCGCCCAGGGCTACATCATCCTGAACCAGTCCATGCCGCCCTTCGACAATCCGAAGGCGCGCCAGGCCGTCGCGCACCTGGTCGACCAGGACAAGTACACCGCCGCCATGGGCTACCCCGACGACCTGCGCATGAAGTACTGCGCCACGGTCTTCATCTGCGGCGGCCCCAACGATACCGACGCCGGCGCGGCGCCCTATGCCAAGCCCGATCCGGCGCTGGCCAAGAAGAAGCTGGCCGAAGCCGGCTACAAGGGCGAGAAGGTCGTGATCCTGCTGCCGACGGACCTGGCCTACCTGAATTCCGCCACCCTGGTCGCCATCCAGGGGCTGCAGGACATCGGCGTGAACCTCGACATCCAGTCGATGGACTGGGCCACGCTGACCGCCCGCCGCGCCCGCAAGGAACCGATAGACAAGGGCGGCTGGAACATCTTCCTGTCTGCCGCCTCCGAGTTCAACGTCGATTCGCCCATCAGCAACACCTACCTGGGCGCGGTGTGCGGCAACAGCCTGCCGGGCTGGCCGTGCGACAAGAAGCTGGACGAATTGCGCGCGCAGTGGATCGCCGCCACCAGTTCGGACGAGCGCAAGCGCGTCCTGGACGCGTTCCAGGAACGGGTCTACGAAGTGTTCCCGGTGATCTCCGTGGGCCAGTATTCGCGGGCTTTCGCTTCGCACAACAGCCTGAAGAACGCGGACAAGATCTGGAGCCTGCCGAACCTCTGGGTGCTGGACAAGTAGTCCGCCGCCGGCCTCACCCAATCGCGAGACAACTATGGGTTACATCATTCGGCGGGTGCTTGCCATCGTGCCTGTCATGGCGGTGGTGGCGGTGATCGTCTTCCTGCTGATCCACCTGTCGCCCGGGGACCCGGCGGCGCTCATCGCCGGGGACTTCGCCTCCGCCGACGACATCGCCCAGTTGCGCGTCGCGCTGGGCCTGGACGAACCGCTGTGGCGGCAGTTCGGGCTGTGGGCGGGCAAACTGCTGCAAGGCGACCTGGGCACGTCGATCTTCACGCATGTGCCGGTGACGCAGTTGCTGGCGCAGCGCGTGGAGCCCACGCTGTCGATCGCGTCGCTCACCATGCTGGTGTCGATCCTGGTGGCGGTGCCGCTGGGCGTATTGGCCGCCTATCGGGCCGGCACCTGGATCGACCGCCTGGTCATGCTGTTCGCGGTGCTGGCGTTTTCGCTACCGGTGTTCCTGGTCGGCTATCTGCTCATCTACGGTTTCGCGATCAAGCTGCAATGGCTGCCGGTGCAGGGCTACGTCAGCCTGTCCAGCGGCGTCGGCCCCTGGCTGCGCAACCTGACCCTGCCGTGCATCAACCTGGCGCTGGTGTACATCGCCCTGATCACGCGCATGACGCGCGCCACGGTGGTGGACGTGCTGCACGAGGACTACATCCGCACGGCGCGCGCCAAGGGCCTGGCGGTGCTGCCCGTGCTGGAGCATGCGCTGCGCAACGCCGCGATACCCATCGCCACGACGGTGGGCGTGGGCATCGCGCTCCTGATCGGCGGCGTGGTGGTGACCGAGACGGTGTTCGCGATCCCCGGCATCGGCCGGCTGGTCATCGACGCCGTCCAGCACCACGACTATCCGGTGATCCAGAGCGTGCTGCTGATATCGGCCGGCACTTACGTGCTGATCAACCTGCTGATCGACCTCAGCTACCGGCTGTTCGATCCGCGCATCCGTTACTGAGCCGCCGCAGGGAAGAATCATGTCCGACAGTTCGATGTCCACCAACGTATCCGGCGCGCCCATCGTGCTGCACGAGGCGCTTACCGCCAGCGGGCGCCGCTGGCGCTGGATGCGCAAGCACCCCACCCTGATCCTCGGCCTGGCGCTGCTGCTGATCGTGGCGGGCCTGGCGATCGCGGCGCCCTGGATCGCCACGCACAACCCCATCAGCATCAATCCGCTGCAGCGGCTGAAGCCGCCGTCGGCCGATCACTACTTCGGCACCGACGCGCTGGGCCGGGACGTATTCAGCCGCGTGGTCTGGGGCGGCCGCGTTTCGCTGGTCGTCGCCATCGTGGTGGCGCTGATCGCCAGCCTGCTGGGCGTGGTGCTGGGCCTGATGGCGGGCTTCGTCCGCTGGGCGGATGCGGTCATCATGCGCGTCATGGACGGCATGATGGCGATCCCCGACATCCTCCTCGCGATCGCCCTGATGGCGGTGATCCGCGCCAGCCTCACCACGGTGATCATCGCGATTGCGATCCCGCAGGTGCCGCGCGTGGTGCGGCTGGTGCGGTCGCTGGCGCTGACGCTGCGCGAGCAGTTGTACGTGGAGGCGGCCCACGCCGTGGGTACGCGCCTGCCGGTGATCCTGCGCCGGCACGTGCTGCCCAACATGGTGACGCCGCTGGTCGTGCAGGCCACGTTCATCGCGGCCACCGCGGTGCTGACCGAGGCCGTGCTGTCCTTCCTGGGCGTCGGCGTGCCGGCCCAGGTGCCTAGCTGGGGCAACATGATGGCCGACGCCCGCAACTACGTGGCGGTGGCGTTCTATACCATCCTGTATCCCGGCATCCTGCTGGCCGTGACCGTGCTGGCGATCAACCTGATGGGCGACGGCCTGCGCGATGCGCTGGACCCGCGCCTGACCAATCAACGCTAGGAGGACGCCATGGCCTTGTCTCCCGCCGTCGCCCCTGGCGACGTGCTGCTCGAAGTCGACAACCTGCGCACTTACTTCGATACCGTGTCGGGCACCGTGCGTTCGGTGGACGGCGTGTCCTACCAGGTGCGCGCCGGCCGCACGCTGGGCGTGGTGGGCGAATCCGGTTGCGGCAAGAGCGTCACCGCGCTGTCGATCCTGCGGCTGGTGCCCACGCCGCCCGGCCGCTACGCCGGCGGCCAGATCCGCTACCGCGGCACCGACCTGCTGGGCCTGACCGAAAAACAGATGCGCCAGATCCGGGGCAACCGGATATCGATGATCTTCCAGGAGCCCATGACCTCGCTGAACCCGGTGCTGACGGTGGGCCGCCAGATCGCCGAGACGGTGATGCTGCACCAGAAGCTGGGGCGCCGCGACGCCTACCGCCGCGCCGAGGAAATGCTGCGCCTGGTGCAGATCGCCGAGCCGGAGCGGCGCGTGCACGAATACCCCTACCAGTTGTCGGGCGGGATGCGGCAACGCGTGATGATCGCGCTGGCCCTGGCCTGCAACCCCGAGGTGCTGATCGCCGACGAGCCGACGACCGCGCTGGACGTGACCATCCAGGCGCAGATCGTGGACCTGCTGCGCAGCCTGCAACAGAGCCTGGGCATGGGCATCGTGCTGATCACGCATGACCTGGGCGTGGTCGCGGAATGCTGCGACCGCGTGGCGGTGATGTATGCCGGCCGCAAGGTCGAGGAGGCGCCGGTGACCGAACTGTTCGACCGGCCTTTGCATCCGTATACGCGGGCGCTGATGGCTTCGATGCCGTCGATGAACGCGTCGACGCAGCGGCTGGCCGAGATCCCCGGCATGGTGCCCGCGCCCAGCGAGCTGGGCAAGGGCTGTAGCTTCGCCCCGCGCTGCGCCTTCGCCACCGAGCGTTGCCGCGCCGAGGCGCCGGAGCTGGCCGGACATGGCGGCGACCACGTGGTTGCCTGTCACGAAGCGGCGCGCGTCGCCGCGCAGCCCGGCCCCAACGCGGCGGCCGGCGCCGCCCTGACTGGAGTCCAAGCATGAGCGCCCGCACCGAGTCCGCCTCCGCCCCGGCGGCCACGCCCTTGCTGGATGTCCGCGACCTGAAGATGCACTATCCCGGCGCGGGCGGCTGGTTCAAGCCGCGGGGCAAGGTCATCCAGGCCGTGGACGGCGTGTCGTTCTCCGTGGCGAAGGGCGAAACCCTGGCGCTGGTCGGCGAGTCCGGCTGCGGCAAGACCACCACCGGCAAGTCGGTGCTGCGGCTGATCCAGCCGACTTCGGGATCGGTGCGGCTGGAAGGCGAAGAGATCCTGGCGCTGACGCCCGAGCAGATGCGCAGCCGCCGGCGCGACATGCAGATCATCTTTCAGGATCCGTACGCGTCGCTGAACCCGCGCATGACGGCGGGCGACATTGTCGGAGAGCCGCTGCGGAACTTTCCGGGCCCGGGCGGCCGGTCCCGCCCGGACGAGATCGCATGGCTGTTCGGCAAGGTCGGCCTGCGTCCGGAGGCGATGAAGAAGTTTCCGCATGAGTTTTCCGGCGGGCAGCGGCAGCGCCTGGGCATCGCGCGCGCGCTGGCCCTGCGGCCCAAGCTGATCGTCTGCGACGAGCCGGTATCCGCCCTGGACGTGTCGGTGCAGGCGCAGGTGATCAACCTGCTGATGGACCTGCAGCAGGAAATGGGCATTGCGTACCTGTTCGTCGCGCACGACCTGGCCGTGGTGCGGCACATCAGCCATCGCGTGGCCGTGATGTACCTGGGCCGCATCGTCGAAGTGGCCGACCGGGACGCGCTGTTCTCGCGGCCGCTGCACCCCTATACCGAGATCCTGCTTTCGGCGGTGCCGGTGCCGGATCCGCACAAGCCCGCGCAGCGCAAGCTGCTTCAGGGCGATCCCCCCAGTCCGGCGAATCCGCCCAGCGGCTGCCGGTTCCACACGCGCTGTCCGCTGGCGCAAGCCGTTTGCCGCGAGAAGCAGCCCGCGCTGACGGAGAGGCCCGGAACCTCGGATGCCGGACAGCACTGGGTGGCGTGTCACTTCCGATGAGCCGGCCGCGCCTGCTGGCGGGTCCGCTGCCGGGAGGGGATCCGGTCTTCGGCCGGCCGATAGCCGACCTGCGGGCCGCCATGGCGGCGGGCAGCCTGAGTGCCGTGGACCTGGTGCGCGGCTACCTGGCGCGCATCGCCGCCCATGACCGGGCGGGGCCGGCGCTGAATGCGGTGCTGGCGCTGAACGAGCAGGCGCTCGACGAAGCGGCCCGGCGCGATGCGGAAAGGCAGCGGGGCGCCGCGCTCGGCCCCTTGCACGGCATTCCCATCCTTTTCAAGGACAATATCGATACGGCCGGCATGCTGACCACGGCGGGTTCGCTCGCCCTGGCGAGCCGGCGGCCGCCGCAGGATGCCGAGGTCGTGCGGCGCCTGCGCGAGGCCGGCGCCGTCGTGCTGGGCAAGACCACGCTGCACGAATTGGCCTGCGGCATCACCAACGTATCGTCGCTTTCCGGCCGCACGCGCAATGCGTACGACGCCGCGCGCGTGCCGGGCGGATCCAGCGGCGGCAGCGCCGTCGCCGTGGCCTCGGGTTTCGCCGCCGCGGCGGTCGGCAGCGACACCAGCGGGTCCATACGCATTCCCGCCGCGTTCAACCAGGTGCTGGGGCTGCGCCCCACCGCCGGCCGGTGCAGCACGGCCGGGGTGGTGCCGCTGTCGCCCTCGCTGGACACCGTGGGGCCGATGGCGCGCACCATCGACGACCTGGCGCGGCTCTGGTCGGCCATGGCGGATCCGGAGCGGGCGCCGGCCGACGGACGCCGGCCGGGTGACGGCTGGAGGGTCGGCGAGCTGGCCGCCCTCTTCGGCGCGGCGCCTGGCGAAGCGGACGTCAGCGCCCATGCGCGCGCGGTGCTTGGACGGTGGGGCGGCGCGGACGCCAGCGTGCTGCCCGTGGACATGGCGCTGGACGATGCGCGCCTGATCGACGCCAACGTCACGGCGTACGAATTCCGCGACGCGCTGGAAGCGTGCCTGCGCGGCGCCGGGCTGGCGGTCCGCAGCCTGGCCGATATCCTGGACGGCGGCTATCCCCATCCCGAGGTGCAGGCGATATTGCGCCAGCGCGAAGCGCTGCGCGATCCGGACGGCAGCGGGCGCCGGGCCGCGCTGGAGCGCGCCGGCGGACTGCGCGCCGAAGTGCTGAACGCCATGGCGGCGGCCGGCCTGGACGTGCTGGCCTATCCCAGCGCGCGCCGCGGGCCCGCGCTGCTGGGCGATCCGCAAGGCGGCGGCAACGGCCTGCTGGCCGCCGTGACCGGCCTGCCGGCCCTGAGCGTGCCGGCCGGGTTCACCAAGGCCGGCGTCCCCGTGGGCCTGGAACTGCTCGGCCCGCCGGGCAGCGAAGCCCTGCTGCTGCGGGCGGGCGCGAGCCTGTTGCGGGCGGTGCAGCCGGAAATCAATCCCAGGCCGCGGCCAGGCCTTCCGGGCTGACTTCGCGGCCGTTGCGTTCCAGGGTCGCGATCTCCGCCATGTCGCTTTCCGTCAGGCGCAGTTGGCGCGCAAGCAGATTGCTGGCCAGGTTTTCGCGCCGGGTCGACGATGGGATCACCGCGTAGCCCAGTTGGAGCGCCCAGGCCAGGGCGACCTGGGCGGGCGTCGCGTCGTGGCGCTGCGCGATCCGGCCGATGACCGGGTCCTTCAGCACCTTGCCATAGGCCAGCGTCATGTACGACGTGACCGGGATGCCCTGTTCCTTCAGGAAGGCGGTGAGCGCGGCGTTCTGCAGATAGGGGCTGAGCTCGATCTGGTTGGTCGCGATCTGGTCCCTGCCCACCGCGGCGATGGCCGCCCGGGTTTCGGCGATGGGGAAATTGGAAATGCCGATCTGGCGGGTCAGGCCTTGCGCCTTGGCCTCGGCCAGCGCCGTCATGGTTTCCTCGACCGGAACGCCGTTGCCCGGCGCGGGCCAGTGGATCAGGGTCAGGTCGACGTAGTCGGTGCGCAGCCTGGCCAGGCTGTCCTTCAGGCTGGGGGCGAGCTTGTCGCGGGCGTAGTGGGGGACCCAGATCTTGGTCGTGACGAACAGGTCGCCGCGCGGCACGCCGGATTCGGCGATCGCCTGGCCGACCTCGGCTTCGTTTTCGTAGATCTGGGCGGTGTCGATGGCGCGGTAGCCCACGTCCAGCGCGTTGCGCACCGAATCGACGGCGGCCTGGCCCTGCAGGCGGAAAGTGCCGACACCGAAAGCGGGAATGCTCATGCAAAACTCCTGAATGTTCGCGTAACCGGGCGGAAGCGCCCGGGAATGCGTTCAGTGTGCCCGTCCGATACTTGCAGAAAAAGTCCGATATCAGAGAAATACTTTTGATATAAATGCAAATATGAAGACGACGCTCGACGAAATGCAGGTCTTTATCGCCGTCGTGGACAGCGGTTCGATCACCGCCGCCGCGCAGGTGCTGGGCCAGACCATCTCCGCCGCCAGCCGGACCATGAGCCGGCTGGAGGAAAAATTGCAGACCACGCTGATGCGCCGGACCACCCGCCGGCTGGCGCTGACCGAGGAAGGCCGCGCCTACCTGGAGCAGGCCCGCAAGATCGTGGCGGCCGTGGAGGAGGCCGAGGAACTGATGAGCCTGCGCCGCAACCAGCCGGCGGGGCTGCTGCGGGTGGACGCGGCGTCGCCGTTCATGCTGCACGTGGTGGTCCCGTTGGTGCCGGGCTATTGCCGGCGGTATCCGCAGGTGGAGCTGGAACTCAACAGCAATGAGGGCAATATCGACCTGCTGGAGCGGCGCACGGACCTGGCCATCCGCATCGGGCGGCTGAAGGATTCGTCGCTGCACGCGGTGCCGCTGGGCAGCAGCAGGGTGCGCGTGCTGGCCAGCCCCGAATACCTGGCCAGGCAAGGCACGCCCAAGAGCGTGGCGGACCTGGCCTCGCATACCCTGCTGGGCTTCAGTCAACTGGAATCGCTGAACGAATGGCCGCTGCTGGACGCCGCCGGCCAGCCGCTGCGCGTCGCGCCGGCCCTGCGGTCGTTCAGCGGCGAGACCTTGCGGCAACTGGCGCTGAACGGCGCGGGCATCGTCTGCCTGTCCGACTTCATGACGCGCGGCGACCGCAAGGCAGGCGCCTTGCGGCAATTGTTCGTCAAGCAGACACTGGAGGTCAGGCAACCCATCAACGCCGTGTATTACCGCAACACGGCGGTTTCCTCCCGCATCAAGTCCTTCATCGACTACATGGCCGAGGCGCTGGGGCCGCGCGGGTTCGAATAGCAGGAGTCACGTCGCATGCGCAATCTGGATTTCTCTTCCTGGCAAGGCCTGCTCTCGACGCTGCTGGGGCTGGCGCTGATCACGCTGATCGGCGTCGGCATCCGGCTGCTGGTCATGCAGACGATACAGCAGCGCCGCGCGCGCGAGAACCGGCAGATCAACGAACGGCTGCGCACGCTGATCGCGGCGTACAAGACGCTGGGCGGATCGTTCACGGGCAATCTGGCGGTGGACCCCCGCCATCTGCGCGACGTGAAGCGGCAGGCGGCCGAGGAAGGGCAGGCCGGCGACGACGCCGATCCCGACCGGCCCAGCGGCGAACGCGCGCGCCGCATGCGCGACGCGGCGGAAGCGGCGCTGTCCGACGTCATCCTGCTGGGCACCGAAGACCAGGTGCGGCTGGCGGCCGCGGCGGCGGCCGATCTGGTGGCGGGGCGTCCGGTGCATACCGCCGAACTGGTGGTGTCGCTGCGCGACTTCATCCGCCAGGTGCTGGACCTGGAGCCGGTTCCCGCGCAATTGCAGATTCCCAGGCAAGGCCCTGCCCGGCCGTCCTCGACGGCGCGCGGCAAGGGAGGCGGCGGCGCGAAAGCGGGCGGAGGCGGTGGAGAAGGCGGCGCCGGTGGCGGCGGCATGATGATGGGCCTGAACCCGGACCCCGACCGGCATTCGTAGGATGGGTGGAGCGCGAGAATTCTTAAGCAAGAACTCAGGTATCCAGCGCGCGAAACCCATGCGGCCGTGGGCAGACAATGCCCGGCATCGGCCGGAAAACAGACTATTGCCGCCGCATGGGTTTCGCGCGTTGAAGAGCGGGGTTCTCGTGGAGAGGATCTCGCGCTCCACCCATCCTACGCATCTGCTTGCCCGCCCACCGATTCGTACACCAGCGTGGCCAGCGTCAGGTCTTCCAGCGCGCTGCCCACCGCCTTGAATACCGTGATTTCCCGATCGTCGCGCCGGCCCGGGCGTTCGCCTGTGGTCAACTGGTGCAGGTCGCCCTGGATGGCTTCGCGCGTCAGCACGCCGGCCTCGAAGGCCGACAGCAGGTCGCCGGACTTGGTGGGCGCCTCGTCGGTGTCCACGTAGACGGTGGTGCCGTCGAAGCAGGCCGTATCGGTTTCGCGCATGTCGGGCGTGAAGCTGCCGATCAGGTCCAGGTGCACTCCGGGGCGCAGCCAGGCGCCGCGGATCAGCGGAACCGTGGACAGCGTGGCGCAGCTTATGATGTCGGCCTGGCGCGCGGCGCCTTCCAGGTCCTCGGTGGCCTGGGCATCGAAACCTTGTGCGCGCAATTGTTCGGCCAGCCGTCCGGCGCCGGCCGGGCGGACGTTCCAGACCAGCACGCGCCGGATGGGCCGCACGGCGCGCATGGCCTGGGCCACCAGGCCGGCGATGCGGCCGGACCCCACGATCAACAGCGTGCCGGCGTCGGCGCGGGCCAGGTAGTCCGCGCCCAGCGCGGCCGCGCCCGCCGTGCGGTAGGCCGTGACGACGTCGCCGTCCACCTGCGCGATCGGCACGCCGGTCGTGGCGCTGTACAGGTTGTATGTGGCGTGCAGGCCCGGCAGGCCCTGGTGCGTGTTCTCGGGAAAGATGTTGATGATCTTCACGCCGAAATAGCCACGCTCGCTCCAGGCCGGCATGATCAGCGCGGTGCCGCGGGCGTTGCCCGACTGGATGGCGTGGACGTGGCGCGCCGGCACCGTGGCGCCGTCGCGGAAGGCGTCCCGCAGGGCGGGAATGACGGCGTCGAAGGTCAGGGCGTCGCGGGTCTGTTCTGTGTCGATGAGTCGCATGGGATCCGGGGCGGTCGGGCTGTGGACTGAAGGCAGTCTAGCAGCACGGCCGGCGCGGCGCCGCGGCCGGGCGCGCCGCCCGCCCTGATCCTGTCCGCGACGGCCCGGGCAATCATCGGCCGAGCCTAGTCGATTTCGGGCACCGGTAGCGGGTCGCCGGCGCCGGTGCGTTCGACGATCAGCCTGTAGTGCCGCGGGCTGCGGTGCTTGGCGAAGTTGAAAACGTGGTCGCGGAACGCCTGGCCCATGGCCAGGTCGATGCGCGCCGTGATCACTTCGTCTTCCTCGCCGCTGGAACGCGCCACGATCTCGCCCGACGGCGCGACGATCATCGAACTGCCGATCATGTGGTGGCCGTCTTCGTGGCCGCACTTGGCCGCGGCGCCGACCCACACCGCGTTCTGGTAGGCGCTGGCCTGCAGCACGATCTCGTGCGTCGTGGTCCGCAGGTGCGCGGGTTCGTTCCAATGGATATTCAGGGACGGCGTGTTGTAGCCCAGCACGATCAGTTCGGCGCTTTGCAGCGACATCACGCGATAGGTCTCGGGCCAGCGGCGGTCGTTGCACAGGCACATGCCGATCTTGACGTCGTCGGTTTCCCAGACGCCGAAACCCAGGTCGCCGACTTCGAAGAATTTCTTCTCCAGGTGCTGGAACGGCGCGCCGACCTTGTGGTCCGAATGGCCGGGCAGGTGGATCTTGCGGTACTTGCCGATGATCTTCGCGCTGCGGTCCACCAGGATCGCCGTGTTGAATTGCCGGCCCTCGGGCGTCAGTTCGGCATAGCCCAGGTAGAAGCCGATACCGAGTTCGCGCGCCGTGTCGAACAGCGGCTGCACATCGGCGTTGGGCATGCTTTTTTCGAAGTAGCGCTCGACCGCCTCGGCGTCCTCCATCCAGTAGCGCGGGAAGAAGGTGGTCAACGCCAGCTCGGGGAACACCACGAACTCCGCCTTGCGGGCGGCGGCCTCGCGCATCATCTCGACCAGGCGGCGGACGACCGCCGCGCGCGAGTCGGCGAGGTTCACGGCGCCCATCTGGGCGACCGCCAGGCCCATTTTGCGGGAGGGGGTTGCATTGCTCACGGTGTAAATCTCCAGGTCTTCTTATCGCTGTGGGTCGAGCGCCGCGCGCGGCGCCCGGCGGAAGACGCAAGCATGCATGGGGACGCGCAAATGCGAAACCGGGGTTCGGCCTCGCGCAGCCCACGGGACCGCGCGCGGGAATCTGCGCTAAGGCCCTGATTCGACGGACCTATTTGGACGGGCAGGGCAAGCCGTCCAGGCGCCATGCATAACGCGGGATCATGGGGGCTGCGCAAAGTTTTATATCGGGTTTTCCCGCGGCGGCGGAGGTGGCGCCGGCCATTATGGCCCGCTCCCGGCCGCCGGCAGCAGCCAGGCACACGCCAGCGCAATGGCGGCCGTTGGCGGCGCTATCGCCAGCCAGGCACGAACGGCCGTCCTGACGCTGAAGACCGCGATCACCGCCAGCGTGTACCAGACGAACCCCAGCATGCTCGACGCCAGCACCGCCTGCGCGCGCGGCAGGGGCAGCAGCAAGGCCACCAGAACGATCGTCGCGCTGGTCAACCCATAGCCGCCCACCGCCGCCGCCACCACGCGGGAGGCCACTTGCAGCCGGTATGTCAGGGAAAGTGCGCGCTTGCTCATGTGCGCGGCGCCGGACGGGGGGCGGCGGGAACGCCGGCCGCGCGCCACTTGTTCTTGAGCTTGAGCGCCACGCCGGCGAAGAGGGCGGCCAGGCCGAACATCGCCAGATCGAACCCGGCCAGCGCCCAGTCGCCTTGCGCCATCGTCCTGGCCAAGTGCTTGTCGGTGGTCAGCGCATTGAGCAGCGGGATCGCGCCATAGGCCACAGCGGCGAGCGACAGCAGTTCCAGCCAGGCCCGTTTGACCGGCCGCCCGCAGGCATACAGCAACGCCCAGCCCCAAACCAGAAACAGGCTGTGCACTTCCCATTCCGCGCGTTCGTGTAGCGCGAGGGGCAAAAGGCGATTGGCCCAGAAGTAGGCGGCCAGCCCCAGCGGCAGGCCGACCAGGGTGCCCGCGTTGAGCCCCTCCACCAGGCGCAGCCCGAGGGCGTTGGCGCGCGCCGTGAAAGAGCCGGCGTCCGCCGACCGAGTCCGGTGCTGCTGGCGGCGCTTCACCGTCCAGAGCACCAGCCCCGTGCCGATCACGGCGCAGCCGAGCAGGCCGGAAATGAAATACAGCCAGCGCAACCACCAATTGGCGAACAGGCCTTCATGCAGCGCGAAGAGCGTGCTGCGCACCCGCGTGGTCGTGTCGTCGGCCGGACGCGCCAAGGGCGTGCCGTCGAGGGCACTGAGCCGCAGCACCGGCCGCTCGACGTGAAGGCCCGATGCGTTCGCCCGGCGCACGTCGACGTAGGGGGTGGCGTTGCGGGGATGGACCATCTGGAGGGACGCTACCCGGCCGTCCCACTCCGCCTCGAGCCGCGCGACCAGCGCCGGCAACGGCACCCGGGGCGCCGACACCGGCAGGTCGTCGCGCGCGGGGCCGCGCAATTCCTGGACGTACGCCTGGCGCTGGGCTGGCGTATCGCCGTACAGCGCATCGCGCGCAGCCGGCAAATAGGTGATGGCGAAAAAGACCAGCCCCGTATAGGTGATCATCAGGAAAAAAGGCAGCGACATGACGCTGACGACGTTATGGGCGTCGAGCCAGGAGCGCTGTCCTTTGCCGGGCCTGAACGTGAAGAAGTCGGTGAAGATCCGCTTGTGCGTGATGACGCCTGTCACGACCGCCAGCAGCATCAGCATCGTACAGATGCCGACCAGTTTGATGCCGGTCTCGTAGGACAGGTAGTGCAGAAGATAGTGCATGCGGTAGAGCACCGCGCCGCCGCCGGTGGCGCGGGCTTGCAGCGCGGGCAGCGGCGCGCCGCTGCCCGGGTCGAGCTCCTCTCGCAGACGGCGGCCGCGGTCCTGCCCGGGTGCCGGCAAGGTTTCCCAGGCGATCGCCAGCCCTTGCTCGCCGCGCGGCTCCCGCGAACGATGCGGCAAGGTCACGGTCCAGGATCGGGCTTGAGGCGCCACGGCCTGAAGCCGCGCCAGCGCCAGCCCGATCATCGTGGACGTGTCGCCATGCTCGCGCTGGACCGCGGCATAGGGCAGCTCGGGCCGCATCCAACGCGTGATTTCATCGTCGACGTAACCGGCGGTTCCGGTGACGAAGACGAAAAACAGCACCCATCCGGTCGTCAGCCCGGTCCACGTGTGCAACCAGGCCATGCACTGGCGAAACGATTCTTTCATGTCCCGCGCTCACGCAAAGGGACATGCCGCGGCGGCCGGCCGCCGCGGCATGCCGTTCAGAACTGATAACGCATGTTGACGCTGAAGTTGCGCGGCGCGCCCCAGGTGTATTGCACCCGGCCGAAGTCGCGCATGCCGGACATGTATTTCTTGTCTAGCAGGTTGTTGACGTTGGCGCCGATCATCAACTGCTTGTTGACCTGATAGCGCGCCATCAGATCCACCAGCCAGAACGAAGACTGTTCCAGCGGCCCCGCCACGGCCTTGCTCTGCCAGCGCGCAGCGGCGCCGACCGTGAGGTTCTGCAGCGCGCCCGGCATCCGGTAGCTGCTCGCCAGCTTGAATTGATACTTGGGAACCGTGTCCGAGGTGCTCAGGCTGCTGCTGTTCATGACGTAGCTGCCCTGCACCTGCCAGCCCGCGGCAAGCTCGCCGGACATTTCCAGTTCGTAGCCACGGCGCATGACGCCCGATACCGCCCGGTAAATGGCCTCGCCGTCCGGACGGACCTCGCCCGTTTCCTCCGCGGTATTGTCCGTCTTCATCCAGAAGCGCGCGATGCTGACGTTCAGGCGATTGTCGAAGAACTCGCCCTTGGCGCCCACCTCATACGTGATGCCCTCTTCGGGATCGATCGTGTTGCCCTGCTCGTCCCGCGCGTTCTGCGCGTTGAAGATGGAGGAATAGCTGCCGTAGACGGACAAATTTTTGGTCACGTCGACCACCAGACCGCCATAGGGGGTGATGACGCCGCGCTCTCTCAGATCGTTGTTGCTGTACGCATAGGGTGTGTAGTCGAACTGGTCGTAGTCGGTGATACGCACGCCGCCGATCAGCTTCACCGGATCGGCCAGGCTGAACAGGCCCGCGGCATACACGGAGCGGCGCTTGGAGCTGAAGTAGCTGTGGTTGTTCATCGGAACGGCATCGAGATCGATCTTGGGAATGGCTCCGCCGCCTTCCGAGTAGTCCAGTCCCAGGTTGGTGCGGCGAGCGTTGCCGCTATACGAGTCGGTGGTGGTGCGGTAAGAGTCCGCCCCAAAACGCAACTCATGGGTGCGGCCAAAAAGTTCGAAGGGCCCCTGCACTTCAAGCGCCACGCTGGTGTTGCGATTGTCGTAGTCCCGGCTCCACGAGTAGTCCACCACTTCCGGCACCGCCGTGAACCATATGCCCAGCCCGCCGCGCGGGTTCTCGGTCCTGTCGTAACTGCCCTTGAGTGTCGCGACCCAGCCATTGGCGAACTTGTGCTGGAGGCTGGAGAACACCGTGTTCGACTCCTGTTCGTAGCCGGACCATGGGGCCCCCACGTTGAACGAACGGGGCTGCATGCCGAGGAATTCCCCCGAGGCGGTATACGCCTGGATCATGGACGTGCTGCCCGCGCCCCAGAACTCGCGGCGGCGATGGGTGAAGCCCACGTTGAACAGCGTGTTCGCCGTGATGTCCATATCGACGGTGGCGAACAGCGTCTGGCTGTTGGTCTTCACGTCGTCGATGAAGCTTCGGCCGTCGGTCGCCGCGGCGACCAGGCGCCCGCGTATCGATCCGCTCTCGTTGAGCGGCCCGCCCAGGTCGACGTCGGCCCGGTAGTTGTCCCAGCTCGCCGCGGCCGCGCCGACGCTGGCCTGGAACTCGGCCGTCGGCCGCTTGCGGATCATGTTGACGATGCCGCCATACGATCCGTCGCCGGACATCAGGCCGGACGAACCCTTGAGCACCTCGATGCGGTCTATGTCGACCATGTCGTTCAGCGAAAACTGCGTCTGCGAATTCGCGAACCAGCCGTTCGCCTTCTGGCGCATGCCGTCGACCTGCATGTTCACCGCGGAGCCGCGCACCGTGAAGTTGAACGCATCGCCCTGGCGATCGACCGCCACGCCCGGCGTCTGCTGCAGCACGTCGGACAGCGTGTAGAGGTTGAAGTCGTCCATGCGCTGGCGCGTCATCACCGTGACGGACTGCGGCGTCTCCCGCAACGAAAGATCGAAGCCCGTCGCCGTGCGGCTGGGGCCCACGGCCGTGTAGGCGCCCGTGCCTTCGGTGGCCGGGTTGAACGAGCCGGTCACCTCGACTGGCGCAAGGGTGGTGGCTCCGCCCGCGCGCCGCAGATTGATGGTGTTTCCGTTGCGGGAATATTCGATGCCCGTGCCTTCGATGAGCCGGCGCAACGCCTCCTCGGGCGCCATCGTCCCGCTGATCGCCGGCGCCTGGATGCCGCGCACCAGGTCCGAGGTGTAGATGAATTGCAGCGACGTCTGCTGGCCGAGCTGCAGCAAGGCGTCGCCAAGCGAACGCTGTTGAATATCGATCGCTTTGGCCGTCTCCTGCGCGCGCACGGCGGCGGGAGCCGCCGTCAGCGTCAGCGCAAGAGCGACGGCCAGCGTGGAGAGCGTGGCGGTAACGGCATGGGACGCATGGCGCTTGTCATCCCATCGGTGGGCCGAGAAAGGGGTCCGGTCGATCACAAATTTTCCTGGTTGCTATGTCAAGCGCGCGCGACGCCTCATCCCTTTGGCCAAAGGATCATGGCGGGGCCGCGGCGGTGACCGAAGCAGCCCCTACATTCAGTACGACGGACGGCCGGCGGAAAACCCTGAACGGATTTCCGGATTAATTTGTAACGGGAGCGATTCTCGTTTTCAGAAACGGCCGAAGAAGACGGCCGCGGGGCGCTCAGCGCTGCAACGAAAGGTCCGCGCCGCCGTCGGGGCGGCGTTGCACGGTAATCGGCAGGCTGTTCTGGAGGGCCTGCAGAAAGGCCTCCCCGTCTTCGATGCCGAAAACGCCCGCCATGCGCAGGCGCTTGAGCTTGCTGTCGGCCAGATGAATCGGCCGGGACAGATAGCGGTTCATCTCCCGCACCATGTCTTCGAGCGGCTGATCCTGGAACACCACCTTGCCCTGCCGCCATGCGGTGACGGCCGACACGTCGCCCGTCTCGACCGACAAGGTCCGGTCGGCCTGCGAGCGCGCCATCATGCCGGCGGTCAGCATGGCGCGCTCCCGGTTCCACCAGCGTCCGGACGACACCTCGACGCTGCCGGACTGCACCGCCACCGCCACTCGCTCCTCGTCACGGCGTACGTTGAAGACCGTGCCCGTGACTCTGACGGACACGCTGCCCGCTTCCACGAAGAATGGACGCTCGGCATTTCCAGCCACCTCGAACGTGGCCTCGCCGCTCGCCAGTTCGACGCTGCGGCGCTTGGCGTAATAGCGCACGACGAGGTCGGTGGAAACATTCATCTGGATGACAGAACCGTCGGGTTGCCTTTCGCTGCGCTGCTCGCCGCGCGCCGTGACATAGCGGGCCTCGTGCAGGGGCGTCTCGAGCATGTCGAGTATTCGCCCGTGTGTGAGGGCGCCGCCCACCACGGCAATGCCACAGACCGCGCTGGCGCCGATCAGCCACCGCCGGCGCGCATTGCGCCCGCGCGCCGACGCCGGTTCGGGCGCCTCCAGCAGTTCGCGCAAGTCGTCTTCGGGCAAGAGACGGGTCGCCTGCCAGATCTCGTCGATCGCGCGGTACTCGCGCTCGTTGCCGGAATCGGCCCGGCGCCATTGCTCAAAGCGTTCCCGTTCGGCCGCCGTGAACTTGCCGGAATGCACTCTGGCAAACCAGTAAGCGGCTGCATCGCGCGCGGCGTCCGGGGAATGGGAGGGGGCTGTGGTCATGGCAAGCGGGAAAGCGGAAACCCTGATTCAGTGCGGCGCATGATTCTGCAACCTGTCCCGGAGATGCCGCACGGCCCGGATCATATATTTTTCGACCATATTCACCGAGATGCCGAGTTTTTGCGCGATTTCTTCCTGGGTATACCCTTCGAGCCGATGCCACAGGAAAACCTGCCGGCACTTGAGCGGCAGCTCCGCCAGCCCTGCTTTCAGCGAAGCCAATAACTGCGAGGTGCGCGCCGCGGCATCGGGATCGGTGAGCAGTGGATGCTCGCCTTCGTCCAGCTCGTGCAGCGGCACCAGTTCGAGCAGCTTGGACTGCCGATGCGTGTCGATCAGCCGATTATGCACGCTGCGATGCAGGTAGGCGCGCGGATTGACCAGGGCGCCCGTATCGGTTTCGAGCACCCGCACGATAGCATCATGCGTCGCATCCTCGGCGTCGTGGTAATTGCCGGTGCGCCGCGCCCATGCGCCGATCAGCTCGCCGTAATGGGCGAGCCAGCTTTTCTTGGACTCCGGGGAGCGGGACATCGGGAAATTTCAGGCAGGCATGCGCACCAAAGGCGGTATGTTAGCAATAATTCTCATTCGCGAGGAGATTTCGGACTTCGCGGTGGATTCGTATTGGAGCGTGGTGCGACTTGTGCGAATCGGGGCCTGCGATGGCGACCTCGTTATCTTCGAGGTTTACCTGGCGAAGCGGGGACCGTCCGTGAAATGACGCAGACCGCAGGCTGGTGTACTTGGTGTTTGGACCAAGCAGGTCAAACGTCCGAATGGCTGTCGCCCGAAATTCATTTTCTTTGCATCCATCCCCTGAACATCTTCGCCTAAACGTACCCAATGTGATTTTCACAAGAGCGGCTACGGCAGGCTGTAGTTCGACTAGTCATGAAGCAATGTGTAAACTTGTGACATTTATTTACACAGGGGTTGGGCATGGCTCTGTTCGGGAAGAAATTTAGTGTCAACTCTTTGAAAGACGCTGTAGGTTCAGCAAAAGAAAAGCTAGAAGCCGGTGCCAGTTCATTAAAGGATGCTGCAAGTGCCCTGGGTGAAAAGGCTATGGACGTATCCGCCAATGCAATTAGCGCCGTGCGGGAATTCGACTACGAGGAAGCCCAGCGTAAATCCAAAGCGACTGCCATCGGATTGGCCAACAGCGCGAGGGACATGACTGATAAGGTTGTGGACACTGTTCGCGAGTTTGACTTTGACGACGCCAAAGACTCTGCCCGCAACTTTTCCAAGGAGTCCGCCAGCAAGCTCCAACAGTATTTTCGTGGCACATTCGAAGTAGACAAATCTACTTTCCAGATGGTCCAAGACATTCGTGGCCGCCTGCCTACGCCGGCGAAATCCATGGACGAAATTTACGATCAGTGTCGCAACGAAGCCGCGCGTCGTGCGATCGCCGCGTTTATGCTGGGCGACATCCTGGACCAACAAAGCCAAGCCAAATACGACAAGCTCACAGACAGCTACGATTTCTACCGTAAAGACCGCTATGAGCATATGGGTGATTATGGCGGCATGAAGCCTTCGAAGGATACGCCAGACGGCACGGTGTTCGCCAATGGCTACAACCCTGATGAGCCGTTGGTCTATGAGCGCGATAGGGGCAATACGGTGACTGTTGATCACGTCACATCCCGCAAAGAGATCTTTGCGGATACGCTGCTCAAGATTGGCCTGACCGATGAACAGTTCGGGGCCGTCGTGAATGATCCGGGCAACTTGAAATACATGCACCGCAGCATCAATAGCCAAAAGAATGATCAGGATGTCTACGAGTGGCTCGATCAGAACAGCCGCCCGCATCCGACGGACGAAGGCAAGCTCATTGTGACCATAAAAGGTAGCAAAACGGAGCACATCATCGACAAAAAGGCGGTTGACGATGCCTACGCGGAAAGCAAAGAAGTCATCCGTGCTGGCCAAATTCAAGCCATCAAGGAAATATCCACCACGGTGGCGCTGACCGGTGCGACCATGGCCGCCCAGCAAGTCGTAGGTTTAATTGTCGTTGAGACGATTGACGTATTCATGGACGAACTAAAGCGCGTCAAGCTCGTCTCCGGCAACGGCCTTGTCAACGAGTTCACCGAGAGCAAAGAGCGGATTTCAGCGGCCTTGAGTCAACGCTTTGAAGAGCGTCAGATTTGGGAGCGAGCCAAAGCGCTCGGCATTGAAGCCGGTGTTGCGGGTGCGCTGAGCGTGATCCCGCAGATATTGATCTCACTGATCCTGAAGATGCCGGCTTTTGTGTATGCCATTATCCGTGAGAGCACCCTTAGCGTTGTGCGTAGCGTCCGTGTCTTGCTCAGCAATGACCCCGACAAGCTTGCATCGCTCCAGGTCATCCTGTTGGGCACTGCATCGGCGATTGCCGGTGTTTACGTACAGCGCGTTATCAGCCAAGGTATCGCAAGCGTTCCTCTGCTCAACAAGTTCAACCCTCAGGTGTCGGGCATTCTATCCGGAATGATGATCACCGCTATTCCCTTGGCAGCCATCTATACTTTTGATCAAAACAAAAAGGCGTTGATACTGAAACTAAAGGGCTAGATGGGTTCCGGTTTACGCCGTAGCGAAGCACGGGGGAAAAAATTTTGACGCCCTTTTTCCGTAGCAAAATTTAACCCGAGGCTATGACGTAAGAAACCAAAGTCTCGAACGCAAAGAAAGTCGCAATGGAAAATACTTCGGAGTTTGATAGTGCGAGTAGCGCAGCCGCAGGCGTATACCGTCAGAATGCCTTCTACTATCGAATGGATAGTATGTTTGACCTTGATCCTGACGAGGGCGACCCACTTCCTTCAGCCGTTCCGTTTCATGCCCATGAGTACGTTCATTTCCTGCACAATGCATCGACGACCGCTGGTAATGCGTACTTAGTGTCGAATCTGATTTTACTGAGAGCGTTGGCCGCCGGAACGAACGAGTTTGGTCATTTTCTCGGACCCGGCACACTGAAACCCGATCAACTCGCGTTTCTGAATTTCGTGGGAGGAGTGATACACGGCCAGCTTGGCGCTACCTCGTCAAAGAAACTGGGAAGCAATACTGACATTCAAGCGTGGGAATGCAGCGCCGCGCAAATTGAAACAACAGAACTGGGGACCAGTGTTCACTCGACTTTCGTTGCGGACGACGGGACTGGCGCGAAGAAATTTGAACGCATAGCAATTGGCCTCAGCTTCGTAACAGAGGGTGTCGCATATGAAATCGATCGCGAGATGCGCAGATTAGGCGGTGTATCGGTGGACCGATTGGATGAGGGAACCAGAGTATTTCCCTATCTCGCATACCGCTTGCTAGTCCGAAATTGGTCAAAGCGAGACCTGGCGGCCAGGGACTACATAGCCATTGGAATCTCTGCGTTACATTCCAATGCAGCGGGGTATGGGTTGGCGGAGATTTGTCGACGGCTGAAGGAAACGACGGTACCCGTTGATGAAGTCCTCGATCTCGCTCGATCACAGTGGGATAAAGTCCGCAGCAATGTACTCGATCAAATGCGTCAGCAACAGATCGACCTTGACCCAGGCGATGTGATTTGGTCAGCCATGGGAGAGTACATGGCGCTCGTCGAGGCCGGGGCGCGGCTGCGGCGAAACCGTTGGGCACCCGAATTGGAATTTTTATCTGAGATCATGACTGTCGACGGCTTCAAAAAGGCTGTAGGCACTATGCTCGACTGTCTTGTTATTCAGGGCAAACCCGACAACGCACACGATATGTACTGGCATGGCCCAAATGTCGTCGCGCGGACCGAAAAAAAGAAACAGCGTCTGGGTGCATTGCAATCAGCGTTGCATTTTAGTCAATTACACATCAGCGCCGATGGAGCTATTCACGCGACCGAAGCTCTTCCTTCAACAAAGTGCCCTTTCGCCGGAGGCTGCGGCGTAGAACTCTGGGAGCGCTTCCCTCAAGAGTGTAGGTCCCGCCCGTGGATGCGTGTTCTAGCAACGTCAACCAAAGAAAAAGGCTGTTGGTATGTAACCGGCGTGAAAGCGCTTCAATACGCATCCCGGAGTTAAACGACTGTCATACCGTGCCCAGCAGTGAAATGAGCCTTTAACTAAGTTCCGAAGGTCGCGATTTTCCATACACCTAGGCTGATATTGATCGGTCCAATTTCTAGGATGGAAGCTTATACTGATTGTTTAATGCGTACCTCGCTGAAGATCAGCCAAGAATCCGTCGTGCGACGGTCTGTGGCGGCTATTTTCGCTTCTCCAAGTAACCGGTTACACCCGAGGCTCAAAAGGACCCGCATTCTGCGGTCCGCTTGCCTTGTCCGATACGGTGTCAATCGGCGCCTTCCGTTCAAACTCTTAAGAAAGTTCTCATGCCAGATTCAACTTCGATCACAGTCCTCGATCAGGCTATCGCTGAACATAAGTTTCGCCCCAAAGGTATCAAGATTGGGCAAGATTTGTGGAGTGCCTTAAACGCCGCAGATCGCATCAAGTGGAAGCGAGGCTATTTAGAAGGGATGGTAGATTCCCACATCGACTTTCCCGTCCTTGACGAAAATATTTTTGTCCATGTGTCTCCTGAGCTCGATGGCCATGGATACGACTTGCCGCAAGGAGCTGAGTAGTGGGCGAAGGGGCGGTAGTGCCGTAGGTGAGGGCCGTATCTCGCCCTTCATACCCGTGGAGTGCTTTCGGCAGCCACTTAATTTATTCCTTTGCTGATTGTCCACAACGGGCCATAAGCAAGCCCAAACCAACCTCCCCCGGCCTCACAGCGCCTTGAAGGTCTTCAGATGGATGCTGGTCTCGGTGGCGGCGATGCCCTTGAGCGTGCGCAGGCGGTCCAGCACTTCGGAGAGCTGGTCGATGGTCGGGACGCGCAGCTCGGCCAGCAGGTCCCAGCGGCCATTGGTGTCGTGCAGGCCCGCCACGCTGGGCTCGCCCATCAGCAGGTTCACGATCTTGCGCGTCTCATGGCCTTCCACGGCGATGCTCATCCAGGCGACGATGTCCTCGGTCTGGGCTTCCGGGCGCAGGCGCACGGTATAGCCGAGGATGACGCCGCGCTCTTCCAGTTTCTGGATGCGGTTGTCGATGGTGCCGCGCGAGACGTCCAGTTTCTTCGCCAGCGTGGCGACGGACATGCGGGCGTCGGCGCGCAACAGGCCGAGCAGGTTCCGATCTAGCGTGTCCATTGTGAAAAGTGCTATTTATTGCTGTCAGAATGCCAGGATCTTAGCGTTTTGTGTGGATTGTTGTCACTAGGAATTGGTTTGCCCGTCCGCCAGAATTTCCTTTCCATAACTCGGGGAGAAATAAATGACGACGCTGCTTTCCACTTCCGATGTCGCGAAGATCGTGGCCCAGCAAGGCCCGGAACAGGTCTTTTCCAGTTTGCTGGATTATGTGCTGTCGGACTTTCTTCGATGGCAGGAATTCGACAAGAGCGCGCGGGTGGCCAGCCATTCCCGGACTGGCGTGATCGAACTGATGCCCACCGCCGACAGCGAGTTCTACAGCTTCAAGTACGTGAACGGCCATCCCGGCAATCCGCAGGCCGGGCTGTCCACCGTGATGGCTTTCGGCGCGCTGGCGCGGGTCGCGACGGGAGAGCCGCTGCTGATCAGCGAGCTGACGCTCACCACCGCGCTGCGCACGGCCGTGACGTCGGCGCTGGCGGCGCGCGCGCTGGCCAGGCCGGATTCGCGCACGATGGCGCTGATCGGCAACGGCGCGCAGAGCGAATTCCAGGCGCTCGCCTTCCACTACATCCTGGGCATCGATACGCTGCACGTCTATGACGTGGACGCAGGCGCCACACGCAAGCTTGAAAGCAATCTGGCTTCGGTGCCCGGCTTGCGCGTGGTGCGCTTCGGCAGCACGGCGGAGGCCGTCAAGGGCGCGGACATCGTCACCACGGTGACGGCCGACAAGGCCTACGCCACCATCCTGACCCCGGACATGGTCGAGCCCGGCATGCACGTCAATGCCGTGGGCGGCGACTGCCCGGGCAAGACCGAATTGCACGCGGACGTGTTGCGCGCGGGATCGGTGTTCGTGGAATACGAACCGCAGACGCGCATCGAGGGCGATTTGCAGCAGATGCCGGCCGATTTCGCGGTGACGGAACTGTGGCGGGTGCTGACGGGGCAAAGCGAGGGCCGCCGGCGCGCCGGGGACGTGACCATCTTCGATTCGGTGGGCTTCGCGCTGGAGGACTTCTCGGCGCTGCGCTGGCTGCGCGACACCGCCATGCGGCACGGCATCGGCACCCGCATCGAGGTGGCGCCGCGGATGGCCGATCCGAAGAACCTGTTCGGCGTCGTGCCCACGGCTCGGGCCGTCCAGCCCGCCCTGGCCCGCGGATAAGGTTCCGGGCCGGCGGGCCGGAACGCGCAGTGCGCAGGCGGCGTAAGCGCCGGCCGGGAGGCCGCGCCTGCGCCGGGACGATCAGGCGCGGGGCGGCGTTTCAACCGGCGGCGTGCCGTCATGGAACAGCGATTTCAATTGTGTGCGCAGCTCCGGCGTATCCGCGTGCTTGTGCACCGTGGTCGCATGCTGCACGGCCGCTTCCAGTAGTTCGCCTTCGGAATCCGCCGCCAGGGCCACCGAGCAATTCATTTCGCTGGGGTATTCGCGGCAATCGATGTATTTGCGTGTCATGTGCGTCTCCTTGCGCGCGGGCCCGTTGGGGGCCCGTGCAATAGAGGATCCGACGCGCGGCGTGGGACGCCCTGGCAGGTGGCGCGTCGCACCGGCCAGGGCGATGGGAAAAGTATAGATCCGGCGGGCGCTCAGAAGCTGACGCGCTGCTTCAGGGCCGCCGCGATCATGGCGATGTCGATGTCCTTGCCGGGATGTTTCAGGCAGAAGTCGTACAGCACCGCCACGTAGGCATTGCCCAGCAGCTTGGTGATGGTGCCGGCGGTGGTGGCGGCGATGGTGCCTCCCACCGCGCTGCCCGCGCCGGGGATGAACTTCAGCAGGCCGGATACGACCGAACGCCCGATCAGCGTGGCGGCGGACGCGCCCAGCGTGGAGGTCACCAGGGTGGTGATGGCGGCGGTGTCGAGTTCCATGCCGAAAGTGATGCCGATCTTGGCGATCATGCCGACCTGGATGGGCACCAGCGCAAAGGCGTCCGAGAACGGGATGGGGGCGGCGGCGGCCGACGCGGCCAGCCCCGCGGCCACGTTGACCTCTATCTCAGCCCGCTTTTTTTTTACTTCCAGCGCCTTCTTGTTGCGCGTGGACAGGGCGTTGGCGTACGCCCGCTGCTGCGCTTCCGGGATGTGCAGCGCCGTGACCTCGATGAGCTTGTCCAGGCCCATGGGCGGCAGTTCGGCGTCCAGTTCCTCGATCCATTCCGGCAGGGCTCGCACCGCCACCACCTGCTTGGCGCGCGGCAGCAGCTTGCGGGCCTCGTCGGCGAAGGCGCTGTTCTTGCGCGCCTTGGTCAGCACCGCCACTACCGGTATGCCGGCATCGGCCAGCATGCCGCACAGCTCGATCTCCGCGTCTTCCACGCGATGGCTGCTGTCCTGGATGCAGAGCCAGGCCACGTGCAGGTGCCTGTCCTGGTCGTCCGACGCGGAGCGTTCCTGGATCAGGTCCGCCAACTGCTGGCGCGAGCGCTCGTAGTCGCCGACTTCGAGGCCGCGGGTGTCGATGATGGTGAGCGGATGGCCGGGCCGGGTGAATTCCTGGGTGGACTGGGTGACGGGCTTGCCCGCGCCGGTCTTGGCCAGGTCGCCGCGGAACACGGCGTTGATCAGCGTGCTCTTGCCCACGCCGGTCTTGCCCGCGACCAGGATGTTCACGCGCCCCGCGCCGCGCGTCGCGGTGCCGATGGCGTCCGCGATCGCGTCCTGCAATTGGGGCGGGTCGTTGCGGGGTGGGCTCATGAGGTGTGTGCGTAGGAAGGCATGGAGACGATTCTAGCCAGAAAAGCGCGCCGCAAAGACCCGTCCCCGCGCGGTCTACGCCGCGCCGGGCGCGCCATAGAGATGGGCGGCACCGGGAAACGTCCGGGCCTTGACCTCGGCGGCATAGCCCTGCGCCGCCTGCTGGATGCGGTCGGCCAGGCCATCGTAGCGTTTCACGAAGCGCGCGGTGCGGTCGAACATGCCCAGCATGTCGTCCACCACCAGCACTTGGCCGTCGCACTTGGCCGACGCGCCGATGCCGATGGTGGGGCAGGCGACGGCCTCGGTGATCGACGCGGCCAGCGGTTCGACGACGCCCTCGATCACCAGCGAGAACGCGCCGGCATCGGCCACGGCGGCCGCGTCGGCGGCGATGCGGGCGTATTCCGCCTCGCCCTTGCCGCGCGCGCCGTATCCGCCCAGGATGTTCACGGCCTGCGGGGTCAGCCCCACGTGGCCCATGACCGGGATGCCGCGGGCCGAGAGATAGGCGACGGTCGGCGCCATGCTTTGCCCGCCTTCCAGCTTGACCGCGCCCGCGCCGGTTTCCTTCATGACGCGCGCGGCCGAGCGGAAGGCTTGTTCGGGGCTTTCCTCGTAGCTGCCGAAGGGCATGTCCACGACGATCAGCGCGCGCCGCGAGCCGCGCACCACGGCGGCGCCGTGCGCGATCATCATGTCCAGCGTGACGGGCACCGTGGACGGCAGGCCGTAGATGGTCTGCGCCAGGCTGTCGCCCACGAGCAAGGCGTCGCAGTGCGGGTCCAGCAGTTCGGCCATGCGCGCCGTGTAGGCGGTCAGCATCACCAGCGGCTCCTGGCGCTTGCGGGCCCGGAACGCGGGGACGCTGATCCGGGGCGTGCTGGCGGCTGCCGCGGCGGCGGCCAGGGTGGCGGTCGTAGACATCGAATTCCTTTCTATCCAGGGGGTTCCAGTGCTTGCGCCGGGGCCGGGGCCCATGCCTCATCCGGCGCGCGGCCGTCGGGGCCGCCATGCCGGTACCCCGCATCGTAGCGGAATGCGGAGGCCCCCAACGCGCGAGGCGGTATCGCGTGCCGAAACGCCGCAGGCTAATCTTTGCGGCAAAAGGTAATCGAACGTGTTGCAGGTGCCGCGCTCGCGCCGTCGCCAACCGGTGCGCATGGCCCGGTGCGGCTGCATCCGGCCGGGACATGCCGCGCACTATGGGTGGCGTCCTCCTCGCGGTGCGCCGCAGCGCGGCGCGCGATTTTCGGCGCAATTCGGGGACGTGTCCTGCGCGGCCGCCAAAGCGTTACATCTCAATGGTTTCGCTCGCGTTTTGCGCTGGGGCGCCTGCGTAGAATTCGCCGCTCGTCAAGTTTTTTGCGGCATACGCGCAACATTGTCCATGCCTAGTTTCGGGCTCATTCCCCGCCTGCTGCGTTCGCGCCCGTTGACCAAGGGCCTGCGCTATTTCTATCGCTACACGCGGCCTCGGGCGTATCGGCACAATGAAACGCTGTGGCCTTTCGTGAAGCCGCGGCGCGATGCGGCCGGACGGCTGGCCGGCTGCGAACTGCGCGGCGTGCGCGGCCCGGCCACGACGCCGCTGGAGCAGTTGGCGCGTCCCATCCGCGGCGACGCGCACCTGATACTCAGCGGCCCCTCGGTGGCCCAGATCGATTACGCGCGCTGCCCGTTGGGCGTGGCGATGGGCGTCAACGGTTCCATCGCCTTGCGGCGGCAACAGCCTACGCTGCGTTTCGACTACTACGCGATGCTGGACGCCGGCTTCGTCAGGCGCCGCCGCGACCTCGTGGCGGAGGTGCTGGCGCAGGACCTGACGCTGTTCGTTACGCCCGAGGTCTACCGCTGGATCGCATTCCTGTTCGACCGCGAGTCCGTGCGCTGCCGCATCGCCCTGTTCGAGGAAGTGCACCAGCGCGCCTTGCGGCCGCGGGCGCGCCCCGAAGAGCTGGAGGCCCAGTCGGCCGCGGACCCCGGGCTGGTGCTGTTCGACGCCCGCCATCCCGTGCATGCGCACGGCTTCAGCCTGGATCCGCCGCGCGGCCTGTTCGGCGGCGGGACCGTCGCCTACACGGCCTTGCAGTTGCTGGCGTGGCTGGGCGCAAAGACCGTCTATCTGCACGGCCTGGACCTGACGGCCGCCGCGGGGCCCCGATTCTATGAAAGCGCGGCTGCGCAATTGCCGACCGCGCTGGACCGGCAGTTCCCAGGACACATCGAGCCTGCGTTCCGGCGGGCCGGCAGGCTGCTCGCCGAGCGCGGGATCAAGGTCTACAACCTGTCTCCCGCCAGCCGGCTGGGCGGCGACGTGTTCGAGAAACGTCACTGGAGCTGCCTGCTGTCCCCGGCGGCGGCTCCGCAAACGCTAGTCAATGTGAACCCATGAAGATCCTGTACACCAATTTCCACCAAGGCGACGGCGGCGGCCACACCACTTATGTGATGTCGCTGGCGCGCATTCTCTGCCACAAGTCGGAAGTGGTCGTGGCCGCGCCGGCGAGCAGCCGCCTGCTGGCCGAGGCGCGCGCCCTGCCCGGCGTGCGCACGATCCCGCTGGAATTCAAGGGGCGGCCGCTGGAGCAGGTTCGCGCGCTGCGCCGGCTGCGCGCCCTGCTGCGCGACGAACGATTCGACGTGGTGCACGTCAACGGCTCCGCGGATCACAGGCTGTGCATGCTGGCCACCATGGGGATGGGAGCGCGGCGCCCTTTCATTGTCTACACGCAGCATACGGACCGCAGCGCCAAGAGCCTGGGGGCGCGGGTGCGCGCAAAATGGGGCACCAACCGCGTCATTTGCGTATGCAGCCATACCTTTCGCCGCATGAAGCAGTCGGTGTTCCGCAACGAGGACCTGCGAGTGGTGCACAACGGCGTCGATACGGAGAAATGCCGCCCGCCCACGCAGCGCCAGGCAGCCCAGGCGCGGGACAGCCTGCTGCCCGACGGCATGCAGGGCCGGCTCGTCATCGGCAGCAACGCGGGCACCGCGGTCTACAAGAACTGGCTGGACATGGTCGCCGCCGTGGCCATGTTGCCGGCGCCGCAGCGCCGGCAGGTGGTGATCCTGATCGCCGGCAAGCTGCCGGACGTCGAACAGATGCGGCGCGTCGCCGAGCTGGGCATGTCCGACCAGGTGGTGTTCACCGGCCTGCTGGACGACGTGCGGCCGTTCCTGTCCGCGCTGGACGTGGGCTTCGTGCTGTCGTCGAAGCTGGAGACGATTTCGTTCGCCTGCCGCGAGATGATGGCCGCCGGCAAGCCGGTGATCGTCAGCGAGGTGGGCGGATTGACCGAGAACGTCACCGACGGCCGCGACGGCTGGGTGGTGCCTCCCGCCTCGGTCGACAGCGTGGTCCAGGCCTTGTCGCAGATCCTGGCGAACCGGGACGCCCTGGCCCGGATGGGCGAGGAGGCGCGCAGCACGGCGTTGAAGGATTTCTCGCTGGCGGCGTTCGTGGGCAAGACCGAGAACGTCTATCGCGAGGGGCGGACGCGGCAGCCGTACCGGCTGCCGCTGGCTTCCTGAACGCGGCGCCGGAGGGCGCTTCAGTAGTGGATCACCGTGCGGATCGACTTGCCGTCGTGCATCAGGTCGAAGGCCTCGTTGATGCGTTCCAGCGGCAGCGTGTGCGTCACGAACGGATCCAGGTCGATCTTGCCGCTCATGGCGTCTTCCACCATGCCCGGCAATTGCGTGCGGCCCTTGACGCCGCCGAAGGCCGACCCGCGCCAGACACGGCCCGTGACGAGCTGGAACGGACGGGTGCTGATCTCCTGGCCGGCGCCGGCCACGCCGATGATGATGCTCTCGCCCCAGCCCTTGTGGCAGCATTCCAGCGCGGCGCGCATCACGTGGACGTTGCCGATGCACTCGAACGAGAAATCCACGCCGCCGTCGGTCATTTCGACGATGACGTCCTGGATCGGCTTGTCGTGGTCCTTGGGGTTGACGCAGTCGGTGGCGCCCATGGCGCTGGCCAGCACGAATTTGTTGGGGTTGGTGTCCACGGCGATGATGCGGCCGGCCTTGGCCTGCACCGCGCCCTGGATCACGGCCAGGCCGATGCCGCCCAGGCCGAACACGGCGACGGTGTCGCCTTCCTTGACCTTGGCGGTGTTGTGCACAGCGCCCAGGCCCGTGGTGACGCCGCAGCCCAGCAGGCACACCTTTTCGTGCGGAGCGGCCGGGTTGATCTTGGCCAACGAGATTTCGTTGACGACCGTGTACTCGCTGAACGTGGAGCAGCCCATGTAGTGGTACAGCGGCTTGCCCTGGTAGCTGAAGCGCGACGTGCCGTCGGGCATGACGCCCTTGCCCTGCGTGGCGCGGACCTTCTGGCACAGGTTGGTCTTGCCGGACAGGCAGAACTTGCATTCGCGGCATTCGGCCGTATAGAGCGGGATGACGTGGTCGCCCGGCTTCAGCGAGGCCACGCCTTCGCCGACTTCGACCACGACGCCGGCGCCTTCATGGCCCAGCACGGCCGGAAACAGGCCTTCCGGATCGTCGCCGCTCAGGGTGAAGGCGTCCGTGTGACAGACACCGGTGTGGGTGATCTGCACCAGCACCTCGCCGCGCTGCGGGGGCGCGACGTCGATTTCAACGATTTCCAGCGGCTTGCCGGGTCCGAATGCGACTGCTGCGCGTGATTTCATAGCTTTGCTCCACGAATGTCAGGTGGCGTTACTTCAAATACGAACGGACGAGACGCATCAACAGGTCGATCTCCGCTTCGGGTTCGACCTTGGCCTCGCGCTGGCCGCCCTGGGCGGACTGCAGGAAGGTTTCCCGGAGATGGCTTTCCAGCACCTCGGCCATCAGGCCGGTGGCGGCGCCCCGCAAGGCGGCCAGTTGCTGCAGCAGCGCCCCGCACTCGGTGCCTTCGTTGACGGCCCGTTCCAGCGCCAGCGCCTGTCCCTGGATACGGCGCAGGCGAGTGACGACGCGTTTCTTTTCTTCCGGGGAATGGGGCACGGCGGGCTCCGATGAATACAGGGGGGGAGTATACGTAAAGCCGCCGCGCGCGTCCAGGCGCGCAACGGTCGGTCTGTACCTGTCTATACTTTATCCCCGGACTCCCCCGCAGCTCAACGGTATAAAACAGGACGACCCGTGGCCTCTTCTCCGCCCAGATTGCCGGTACAGGCGAACGCCTTGCCCGCGCCGCTCTACGCCCAGGTCAAGCAGATGATCGCGCAGCAGATACGCAGCGGCGCGTGGCCCGCGCATTACCGCGTGCCTTCGGAGGCCGAACTGGTGGACGAGCTGGGCTTCAGCCGCATGACCATCAACCGGGCCCTGCGCGAACTGACCGCGGAAGGCCTGCTGGTGCGGATGCAGGGCGTGGGCACCTTCGTGGCCCAGCCCAAGGCGCGTTCGGCGCTGTTCGCGGTCAACAACATCGCCGACGAGATCTCGGCCCGCAACCACCGGCACCACAGCCGGGTCGTGCGCCTGGCCGAAGAACCCGCCGGGGCCGAACAGGCGCAGGCGCTGGACATCCGCCCGGGGCAGCCGGTGTTCCATTCCGTCATCGTCCACTACGAGGACGACATGCCGATCCAGCTCGAGGACCGCTACGTCAACGTGAAGCTGGCGCCCGACTACCTCAAGCAGGATTTCACGCAAGCCACTCCCTATGAATACCTGACGCGCGTGGCGCCGCTGACCGAAGGCGAGCATATCGTCGAGGCCATCCTGGCCCGGCCGCGCGAATGCCAGTTGCTGCAGATCGAGCGCGGCGAACCCTGCCTGCTGATCCGGCGGCGCACCTGGTCGGGCGAACGCGCCGTGACCCTGGCGCGGCTGATCCACCCGGGTTCGCGGCACCGCCTGGAAGGCAAATTCACGACATGAAGCATCCCCGGATCCATCTTTACCGGGCCGAGGCCCATCCCCGCATGCCGTGGCGCAACGGCGGCGGCACCACGCAGGAAGTCGCCTGCAATCCCGGCGGCAGCACCGCGGCGTTCGACTGGCGCCTGTCCATCGCCGACGTGGGGCAGGACGGCGGCTTTTCGGCATTCGCCGGCTATCAGCGCATCATCACCGTGCTGGAGGGCCAGGGCATAGAACTGACCGTGGACGGGCGCAGGCAGGCGCCGCTGGCGCCGCGGCGGGCCTACGCCTTCTCCGGCGGCGCGCAGGTGGAATGCCGCCTGGTCGGCGGGCCCATCCGCGATTTCAACCTGATCTATTCCCCGGCGCGCTACGACGCCCGCCTGCAATGGGCGGCGGGCGAGGGTCCGTGGACCTTCCACAGCAGCGCCCGCAGCGTGCTGGTGCTGAACGCGGGCGCCGCCCTGTCGCTCGCGGCCGGCGGCGCGGAGCACGCCTTGCCGTCGCGCTACGACTGCCTGCACATCGAAGGGCAGGACGGCCTGGCGGAATACCGGCTGGCCGCGGTGGACGGAGCGCTGGACGCCTGCGTGATCGAACTGTCGCCGCGAGCCGGCTGATCCGGCCCCCGCCGGGGCGCGGGCGCGGATGCGGGGAATCCCTGATCCGGCCGATCGTTTTTTAACTTGTATATACAAGCATAGTCATCCTATGATGCGGGGAACAGCCGCGCCCATGGGCCTGCGCGGCACAACCGTTCAGGGAGAATTCCATGGAAAAGCCGAACCGCTACCGAGACGTGGAGATCCGCGCCCCTCGCGGCACCCAGTTGACAGCCAAGAGCTGGCTCACCGAAGCGCCGTTGCGCATGCTGATGAACAACCTGGATCCCGACGTGGCCGAGAACCCCCGGGAACTGGTGGTGTACGGCGGCATCGGCCGCGCCGCCCGCGACTGGGAGTGCTATGACAGGCTGGTCGAGTCGCTCAAGGAACTGAACGACGACGAAACCCTGCTGGTGCAGTCGGGCAAGCCGGTGGGCGTGTTCAAGACCCACGCCAACGCGCCGCGCGTGCTGATCGCCAATTCCAATCTGGTGCCGCATTGGGCCACCTGGGAGCATTTCAACGAACTGGACGCCAAGGGCCTCGCGATGTACGGCCAGATGACGGCGGGAAGCTGGATCTACATCGGCAGCCAGGGCATCGTGCAGGGCACGTACGAGACCTTCGTCGAGGCCGGCCGCCAGCATTACGGCGGCGATCTCGCGGGGCGCTGGGTGCTGACCGCCGGGCTGGGCGGCATGGGCGGCGCGCAGCCGCTGGCCGCCACCCTGGCCGGCGCCTGCTCGCTGAACATCGAATGCCAGCAGAGCCGCATCGACTTCCGCCTGCGCACCCGCTACGTCGACGAACAGGCCAGGGACCTGGACGACGCGCTGGCGCGCATCGAGGAGTACACGTCGGAAGGCAGGGCGGTGTCCATCGCGCTGTGCGGCAACGCCGCCGAGGTCCTGCCGGAACTGCTGCGCCGCGGCGCGCGCCCCGACCTGCTCACGGACCAGACCAGCGCGCACGACCCCCTGAACGGCTACCTGCCCGCCGGCTGGACCTGGGAGGCCTACCGCGAGCGCGCCCAGCGCGAGCCGGCGGCGGTCGTCCAGGCCGCCAAGGCGTCGATGGCCCAGCACGTGCGGGCCATGCTGGCGTTCCATGCGCAGGGCGTGCCCACCTTCGACTACGGCAACAACATCCGCCAGATGGCCAAGGACGAAGGCGTGGCCGGCGCGTTCGACTTCCCGGGCTTCGTGCCCGCCTATATCCGGCCGCTGTTCTGCCGCGGCGTGGGCCCGTTCCGGTGGGCGGCGCTGTCCGGCGATCCGCAGGACATCTACAAGACCGACGCCAAGGTCAAGGCGCTGATTCCGGACGACGCGCACCTGCACCGCTGGCTGGACATGGCGCGCGAGCGCATCAGTTTCCAGGGCCTGCCGGCGCGCATCTGCTGGGTCGGCCTGGGCCAGCGCGCCCGGCTCGGCCTGGCGTTCAATGAAATGGTGCGCAGCGGCGAACTGGCGGCGCCGGTGGTGATCGGCCGCGATCACCTGGATTCCGGGTCCGTCGCCAGCCCCAACCGCGAGACGGAAGCGATGCGCGACGGATCGGACGCCGTATCCGACTGGCCGCTGCTGAACGCCCTGCTGAATACCGCGGGCGGCGCGACCTGGGTGTCGCTGCACCACGGCGGCGGGGTGGGCATGGGCTATTCGCAGCACGCCGGCATGGTGATCGTGTGCGACGGCACCGACGCGGCCGCCGAACGCATCGCTCGCGTGCTGACCAACGATCCCGGCACCGGCGTCATGCGGCACGCGGACGCGGGCTACGAAGCCGCCATCGAATGCGCGAAGGAACAAGGCCTCAAGCTGCCGATGCTGGCAAGCGCCCGCTGATCCGGCGCCCGCGCAGCGTTATCCGACAGGAGATCAAGAATGGAATTGCATTTGAAACCCGGGTGCTTGCGGCTTGCCGACCTGCGGCGCGTGTACCAGGAGCCGGTGCGCGTGGCGCTGGATCCCGGCGCCGCCGCGCCCATCGAGGCCAGCGTGGCCTGCGTCGACCGCATCGTGG
Organism: Achromobacter veterisilvae; assembly: GCF_900496975.1. Classification (GTDB taxonomy): domain Bacteria; phylum Pseudomonadota; class Gammaproteobacteria; order Burkholderiales; family Burkholderiaceae_B; genus Achromobacter; species Achromobacter veterisilvae. The sequence continues at coordinate 122,246 of NZ_UFQC01000012.1, forward strand.
CGGAGGGGCGCACGGCCTACGGCATCAATACCGGCTTCGGCATGCTGGCCACGACGCGGATCGCGCCGGAGGACCTGGAGGCCCTGCAGCGCTCGCTGGTGCTGTCGCACGCCGCGGGGGTGGGCGAGGCCCTGGACGACGCCATGGTGCGGCTGATCATGGTGCTGAAGATCAACAGCCTGGCGCGCGGCTATTCCGGCATCCGGCGCAAGGTGATCGACTCCCTGATCGCCCTCGTGAACGCGGAGGTATACCCGCACATCCCGCTGAAGGGATCGGTGGGCGCGTCGGGCGATCTCGCGCCGCTGGCGCATATGTCCCTGCTGTTGCTGGGCGAGAGCAAGGCGCGCAGCCAGGGCGTCTGGCTGCCCGCCGCGGAAGCGCTGGCGAAGGCGGGCCTGGAACCCTTGACGCTGGCGGCCAAGGAAGGCCTGGCGCTGCTCAACGGGACCCAGGTGTCGACGGCCTATGCGCTGCGCGGCCTGTTCGAGGCCGAGGACCTGCTGGCCGCCGGGCTGGTCTGCGGCAGCCTCAGCGTGGAAGCCATGCTGGGTTCGCGCGCGCCGTTCGATGCCCGCATCCACGCGGCGCGCGGCCAGCCGGGCCAGATCGACGCGGCCGCCGTCTACCGCGAACTGCTGACCGAAGACAGCGAGGTCGGGCATTCGCACGCGAACTGCGGCAAGGTGCAGGATCCCTATTCTCTGCGCTGCCAGCCGCAGGTGATGGGCGCCTGCCTGGCCCAGATCCGCCAGGTGGCGCAGGTGCTGGAAATCGAATCCAACGCCGTGTCGGACAACCCGCTGGTGTTCGCCGAACAGGGCGACGTGGTGTCGGGCGGCAATTTCCACGCGGAACCGGTGGCGCTGGCGGCCGATAACCTGGCGCTGGCGCTGGCCGAGATCGGCGCGCTGTCGGAGCGCCGCATTTCGCTGATGATGGACAAGCACATGTCGCAATTGCCGCCTTTCCTGGTGAACAACGGCGGCGTGAATTCCGGCTTCATGATCGCCCAGGTCACGGCGGCCGCGCTGGCCAGCGACAACAAGGCGCTGGCGCATCCCGCGAGCGTGGACAGCCTGCCCACCTCGGCGAACCAGGAAGACCACGTTTCGATGGCGCCGAACGCGGGCAAGCGGCTCTGGCCCATGGCCGAGAACGTGCGCGACATTCTGGCGATCGAATGGCTGGGCGCCTGCCAGGGCCTGGATTTCCGCCAGGGGCTGAAAACCTCGCCCAAGCTGGAGCAGGCCCGCGCTTTGTTGCGCGGGCGGGTGGCGCACTACGAGCGGGACCGCTTCTTCGCGCCCGACATCGCGGCGGCAAGCGAGCTCATCGCGGCGCGCGGCCTGACGGCGCTGATGCCGGCCGGCCTGCTGCCCAGTTCGTGAAACAGGAGGTTGCGGATGAGACAGGTCTGGCGCAACTGCCACGCGGCCACGATGGCGGGGGGCAAGTATGCGGCGATCGAGCGCGCCGCCATCCTGACGCGCGGGAAAAGCATCGAGTGGATCGGCCCCGAAGACGCGCTGCCGCGCGCCGACGGCGCTCCGGTCCATGATTTGCGCGGGGCCTGGGTCACGCCCGGGCTGATCGACTGCCATACCCACCTGGTGTTCGGCGGCAACCGCAGCCGGGAATTCGAGCAGCGGCTGCAAGGCGTGGATTACGCCAGCATCGCCGCGCAAGGCGGAGGCATCGCCAGCACCGTGCGCGCCACGCGGGCCGCCACCGAGGGCGAACTCTACGCCAGCGCGCGCCGGCGGGCCCTGCATCTGCTGCGCGACGGCGTGACCACGCTGGAGGTCAAGTCGGGCTATGGGCTGGATTTGCCGAATGAACGCAAGATGCTGCGGGTGGCCAGGCGCCTGGGGCAGACTCTGCCCCTGACGGTCCAGGCCACCTGCCTGGCGGCGCACGCGCTGCCGCCCGAATTCGCCGGGCGCGCGGACGACTATATCGACGAAGTCGCGCGGCGCATTCTGCCGGTGCTGGCGGCCGAGGGCCTGGTCGACGCCGTGGACGCGTTCTGCGAACACCTGGCGTTCTCGCCCGGGCAGGTCGACCGCGTGTTCCAGGCCGCCCGGCACCTGGGCCTGCCGGTCAAGCTGCATGCCGAACAGCTATCTTCGCTGCATGGCGCAACGCTGGCGGCGGGCTATGGCGCGCTGTCCGCGGACCACCTGGAACATGCGACCGAAGGCGATGTGCTGGCGATGGCCGGGGCTGGCACGGTCGCGGTGCTGTTGCCGGGCGCTTTCTACGCGCTGCGCGAAACCCGGTTGCCCCCGCTTGAGCTATTGCGCCGGCATGGCGTGCCGATCGCCATTTCCAGCGATCTGAATCCGGGCACGTCGCCCGCGCTGTCCCTGCGGTTGATGCTCAGCATGGCCTGCACCCTGTTCCGGATGACGCCCGAGGAAGCGCTGGCCGGCGCGACCGTGCACGCGGCGCGGGCGTTGGGGCTGCAGGCGACGCACGGCGAGCTGGCGGCCGGCCGGGTCGCGGACTTTGTGGCCTGGGACATCGGCCACCCGTCCGAACTGGCCTATTGGATAGGCGGAGACATTCCCAAGCGCGTCATCCGGCACGCCGGGGAAGTGGGCGCGATGCCGCTGGATTGAGGGCGGCGGATCCGGACCGATATGCGTCCGAAAAGGACCGGATACCGTTTTCGCGCACCGGAGCGGGCGGCGGCGCTTTACGATGTCGCGGCAGCGTGCCCGATGCCGGGCAGGCACATCGTGGAAGGAAAACGCATGCGGATTTGCATGATGGAAGGTCCGGTGGACCTGGAGCCCCGGGGCGCGACCTGGGAGGGGATGGCCGACCGCATCGGCGAACTTGCCCCGGACCTGCTGGTGACCAACGAAATGCCGTTCGGTCCCTGGCTGGCGGCGAGCCCAGCCTACGATGCGGACCGCGCCGCGGCGTCGGTCCGCATCCATGAGGAAGGGCTTGCAGCGCTGGCCGCGCTCAAATTGCCGGCCATCGTGTCCTCGCGGCCGGTGCCGGCCGGCGAACGCCTGGCCAACGAGGCCTTCGCCCTGCAGGACGGCCGCTACACGCCGCTGCACCACAAGCAATACTTCCCGCAGGAACCCGGCTTTTATGAAGCGTCGTGGTTCCAGCCGGCCATGCCCGGTTTCGAAGTGTTCGAGGTGGGCGGCATCCGCCTGGGCGTGCAGCTATGCACGGAGCTGATGTTCAACGAGCGCTCGCGGCGCTACGGGCGGGACGGCGCGGAGCTGATCGTGGCGCCGCGCGCCAGCGGCGCGTCGATCGGGCGCTGGATGACGGCCGGCGCCATGGCCGCGCTGGTGTCCGGCTGCTATGTGGTCAGCTCGAATCGCGCCGGACGTACGGCGGACGGGCAGGTGTTCGGCGGCCGCGCGTTCGCCTTCCAGCCGGACGGCGAACCGCTGGCGGGGTCCACGGATACCGAGTCCATCGTGGCGATCGAGGTGGATCCCGCCCGATCGCGGGCACAGCAATCGCAATACCCCTGCTACGTGCGCGAATAGCAGGGGCGCCGGCTTCAGGCGGCTATCGCCGCGCGCGGCTCATGGCGGATCAGCGGGGGCAGCCGGAACGCGCTGACCGCGCTTTGCAGGCGCTGCGCCTGGGCTTCGAGCGAGGACGCCGCCGCCGCGGCTTCTTCGACCAGCGCCGCGTTCTGCTGCGTCACATTGTCCATCTGCGTCACGGCCGTGTTGACCTGGCCGATGCCGGTCACCTGTTCATGCGAGGCGGTGGCGATGTCGTTGACCAGCACGGTCAGGCGTTCGATGGTCTGGAGAATCTCTTCCATCGTGCGTCCCGCGTCTTCCACCTGCGCCGACCCGGCCTGCACCGTGGCGCCGGAGGCATCCAGCAACTGCTTGATTTCCTTGGCCGCGCCCGCGCTGCGCTGCGCCAGCGACCGCACTTCGGCCGCCACCACCGCAAAGCCCTTGCCTTCCTCGCCCGCGCGCGCGGCCTCCACGGCCGCGTTCAGCGCAAGAATGTTCGTCTGGAAGGCGATGCCGTCGATGACGCTGACGATGTCCTCGATGCGGCCCGAGTCTTCGGCGATTTCGCGCATGGTGCGCACGGCCTGCTGCACCGCCTGCCCGCCGCGCTGCACCACTTCGCTTGCCGCCGCGGCCATGCGGTTGGCCTGGCGCGCGTTCTCGGCGTTGCTGGTCACGGTGGACAACAATTGTTCCATGCTGGCGGCGGTTTCCTCCAGCGAGGCCGCCTGCTGCTCGGTGCGGCTGGACAGGTCCTGGTTGCCGGCGGCGATTTCGCTGGAGCCCGTATTGATTTCGACGACGCCGTCGCGCACCGTGTGCACGGTGCGCACCAGGCTGTCCTGCATGTCTTGCAGGTACGGGATGATCTGGCCGACGCAATTGCGGCCAAAGGGCGGAATGGGGGTGGTCAGGTCGCCGCCGGCGATGCGCCGGAAGTGGTTCTTGATGTCGTCCAGCGGCCGCTTGACGAAAGCCGCCACGTAGCGGTCGCCGAGCACGAGCAGCAGCAGGCAGACGCCCAGCACGATGCCCATGCCGGTATAGGCACGCTGGCGTTTGGCGCTGGCGTCCTGCATCAATTGCGTTTCGCGTTCCTTGGCATAGGCTTCGTAGGCTTCGATGCTCTTGCCGAAGGCGCGGCTGGCCGTGACCACGGCGCCGGCCGCATGCTTGCGGGCCTGTTCGATGTCGCCGGCTTCCAGATGCTGGCGCTGCACCGCGATGCCGCCGTTGACCAGGGCGTCGAAGCCGGCCTGCATGGGATCCAGGATGGCCGCCGGGATGTCTTTCCTGGCCCGTTCCACAAAAACGGCCTGCTGCTTCCTGGCCTGGTCCAGCGCGGCGTCGACGCTGCGCCCTTCCTCGGCCGCCTGGGCGGTTTGGCCCAGGCCGGCATATTCCAGTTGGCGGGACAGGCGCAGGCGCGCGCGCATGATCTGATCGTTGACCCGGGACAGGGCGGACACTTCGTTCAGGAGTTCGCTGCTGGCGGCGAGCGCCTGGCCCGCGCTGTTCAAGCCATTGACGCTGATGGCCGACAGGCCGGCGAGCAAGGCGCTGACCATGAGCAGGGTGCACAGGATCATGCGGCGGATGGTGATGTCTTTCAATAACTGTTTCATGCGTGTCGTTCCCTGGTGCAGCGGGGGGGCTGCAACGACAACAACGGCGCGGCGCCAACGATATTTAGGCGCTGTTGCACAACTTACGAATATATCGGTTTGATGCTGGAGTACGGGGAAATAACGCAACATTGTTGCGGTTGAGCAGAGGCCTCGGCGGGCCCCGGACCTACCGCGTCGATGGCGCCTGCACGGGTTCCGAGGCGTCGAAGCGCAGGCGCGAGAAACTGGCGGCGCAGGCCAGCGCGGCGCACAGGCCGCCCAGCCACAGCGCGGCGACGGCGCCCTGCGTGCTGGACACGTTGAAACAGGCGGCCACCATGGCCGCGCCCGAGGCCTGCCCCAGCAGGCGCACGGTTCCGATCATGCCGCTGGCGCCGCCCGCGCGAGAGGGCGGCGCCGACATCATGATGGCGCGCAGGTTGGGCGACTGGAAGAAGCCGAATCCGGCGCCGCACACGGCCATGCGCCAGGCGATGTCCCAGATGGGCGGGTCGGCCGGCATCAGCGCCAGCAGCGCCATGCCCAGCGCCATGAGCGCCAGGCCCACGCCGCCCAGCGCGCCCGCGGGATAGCGGTCGGACAGGCGCCCCGCGATGGGCGCCATGAAGGCCACCACAACGGGCCAGGGCGTGATCAGGAAGCCCGTCTCGACCTGGGTATAGCCCAGCGTGGTCTGCAGCAGGAAGGGCAAGGACACGAACGCCAGCGCCTGGGCCGCGAACGCGCAGATGGCCGTGGCGGCGGACAGGGCGAACAGGGGGCGGCGCAGCAGGTCGACGGCCAGGATGGGGGCGGGGTGGCCCGCCTGCCGCCGCATCAGCAGGAACAGGCTGGCCGCGGCGATCCCCCATTCCAGCGCCACGCGCGGCAGGGGGGCGCGGTGGGCAAGCTCGTTCGTTCCCAGCACGAACATGCCCAGCGTCAGCGCGCACAGCGCCGCGGCCACGCCGTCGAAGCCATGCCGCGCGCGGGTGGTTTGGGGCAGGCCGCGCAGGGCCAGCACCGCGCAGAGCGTGCCGACGGGCACATTCATCAGGAACAGCCAGTGCCAGTTCCCCAGCAGGAGGATGGCCGACGCGACGGTGGGGCCGGCCGCGAAGGACAGGCCCACCACCATGGCGTTCAGGCCCAGTCCGCGGCCCAGCAGGTGCGAGGGGTAGATGAAGCGCAGCAGCGCTCCGTTGACGCTCATGACGCCGGCCGCGCCCAGGCCCTGCAGGATCCGCGACGCGACCAGGGTGGGCAGCGACGGCGCCAGGCCGCTGGTCAGCGACGACACGGTGTATATGGCCAACCCCACGATATAGACGCGGCGGTGGCCCAGGATCTCGCCCAGCGCCGCGGCCGGCAGCAGGCCCGCCACCATGGCCAGTTGATAGCCGCTGATGACCCAGATGGATGCCGCGTCGTCGGCCCGCAGGTCGCGGGCGATGGTGGGCAGCGCCGTGTTGGCGATGGCGGTGTCCAGGCTGGCCATGCACAGCGCCAGCATGACGGCCAGGAGCGCGCCCAGGCGTTCCGATGCCGGCAGGCCGACGCCGGCCGGATAAACGGTATGGTGGGAGAACGTGAGCATGTGTCAGGCCGCCTCGCGAGGCGTCCGGGTTGCGGACCGGGAATCGTGACCGTCGATTCTACGGCACGGGCGGCGCGGCCCCGCGGGCGCCGTCCGCCTATTCCACGTTGTGGACGCGCAGCCGTTCGGCCAGTTCGGCGTAGCAGCGCCGGACCGCCGCGCGGGCCTGCTGCTCCGGGGCGCGCGCCATCAGGCAGATGCGCCGCGTGAGCCGCGGGCGCCGCAAGGGCACGATGGCCAGGCCGTCCTGGCGCTGGCCCTGCGTGTACAGCCGCGAGATCAGCCCCACGCGCAGGCCGGCGCGCACCAGGCTGTACAGCGTATCGGTGTAGTTCAAGGTGTCGGTCGCGGCCAGGTCCGACCCCTGCTGGCGCAGGGTGGAGACGATCATTTCGTAGGTGCTGCCGCGCGACAGCACGGCCAGCGGCTCCGCTTTGAGGTCCTGCCAGGTCAGCGCCTGGCGCCGCGAAAGGCGGTGCGTGTCGGCCAGCACGGCCACCAGTTCGTCTTCGGCCACGAAGGCGGCGGCCAGGCCGGGCGTGAGGCCGAAGTCCAGGCCCAGTCCGATGTCCAGTTCGCCATTGCCCAGCGCGGCCATCAGTTCGTCGTTCAGGTGGTCGCTGAGGATCAGCGCGACGTCCGGATGCCGCAGGCGCCACTGGGCCACCACGGGGGCGAGCAAATGCATGGTGGACGGGATGCAGCCGATGCGCACCGTGGCGGCCTGGGTGTCCAGCAGGCGCCGCAGGTCTTCGGCGCCCTGGGTGTAGCTGTTGAGCAGCCACTCGATCTGGGCGCGGGCGGCCAGGCCGGCCGGCGTCAGCCGCACGTGGTGGGTGCTGCGCTCGAACAGCGCCACGCCCATCAGCGCCTCCAGTTCGCGGATGGCGGCGGACAGGGCGGGCTGGCTCAGCGCCAGCGCCTGGGCGGCGCGGCTGAAACTGGCGTGGCGGGCCACTTCCTTGAAGCCGCGCAACTGCCGCAGCGTGGGCTGGCGCGCCGGGACGGGCGGGCTGTCCGGCGGGGGGCGCTTAGTCATAGATTTACCTGATGAATCTATAAAAATATAACATTTCAGTTATTACCGGGATCTGGGTAGGATGGCGCCGTCGCCCTCCTCCGCGCCGCGCGCCTTGCGCGCGCGCTTCGTCCGTTCCGACCGTTCCCGCCATGTTCAAACGCCTGTTCCTGTCCGTGTCCGCGCTGGCGGCCGCGCTGTGCATCGCCCCGGCCGCCGCCGCCGATCCCGCCTGGCCCGAGGCCAGACCGCTGACCCTGATCGTGCCGTTCAGCCCCGGCGGCAACGTCGACACCACGGCCCGGCTGGTGGCGCAGAAACTGGCGGACCGGCTGAAGCAATCCGTCATCGTGGACAACGTGGCGGGCGCCGGCGGGGTGCTGGGCGTGGCCAAGGCCGTGCACGCCAAGCCCGACGGCTATACGCTGGTGATGGGCTTCGACGGCCCGGTCAGCGTGGCGCGGCTGATCAATTCCGCGGTGAAGTACGACGCCGAGACCGACCTGGCACCGATCGCCCTGGTGACCACCGCGCCCGTCGTGCTGCTGGCCCGCCCGGGCCTGCCGGTAAAAGACATGGGCGAACTCATCGCGCTGGCCCGCGAGAAGCCCGACACGCTGACCTACGCCTCGTCGGGCGTGGGCACCGTGCTGCACCTGGCGATGGAAGTGATGCAGGACCAGGCCAAGGTCAAGCTGGTGCACGTGCCCTACCGCGGCGGCGCGCAGATCACCAACGACGTCATGGGCGGCCAGGTGGACCTGGGCCTGCTGGTGACCACCAGCGCCACGCCGCTGGTACAGCAAAAGAAACTGCGCGCGCTGGGCGTGACCTCGGCGGGCCGCGTCGATACGCTGCCGGACGTGCAGGCGTTCGGCGAAACGCCGGCGCTCAAGGGCTTCGAACTGAATACCTGGACCGGCGTGTTCGCGCCGGCGGGCACGGATCCCGCCGTGGTGCGGCGCTTGAACCAGGAACTGAACGCCGTGCTGAAGATGGACGAGGTGCGAAAGCGCCTGGCCGAAGGCGGCGCCATCGCCGGCCAGGGGACGCCGCAGGATTTCGCCGGGTTCCTGAAGAAGGAAAAGGCCCTGTACGCCCACATCGTCAAGAGCGCCGACATCCAGCAGGAATAAGACAAGGACACCACGCCATGAACCTTCCCGCGCGCGGCCCCGTGCTGCCCGAAATCCAGGCCATCCAGGACGAAATGGTGGCCCTGCGCCACCGCATCCACGCCAATCCCGAACTGGCCTACGAAGAGATCGCCACCGGCGACCTGGTGGCGCAGCGGCTGGCGGAATGGGGCTACGAGGTGCACCGCGGCCTGGGCGCGACCGGCGTGGTGGGCACCTTGCGGCGGGGCGCCGGCACGCGCCGGCTGGGCCTGCGGGCGGACATGGACGCCCTGCCCATCCACGAGACCACCGGCCTGCCCTACGCCAGCCGCAACCCCGGCAAGATGCACGCCTGCGGCCACGACGGGCACACCGCCACCCTGCTGGCCGCCGCCCGCGCCCTGGCCGAGCGCGGCCGCTTCGACGGCACGCTGCACCTGATCTTCCAGCCGGCCGAGGAAGGCCATGGCGGCGCGCAGAAGATGATCGCCGACGGCCTGTTCGAACGCTTCCCCTGCGACGCGGTCTACGCATTCCACAACGAACCCGGCTATCCGGCGGGCCATTTCGGCTTCCGTTCCGGCGTGATGTACAGCTCGTCCGATACGGTGGTGCTGACGGTCGGCGGCGTCGGCGGCCATGGCGCCATGCCGCACGTGGCGGTGGATCCCATCGTGGCCGCGGCCAGCATCGTGCTGGCCCTGCAGACCATCGTGTCGCGCGAGATCGATCCCAACGACATGGCGGTGGTGACCATCGGCGCCATCCACGGGGGCGACGCGCCCAATGTGATCCCGAAGTCGGTGGAGTTGCGCCTGACGGTGCGGGCGCGCCGCCCCGAGACGCGCGCGCTCCTGCGCGAACGCATCACCGCGATCGCCACCGCCCAGGCGGCCGTGCACCGCGCCACCGTCGAGGTGGACTACCGCTGGCGCTACCCGCCCGTGGTCAACGACCGCGGCGCCACGCAGTTCGCGGCGGCCGTGGCGCGCGACTGGCTCGGCGAAGGCCTGCTCATCCCCGACCTGGAGCCCTTGCAGGCCAGCGACGACTTCGCCTTCATGCTGGAGGCGGTGCCCGGCAGCTATTTCATCGTCGGCAACGGCGAGGGCGAAGGCGGCTGCATGGTCCACAACCCCGACTACGATTTCAACGACGATATCCTGCCGGTCACGGCCAGCTACTGGGTGACGCTGGCGGAAGCCTATCTGGCCGCCGGCGGCCGTTCCTCCCGCGACGCATGACCGCTACCCACGATCCGATCCCCGCCGGCGCGCCGGCGTTCGACGCCACGACCGACTATTGGCAGGAGATCGTGGGCGCCGACGCGCTGTCCCTGCCCCTGGATCCGCCCTATGTCCGCGGCTATCCCGCGCGGCTGCCGGACGGCCGCTATCTGGTGCTGCCGCTGCGCGGCGTGCCCGGCGACCCCGAGCGCTGCGTGGCGTCGTTGATCGCCAACCAGGCGAGCCTGGACGTGGCCGACGCGCTGGCGGGCTTCATGGCCGAGCGCGCGCGCGCCTTCGGCGCCGAAATGGTGGTGGGCCTGCCCACGCTGGGCCTGGCTTTCGCGCCGATGGTGGCGCGCGGGCTCGGGTTCAAACGCTATGTGCCGTTCGGCTATTCGCGCAAGTATTGGTACGACGAGCGCCTGGCCGTGCCGGTGCGCTCGCTGACCACGCCGGACGCCGGCAAGCTGCTGTATGTGGACCCCAATCTGGCGGGCAGCCTGGCGGGCCGCCGGGTGCTGGTGGTGGACGATGCCGTCAGCACCGGGCAGACGATGGTGTCCGCGCTGGAACTGCTTGCCCGCTGCGGCGCCGAGGTGGCGGGCATCGTCGTGGCCATGTGCCAGGGCGAGCGCTGGCGCGCGCGCCTGGTGGACGGGAACGGCGCGCCGATACCGGTGGCCTGCGCGTTCGAGTCCCCGCGCATGCGCCGGGTGCCGGGCGGGTGGGCGCCGGAGAAGGCCTGGCCTACAGGGATTCCGGGTCCCGGCGCAGGGAAAAGCCCTGCGCTTCGTTCATCGCCAGATAGCTGACGTTGCGCGACACCACCGGCGGCTTGCCGCCGGCGTGCAGCGCGTGCACCTTGTCCAGCACCATCTTGTCGGCCAGCGTCATGCGGTCGATCATCCGCAGGTACTGCATCCAGCTTTCCACCAGGAAGACTTCGCGCCAGACCCCTTCGCGCTCCAGGTCGCGGAATAGCTGCCACTGCTGCGCGCCGTTGCGCAGCCGCAGGAGGCGCAGGGGATGGGCGGCCTGGATCAGCGCGGACAGCTTGTCCCGCTCGATCTGGTATTCCACCGCGACCAGCACGGCGCCGTGCTGCGTATTGAAGCCCGCCGCGGCCAGCGCGGGTTCGGCGCTGTCGGCGCGCGCCAGGGATTGCGTGTCCACGTGTTCGGGCAGGCGCGAACGGTACAGGAGCGCCACGGTGATGCCCAGCATGATGCCGGCGGCGGCCAGCGCGCCCGAGACGCCCATGGTGCCGGCGAAGTGGCCCCACATGAACGAGCCGGCCGCCAGGCCGCCGAAGATGGCCGTCTGGTACAGCGCCAGCGCGCGCGCCTTGACCCAGTCGGGCACCAGCATCTGGACGGTGGTGTTGTAGGTGGCCAGCACGCCGATCCAGCAGCCGCCGGACAGCAGCAGCGCCGGAAACGCGATCCACAGGGAGCCGGCCAGGCCCAGGGCCAGCAGGCAGGCGGCCAGCAGCCCGGCGGCGACGCTGACCAGGCGGCTGGCGCCCCAGGCCGCCTGCGCCCGCCGCACCGCGGCGCTGCCGACGATGGCGCCCAGGCCCAGCGCGCCCAGCATGTAGCCGTACAGCAGGGCGCTGCCGCCTTCGTGTTCGTGCGCCAGCAGCGGCAGCAGCGCCCAGAGCGCGCTGGCCGACAGGCCGAAGGCGAAGGACCGCAGCATCACGACGCGCGTCACGGTGGAATGCTGGGTGTAGCGCAGCGCCGCCACCACGCCTTCGAAAATGCCTTCGGGCGGCAGCCGGCGCACGGGCAGGTCGCGCTTCCAGCGCCAGATCGCCCAGATCAGGCTGCCGTAGCAGAAGCAGTTCAGCAGGAACACCCAGGGCGCGCCCATGGCGCCCAGCAGCAGGCCGCCGATGGCCGGCCCCACGGCGCGCGCCACGTTGAAGTTGACGCTGTTCAGCAGCACCGCGCTGCCGACGTGGGCGCGCGGCACCTGTTCTCCCACGGCGGCCTGCCAGGCGGGGGTGACCACGGCGCTGCCGATCGCGATGCAGAAGACGGACGCGATCAGCGTGATGGGGTGCAGCAGCCCGGCGAAGGCGAGCACGGTGATGAAGACCCCGCCCGCCAGTTCCAGCAGCATGCCGGTCAGCATGACCTTGCGCCGGTCGTAGTTGTCGGCCAGCACGCCGGTCAGGATGGACAGCGCCACCAGGGGGAAGGCGGCGGCCACCTGGATCATGGCGACCATCAGCGGGCTGCTTTGCTCGGTGGTGATGATCCAGGCGGCCGCGACGGATTGCGCCCAGGTGCCCAGGTTGGCGAACAGGTTGGCGATCCAGATGATGCGGAACGCGGGAAAGGCGAAGGGGGAAAGCGTGCTTACCCGCAGGACGGGGGCGGCCGGCGCGTCCGGGGGAAGGTCGTTCGTGGCCGAAACGGGTTGCAGCATGGAGAGGGAGGCGAGGCGCCCGGAGGCGCCGCGGCGGGCTGTCTGGGTCGGGTAATGGTACGCCAAGCGGATGGACGGCGGGGCGTGCCGAGGCCGCAGGCGGATGCGCCCCGGCCCGCTGTCGGCGGGGCCGGGACGGCCTTGCCGGGCGCCCAGTCCTGGCTACGGCTTGGCGGCGGACGGCGCGGGCGGGTACGCCTGGTTCAGGTATTCCACGATCAGGGGGACCTGCTCGGCGGGAATGGGGGCGCCGTAGGTGCCGACCATTTTCTTGACCTCGGCGTCCCAGAAGCCCAGCGGCATTGGCGGCTGCGACGACACGTAGTCCACCGAGTGGCACATCAGGCACAGGGACGCGCCCTGGGCGCCGGGGCCGGTGCCGGGATGCAGCTTGGCGGTTTCCTGGGGAAGCTTGATTTCCAGGGCCTGGGCCGCGGGGGCCAGGCAGGCGGCGGCCAGGGCAAGCAGCGCCGGCGCGCAACGACGGAAGTGGCGGATCATGGCGGGCTCCTCAGGCGGCGGTGACGCGGATGGTTTCGACCACGTTGCGCATGTAGCCGGCCGGGTTCCAGAGCGGCTCGAGGGGCTGGGTGTCGCCCGCCATGTTGGTGGCGCGGACCTTCAGTTCGTAGTCGCCGGTGTTCTTGGGCGTGAAGTCGGCATGCCATTCGCGGAAGGAATAGCGGCCCAGGTCCTTGCCCAGGGAAGCGGCGCGCCAGGTCTTGCCGCCGTCGGACGAGAACTGGACCTCGCGGATGCCCTTGCCGCCGTCGAAGGCGATGCCGCGCACCTGCACGGACTTGCCCCGGGCGACCCGGGTGCCTTCCGCCAGGCTGGTGATGAAGCTGCGCACGTTGTAGCGGCCGATGGGGCGCGTCTTTTCCGGGGCCTTGCCCGGCGGCGTACAGGCGCAATCGTTGTCGGGGATGCGATAGGCCTTCTGCATCCAGAAGCCGTCGAACTCCTTGTCCAGCACCTTGATGTCGGCCAAGTGCTTGACCCAATAGGTGCCGTAGTAGCCGGGCACGACCAGGCGCACGGGGTAGCCGTTGAGCATGGGCAGGTCGGCGCCGTTCATGGAATACGCCAGCATGACCTCGCCGTCCATCGCGTGGGCGGTGTCCAGCGCCTTGATGAATTCAGGCGTGCCGGGAAGCACCGGGCGGTCCATGCCTTCGAACGTGACCTGCCGCGCGCCCGCATGGAGGCCGGCCTGTTCAAGAATGCGCTTGAGCGGGATGCCGACCCAGCGGGCGTTGCCCATGGCGCCGTTGCCCGATTGCCCGCCGCCCACCCGCGGCGTGAAGAAGCCCCGGCTGTTGCCCGAGCATTGGGTGACGGCCACCAGTTCCACCGGCTTGCCGAATTGCCGTTTCAGGTCGGCCAGCGACAGTTCCAGCGGTTTGTCCACCAGCCCGCTCACCCGGATGCGGTAGGTGTCCAGGTCGATCGAGGTCGGGATATTGCCCAGGTGGTAACGCACGAAGAAGGCGTCGTTGGGCGTGATGACGTTCTCGTTGAAGACCGCGAACGGCGTTTCCAGTTGCGGCGGACGGGAGGTCTGCCGGATCAGCGGGCGTTTCTGCGGATATGCGATCAGGTCGCGTTCGCCGTTGGCGAAGGGCAGCGTGACGGTGGCGGGCGCGGCCAGGCTGGTCAGCGCGTGGCCCGCCAGCGTGCCGGTTGCTCCCAGGGTACAGGCCTGGCGCAGGAAGCGCCGGCGCCCATTCGTATCGAATGCGCTCATCTTCGTGTCTCCTCGTTTTTGTCGAACGCCCTGCCCGCGGCGTTTTTTTGGGTGCGAACACTGCCTGGACGAGGCTACGCGCCGCGGCCTGACAAATGCGTTAATGTCCGCGCTGGCCGTTCCAATATCCGACTTTTCCGATTCGATGACCCTGACTTTCAATCGGCGCGCATTCGGCGCGCTGCTGGCCGTGACCGTGCTGGAAGCGCTGATCGCCACCCTGGGCGCGCCTTATCCCGTGCTGCGGGGGTTCGTGGGCGACGTGGTGGCGGTGGGGTGGGCGTACCTGGCGTACCGCAGCTTCATCCGGGCGGACGTGCTGCCGCTGGCGATGGCGGCGCTGCTGACGGGTTACGCGGTGGAACTGGGCCAGTACCTGGCCCGGCATTTCGGCTGGCGGCTGGAGCAGCCGCTCTTGAGGATCGTGCTGGGCAGCGTGCCCGACTGGTGGGACATGCTGGCCTATACGCTGGGGTTCGGGCTGGTGCTGGCGCTGGCCGCCTGGCAACGGCGGCGCGCCGGACTGCGCGCCGCTTAGGCGCGCCTGCACCTGGGCCTGGCCGCAAGGGCCGGCCTTTTTCCGCTATTCAGCCTGCCTGGCAGGCCGCCGCGTCATCGTGCCGATGCGGGGCGGGCGTTGCCGCGCGCAGCGGTTGCAGCCGCGCAGTGCGGAACGGCGCGAAGCACTCGGACCACGACGAAGGGAACAAGGGGGTGGCATGGCGCACGGCATCGCGGCGGGCGTAGTGCGTCAGCAGTTGCTGGCCGATCGGGGCATCTCCCAGGGGGTGGCGGGTATTCATGGTATTTCCGTATTGCATTGAAAGTGTATTCAGTGTACCAGCGATGGCCTTTGGACGCCAGCCCCACCCGGTACGCTCCAAGTGCTTGATCTGAAAAGACTGTCCCTGTTTATCGGCCATTTGTCCGGGATTGCCCTAGGACCCCAAAACAGTAGACGGTATACAATGTTCAACATGCCCGGGCTAAGGCAGCCTGGAATCCTCCCTACTGGACCTGGAGCCCGTCATGGCTGAACTGATGAACCGAGATGAATTCCGCACCGCGTTGGAAAACGCGATCAAGGGCAAGAGCGCCAATGCCTCGCCTTTTTCGATTGCCTGGGCCGAAGGCAAGCTCAGCCGCCAGCACCTGCAGCGCTGGGCCGAGAACCACTACCACTACGTCGGGCCCTTCGCCGACTACCTGGGATACCTGTACGCGCGCACGCCCGACACCTATACCGAGGCCAAGGACTTCCTGCTGGCCAATATGTATGAGGAAGAGATCGGCGGAGACCGCCACACGGACCTGCTGATCCGCTTCGCCGAGGCCTGCGGCACCACCCGCGAACGGGTGGTCGATCCCGACAATATGTCGCCCACCACGCGGGCGCTGCAAAGCTGGTGCTACGCCGTGGCCATGCGCGAGGACCCCATCGTGGCCGTGGCCGGGCTGGTGGTCGGCCTGGAATCGCAGGTGCCTTCCATCTACCGCAAGCAGACGCCGACCCTGCGCGAAAAGTACGGATTCACCGACGAGGAAGTGGAATTCTTCGACCTGCACATCGTGTCGGACGAAATCCACGGCGAACGCGGCTACCAGATCGTGCTGGAGCACGCCGACACGGTGGAGCTGCAGCAGCGCTGCCTGAAGATCTGCGAGATCGGCGCCCAGATGCGGCTGCTGTACACCACGGCGCTCTACACCGACTACGTGCAGAACGACATCGCGCTGCCCGAGCTGGGCCTCGCCGCCTGATTCTCCGGCGCCCGCCGCCCCGGCCTTGCCGCCGGGCGGCTGCCGGACCGCAGACCCTGGATCCGAGAACCATGCCTACCGTTGTATTCCATAAAGGCGGCCAGACCTACACCGACGTGGTGAAGGAAAACACCAACCTGGTGGTGCGGGCCGGCATCAAGCAGTTCCCCTATCCGCACCTGCGCTACGAATGCGGCATGGGCAAGTGCGCCAAGTGCGCCTGCCGCGTGCTGGCCGGGGCCGAGCACCTGCCCCCGGTGAACTGGAAGGAAAAGAAGCAACTGGGCGACCGCATCGACCAGGGCTACCGGCTGGCCTGCCAATTGTGGCTCAACAGCGATATCGAGCTGACCCAGGACGTGGAGGCCTAGCGGCGATGGACCCGGTATACGTAATCCTGACCTCCAAGCCCGGCGTGTTCCGCACGGAAACCGGCGACGGAGTGGACATCATCGAAACCTACGACTACGTGTTCTACGGCCGCGCGCTGGCGGAATACCGTATCGCCCGGCTGCATGGGGAGACGAAGCTGATCGTCACCGAAGAGACTCCGCCGTACGTGGTGAACCGCGTGCCCTCCAAGTTCCTGGAGAAGTTCGAATCGGTGGAAGCCGCCCGCAAGGAACTCGGCCACCTCACGCACTTCGGCAGCATGGAATCGACCCTGACGCTGCGTCCCGGCGCCGTTTCCGCGGAGCACTGAACACCATGGTCCAGATCACTTTCATCTCCAATGGCGGCAAGGTCGCCACGGCGCCCGAAAACAGCAACCTGCTGCGCGTGTCGCTCAGGGAAAAAGGCGGCATTCCGTTCAAGTGCGGGGGCGGCCTGTGCGGCACCTGCAAATGCCGTATCGAAGAGGGGCTGGAAAATACCGACGCGATCAAGCCCAAGGAGCGCAAGCATCTGCGTCCCGAGGATTTCGAGGCGGGCTACCGCATGGCGTGCCAGACCTTCGTGAACGGCGACATCAAGGTGTCGTGGGTGATCCAGAACGGCAAGGGCGTGGTGGTGGGCGCGCCCGCCGACCCCGTGCGGGCCGAAACCTGAGGGCCGGGGCCGGGCGGGACGGCGCCGCTCACGCCACCGAGGCGTGCTGCGCCTGTTGCGCCTCGGTGTAGGCCTTGGCGGCGTTGTGCACGTGCTGGCTGGCCAGCAGGGCGGCCAGGTCGCCGTTGCCGGCGATGACCGCGTTCAGAATCTGCGAGTGCTCGTCCCAGTTCTGCTTGGCGCGGCGCATATTGCTGGGGGCGAACAGCAGCGCGGTGCGGTCGCGCAGCGAGCGCATCAGGTCGGTCAGCACCACGTTGCCGCCGATGGTGGCGAGCATTTCGTGGAATTGCGAATTCAGGGCCAGGAACTTGTCCAGTTGTTCGCTGCGGGCGGCCTCCATGCCTTCGCGCAGGAACGCCTGCAGGCGTTCCACCGTCTTTTCGTCGCGGCGCTGCGCCGCGAGCTTGGCGTTCAACCCTTCCAGGGTGGCGCGCACTTCCACCATGTCGTAGGCCACCGCGTCGGACAGCACCGACACCGACGCGCCGCGCCGGGGCTCGATGGTGACCAGCCCTTCGGCCGCCAGCGCGCGCAGCGCCTCGCGCACCGGGATGCGCGACACGCCCATTTCTTCGGACAGGCGCCCTTCGACCAGGCGGTCGCCGGGCGTGAATTCGCCGCTGAGGATGCGTTCGCGCAGCTTGTCGCGGATGACGGCGAACAATTGCGGGTGCTGCTCGCCGATCTTCAGCGGAGCGGAATGCTGCGTGGCTACAGCTTGCGGGCTGACGGGAGTCGTGGTCATGGCGAGCAGGTTTGGCGTAATGGATACAGTCTCCATTGTATTACCGGGTGTAGCCGAGTGCCGGCCGGGACGCAAGGCATCAACCGCCCCAGAAAGCCTTGGCCAGCACTCCCAGCGCGCCCAGGGCGCACACCGCCAGCAGCACGCCGCGCACCGCGCGCGGGGGCAGCCGGTTGCGCAGCCGGTTGGAGACCGCAAAACCGGCCAGCAGGAAGGGCGCCAGGCTGAGCGCCAGCCCGGCGTGGTAACCCGTATACCGCTTGGCCAGCGCAAGCATGGCAAGCGAGAAAATCGATCCCAGGAACAGCACCATGCCCAGCGTGGCCCGCAGCCGCGGCGGCGGCGCATGCTGCATCACGATGGCGATGGGCGGCGCGCCCACCGAGGTCATCGTGCCCATGATGCCCGATGCGACCCCCGCGCCCGAGACGCGCCCCGGCGTCGCGGAAAAGCGCAGGCCGGCCGCGCTGAGCGCGACGGCCGCGAGGATCAGGCAGGCGAACAGGACGCCCAGCGCCTGGGGCGCGAAGCGCGTCATGGCGTAGATGGCGATCAGCGTGCCCACGGCGCGGCCCGCCAACGCGTAGGAGACGGCCGGCCAGTCGATGGCCGCGCGTTCGCGTAGCGCGGTCAGCAGGGAAATGCAGCCGCCCAGCGTCAGCAGGGGGCCGGGCGCCAGTTGGGGAAAGAACATGGCGGCCACGGGCGCCGCGAACATCGCGAAGCCGACGCCGCCCACGCCCTGCGCGATCGCCGCGCCGAACACGACGACGGCCATGGTGGCGTATTGCATCAGATCGGGAGTCGGCAGGGAGGAGGTCATGCCTGGCTTAGATTTTTATGTATACGGTAGTCTATCCATGATTCGGCGGAATTTCCCGATAGGGATGAAAAACTAGGGTAATCCCCTGATTCTTTGATGTTATTCAAGGGTTTCCTAGAGTTATCGCTTTTCCCAGGGTACGCATATTTTGATTGATATAGATCAAAACGAAATATAGTATACCGACAGTGGTGACCCGACAGCCACGCATACAAGGGGAAAACGCATGCAATCGGACGTAGTGCTCAATTCCGCGCATTGGATGTACCTATTCAGCGTGGCCGCGATCATCCTGACGATGATCCTGCGGGCCAACGTGGTGGTGCCATCGGTCATCGGCACCTTCCTGGTGGTGTTCGCCATCACCGGCAACCCGGTCAGCGCGCTGATAGGCATCTTCTCGGCCAGCTTCGTGGCCGCCAAAGAGCTGTTCAATATCTTCCTGGTGATCACCTTCATGACGGCGCTTCTCAACGCGCTCAAGACGTTGCAGGCGGACGTGCGCATGGTGCAGCCGTTCCGCCGCGTGATGCGGGGCGGCCATTCCTCGTTCGCGATCATCGCCCTCTGTACTTATGTGATCTCCCTGTTCTTCTGGCCCACGCCGGCGGTGCCGCTGGTGTCCGCCATCCTGCTGCCCGCGGCCATCGCGGCCGGCCTGCCGCCCCTGGCGGGCGCCATGGCCATCGCCATCGCCGGCCAGGGCATGGCCCTGTCCTCGGACTACGTGATCGGCGTGGCGCCGAGCATCAGCGCGAAGGCGGCGGGGGCGGCGGTCAGCGCCGCGGTGGTGGCGGACCGCGCGCTGGTGCTGTCGGTAATCACCGGGGCCGTGGCGCTGGTGGCCGCCTACCTGCTGGTCCGCAAGCACATCGTGGCGGCCGATCCGGCGCTCCTGTCCGCCTGGCAGGAGCGCGGGCAGGACGGCAGCCTGGCCCGCATCGAGCAGTCCGGCTCTTTCGACAAGGCGGAACTGGCGCGCGGCACCATGGGCGCGGACCCGGCCCTGCCCCGCGAGCCGGAACTGAGCGGCGAAGAACGCCGCCGGGTGCGCTGGTCCAAGACCTTCGCCATCGTGACGCCGCTGGCGTTCCTGGGCGTGATCGCGGTGATGGTGCTGCCGCGCCTGTTCCCGTCCCTGCCCGCGCTGCGCGGCGGCGACGCGGCGGCGCTGGTGGGCGGCGTGGCCTTCGTCGTGATGATGCTGGTCACCCTGGCGGCGGAAGGGCCGCGCAAGATGCTGGACGTCTGCCCCGAACACGTCACCGACGGGTTCGTGTTCGCCTTCAAGGCCATGGGCTCGGTGCTGCCGATCGCGGGCTTCTTCTTCGTGGGCGCCAATGAAACGGCCGCGCAGATCCTGGGCGTGCCCCAGGCGCAGGCGCCGGGATTGCTGTTCGAGGTGATCTCGGCCGGGCAGCACCTGATTCCCGAAAACCATTTCCTGGTGGCGTTCGGCGTGCTGCTGGTCGGCATGATCACCGGGATCGACGGTTCGGGCTTCGCCGGCCTGCCGCTGACCGGCACCCTGTCCGGCGCCCTGGGGCCGGTGGTGGGCGTGGACCCGGCGACGCTGGCGGCGGTCGGGCAGATGGGCGCCGTCTGGACGGGCGGCGGCACGCTGATCGCCTGGTCCTCGCTGATCGCGGTGGCGGGTTTCGCGCGGGTGAACGTGCTGTCCCTGGTGCGCGCCCTGCTGCTGCCGGTGCTGCTGGCGCTGTTCATCTCGACGATCTGCGCCGTGCTGATCTGGAGTTGAGTAGCTCAGATTAAAGTATACAATGTTCAAAACCAGATGGCCGTCCTCCCGGGCGGCGCCTGGTTCAGCCTAAGGAAGCGCTCCCGTGGACGATCTCTCGCAGCAAACATTCCTGAACCGCATCGGCGGCAACTGGATTCCCGGCGCCGCGGGCAAAACGGCGCCCAACGTCAATCCCGCGGATACCGCCGATATCGTGGGCCGCTTCCAGGTGTCCGACGCGGCCGACGCGCGGCAGGCGGTGGAAGCGGCCGAGGCCGCCTTTCCCGGCTGGCGCGATACGCCGATCTCCAAGCGCGCCGCCATCCTGTTCCGCGCGGCCCAATACCTCGAAGACCGCGCCGGCGACATCGCCCGCGAACTGACGCGGGAGGAAGGCAAGAGCCTGGGCCTGGCCAAGGACGAAGTGCTGCGTTCCGCGCAGACCATCCGTTTCTATGCCGTGGAAGGGCAGTCCTACACCGGCGAGACCTATCCCAACGACGATCCGGACATGGTGGTCTACAGCCAGCGCGAGCCGCTGGGCGTGGTGACGGTGATCTCGCCCTGGAACTTCCCCATTTCCATTCCGGCCCGCAAGATCGCCCCGGCGCTGATATCCGGCAATACCGTGGTGTTCAAGCCGTCCTCCGACGCGCCGCTGTCGGGCTACCGCCTGGCCGAGGCCTTCATCGACGCCGGCCTGCCCGCCGGCGTGCTCAATTTCCTGACCGGGCCGGCCGGCGCGGTCGGCGAGGCCATCACCGGGGCGCGCGCGGTCCGCGCGATTTCGTTCACTGGGTCCACCGCCGCCGGCGAACAGATCCATCGGACGGCCGGGCTGACCACGCGCACGCAGATGGAACTGGGCGGGAAGAATCCGCTGATCGTGCTGGCGGACGCCGACCTGGACCGGGCCGTGGACCTCGCCGTGAAGGGCGGTTTTTCGCTCAGCGGCCAGGCCTGCACGGGAACCAGCCGGGTGCTGGTGGACAAGCGGGTGCGGCAGGACTTCACCGACAGGCTGCTGGCCCGGATGAAGGCGCTGACCATCGGCAACGGCCTGGACGGCAACTTCGACCTGGGCCCGCTGGCCACCGCCAAGCAACTGGACAGCGTGCTGGGCTACGTGGCGCTCGGCAAGCAGGAGGCCACCCATCTGTACGGCGGCGACCGCCTCACCGGCGCGGGGTTCGACCGCGGCTACTTCGTGACGCCGGCGCTCTTTACCGGGGTGACGCAGCAGATGCGCATCGCTCGGGAGGAAATCTTCGGCCCGGTGATCGCGCTGATCGAGGTCGACGGCTACGAAGACGCCATCGCCAAGGCCAACGATACCGAATACGGCCTGGCGGCCGCGATCGCCACCACCGACGCGCGCTATGCGCACCGCTTCGCCCGCGACATCCAGGCGGGCACGGTGAAGATCAACCGGACCACCACCGGCAACCTGATCAACGCGCCGTTCGGCGGGCTCAAGCATTCCAGCACGTCCACGTTCCGCGAGTCGGGGCGCGCGGGGCTGGAGTTCTATACCCAGATCAAGACCGTGTACCGCGCGGGCTGACGCCCGGGCGGTCCCGTCCATCGCAATCGGAAGAGGATATCGCTATGAAGCAGGTCTATCGCCTGGAACTTGAAGAAGCGCGCGTCATGGTGCGCGCCGCCATCGCCAAATCGGAAGAGATCGGCGTGCTGGAATCCATCTGCATCGTGGACGACGGCGGCTACCCCATCGCGCTGGAACGCATGGACGGGGCGCGCATCACCGGCCCGCAGATCGCCTGGAACAAGGCGTTCACCGCGGCCGGGCACAAGCGCTCCACGCATTTGTTCAATACGCCGCCCAACGGGCCGGCGCTGCCCGGCAACGAGGCCTTCGGCATCCAGTGGAGCTTCGACGGCAAGTTCGCGGTGTTCGTCGGCGGCTTTCCCATCGTGGTGAACGGCGAGGTGATCGGCGGCGTGGGCCTGAGCGGCGGCAACGGCGAACAGGACACCAAGGCGGGCGTGGCGGCGCTGGCCGCGCTGGCGGCGCTCCTGGAGCCGCGCGGCATGAAGGTGCTGGTCGAGGCGGACATCAAGAAATAGGCGGGGCCGGCCATGGCATACCGAGTGCATATCCTGGAAACCGACGAGGCGTTCCACGTCGAAGAAGGCGAATCCGTGCTGCAGGCCGCCGAGCGCTCGGCGGTGAAACTGCCGCACGAGTGCACCTTCGGCGGCTGCGGCACCTGCCGCATCAAGCTGGAGTCGGGCGCCGTCGCGTACGACGAATTCCCGATGGCGCTGACGCCGGAAGAGGCGGCCGACGGCTACGCGCTCGCCTGCCAGGCCCGGCCGCTCGGCGATCTGCGCATCAGCGTGGCCAGCAGCCGGCAGTCGTTTCCGGAGCCGCGCCGCCTGCCGGCCACCATCCACCGCCTCGAGCGGTTTTGCGACGACGTCATCCACCTGACCCTGGCGCTGCCCGAGCCGGGCCTGGACTACGTGCCCGGCCAGTACATGAACGTGGTGCTGCCCGACGGCGAAACGCGCAGTTTTTCCATGGCTTCCGCGCCGGCGGGCAACCTGGTGGATTTCCACGTGCGCCGCATCCCGGGAGGACGCTACACCGACCATTGGCTGGGGCAGGCGCAAGCGGGCGCCGGCGTGGAGATCGAGGCGCCGCTCGGCGTGTTCAGCTACCACGAGGAAGACTGGCGGCCGCTCATCATGATGGCCACCGGCACCGGCATCGCGCCGATCAAGGCCATCCTGGAATCGCTGCTGGACAATGAGGACTGCCCGCCGGTCACGCTGTACTGGGGCATGCGCACCGAGGCCGACCTGTAC
Organism: Achromobacter veterisilvae; assembly: GCF_900496975.1. Classification (GTDB taxonomy): domain Bacteria; phylum Pseudomonadota; class Gammaproteobacteria; order Burkholderiales; family Burkholderiaceae_B; genus Achromobacter; species Achromobacter veterisilvae. Next base: position 145,462 of record NZ_UFQC01000012.1, read on the forward strand.
CTGCGCGACGTGATCGAAGGCTGGGCGGGGCGCCTGTACGAGTTCAATTTCGTGCCGGTGCTGTCGCGCGCGGGCGCCGGCTGGCAGGGGCGGCGCGGCCACGTGCAGCAGGCTGTCCTGGAAGACCACGAGGACCTCTCCGAGCACGCGTTCTACCTTTGCGGGGCGCCGGAGATGATCCGGCAGGCCAAGCATCTGCTGGCCGCCCGCGGCGCCAGCCTGGACCATATGTACGCCGACAGCTTCACCTTCCAGCACGCGCTGGCCGCCGCCGGCTGAGCCGGCCGGCTTCTAGCGGAACACCAGCACCGGCAGGCGAGTGTGCGCCAACACGCGCTGGGTTTCGCTGCCCAGCAGGAATCCCGTCATGCCATGGCGGCCGTGCGAGCCCATGATGATCAGGTCGCAGCCCTGGCTCTGCGCCGTTTCGACGATGGCTTCATGGGGATGGTCGTTGACCGTGACGACGGCGTTGCAGGGAACGAGCGCGTGGCGGGCCTCCGCTTCCAGGCCGTCCAGATACGTTTGCGCGTTCTTGCGCGCCTGATCGGTGTGATGCGCCTGCGTGGTGCCCAGCATCTCGGCCTGGTAGATCAGCAGATGGTCTTCCGGGATGGCGCGGATGAGCGTGACCGTGGCTCCCATTTCCTTGGCGAAAACAAGAGCGCGCTTGAAGGCCGACTCGGACAGGAGCGAACCGTCCACGGCGATGAGCAAGTGCTTGTACATGTTGCCTCTCCTTTAGGAAAAGGAATCCCGGGCAGCGGCCGATCCAGTATAGGCCCGCCGCCGGGCGCAATCCAGTCCAGCATAAGGACGAGGCGGACGCGGGTTTCAGGCTGTCCCGCGCAGCGCGTCGGCGCAAGGCGCCGGCTCCTGGAGAGGAGGGGTGGGCAGGCCTGCACGCGGCGGCGCGCAGACCACGTTGGGAAAGAGCGCGCCGGTGCCCATCAGCGCGCCCGCCGCCATGAGCCAGCGGTGCAAGGCGCTGGCTTGCGGGTCCGGAACGGGAGGAACAGGCGGCGTCATGGAAGCGTCCTTCGGTCGGAAAGAAAGCCTCGACTCTAAGCAAGAGGTCGGACGCAGCACAAACACCGATTGGTGATTTCGATATGCGCGGCGCGGGCTTGCGCCGCATATACCGATTCCAAATATCCCCATGCGAAATCAGTTCTTCCGCGGGCCGGCGCGCCGTCTTAGGCTGCATGCTTTCCCCAACCGCAGGGCGAAACATGCCGCAAGCTTCAAGCCCCTCTACCGCCCAGGAAGACGACGAGGCGCCGCGGGTCGTCCCCGCCGCCAGGATCGAGAGCGATGCCCAGGCCATCGAGGCCGCGCGCGCGCTGGCCGTCGACTTCGCCCAGGGCGCGGCGGCGCGCGATCTGGAACGCAGCCTGCCGTGGCGCGAGATCGAACGCTATTCGGCCAGCGGGCTGGGTGGCATCACCGTGCCCCGCGAGTTCGGCGGAGCGCAGGTCTCGCACGCGACGCTGGCCGAAGTGTTCTGCATCGTCAGCGAAGCGGATCCCTCGCTGGGCCAGATTCCGCAAAATCACTTCGGCGCGCTCAACCTGCTGCGGCTGACCGGTACGCCGGCGCAGAAACGCCGCTATTACGAGGGCGTGCTGGCGGGCCGCCGGCTGGGCAACGCGGGGCCGGAACGGCACACGCGCCATGCGCGCGACATCCAGGCGCGCCTGACCCCGGACGGCGACGGATTTCGCCTGAGCGGGCGCAAGTTCTACTCCACCGGCGCGCTGTTCGCGCACTGGATTCCCACCAAGGCGCTGGACGCGGAAGGCCGCCTGGTCACCGTGGTGCTGGAACGCGGCGCGCCGGGCCTCGCGGTCGTGGACGACTGGTCCAGCTTCGGGCAGCGCACCACCGCCAGCGGCACCGTGCTGCTGGACAATGTGCGCGTCGAGGCGGGCAGCATCCTTCCCGCATGGACCGTGCAGGACAGCCCGACGCTGCAAGGCGCCTTCGCGCAGCTAATGCAGGCGGCCATCGACGCCGGCATCGCGCAAGGCGCGCTGCGGGACGCGGTGACGTTCCTGCGCGAACGCTCGCGCCCCTGGGCGGAAGCGGGTGTCGAACGCGCGACGGACGACCCCTATGTGATCGCGGACGTCGGCCGGCTGCACATCGAACTGCATGCCGCCCGGGCCGTTCTGGACGAAGCCGCCCGCCACCTGGACGATGCCGGGCAACGTCCGCTGGACGCCGATGGCGCGGCCGCCGCGTCCATCTCGGTAGCGCGGGCCAAGGCGCTGACGACCGAGATTGCGCTGGCCGCGGGCGAAAAACTCTTCGAGCTGTCCGGCGCGCGTTCATCGCTGTCCGAATTCAACCTGGACCGCCATTGGCGCAACGCGCGCACGCACACGCTGCACGATCCCGTGCGCTGGAAATACCACGCGGTCGGGGATTACGTGCTGAACGGCCGGCGGCCCAACCGCCATTCCTGGATCTGAATCCATGTCCCACGACAACGTCTCCTCGCTGGCCCCTCGCCGCGCCGCCGTCATCGAAACCGACGCCCAGGCGCTGGAGACCGCCCGGGCGCTGGCCGCGGATTTCGTCCGCGAAGCTTCGCAGCGCGACCGCGAACGCCGCCTGCCGCTGCCGGAGCTGGAGCGCTACTCGCAGTCCGGCCTGTGGGGCATCACCGTGCCGCGGGAGCATGGCGGCGCGGGCGTGTCCCGCGCCACCCTGGCGGAGGTGACGGCGATCATCTCCCGCGCCGACGGTTCGTTGGGGCAGATCCCCCAGAACCACTACTACGCGCTGGAGGTCCTGCGCGTGAACGGCAGCGCGGACCAGCAGCGGCGCTTCTATGCCCGCGCGCTGGCGGGCGAGCGCTTCGGCAACGCGCTGGCCGAGATCGGCACCCGGACCGCGGCGGAGCGCCGCACGCGCCTGACGGCGGATCCCCAGGGAGGATGGCGCATCGACGGCAGCAAGTTCTATTGCACCGGCGCGCTCTACGCCCAATGGGTTCCCACCGCGACGGTGGGCGAAGACGGGATTCAGCGCCTGGCCTTCGTGCGGCGCGACAGCCCGGGGGTGGAAATCATCGACGACTGGTCGGGTTTCGGCCAGCGCGTGACGGGCAGCGGCACGGTGCTGTTCAAGAACGTCGCCGTGCCGGACGAAAACGTGATGGTGCTGACGGACCCGGCCGCGCCCGCCAACACTATCAAGCCGCTGGCGCAGATCATCCACGCCGCGATCGACCTGGGAATCGGGCAGGCCGCGCTGGCCGACGCCGTGGATTTCGTGCGCGAGCGCTCGCGCCCCTGGGTCGACGCCGGCGTCGAACGCGCGTCCGACGACCCGCTCACGATCGGCGAATTCGGGCGCCTGTCCATCCGGCTGGATGCCGCGCGCGCCCTGGTCGCGCGCGCCGGCCGGATCCTGGACGCCGCCACCGCCGACGCGTCGCCGCAGAACGTGGCCGCGGCCGCCATCGCGGTGGCGGAGGCCCGGGTGCTGACGACCGAGGCCTCGCTGGCCGCGGGCAGCAAGCTCTTCGAACTCGCCGGCACGCAGTCGACGCTGGACCCTCTGAACCTGGACCGGCACTGGCGCAATGCCCGCACGCACACCTTGCACGACCCCGTGCGCTGGAAGCTGCATGCCGTGGGCAACTACTACTTGAACGACGCGGCGCCCGCGCGCGTCGGCACTACCTGAAATCCGTTGGAGCGGGCCGCGATGGCGAAGAAGAAAATCCTCCTGAACGCGTTCAACATGAATTGCGTCGGACACATCAACCACGGGTTGTGGACGCATCCGCGCGATAACTCCGTCCAGTACAAGACGCTGGATTACTGGACGGACCTCGCGCGCCTGCTGGAACGCGGCCTGTTCGACGGCCTGTTCCTGGCGGACATCGTGGGCGTGTACGACGTCTATCGGGATTCGGCCGATCTGACGCTGCGCGAGTCCATCCAGTTGCCCGTGAACGATCCCCTGTTGACGGTTTCGGCCATGGCCGCCGCCACGCGCCACCTGGGATTCGGGGTGACGGTGAACCTGACCTACGAAGCGCCTTACCTGCTGGCGCGCCGCTTCTCGACCCTGGACCACCTGACCGGCGGACGCATCGGCTGGAACATCGTCACCGGCTATCTGGAAAGCGCGGCGCGCGCCATGGGCCTGTCCGAGCAGATCGCGCACGACGAACGCTACGACCGCGCCGACGAGTTCCTGGAAGTGGCCTACAAACTGTGGGAAGGCAGTTGGGACGAGGGCGCGGTGAGGGCCGACAGGCGCGCCCGCGTCTATGCGGACCCCGGGGCGGTCCGGCGAGTGGACCACGCCGGCAAGTACTACAGCGTCCAGGGCTATCACCTGTCCGAGCCCTCGCCGCAGCGCACGCCCGTGCTGTACCAGGCCGGCTCGTCCGGCCGCGGCCAGGCGTTCGCCGCCCGCCACGCCGAATGCGTGTTCGTGTCCAGCCAGACCAAGGAGGGCCTGCGCAAACTGGTGGCGGACATACGGGAATCGGCCGCGCGCGAGGGCCGCGACCCGCGCGACATCAAGTTTTTCATGGGCGTCACGGCGGTTGCCGGCGGAACGGAAGCCCTGGCCCGGGAAAAGCACGCCGACTATCTGCGCTACGCGAATCCCGAGGCGGGCCTGGCCCACTACGCCAGCTCCACCGGCATCGACTTTTCCCGCTATGGGCCGGACGAGCCGATCCGCTACGTGAAGAACAACGCCATCGAATCGGCGGTGAAGAGCCTGACGGTCGCCAGGACGGACCGCACGGTGCGCGATCTGCTGGCGGACATGGCGCTGGGCGGCCGCTATCCCGCGCTGGTCGGCAGCGCCGCGCAGATCGCGGACGAACTCGAATCCTGGGTGGCCGAAACGGATATCGACGGCTTCAATCTCGCCAGGACAGTGACGCCCGAATGCTACGAGGATTTCATAGACCTGGTCATTCCGGAACTTCAGTCGCGCGGATCGTACAAGACGGCGTACGCGGACGGTCCGCTGCGGGAGAAACTGTTCGGGCCGGGCAGGGGAAGGCTGCCGGAAGCGCACGCGGGCGCCGCCCCGCGCGCGGTTCCCGCCTAGCGGATTGGCGCGCTCCGACATAAGGTCATGCCGACTAAGTATTTTTGCCGGCCGCGATGCGATGACAGAATCAACCGGTCTCTTCAATAAACCCGGAAACGATTCCATGTCCCCGTTACGCCGCTTGTTTTCCACCGCCGCGCTGGCCCTTGCATTCACCGCCGGCGCGCATGCGCAGGACAAGCCCTCTATCACCGTAGGCATATCCGTCGGCACCGCGGAGAAGATTTTCGAAGTCGTGCAGAAAGTGGCCGCCCGCGACGGCCTGCAGATCAAGCTGGTCAAGTTCAACGACTACCAGCTTCCCAACGCCGCGCTCAACGCCGGCGACCTCGACGCCAACGCGTTCCAGCACAAGCCCTTCCTGGACAACCAGATCAAGGCGCGCGGCTTCGACATCGTTCCCGTGGGCCTGACGGTGACCGCTCCCCTCGGGTTCTATTCGCGCAAGATAAAGTCCCTGGACCAACTGCCCGAGGGCGCCTCGGTGGGCATCCAGAACGATCCCTCCAACGGCAACCGGGCCCTGCGCCTGCTGGCCGCGTACAAGCTCATCACGCTCAAGCCCGAGGCCGAGCAGAAGAACAACGCGACGCCGCTGGATGTCGTGTCCAACCCGCGCAAGCTCAAGCTGGTGGCCCTGGACGCCGCGCAATTGCCGCGCTCGCTGGACGACCTGACCGCCGCATCCATCAACAACGACTACGCCGAACAGGCGGGCCTGGTGCCGGCCCGCGATGCGATCGGGCGCGAGGCCGCCGATGGCCCGTACGCCAACCTGATCGCCGTGCGCACCAAGGACCGCGACCAGCCCTGGGTGAAGAAGCTGGTTTCGGCCTATCAATCGCCCGAGGTGCGGGCCTACATCGAGAAGGAATTCAAGGGTTCCCTCGTTCCCGCTTTCTAACCCGGCCCCTGGCGACACATCATGAGCATTCTTACCCTGGCGGGCAGCCCGGCGCCGCGTTCCCGTTCTTCCGCCCTGCTGCGCCACGCGGCGCAGATCCTGCGCTCGCGCGGACTGGGCATCAGCGAACTGGGCCTGCGCGACATTCCCGCCGAAGAACTGATCGAAGGCCATTACACCGGCGCCGCGGCGGGCGCGCTGCGGGCCAGGGTGGCGGCCGCCGATGCGGTGCTGATCTCGACTCCCGTCTACAAGGCCTCGTTTTCGGGCGGGTTGAAGGCGGTGCTGGACCTGCTGGACGAAAAGGCGCTGGCCGGCAAAGTGGTGCTGCCCATCGCCACCGGCGGCAGTCCCGCGCACCTGCTGGCGCTGGAGTACGGCCTGAAGCCCGTGCTGTCCGCGCTGGGCGCGCGCCACATCCTGGCCGGCGTCTATGCCACCGACAAGCAAGTGCGGGTGGACGAGCAGGGCCTGGCCGATATCGACGACGACGTGCGCCTGCGGCTGGAGGACTCCGTGGACCGTCTGTCCGAGCAGGTGCTGCCGCGCGGCGCCGTCGTCAACGAAGCCTATGACCTGGGCCGGCTCGCGCTTGCGGGCGGCTTCAGCGTCTGACCCCGGAGTTCGCCGATGGATGTTTTCTGGTTCATTCCCACGCATGGCGATTCGCGCTACCTGGGCACCAGCCGCGGCGCGCGCGCGGCCGGCTACGACTATTTCCGCCAGATCGCCGTGGCCGCGGACACCCTGGGCTATGACGGCGTGCTGCTGCCGACGGGCCGCTCCTGCGAGGATGCCTGGGTGGTGGCTTCCAGCCTGATCGGCGCGACGCGCCGGCTGAAGTTCCTGGTGGCCATCCGGCCCGGCGTCAGTTCGCCGCAAGTTTCCGCCCGCATGGCCGCCACCTTCGACCGCCTGTCGGAGGGCCGCCTGCTGGTCAACGTGGTGACGGGCGGCGACCCGGGCGAACTGGAAGGCGACGGCGTCTTCGTCAGCCATGACGAACGCTACGCCATCACGGCCGACTACCTGAAGATCTGGCGCGGCATCCTGGAAAACAGCCATCGGGCCGAAGGCTACAGCTTTGAAGGCGAGCAACTGGTTTCCAAGGGCGGAAAGGTGATCTATCCGCCGGTGCAGAAACCCTACCCGCCGCTGTATTTCGGCGGTTCGTCGGAGGCGGCCCACGACCTGGCCGCCGAACAACTGGACGTGTACCTGACCTGGGGCGAGCCGCCCGACGCCGTGGCCCGCAAGATCGCCGACGTGCGCGAGCGCGCGGCGCGCCATGGCCGCAGCGTGCGTTTCGGCATCCGCCTGCACGTCGTCGTGCGCGAGACCGAACAGGCGGCCTGGGCCGCCGCGGAAGACCTCATCAGCCATCTGAGCGAGGACGCCGTGAGCGCCGCGCAGGCGGCGTTCGCCAAGATGGACTCCGAGGGGCAGCGCCGCATGGCCGCGCTGCATGGCGGCAAGCTCGGCGACGGCAAGGGCGGCCGCTCCCACCTGGAGATATCGCCGAACCTGTGGGCGGGCGTGGGACTGGTGCGCGGCGGCGCGGGCACCGCGCTGGTGGGCGATCCGAAGACCGTGGCCGAGCGCATCCAGGAATACGCGGACCTGGGCATCGACACCTTCATTTTCTCGGGTTATCCGCATCTGGAAGAGTCGTACCGCTTCGCCGAGCTGGTGTTCCCGCTGCTGCCCGGCAAGGACGCGCGCAAGGCGGGCAGCACCGTGCTGACCGGTCCCTTCGGCGAGGTCATGGCGACCGAGCTGGTGCCCAGGGAGTCGGCAAGCTGATGGATCGCTCCGGCAATCCCGGCCGCCCGCGGGCGCGGTTTGCGTCCTGGTTCGCGCCCGTCCTCCTCCTGGCCGCGTGGCAATGGGCCGCGCAGGCGGGCTGGCTGCCGCCCCGCATTCTTCCGGCCCCGTCCGCCGTCGCGTCCGCGGCCGGATCGCTGGCGGTGTCGGGCGAGCTTTGGCCGCCGGTGCGCGACAGTCTGCTGCGCGCGCTGGCCGGCCTGCTCCTGGGCGGCGCGGCAGGCCTGGTTCTGGGCACGCTGAACGGCGCCTGGCGCCGGGCGGGCGCCTGGCTGGACGGCATCCTGCGGGCGGCCCGCGCGGTTCCCGTGCTGGCGCTTGCCCCGCTGGTCCTGTCGTGGTTTGGCGCGGAGGATGCCGCCGGATTGACGCTGCTATCGCTGGGCGCGTTCTTTCCCCTCTATTTCCAGGCTTTCCGCGGCGTCCGTTCGGTGGATCCCGCGCTGGTCGAGATGGGCCGGTCCTGCGGATTGGCCGGATGGCGCCTGTATCGCGACGTGGTCCTGCCGGGCGCGCTGCCGTCGATCCTGACGGGCTTGCGGCAGGCGCTGGGCCTGGTCTGGCTGGTGCTCATCGCGTTCGAGGTCTTCCTGGCGCCGTCCGGCATCGGCCGCCTGATGGCGCAGGCCGATGTGTTGCTGGTGGGCGTCTTGCTCTACGCCGCGCTGGGCTGGGCGGCCGATGGGCTGGCCGTTGCGCTGGAGCGCCGCCTGTTGCGGTGGAGCCCGGCCCGGTGGCGGCCTGAACGCGCTTTAGGAATGAACTGATGGCCAAGATCCCTTCTGCTCAAGAAGCGCGCCCGGCGGCCGATGCCGGGGCCGCGCCCGCGCGCGCGGCCGACGCCGCCGGCGCGCTGGAAACGCTGGCGGCGCAGTTGGCCGCCACCGCCGTCGAACGCGACCGCCTGGGCGGCCACGCCGCCGCCGAGCGCGAACTGATTCGCGCCAGCGGCCTGCTGCGGCTGTCGGTGCCGACCGCCTACGGCGGCGCGGGCGCCAACTGGTCGACGGTACTGGCGGCGGTGCGCAGGTTGGCCGAAGCCGACAGCGCCCTGGCGCACGTGTTCGGTTTCCATCACCTGCAGATCGCGGGCGTGCTGCTGTACGGCACCCCCGATCAGCATGCCTATTTTCTTCAGCCCACCGTCGAGCGCGAGCTGTTCTGGGGCAACGCGCTCAATCCGCTGGACCGCCGCGTCGTCGCGCGCGCCGAGCTGGACGGCTACCGGATCGACGGCGTGAAGAGTTTCAGTTCCGGCTCGGTGGGCTCGGACCTGCTGACCTTCTCCGCCTGGCACAAGCCGTCGGGCACGGCGCTCATCGCCGCGCTGCCGACGGGGACGGAGGGCATCACCGTCAACCCCGACTGGGATGCCTTCGGCCAGCGCCAGACGGACAGCGGCACGGTGCGTTTCGACCACGTGCGCCTGGAATCCGTGCACGTGCTGCAGGCGCCGGGCGCCGAGCCCACCGCGCGCGCCACGCTGCGCTCGCAGGTGGCGCAGTTGATCATGACCAATCTCTACCTGGGCATCGCCCGCGGCGCGCTCCAGGAAGCGCGGCGCTATGTGCGCGAGGACGCCCGGCCCTGGTTCGCGGCCGGCGTGCAGCGGCATGCCGACGACCCCTACGTGCAGGAACGCTTCGGCGAATTCTGGCTGCGCGTGCAGGCCGCGCAGGCGCTGGCCGACCTGGCGGGGCTGAAGCTCGACGCGGCGCTGGCCCGCGGCCCGTCCGTCACCGCCGGCGAGCGCGGCGAGGTGGCCGTGGCCGGCGCGCAGGCCAAGGTGCTGGCGCACCGCGCGGCGCTGGAGGTGGGATCGGAATTGTTCGACGTGACCGGCGCCAGTTCCACCGCTTCCCGCCATGGCTACGACCGCTACTGGCGCAACGCCCGGGTGCACACGCTGCACGATCCCGTCGCCTACAAGATCCGCGACCTGGGCCGCTATGCGCTCCTGGACCAGCTTCCCGAAGCCACCGCTTATTCCTGACGGACCGTTCAATGACCGAAGTTTCCAATTTTCCCGACGTCTCCGTCGTGCCGCAGCCCGTGATCAGGCTGGACGAAGTGAGCAAGTCGTTCGGCACGCGGGCCGGCCGGTTCGACGCCGTGCGCAGCGTTTCCCTGTCGATCCGGGCCGGCGATACCTTCGGCATCATCGGCAAGAGCGGCGCGGGGAAATCCACGCTGCTGCGCCTGATCAACCTGCTGGAACGTCCGGACGAAGGCGCCGTGCACGTGGCCGGCACTGAACTGACCGCGCTGTCCAAGCGCGACCTGCGCGCCGCGCGCCAGAACATCGGCATGATCTTCCAGCAGTTCAACCTGCTGCAGAACGAGACCGTGTTCGAGAACGTGGCGTTTCCGCTGCGCGTGCACGGCGGGCGCAACGGCGGGCAGATCGCGGCGCGCGTGCGCGAATGCCTGGAGATCGTGGGGCTGACGGACAAGGCCGCCAGTTATCCCGCCCAGTTGTCCGGCGGACAGAAGCAGCGGGTGGCGATCGCGCGCGCGCTGGCCAGCGAGCCCGCGGTGCTGTTGTGCGACGAGCCCACCTCGGCGCTGGATCCGGAAACCACGCGTTCGGTGCTGAGCGTGCTGCGCGACATCAACAAGCGGCTGGGCGTCACCATCGTGATCGTGACGCACGAACTGGCCGTGGTGCGGGCGCTGTGCCGCCACGTGGCGGTGATGGAGAACGGCCGGGTGCTGGAACAGGCCGAGATCTCCGGTGCCAACGTGCATCTGTCGTCGGCGCTGGGCCGAGAGCTGATCCGTGAAGCCACCCATCCCTATGAAGAGGTCGCGTGATGCTGGAAACCTTTGTGCAGTTGCTGCCCGAACTGGGCGTGGCGGTCGGACAGACCTTCCTGATGCTGGCCATCGCGCTGGCGGCGTCCATCCTGCTGGGCGGCCCGCTGGGCGTGCTGGTGTTCCTCACCGGGCCCGGCCAGTCGCTGGACCGGCCCGTCGCGCACCGGCTCCTGAGCTGGACGGTGAATACCGTGCGCTCCTTCCCGTTCATCATCCTGCTGGTGGCGCTGGTGCCGTTCACGCGGGTCATCGCCGGCACGTCCATCGGCCCGGTGGCGGCCGCGGTGCCGCTGTCGTTCGCGGCCATTCCCTACTTCGCCCGGCTGGTCGAACAATGCCTGCGCGAAGTGCCGCGCGGCGTGATCGAAGCCGCCCACGCCGCCGGGGCGTCGGAACTACAGATCGTGCGCCGCGTGCTGCTGGTGGAGGCGCGTTCCGGCCTGGTGCTGGCGCTGACCGTGCTGGCCGTCAGCTTCCTGTCGTATTCGGCGGTGGCCGGCGTGGTGGGCGGCGGCGGCATCGGCGACCTGGCCATCCGCTATGGCTATTACCGCTTCCAGACCGACGTGATGGTGCTGACCGTGGCGCTGCTCGTCATCCTGGTGCAGATCCTCCAGTTCGCCGGCAATACCGTCGCGCGACGCATCGACAAACGCTGAACCCAAAGGACCGACATGTCTTTCACCCGCAATATCCTGAGCGCGGCGCTGGCCGTGCTGGCGCTGTCGGGCGCGGCCCACGCGGCCGATCCCGCCAAGAAGGAAATCGTGTTCGGCGCGACCGCCGGCCCCTACAGCGACCAGATCAAGCTCGGCATCAAGCCGATCCTGGAAAAGCAGGGCTATACCGTCAAGATCGTCGAGTTCAACGACTACGTGCAGCCGAACTTCGCGCTGGCGCAGGGCGCGCTGGACGCCAATGCGTTCCAGCACATCGTCTATCTCCAGAACTTCGCGGCCAAGAACAAACTGGAACTGTCGGAACTGGTGAAGGTGCCCACGGCGCCCATCGCCATCTACAGCAAGAAGTACAAGAGCGTCGACGCCGCGCCGGACGGCGTGAGCGTGGCCGTGCCCAACGATCCGACCAACCAGGCGCGCGCACTCGTCGTGCTGCAGGAACTGGGCTGGGTGAAACTGCGCGAAGGCTACGACCCCTTGCAGGTGTCCGAGAAGGACGTGGCCGTGAACCTGAAGAAGATCAAGCTGATTCCGCTGGAGGCGGCGCAACTGCCCCGCTCGCTCGAGGACACGGACTATTCGTTCGTCAACGGCAACTTCGCGCTGGCCTCGGGCCTGAAGCTGACCGAGGCGCTGGCGCTGGAGAAGACCACGCCCACCTACCAGAATCTGGTGGCGGTCCGGACGGCGGACCGCGACAAGCCCTTTGTGAAGGACATCGCGGCGGCGTACGGGTCCCGCGAATTCCTGGAAGTGACCGAGAAGTCTTTCGCAGGCTTCGTCAAGACGGACTATCAGCAGAAGCTGGAGGCGGCCCGCTAGGGCTGCCCGCGACTGCCGGCGCGGAGGCCGCGGCCATGTTCATCAATCCCAACGAGTTCGAACTGTTGCAGCATCTGGACGTTCCGGGGCGGACCGGGCCGGACGCGGAGGCCGCCGGAGACCCCGAGCCCAGGCGCGCCTTGCGCGTGACCTTGCGCAAGCTGGCCAAGCGCCACGGCGGCCGTGTCGTCCTGCGGGAGCTGGACCTGGACATCGCGGCGGGCGAGTTCGTGGCCGTGGTGGGACGCGGCGGAAGCGGCAAGAGCACCCTGCTGCGCCTGCTGGCCGGCCTGGAATCCCCCAGCGGCGAGCAGGGCGGCGCGCCGGCGCGTTCGCCGGTGCTGTTCGACAACTTTCCCCAGTGGGCGTCCGACAGCCGCGTGCGCCTGCTGCTGGCGGACGCTCGCTTGCTGCCATGGAAGCGCGTGCTGCAGAACGTGGCCTTGGGCCTGCCCGAGCGGACGCGCGCCGCCGCCGCGCTGCGGCAGGTGGGGCTGGGCGACCGCGGCGGCGACTGGCCCGCGCAGTTGTCCAAGGAGCAATGCCAGCGCGTCGCGCTGGCGCGGGCGTTGGCGCGCCGGCCGGGCCTCTTGCTGCTGGACGAACCGCTGGCCGGCCTGGATGCGCTGACGCGGATCGAGACGCAGCGGATCGTCGAGGACATCTGGCGGCAGGAGGGCTTCACGGCCGTGCTGGCGACCCACGACGCCGCGGAGGCCGCGGCCCTGGCGGACCGCATTCTCGTCCTGGACGAGGGCGGCGTGGTGTTCGACGAGCGCGTGGCGCTGGAACGGCCCCGGGCGCGCGGTTCGGCGGCGTTCGCCGCCCTGGAGGCGCGAGTGCTGCGCGCGGCGCTCGGGCAGGAATCTTCACCGGATGCGGACAGGCCGTTGGCGCCGGTCATCCAGATCCGGCATCTGAGGCTCGCGGTCTGACGCCGCGCAGGCCGTTATTCACACGTAGGCGCCAAGGCGGCGCCGCCCTTTTCCTTTCAGGAGCAGAACCATGAGCATTCAATCCATCAACGCCCGCAACCAGTTCCGCGGCAAGATCAAGGAGATCATCCTGGGGCCGGTGGTGTCCGAGGTGGACGTCGAGACGCCCGCCGGCATCGTCACGTCCGTGATCACCACGCGTTCCGTGAAGGAGCTGGATCTGCAGATAGGCACCGAGGTGCTGGCGTTCGTCAAGGCCACCGAGGTTTCCGTCGCCAAACTGTAATGCTGGAGCCCGCCTTCGGCGGCGCTTCCCCTGCGCCGCCGTTAGGCATATATTGATCTCCGCGATATCCGGCAGGTTCCTCCTGGTTTGTGGCGTCATGCTTTGCGATTCACGGAGAACGGAAAATGCGTCGACTGCAACGGTGGTTCATCGGCTGGTTATGCCTGGGGCTGGCGGCCTGCCTGCCCGCGGTGGCGCAGACCAAACTGGACAACGCGCAACTGGATCAACTGATGGCGCCCGTGGCGCTGTATCCGGACTCGCTGCTGTCGCAGGTACTCATGGCGGCGACCTACCCCGACGACGTGGCGGCGGCCGCCAAGTGGTCGGCGGCGCATGCCTCGGAATCCGGCGACGCGGCCGTCAAGGCGGTCGAAGGCGAATCCTGGGACCCCAGCGTCAAGTCCCTGGTGGCCTTTCCCTCGGTCATGGACATGATGGGCCGGCAGCCGGACTGGGTGAAATCCCTGGGCGACGCGTTCCTGGCGCAACCCGATGCGGTCATGGATTCGGCCCAGCGGCTGCGCGTCCAGGCCCAGAACGCGGGCAACCTGAAAAGCACGTCCCAGCAGAAGGTCACCTCCAGCACCACCAATGACAAGACGGTGGTGGTGATCCAGCCGGCCGATCCGCAGGTGGTCTACGTGCCCAGCTATAACCCTAGCGTGGTCTATGGCACCTGGGCCTATCCGTCCTACCCTCCCTATTACTACCCGCCGCCGCCGGGTTCGGTGTTCGCCACCTCGCTGGTGGCCGGCATCGGTTTCGGCCTGGGCGTCGCCGCGGTCAACTCCATGTGGGGCGGTTTCGACTGGGGGCACAACGACGTCGACATCGACGTCAACCGGTACAACAACATCAACGTCAACCAGCGCATAGACCGGACCAACGTCAACAACAACAAGGTCGCCTGGCAGCACAACGCCGCCAACCGCGGCAATACGCCGTATGCCGACCAGGCCAGCCGCCAGCGCTTCGACGGCCAGCGCCAGGCCGGCCTGCAGAACCGGCCGCAGCAGCAGCCTGGCCAGGCGGGCCGGACGCCCGCTCCCGGTTCCCGCGACGCCGCCCGCGAACGCGCGGCGCAGTCCTTCGAAGGCCGCACCGGGCAAGCCATTCCCGGCCATGCCCAGCCGGGCGCCGGACGGGGGCAGGGCGCGGCCGGCAGGGAGCAAGCCGGCGGCGCGGGCCGCGGGCAAGGCCAGGCGCACCAGGCGGGGCAGGGCACGCGCGAACGGCCCCAGGGCGGCGCACAGGCGCAGCGCGACCGGGCTTCTTCCAGCGTGTCGACGCAAGACCGGCAGGCCGCGGCCCAGCGCCAGCGCGCGGACGAATCGGCCGCGCGCAACCGGGCCCGCGCCTCCAACAGCACCAGTGCGCTGAGCGACGCCGGCAACGGTGAACGCATGCGGCAGCAGAGCCATCGCGGCGAGGTGAGCCGCGGCGGCGAGGGCGGCGTCCAGCGCGGCGGCGGGGGGCACATGGGCGGGGGACGCGGCGGTGGCGGTGGCGGACATTTCGGCGGCCGGAGATAAGCACCATGGAAAACAGCGTTTTCATGACTTTTGCCCGTTTGCGCGCGCTGGGCGCCGCGTCGGCCCTGGCGCTCGGACTGTCGGTTCCCGCCGCGGCGCAAAGCCTGTACCCGAGCCCCCAGGCCGCGGCGGACGCCTTCGTCGACGCCTTGGCCACCGGCGACCTCGACGGGCTGGCCAAGGTGCTGGGGCCGAATCACCATCGGATCGTGCCGGGCGGCGTGGCGCAGGACGACATCTACCGTTTCCTGGCGGCATGGTCGCGCAAGCACGACATCGTGGCCGACGGCGGCCGTTCCTGGCTGGCGGTCGGCGATTCGGGCTGGACCCTGCCGGTGCCCCTGGTGCGCGCCGGGCACGGCTGGCGCTTCGATCCGGCGGCCGGCACGGCCGAAATCCGCCGCCGCGCGATCGGCCGCAACGAACTGACCGCCATCGAAACCCTGCGCCAGTTGCAGGCGGCGCAGGCCCGCTACCGGGACGGCGTGGGCCAGGGGCGCTACGCGGCCCGCCTGGTCAGCCGCCCGGGCGAGCGGGACGGCCTGTACTGGCCGGAGCTGCCGGGCTCGCCGCCGCAGGCCTTTGGACCGGATGCCCTGGCGATGGGGCCTGACGTGCCGCCGGACGATGCCTATTTCGGATACCGCTACAAGGTGATTTCCGGCGGCCAAGACAATTCGTACCGCATCGTCGCCTGGCCGGTCCGCTACGGGCAGACGGGCATCGGATCCTTCGTCGTGGGGCCCGAGGGCGGCGTCCTGGAGGCCGATCTGGGACCCTCGTCCGCGGCGCGCGCGGCGGCGCTGCGCGAGCGCGATATCGGGGCCGGAAACTGGGTCGACGCGGCCGCGCAACCCCTTGGCGCCAAATGATTTTTCCGGCGCCGGAGGCGGGATCGGCGCACGCCTGTTGCTGGGTCGCAACAGGCGTGTGCGTTTGTCGCGAAACCCGCGTTTGACGCGCTTTTGTCAGGTCGCCGTGCCTACAATGGCGAGCGTCGGGACCTTGCCCGATTTTCCCTTGCCGGACCTAGAAATTGAACCCCATGCATTTTGTCCGCTACGCCCTGTTCGGCGTAGGGATGGCGCTTAGCGCTGCGGCGGCATCTGCCCCGATTTTCGTCCTGAATTCCCTGGACGCCAACGTCAGCATCATCGATCCGGCCACCTACAAGGAACTGCGGCGCGTGCCCACCGGCAAGGAACCGCACCACCTGTATCTCACCCCCGACGAGAAGTCGCTCATGGTGGCCAACGCCACGGGCGACACGATCACGCTGATGGACCCCAAGACCGGCGAGGTGCAGCGCACCCTGACCGGCATCGTCGATCCCTACCAGTTGCAGTTCTCGCCGGACATGAAGTGGTTCGTGACCGCGGCCAACCGCCTGGACCATATCGACATCTACGCGTGGAAGCCGCTGGAAAAGGGGTTCGACCTGACGCTGGTCAAGCGCATCCCGGCGGGCAAGACGCCCAGCCACATCATGATCGACAAGAAGAGCACGACGGCCTACGTGACTCTGCAGGATAGCGACGAGCTGATCGCCATCGACCTGGCCACGCAGACGCCGAAGTGGACGGTGCCGGTGGGCAAGACGCCCGCCGACGTATTCCTGACGCCCGACCAGAAGACGCTGCTGATCGCCCTGACGGGCGATTCCTACGTCGAGGCCTATGACGTCAGCAACGGCCCGGCCAAGCTGGTGGCGCGCATCAAGACGGCCGCGGGCGCGCACGCCTTCCGCGCCCAGGGCGACCACCGCCATCTGTTCGTCAGCAACCGCACGGCCAACTCCATCAGCCGCATCGACCTGCAGACGCTTGCCGTCACCGACACCTTCCCGGTGCCCGGCGGCCCCGACTGTATGGACGTGCTGGCCGACGGCAAGACGCTGCTCGTCACTTCCCGCTGGGCGCGCAAGCTCACCGTGGTGGACCTGGAGCAGAAGAAGGTCGTCAATCAGGTGCCGGTAGGCAAGTCGCCCCACGGCGTCTGGACCTTGAACCATGCTCCTACAAGGTAAGGGGAAGAGCCCCCACGCCGCGCACGCTATGCGTGCTTGCTGCCCCCCGAGGGGGCGCTTTTTGCCTTGGGGCGGCCCGGCGGCAAAAAGGGCCTCCATGCTGCGCAAGTTTGCTGTGGTGGCGGTTCTGGCCCTGGCCGCGCCGGCATTCGGCGCCGCCGGACAGGCAGTCTGCGACAAGCCCGTCTACCTGACGTTCGACACCGGCCACATGGGCGTGGCGCCGCTGGTGGCCGAGGTGCTGGCCCGCCACCGCGTCAAGGCCACGTTCTTCCTGGCCAACGAGCGCACGCTGACCGGCGGCTCCAGCCTGGACGACGTGTGGGCGCCGTGGTGGAAGGCGCGCGCGGCGGAAGGCCACGTCTTCGGGTCGCACACGTACGACCATGTCTATTGGCAGGGCGACCTGCCCGGCGGCAAGTTCCGGGTCAAGCCCAGCGCCGGCCCGGACGCGGGCAAGCGCGCCGAATGGACCGCGGCGCAGTATTGCGCCGAGATCAAGCGCTCCGCCACGCGCTTTCGCCAGATGACCGGCCAGGAGATGCTCCCGCTGTACCGCGCGCCGGGCGGCAAGACCTCGCCCGCGCTGCTGCAGGCCGCCAAGGCCTGCGGGTTCGAGCACGTGGGCTGGGCGCCGGCCGGCTTCCTGGGCGATGAGCTGCCCAGCGATAAATACCCCAACGCCCGCCTGCTGGACCAGGCGCTGCGCGCCATCAAGCCCGGCGACATCCTGCTGGCCCACCTGGGCATCTGGTCGCGCCAGGATCCCTGGGCGCCGGCCGTGCTGGAGCCGCTGATTGAAGGTTTGCAGCGCAAGGGCTATTGTTTCGCTACCCTGAACACGCATCCGTCCTACCGCGGCTGGATCGCCACTCATCACTGACCATGGATACGCTTAGTCAACTTTTCGGAGAATGCCAGCAATGGATCTTCGAGACGGCGATTCAGCCCGCGCTGTTCCACCTGGGCCTGAGCAACTTCATCGAGGACGGCTATGACGCCACGATGTGGCTGCTGGTCGGCCTGCTGCAGGTCGCGGTGCTGGTGCTGGTGTTCGGTCCCTTGCAGCGCCTGCGGCCGGTGGAGCCCGTCACGGACCGCCGCCAGATCGGCGTGGACGTGCTGTACACGCTGATCCACCGGCTGGGCGCGTTCCGGCTGGTGCTGTTCTTCACCATCGACCCGCTGTGGGACAGCGTGTTCGGGCAACTGCACGTATGGGGCTACGCCGGCTTCCAACTGGACCAGTATTGGCCGGGCGTGACGGACAAGGCCTGGGTCAGCCTGATCATCTACCTGCTGCTGTTCGACGCGGTGGACTACTTCTACCATCGGGCCCAGCACCGGTTCGGCTGGCTCTGGGCGCTGCACGCCGTGCACCACAGCCAGCGCCAGATGACGATCTGGAGCGACGACCGCAATCACCTGCTGGACGACATGCTGCGCGACGTGCTGGTGGTGTTCGTTTCGCAGTTGGTGGGCGTGCCGCCGGCGCAGTTCGTGATGGTGGTGGCCATCACCCAACTGGCGCAGAGCTTTTCGCACGCCAACCTGCGCATGCATTTCGGCGCCGTGGGCGAACGCCTGCTGGTCAGTCCCCGGTTCCATCGCCATCACCATTCCATCGCCTACGACGCCTCGTCGCCGGGGCCGGCGGGCGGTTATAACTTCGCCGCGCTGTTCCCCATCTGGGACGTGCTGTTCCGCACCGCCCGCTTCGGCGTGGGCTACGGCCCCACGGGCATCCATGACCAGCACCCCGAGGCCGGCGGCCGGGACTACGGCCGCGGCTTCTGGTCGCAGCAGTGGCTCGGCCTCAAGCGCCTGGCAGGCCGCGACCGCGAACCGGCCGGCGCGCCGGCCGATCCGCCGCCGGCCGCCGAGCGCGCCTGACGCGTTCCGGCCGTCAGCCCGCCCAGCGCGAGTTGCGGATGACGCTGCAGAAATTTCCGGGCCGGAAGGCCGGCTCCTTGTCGGCGACGACGTCGGTCTTGACGTTGCCGAACGTGGTCTGCGGCTTGTGCCGGATGCCATCGTAGAAGGCCTGGATGATCTCCTCCTTGAACCGGGGCCCGCGCGGATGGGCCGCCACCACCGCCTCGCGCTGCGCGTCGCTGTATTCGCCATAGGTCAGGCCCAGCACGTCCATCTCCACGCCCGCCGTCACCAGCGCCACCACCGGATCCATGAACTCGGGGATGCCTGGCGTGGTGTGCAGCGCGATCGCCGTCCAGACAAGCTCGATGTCGCGCTGAGCGATGCCGCGGCTTTGCAGGAAATCCCGCGCCGCGTTGGCGCCGTCCACTTCGAAGCGGCAGCAATCGCTGCTGTGCTGCCGGGTCAGCCCCATGTCGTGGAACATACAGCCGCAGTAAAGCAATTCGGGGTCGAACTTCAGGCCGCGCTGTTTGCCGGCCAGCGCGCCGAAGTAGTAGACGCGGCTTGAATGATGGAACAGCAGCGGGGATTCGGTGTCGCGCACCAGCTCGGTGATTTCGCGGACCAATTGGCTGTCGGGGATCCGGACGTCGTCGAGGGAGAAATTCATGGCATGGGCCTCCTGGTAGGGGTACGCCGTTCATTCTGCTGCCGCGCTAGAATGGCTTCAATAGAAGTAATACGCCAATTCCTGCCAAATACCGCGATCCGCTGCCATGACCAAAACCATCGCCGTGCTGGCCCTGCCGGGCGTGCAGATGCTCGACGTGTCCGGTCCGCTCGACGTCTTCGCCCAGGCCAACGCGGAACTGGGGCGTCCGTACTACGCGCTGCGCGTGGTGGGCTACGAGCCCGGGCCCGTCCGCAGTTCGTCGGGCGTATGCCTCCTGCCCGACGCGGCGGTGGGCGACCCGCTGCCGCGCATCGACACCTTGCTGGTCGCCGGCACGCCGCGGGCGTCGCGCGCCGTCCTCAGCACGCCGGCGCTGCAATGGATCCGCGCGACCGCAAGGGACGCCAGGCGCTACGGGTCGGTCTGCACCGGCGCGTTCGTGCTGGCCGCCGCGGGCCTGCTGGAGGGGCGGCGGGTGACGACGCATTGGAACGCGGCCCGGGAACTGCGCCAGGCCTATCCGCGTGTCGTGGTCGAGGAAGACGCGCTGCACGTGCGCGACGGCAAGCTGCGCACCTCCGCGGGCGTGACGGCCGGGCTGGACCTGGCGCTGTCGCTGGTCGAAGAAGACCTGGGGCGCGGCGTGGCGGCGAAAGTGGCATCGCAACTGGTGATGTTCTTCAAGCGCCCGGGCGGACAGTTGCAGTTCAGCCGCAAGGGGCAGGCCGGGCCGGTCGGCAGATCGGTGCTCCAGGAGGTGCAGCGCTGGGTGGCCGCGCACCCGCAACTGCCGCTATCGGTGGAGGCCCTGGCCGGGCATGCGGGTCTCAGCCCCCGGCACTTTGCGCGCCTGTTCCACGCGGAAGTCGGCATCACGCCGGCGGCCTGGGTGGAGATGACGCGCGTGTCGGCCGCGCGCGCCTTGCTTGAGACGGGCGCCGCCACGCCCAAGCAGGCGGCGGCGCAGTGCGGCTTCGCCAACGTGGATACGCTGCGCCGGGCCTTCGTCAAGCACGTGGGGGTATCGCCGGCGATGTACCGGCGGCATTACGGCGGCGCCGCGGACTGAACCGCGGCAGCCATTCCGCCGCCCGGCGGTCAGGGGCGGGCCTGGGTGTCGTGCGTGGTTTCGCGCTTGATTTCGCCGTGGCGGCGCTCCATTTCCTGGCGCAGTTCGCGGCGCAGCCTGGCCGCTTCCAGGCGCTGCTTTTCCTCGAGCGTGCGCGGCGCAAGCGGGGGCACCGCGGTGGGCGCGCCCTGATCGTCCACCGCCACCATCGTGAAGTAACAGCTATTGGTGTGGCGCACGAGCTTCTTGCGGATGTCTTCGGTGACGACCTTGATCCCGATTTCCATGGACGTGCGGCCCGTGTAGTTCACGGCCGCGAGGAAGGTCACCAGTTCGCCCACGTGGATGGGTTCGCGGAACACGACCTGGTCGACGGACAGGGTCACGACATATTGGCCGGCGTACCGGCTGGCACAGGCGTAGGCCACCTGGTCCAGGTACTTGAGGATGGTTCCGCCGTGCACATTCCCCGAGAAGTTCGCCATGTCCGGCGTCATCAGGATGGTCATCGACAATTGGTGGCTAAAGGCGTCGTCCATGGCGGGCGTTCAATCTCGGATAAAACGCCTATGGTAGCGGCAGGCGCCCGTCATGGCGCCGTCTTTTCGGCGGCCTCCGGGGTTTCTTCCGGCGGCGCGTCCCGCAGCGCGGGCGGAGGCGTCCAGGAACCGTCCAGCAGCGCCGGTTCCGGCGCATAGGCGCGCAGCAGCACGCTGACCGGGCCGGCGGGCGGCAGCGGCAGCCAGTTGGCCTGCTCTTCGGGCGGGGGCGGGGCATGGCTGACCCGCAGGTCCAGCGAACCGTCCGCGTTATAGCGCAGGGGATCGCGGCTGCCGAGCGCGTAGCGCCCCAGAGGATTGGCGGCCGGCATGCCCTGGCCGTCGTAGGCCGCAAGCGACCATAGCGCGCCGGCGGGCGGCAACTGGCCGCTTTCGAAGCGCAGCGCATAACCGTGCGCGCCGTCCAGCGGCGCGCCCTGGCTGTCGGCGGCCAGCAGCAGCACCGACAGGTCCTCGGGCAGGCCCGAGCCCGGCTGCGCCTGCGCGGCCAGCGCGCGC
This sequence comes from Achromobacter veterisilvae, assembly GCF_900496975.1. Taxonomy (GTDB): domain Bacteria; phylum Pseudomonadota; class Gammaproteobacteria; order Burkholderiales; family Burkholderiaceae_B; genus Achromobacter; species Achromobacter veterisilvae. The sequence continues at coordinate 167,060 of NZ_UFQC01000012.1, forward strand.
CGCAGATAGGCGTTGCCGTACACGCCGATGCTGCCGGTTTCCTGCTGCCAGCCGTTCACGCCGCGCACGCTGCCGCCCGCCGCGGCCGCCATGCGTTCGCGCGCCGCGCGCAGCCCCCGGCGCATGCCCTGCTTGGCGGGGTGGTCGAGCTTGTCGAAATCGAACGGCCGGCCCGGGACCAGCCCGACGCGGCGCAACTGCGCAAGCACGGGCTGGTCCGTGGGATGCGGCGGATTCCTGCGCAGCAGCTCGGCCGCGTAGGTGAAGAAGGCGTCCGTCGGCATGGATTCCACCTGTTCGCGCACCGGGGTGGCCAGGTCCAGGGTGGAATCCGACCGCGGCCGCTGCGCCTGCGGGGGCAGGTTCCACTGCGCCAGCGGCGTCAGGACGAAGCCGTCCTGCAAGGCGTGGACCGCGGGATAGTCGGCCGGACCTTCGGTCTGGATCAGGTTCTTGGCCCACACGTAGGCAGTGGGCGCGTCGATGCGGGACATGCCCGAGGGCAGGGCGCCGGTCCAGCCGGGCGGCACGATCGCGGTATTGCCCTTGGCCGTGCCGGTGCTGCGCTTGCCCAGCGCGGCGAAGGCGTCCGTCCACATATCCAGCAGGGTCAGCGTGTAGAGCCGCCCCTGGGTGTCCGGCACGGACAGCACCACCGGCCCGGCCGTCAGGTCCAGCCAGGCGGCGCTGCGCAGCATGTCGGGGTTGGCCCAGGGCGCGGCGGCTCCCGGCACCGGCAAGGCGCGTCCGTGCAGGAAGGCGTTGGCCGGCGCGCCTTGCGCGCCGCGCGACGGGTGGATGGACTGGCGGCGGGCCAGGTCCATCGTCACCAGGGGATAGAAATAGAGGTAGCCCTCCATCGCGGCCTGGCGGGCGGCCTCCGTCGCGGCGGCGGCCGGGGTCGGGGCGGCGGGCGCCGCGCCGGCGGAGGCGGCGGGCGCGAGCGCGGCGGCGAAACACAGGGCCAGGAAAGCAAGGCGGCGCATCGGCGCTCCTATGGTCTAGCGGGAAAAACGGGAGGCCGGCGCGGCGTCCCCGGAATCGCGGGCCCGCCGGGACCTCCAGGCTGCCGGCCATGGTAGCAGTCCCGGAATCATCCAAAATCTGCGAAATGACGAGATTTCGCCGTCAAATTCCAGCCATAGGGACGATACCCGAGGGGGCCGGATGGGCATGGCGCGTCCGTTGCGCAAGGCCTATACTCGAACACATGTCCTTGGAGGCCGCAGGGCTTTTTGCTTCGGCGGGCCCGGCCTTCTTCATTCACCCGGAGAGGAGTGCTTCATGGTCAACATGAATCGCCGCCAGTTCTTCAAGGTGACCGGTGCGACGCTGGCAGGCTCCAGCCTGGCCTTGCTCGGGGCAGCCCCCGGCACGGCCATGGCCGAAGTCCGCCAGTACAAGCTTGCGCGCATGACTGAAACGCGCAACACCTGTCCCTACTGTTCGGTCGCCTGTGGCCTGCTGATGTACGGCCTGGGCGACGGCGCCAAGAATGCGCGCGCCAGCATCGTCCACATCGAAGGCGACCCCGACCACCCCGTCAACCGCGGCACGCTCTGTCCGAAGGGCGCGGCCCTGATCGACTTCATCCACAGCCCCAACCGCCTGAAGTACCCGGAATACCGGGCGCCCGGTTCGGACAAGTGGGTGCGGATGTCGTGGGACGACGCCCTGACGCGCATCACCAAGCTCATGAAGGCCGACCGCGACGCGAACTTCGTCGAGAAGACTGCGGACGGCAAGACGGTCAACCGGTGGCTGACCACCGGCATGCTGGCCGCCTCGGCAAGCAGCAACGAGGTCGGCTACATCACGCACAAGACCGTGCGCAGCATGGGGATACTGGCGTTCGACAACCAAGCCCGTGTCTGACATGGCCCGACGGTGGCAGGTCTTGCCCCGACGTTTGGCCGTGGAGCGATGACGAACCATTGGGTCGACATCAAGAACGCGGACGTAGTACTGATCATGGGCGGCAATGCCGCCGAGGCCCACCCTTGCGGGTTCAAATGGGTCACGGAAGCGAAAGCCCATAACAAGGCGAAACTCATCGTCGTGGACCCGCGCTTCACGCGCTCGGCGTCCGTGGCGGACTTCTACGCGCCCATACGCACCGGCACCGACATCATTTTCCTGGGCGGCGTCATCAAGTACCTGTTGGATCACGACAAGATCCAGCACGAGTACGTGCGCAACTACACCGACTTTTCGTTCATCGTGCGCGAGGACTTCATGTTCGACGCGGGGCTGTACTCGGGCTACAACGCCGAGAAGCGCAGCTACGACAAGTCGAGCTGGGACTACGAGCGCGGCGAGGACGGCTACGTCAAGACCGATCCCACGCTGGAGCATCCGCGCAGCGTCTACCAACTGCTGAAGAAGCACTACTCGCGCTACACCGAGGACATGGTCGAGCGCGTCTGCGGCACGCCCAGGGACAAGTTCCTGAAGGTGTGCGAAATGCTGGCCAGCACGGCCGGCAAGGACCGCGCCGCGACCATTCTCTACGCGCTGGGCTGGACGCAGCACTCCATCGGCTCGCAGATCATCCGCACCGGCGCGATGGTGCAGTTGCTGCTGGGCAACATCGGCATCGCCGGCGGCGGCATGAACGCGCTGCGCGGGCACTCGAACATCCAGGGCCTGACCGATCTGGGGCTGATGTCGAACCTGCTGCCGGGCTACATGACCCTGCCCAACGAGCCCGAGCAGGACTACGGCAAGTACATCGAGACGCGCACGCAGAAGCCGCTGCGGCCCAACCAGTTGAGCTACTGGCAGAACTACAACAAGTTCCACGTCAGCCTGATGAAGGCCTGGTGGGGCAAGGCGGCCACGGCGGAAAACAACTGGGCGTTCGACTACCTGCCCAAGCTGGACAAGCTCTACGACATGCTGCAGGTCTACGAGCTCATGGTCCAGGGCAAGATGAACGGCTATATTGCGCAGGGCTTCAACCCGCTGGCCGCGGCGCCCAACAAGGCCAAGCTGAACGACGGCTTCGCCAAGCTGAAGTTCCTGGTCATCATGGATCCCCTGGTCACCGAGACCTCGGAATTCTGGCGCAACGCCGGCGAGGCCAACGACGTCGATCCCGCCAAGATCCAGACGGAGGTCTTCCGCCTGCCCACCACCTGTTTCGCCGAAGAGGACGGCACGCTGGTGAACTCCGGCCGCTGGCTGCAATGGCACTGGAAGGGCGCCGAGCCGCCGGGCGAGGCCAAGAGCGACATCGAGATCATGGCGCTGATCTTCACGCGCCTGCGCAAGATGTACCAGGAAGAGGGCGGCAAGTATCCCGATCCCATCGTCAACCTGTCCTGGCCCTACGCCAACCCGCAGAATCCCACCGCGGAAGAACTGGCCAAGGAATACTCGGGCCGCGCGCTGGTGGACCTGGCCGATCCGAAGGATCCCGCCAAGATCACCCGCAAGGGCGGCGAGCAATTGGCGGGCTTCGCGGAACTGCGCGACGACGGCTCCACGGCCAGCGGCTGCTGGATCTTCGCCGGCGCCTGGGGCCCCGGCGGCAACCTGATGGCGCGCCGCGACAACAGCGACCCGACCGGCATCGGCCAGACGCTCAGTTGGGCCTGGGCATGGCCGGCCAACCGCCGCATCCTGTACAACCGGGCGTCCTGCGATCCGTCGGGCAAGCCGTTCGATCCGCGCCGAAGCCTGATTTCCTGGAACGGCAAGGCCTGGGTCGGCGCCGACATCCCGGACTTCAAGGGAGACGAAAACCCCGACGGCGGCATGGGGCCGTTCATCATGAACCCGGAAGGCGTGGCGCGCTTCTTCGCGCGGGCCGGCATGGCCGAAGGGCCGTTCCCCGAGCACTACGAACCCTTCGAGACGCCGCTGGGCTACAACCCGCTGTATCCGAAGGCCAAGGGCGTCACCAGCAATCCGGCCGCGCGCGTCTTCAAGGACGACCTGGCCGCGATGGGCACGGTCGACAATTTCCCGTACGTGGCCACCACCTACCGCCTGACGGAGCACTTCCACTACTGGACCAAGAACGTCCGCATCAACGCGATTCTCCAGCCAGAGCAATTCGTGGAGCTCGGCGAAGCGCTGGCCCAGGAATTGGGGATCGCCAACGGGACGCGCGTGAAGGTGTCGTCCAACCGCGGCTACATCAAGGCGGTGGCGCTGGTCACCAAGCGCCTGCGGGCGCTGACCGTCGAGGGCAAGACCGTGCATCACGTGGGCATCCCGATCCACTGGGGCTTCGTGGGCATCGCCAAACCCGGCTTCCTCACCAACACCCTGACGCCTTTCGTGGGCGACGGCAATTCCCAGACACCGGAATTCAAGTCGTTCCTGGTCAAGGTCGAGAAGGCATAGGAAGGAGACCGACATGGCTATGCAATCCCTGGACATCAAGCGGCGCTCCGCCACGACCACGCCGCCGCCCGGCATCCGCGAACCCGTCACGGGCTCGGTCGCCAAGCTGATCGACGTCTCCAAGTGCATCGGGTGCAAGGCTTGCCAGAGCGCCTGTATGGAATGGAACGATCTGCGCGACGAGATCGGCACCAACGTGGGCGTCTACGACAACCCGGCCGACCTGACCGAGCATTCCTGGACCGTCATGCGCTTCTCGGAATACGAGAACCCCGCGGGCGACCTGGAATGGCTGATCCGCAAGGACGGCTGCATGCACTGCGAGGACCCGGGCTGCCTGAAGGCCTGTCCCTCGCCGGGCGCCATCATCCAGTACAACAACGGCATCGTGGATTTCCACGAAGAGAACTGCATCGGCTGCGGCTACTGCATCACCGGCTGTCCGTTCAACGTGCCGCGCATCTCCAAGAAGGACCACAAGGCCTATAAGTGCACCCTGTGTTCCGACCGCGTGGCCGTCGGCCAGGAGCCGGCCTGCGTCAAGGCCTGTCCGACCGGCGCCATCGTCTTCGGCACCAAGGACGACATGAAGCAGCACGCGGCCGAGCGCATCGAGGACCTGAAGTCGCGGGGCTTCGACCAGGCCGGCCTGTACGATCCGCAGGGCGTGGGCGGCACCCACGTCATGTACGTGCTGCACCATGCCGACCAGCCGGGCCTGTACCACGGGCTGCCGAAGGATCCGCAGATCAGTCCCATGGTCGCGCTGTGGAAGGGCATCGCCAAGCCGCTGGGCGTGGCCGCCATGGCCCTGACCGCGCTGGCGGGCTTCTTCCACTATGCCCGTGTCGGCCGCAACGAAGTCAGCGAGGAAGACGAACGCAGGGCCGAAGAGGAGGTTCGCCATGAGTGAACGACGCCATCGCCTGATCAAGCGCTACTCCCCCGGCGAGCGCACCAACCACTGGATCATCGCACTGAGCTTCATCCTGCTGGCGCTCTCGGGGCTGGCGCTGTTCCATCCGTCCATGTACTGGTTGACCAACCTGTTCGGCGGCGGGCCCTGGACGCGCATCCTGCACCCCTTCATCGGGCTGGTGATGTTCGTCTGCTTCGTCGTGTTCGCCGGGCATATGTGGCGCCACAACGTCATGACGAAGGCGGACCGCCAGTGGATGCGGCAGTTGAACGACGTGGTCGAGAACCGCGAGGACAAGCTGCCCGAGGTCGGCAAGTACAACGCCGGCCAGAAGCTGCTGTTCTACGTGCTGATCCTGTGCATGCTGGGCCTGTTCGCCAGCGGCATCGTGATCTGGCGCGAGTACTTCGCGTTCTATTTTCCGATCTGGGTCGTCCGCGCGGCTTCGGTGCTGCATGCCGTTTGTGCATTGGTGCTGATTTGCGCGATCATTGTGCATATTTATGCGGCGATCTGGGTCAAGGGCTCCCTGACGGCGATGCTGCGGGGTTATGTCACCGCGGGCTGGGCGTGGAAACACCACCGCGCCTGGTTCCGGGAGCAGGTCGGCAAGGGGCCCGCCGGAAAATAGGCTTTCCGGCCGGTTTCACCGAGTCCCATCGCACGGCTGCCTCCCCCTTTTCCGGGGGCGGCAGCCGTGTTTGTTTATCTGGAGACGCAATTGCAGCGAATTCTTCCGCGCGGCGAAATCGAAGCGCTTGATCACAACAGCATCCCCCGGATCAAGCTGCCGGAGCGCGAGTCCGTGTTCGCCGTCCGCGCCGCGCGCCTGCGCCAGCTTGCCGCGGACAGTCCGGTGGCCGACTATCTCCTGCTGATGGCCCGGCTGGTCGACGCGCAGCAGCGCGCGCTGGCGCACTGCCACGCGCCTGAAGCCACCGAAGACCGCATTTCCCTGGCCCAGGCCCATGGCATGCCGCCGCTGCAGGCGGTGGGCTGGCCCCGCGATCCGCTGTGGCGCAAGATCCTGGAGCAGTTGCTGGATGACGTCGCCGGCGGCCAGGACGTCCCGGCCGAGGCCGTCGAGGTGTGCGCCGCGCTGCGCCGCGCGCTGGCGGACGATCCGGAATCGGTCGAAGACCTGGCCGACGCCGTGCTGGCCGAGCAGGACCAGGGCGTGGACGGCGCGGCCGCGCCTTTCGTGATGGCGGCGCTGCAAGTCTACTGGACCGACCTCGCCAGCCGCTTCGACGACAAGCAGTTGCCCGTGGCCAGCCCCTTCGGCGTATGCCCGGTGTGCGCCAGCCTGCCGGTGGCCAGCGTGGTCCGCGTGGGCGGCCAGTTCGAGGGCTACCGCTACCTGTGCTGCAGCTTGTGCGCCACGCAATGGCACATGGTGCGCGTGAAATGCTCGCATTGCGAGGACGTGGAGTCGGTGGCGTACCAGGCCATCGAGGGGCGTTCGGAAGCGATCAAGGCCGAGACCTGCGACCATTGCCACACCTACCGCAAGATCTTCTACCAGGACAAGGACCTGAACGTGGAGCCGGTGGCCGACGACCTGGCCAGCCTGATGCTCGACGTGCTGGTGGGCGAGGCCGGCTATTCGCGGGCCAGCGGCAATCCCTTGCTGTGGCACGGCTCGGAGGAGGACTGACATGCCCAAGTCCGGCCCCGGCGCCGCCGTTTCCGATATCCCGTCGCTCGACCGCCTGCTGAACGCCCAGGCCCTGGCGCCCGCGCTGGCGGAACACGGCCGCAGCCAGGTGGTGGCGGCCCTGCGCAAGGACCTGGCCGCGCTGCGCGAGCGCGCCCTGGCTGGCGGGCTGCCGAAGGCCGAGCTGGACGAGGCCGCGGTCGCGGCGCGCGTCGCGGGCGAACTCGCCCGGCGGGCCCGGCCGCGCCTGCGCGCCGTCTACAACCTGACCGGCACGGTGCTGCACACCAACCTGGGCCGGGCGCTGCTGCCGGACGAGGCGGTGGCGTCGGTGCTGCGCGCCCTGAGTTCGCCCGCCAACCTGGAGTTCGACCTGGACTCCGGCGGCCGCGGGGACCGCGACGATCTCATCGACGAACTGCTGTGCGAGCTGACCGGCGCGGAAGCCGCCACCGTCGTCAACAACAACGCCGCCGCCGTGCTGCTGATGCTCAACGCGCTGGCGGACCGGCGCGAGGTCGTGGTGTCGCGCGGCGAACTGGTCGAGATCGGCGGCGCTTTCCGGATTCCGGACATCATGAAGCGCGCCGGCGCCAAGCTGATCGAAGTCGGCACCACCAACCGCACGCACGCCGCCGACTACGAAAGCGCCATCGGCGCCCGCACGGCCATGCTGATGAAGGTGCATTGCAGCAATTACGCCGTGACCGGCTTCACCAAGAGCGTGGGCGTGGCCGAGGTGGCCGCGATGGCGCACGCGCGCGGCCTGCCCGCCACGGTGGACCTGGGCAGCGGCACGCTGGTGGACCTGACGCAATTCGGCCTGCCCCGCGAAGACACCGTGCGCGAAACCATCGAGGCCGGCGCGGACCTGGTCACGTTCAGCGGCGACAAGTTGCTGGGCGGCCCGCAGGCCGGGCTGCTGGTGGGCCGCGCCGACCTGATCCGCAAGATCAAGAAGAACCCGCTCAAGCGCGCCCTGCGCGTCGGCAAGCTGACCCTGGCGGCGCTGGAGCCCGTGCTGGGGCTGTACCGCGCGCCCGAGTTCCTGGCCGAGCGGCTGACCACGCTGCGCCTGCTGACGCGCCCGCAGCGCGACATCCAGCCGCAGGCCGAGCGCCTGCGCGGCGCGCTGGCGCACGCGGCGGGCCCCCACTACGCGGTCGAGGCCGTGCCGATGTTCAGCCAGATCGGCAGCGGCGCCCTGCCGGTGGACCAGTTGCCCAGCTACGGCCTGGAGGTGCGCTATGCCGGCACAGGGCGTCCGGGACGGCACCTGGACAAGCTGGAGGCCCGGCTGCGCGGCCTGCCCGTGCCCGTGATCGGCCGCATCGCCGACGACGCCCTGTGGCTGGACCTGCGCTGCCTGGAAGCGGCCCACGAAGCGGACTTCGCCGCGCAATTGACGGAGCCGCTCGCATGATCGTCGGCACGGCCGGCCACATCGACCACGGCAAGACCACGCTGGTGCGCGCGCTGACGGGCGTGGACACCGACAGGCTCAAGGAAGAGAAGGCGCGCGGCATTTCCATCGAGCTGGGCTACGCCTATACGCCGCTGCCCAATGGCGACGTGCTGGGCTTTATCGACGTGCCTGGCCATGAAAAGCTCGTCCACACGATGGCGGCGGGCGCCAGCGGGATCGACTTCGGCCTGCTGATCGTGGCGGCGGACGATGGCGTCATGCCCCAGACGCGTGAGCACCTGGCCATCCTGGCCCTGCTGGGCGTGGCGCGCGGCGCGGTGGCGCTCACCAAGACCGACCGCGCCGACGGCGAGCGGCAGGCGGCGGTGCGCGCGGAGATCGCGGCGCTGGCGGCGGGCACCTTCCTGGACGGCGCGCCCGTGTTCGGCGTGTGCGCGTCGCGGCCCGGCGACGCGGGCACGGCGCACCTGAAGGCCCACCTGGACGAGCAGGCGCAGGCCATGCCGCGGCGGGACCGCCAGGGCCTGTTCCGGCTGGCGGTGGACCGCGTGTTCACGCTGGCGGGCCATGGCACGGTGGTGACGGGGACGGCCCATGCGGGCGAGGTCCGCGTGGGCGACGAGGCGGCCGAGTTGCTGCTGATGCCCGCCGGCACGCGCGTGCGGGTGCGCGGCATCCACGCGCAGAACCAGCCCAGCGAGACCGGCGCGGCCGGCCAGCGCTGCGCGCTGAACCTGGCGGGCATCGACAAGAGCGCCATCGCGCGCGGCGACTGGATCGCGGACGCGCGGTGTTTCCTGCCGTCGCGCCACGTCGATGCGGCGCTGACGCTGCTGGACTCGGCGGACGCGCCCGTGCGCGCCTGGTCGCCGTTGCACGTGCACATCGGCGCGGCGCGCCACGTGGCGCACGCCGTGCCGCTCAGCGCGGAGTCGATCGCGCCGGGGCAGTCCGGCTGGGTGCAACTGGTGTTCGACGAGCCGGTCTGCGCCATGCCGGGAGACCGCTGCATCGTGCGCAATGCGCAGGCCACGCGCACGGTCGGCGGCGGCCGGGTGCTGGACCCGAACGCGCCCGACCGCAAGCGCCGGTCCGCCGCGCGCCTGCAATGGCTGCGAGCGCTGTCGGACATGCTGGATGGCGGCAGCCTGCGGCCCGTGCTGGAGCATGCCGCGCTGGGGCTGGACGAAGGGGCCCTGCAGCGCCTGACGGGCCAGCCCGTGCGGGACATCCAGGCGCCCGAGGGCGCGCTGTGGATCGAGGCGCGGACCGAGCAGGCGCCGCGAACCTTGATCCTGGCGGCCCATTGGGACGCGCTGCGCGAACGCATGGAACAGGCGCTGGCGGCCTTCCACCAGGGCGCGCCGGACGAGCCCGGGCCCGACGGCGCGCGCCTGCGCCGTATGGCGATGCCGGCCGGGCCGGACGCGCTGTGGCAGGCGGCGCTGGACGACCTCCAGCGGCAAGGCCGCATCGTGCGCAACGGCCCGTGGCTGCACCTGCCCGGCCATGCCGCGACCCTGGGGCCCGAGGAATCGGAACTGGCCGCGCGGATACTGCCGCTGCTGGCCGCGGGGGCGTTCGATCCGCCCTGGGTGCGCGACCTGGCCCGGACGCTGGCCGTGCCGGAAGACCGCGTGCGGCAACTGCTGCGCAAGCTGCTGCGGCGCGGAGACGTGGGCCAGGTCGTGAAGGACCTGTTCTATCACCGCGGCCAGGTGGACGCCCTGGCGGCGCTGGCGGCGGACCTGGCCGCGCAGCCGGCGGGGCTGAACGCGGCGGTGTTCCGCGACGCCACGGGGCTGGGAAGAAAGCGGGCGATCCAGATCCTGGAATTCTTCGACCGCGTCGGGTACACGCGGCGCGTGCGCGACATGCACGTGCTGCGCCACGATAGCGCCTACGGGGGGACGCAAGCGGCGCGGCAGCCGGTATCATAGGCGGGCCATCGCGGAAGGCATCCGTGCCCGGTGGCGCGGCTGGGCTTCAAACCCAGTTGGGGGCGTCAGACGCTCCCAGGTAGGTTCGACTCCTGCTGCCTTCCGCCATCTTTCCTGCGCCGCGCGCTACGCCCGCAGCATCCGCGTCACCACGCCGCCCACGCGGTCCGACTGCCAGTCCAGTTCCCCCAGGTGCCAATACCGCACGGATCCGCCGCGGTCCACCAGGTAGTTGGCGGGCAGGCCGATCGCCTCCCATTGCTTGGACGCGGCGCTGTTCCGGTCGTGCAGCACCGTTCCCGCAACCGGCCACTTCGCCAGGAAGGTGCTGATCTTGCCCAGCGATTCGCCCACGTTCACCGCCACCAGGCGCAGCCCCTCTTCGCGGTGGCGCTTGGCCATCGCGGACATGACGGGGATTTCGTCGCGGCAGGGATCGCACCAGGTGGCCCAGAAACTCACGATGACGACGCTGCCGCGCCAGGCGGAGAGCTTCTTTTCGCGGCCCGACAGGTCGGGCAGGGCCAGCGGGGGCGTCGGGGCGGTCCAGGCGGCCCAGTCCGGGCCGGTGGCCGTCTTGAGCGCGCTGTCGCTGGCGGCGCGCGCAAGCCAGGGCAGGGCCGCCAGCGACAAGCCGGATTGCAGAAGCTGGCGGCGGCTGACCATGGCGGATCCCCGCTGCGGGCTCAGGCGGAAAGCGGCCTGGAGGTGAGCCGGTAGCTGAAGCCGTCGGGGTCCAGGCTGTCCAGGCGGCCGTCGGCGGTTTCCCCGTTGGGGTACATCAGGAAGGGCACGGGGCCGTGGGAGGCGCCGGGCAGGACCACGTCATGGCCGTGGTTGTACGCGACCCAGTTCATTTCCCAGGCGCCGAACAGCATGACGCGCGCGGCCCGGACCTTGGCGTCGGTGAGCGGCAATTCCCCGGGGGGTTCTTCCAGCATGACCTTGCGCACGTCGGCGGGATCGACGGGGATCCAGCCGTAGCCCGCGGCGTAGAACTCGGCGCGGCAGTGCTGCGCCTTGGTGACGTCGCCGGCCTTGCCCAGGCTCTTGTAGCCGAGTTCCGAATCGGCGACGCGCAGCCCGTAGGCGTCGCGCGCGGGGATGCCCGAGGCGCGCGCCAGCGCGACGAACAGCGAATTGATGTCGGCGCACTTGCCGTTCAGGTCGTTGGCGGTCAGCATGTACCGCACGTCGCCCACGCCGCAGCCCCGGGTGGAGGCGGTCCGACAGGTATTTTCGACGACCCATTCGTAGAGGGCGCGGGCGCGCGCCAGGTCGCCCTGGTGGCCGCGCGTGATACGGTCCGCGGTGGTCTTGACGATGCCGTCGGTGGGCAGCAGCGTGGTGGGCTTGAGGTATTCCCGCAGGGCGGCGGGGCTTTCGCGTTCGGCGTCCGCGGGGGGCGGCTGCGTCAGGTCCACGCGCCGGTTGCGGGTCTGGAAGCGGCTGGTCACGGTCACCGCGCGCTGCGCCTGCGCGTCCGGCCATTCCACGGCCAGCATCTGGACCCCGTAGCCGGGGGCCTGCGTCAACCGGGCGGCGCCGCCGCCGTCCACCTGCCAGGCGGTCTGCGCCCCGCGCTGGTAGGGGGTGTCGGTGGCATAGGGGACCGGGATCCAGATGCGCGTATGGGCGCCTGGATCCTTCACGCTGATATAGGTGGTCAGTTCGAAGGCGCGCCATCCGGCGCTGACGGGCGCTTGCGCGGCGCGCGCGGCCTGGGGCAATGCGCTGGCCGCGCACAGGGCGCCCGAGAAACGGAGAAAGTGTCGGCGATCCATGTAGCCCTCACTCACGGTGAAGATTGGCTGTCGGTGCGCCCGGCGACGGGCGGCCGTCCGTTGCTGCGTTCTGCCGGACCATCATAGGGCGAATCCCGCCGGCGGTGCTATCCTTTTCCGCTGACGAATGGAGATCGAGATGACCCAGGATGTTGCCAGCGCGGCGGTGCCGCGGTTGACTTCGCTTTCCCATGGCGGGGGCTGCGGCTGCAAGATCGCGCCGGGCGTGCTGTCGGCGCTGCTGGCGCGTTTCGGCCCCGCCGCCAGCTATCCCAACCTGATGGTCGGCACCGAGACCGCCGACGACGCGGCGGTGTACCGGCTCAACGACGAGCAGGCGCTCATCGCCACCACCGACTTCTTCATGCCCATCGTGGACGACCCGTTCGACTTCGGCCGCATCGCGGCGACGAACGCGCTGTCGGACGTGTACGCGATGGGCGGCACCCCGATCATGGCGCTGGCGATCGTCGGCATGCCGATCAACGTGCTGCCGCACAGCGTCATCGCGGACATCCTGCGCGGCGGCGAATCGGTGTGCGAGGATGCCGGCATCCCGGTGGCGGGCGGCCACAGCATCGATTCCGTCGAACCCATCTACGGTCTCGCGGCGATGGGCCTGGTGCATCCGGCCCGCGTGAAGCGCAACGCCGATGCGCGCGCGGGCGACGTGCTGATCCTGGGCAAGGGCCTGGGCGTGGGCATCCTGTCGGCGGCGCTGAAGAAGAACCGGCTGGACGACGCCGGCTACCGCGTGATGATAGCCACGACCACCCGCCTGAACCGTCCGGGGCCGGCGCTGGCCGCGCTGGACGGCGTGCACGCGGTTACCGACGTGACCGGCTTCGGCCTGCTGGGCCACGCGCTGGAAATGGCGCGCGGCGCGAAACTGACCGCGCGCCTGCGGCTGGCGTCCCTGCCCTGGCTGCCGGGCGTGCAGGCCTACGCGGCGGACGGCGTCATCACCGGCGCCTCCGGCCGCAACTGGGCGTCCTACGGCGAATCCATCCGCCTGGGCGACGCGGTCACCGACACGCAGCGCGCCCTGCTGACCGATCCCCAGACTTCCGGCGGCCTGCTGGTGTCCTGCGCGCCGGAGGCGGCCGAGGCCGTGCTGGACCTGTTCCGCGAGCAGGGGTTCGACCAGGCGGCCGTCATCGGCGAAATGACGGCTGGCGAGCCCGTGGTGCGCGTGGAGTGAGCTACGAGGTCAGGTCGCGCGCGGTCGCCGCGGCCTGTTCCATCAGCCATTGCGTGACGACGTCCGCGTCCGGCGTGCTGCGGCGCGCATTGCGCACCAGCCAGTAGGCCAGTTCGGTGGCGTGGGCGGCCTGCCCGCCCAGGGCCTCCAGGCGCTTGTCCGCCAGCATCGGCGCGATCAGCGCCAGCCGTCCCAGCGCGATGCCATGGCCCGCCAGCGCCGCGTGCACGATCTGGTCGTACTGGTTGAAGCGCAGCATGCCCTTGGCCGGGATCCGGCCCAGGCCGCGCGCGTTCAGCCATTCCTGCCATTGCAGCCACGGCCGCGTGGGGTCGTCGAATTCCAGCAGCACGTGGCGTTGCAGTTCGCGCGCATCCAGTCCGCGCGCCCCGAGGGAAGGGTGCGCCACCGGCACCACCGATTCGCCGAAGAGCCACGCGGCGCTGTCCGGCACGCCGTCGCGCAGGCTGTAGCGGATCGCGATGTCCACGTTCTCGCGGTCGATGTCGATGAGCCGGTTGTCGGCGGCCACGCGCACGTCGATGTGCGGATGGGCCTCCTGGAAATCGCCCAGGCGGGGCAGCAGCCAGAGCGAGGCCACGCCGATGGTCGTCGTGATGGTCACGGGGGTGCGCCGCTCCGGCGCCCGCAGTTGTTCGGTCAGGTCGCCCAGTTGGCTCAGCCAGACGTCGGCCATGCGGAACAACTGCGCGCCTTCGGAGGTGAACGACACGCTGCGGAAGCCCCGCAGCAGCAGAGGCACGCCCAGGTGGGCTTCCAGCGCCCGGATCTGGCGGCTCACGGCCGACTGGGTCACGTGCAGGTCCTGCGCCGCCAGCGTGATGCTCATGCGGCGGCCCACGGCCACGAAGCCTCGGACCAGATCGAGCGGCGGGAGTTTGGCCAGTGGGTATGACATTCGTGAAACTCATGCGTATCGGACGGAAATGTCGCTTGAGCAATAGTACTCCGAGGGCGTTCAATAGAACCCAGACGACGGGTCTATGGGCGGCAGCCCGGCGATCCGCCGCGATCGCCGCCGCCGCGGCCCGGGAGGAACGCCATGATCCAGGTATGTTGCACTGCGGGAATGTCATTCCGTTTGGCCGGCGGGTCGACTATGCTGCTGAAGCGGGCATCGGGCCTCCGCATCGTGTGCCACGCCGGCACCTTGTGGGTATCCGAATACCGCCGCTACGATGACAGCGTGCTCCAAGCCGGTGATTCCGTCACCGTCGGCAGCGATCGCGACGTCGTTCTCAGCGGCCTGCCGGATGCGCAGGTCGCGCTAATTTCCTAGGCCCTTCCGGAGTTCGTGATGACCGCATCCCCGCCCGATACGCCCCGCATCGAGATGTGGTTCGATTTCGCCAGCCCGTACAGCTATCTGGCCATCGAGCGCATCGACGCCCTGGCGCGGGACGCCGGCGTCCGGGTCGACCTGCGTCCCTTCCTGCTGGGGCCGATCTTCCAGGCGCAGGGCTGGAACGACACGCCTTTCCGGCTTTTTCCCGGAAAAGGCGCCTACATGATGCGGGACATCGCCCGCCTTGCCGAAAAATACGGCGTGGTCTACAACCGGCCGCGCCTGTTTCCGCGCATGAGCGTACTGCCCGCGCGCATCGCCCTGCTGGGCCAGGACGAGCCCTGGGGCCGCGATTTCTGCCTGGCGGTTTTCCGCGCCAATTTCCAGCACGACCTGGACATCCAGGCCGAAGACGTCGTGCACGAGCTGCTGACGGATCTGTCGCTCGACGCGGACGGCCTGATCGCCCGCGGCAAGTCCGAGGCCGCCAAGGAAGCGCTGCGCCGCCGGGTCGACCGCGCGCGCAACCTGGGCCTGTTCGGCGCGCCCACCTTCTTCGTGGACGGCGAGATGTTCTGGGGTAACGACCGCCTGGAAGACGCGCTCGACTGGACGCGCCGGCCGGCGTCCGCCCATTCGCGGCCGCAGTCCGCGGCCCGCGCCTGAGCACGGGCGCCACGCAGGTTTTTTCGCCAACGCACCTTCAAGAAATGAAGAACGCCAGCAGTGCCTATCGCGGCGCGCCCATGCCGGGCGGCCGTTCGTTCACGCAATTCCGCGCCGCCCGCATCCGGCGCGTATCGTTCCAGTGGGAACAGGCCGAACGCCCGCAGTGTCTGACACCCCACGAGCCGCCCGGGCAAGTCGCAGAAGCCGTGTCTGACACCCCAACGCGCCGGCGCGGCGCATCGAACGGACTTCCCCGGGTGTCTGACACATAAGGACCGCTAACCGCCCCGCGTCACCGGCGCCACCCTCGTCCATTCCTCGTCCGAATACAGCCGCGAGCGCAGCAGGAAGCGCTTGCCCTCGGCGCTGTCCAGCGAAAAGGCGCCGCCGCGGCCGGGGACGGCGTCGATGATGAGCTGGGTGTGTTCCCAGTAGGCGAACTGGTCCTCGCCCATGTAGAACGGGCAGCCTTCCAGGTCGCCCAGCAGCACGTCCGAGCCGCCCACCATGAATTCCCCCTGCGGATAGCACATGGGCGAACTGCCGTCGCAGCATCCGCCCGACTGGTGGAACATCAGCGGGCCGTGCTTGGTCCGCAGGGTATCGATCAGTTGGCGCGCGTCGTCGGTCGCGACCACGCGCGGGGTGTGCTCTGCCATGATGTCGTCCTCTCGGGCGCGCCAGGCCGGAAGGCCCGGCGCGCCCGCTGGTCGGGGATCAGAAGAAACCCAGCTTCTTCGGCGAGTAGCTCACCAGCAGGTTCTTCGTCTGCTGGTAGTGGTTGAGCATCATCTTGTGGTTCTCGCGTCCGATACCGGATTGCTTGTAGCCGCCGAACGCCGCGTGCGCCGGATAGGCGTGGTAGCAGTTGGTCCACACGCGGCCGGCCTTGATCGCGCGTCCCATGCGATAGCACGTGTTCGCGTCGCGCGACCACACGCCGGCGCCCAGGCCGTAGAGCGTATCGTTGGCCAGGGCCAGCGCGTCGTCGGCGTCCTTGAAGGTCGTCACCGCCACCACCGGGCCGAAGATTTCTTCCTGGAACACGCGCATCTTGTTGTGTCCCTTGAAAACCGTGGGCTGCACGTAGTAGCCGCCTTCCAGCGCGCCCTGCATCTGCGCGCGCGCGCCGCCGGCCAGCACGTCGGCGCCTTCCTGCTTGCCGATGTCCAGGTACGACAGGATCTTCTCCAGTTGCTCGGTCGACGCCTGCGCGCCCAGCATGGTGTCGGCGTCCAGCGGATTGCCCTGCTTGATCTCGGCCACGCGCTTCAAGGCGCGTTCCATGAACTTGTCGTACAGGGATTCCTGGATCAGCGCGCGGCTGGGGCAGGTGCAGACTTCGCCCTGGTTCAGCGCGAACATGACGAAGCCTTCGACGGCCTTGTCCAGGAAGTCGTCGTCCTGCGCGGCCACGTCGGCGAAGAAGATGTTGGGCGATTTCCCGCCCAGCTCCAGGGTGACGGGGATGATGTTCTGCGAGGCGTACTGCATGATCAGGCGCCCGGTGGTGGTTTCGCCCGTGAAGGCGATCTTGGCGATGCGCTTGCTGGAGGCCAGCGGCTTGCCGGCTTCCAGGCCGAAGCCGGTGACCACGTTCACCACGCCCGGGGGCAGGATGTCGCCGATCAGCTCCATCAGCAGCAGGATGCCCAGCGGCGTCTGTTCGGCGGGCTTGAGCACCACGCAATTGCCGGCGGCCAGCGCGGGCGCCAGCTTCCATGCCGCCATCAGGATGGGGAAGTTCCACGGGATGATCTGGCCCACGACGCCCAGCGGCTCGTTGAAGTGATAGGCCACGGTGTCATGGTCGATCTCGGATAGGCCGCCTTCCTGGCTGCGGATGCACGAGGCGAAGTAGCGGAAGTGGTCGATCGCCAGCGGGATGTCGGCGGCGCGGGCCTCGCGTATCGGCTTGCCGTTGTCCCAGGTTTCGGCCGTGGCCAGGCGTTCGAGGTTGGCTTCCATGACGTCGGCGATCTGCATCAGCATGCGGGCGCGCTCGGCGGCCGGCGTGGCGCCCCATTTGGGGGCGGCGCGATGCGCGGCGTCCAGCGCCAGCTCGATGTCGCGCTCCTTGGAGCGGGCGTTGCGGGTCAGGGTCTGGCCCGTGACCGGGGTGACGTTGTCGAAGTATTCGCCGTCCGCCGGCTTCTGCCACTTGCCGTCGATGAAATTGTCGTACTGGGTCTTGAGGTCCAGGCGCGTGCCATAGGTGTCGGGGGTAACGCGGGTAGCGATGTCCATGCTTGTCTCCGGTATTGTGGGAATGCGGCAGTCGGCTGCCTGTCCTGTATCAAGCAAGGAACGTGCCAGACCGCGTTCTCCCCTGGACAGCCCGCTTCCTGCATGCGAAAGTAGACTTTCAAAGCGGACGATGCGCAGCAGTGCCCTTCGAGGGCCGGCCCGTTCAGGGCCCAGCAAGCCCGCGCAGCGGGCGCGGCGTGGGAACTCCAGGTGAGGCCCCCCGTCGCGTTTTGCGACAGTGTCGCGGAACAGGTGTCGCAGAATGCCTGTCCAAGGAGACAAGCATGGCCACTCATTCCCGTCAGCACGCGCTGACGCAAGCGCGCCTGCTGTTCAACCAGCAGGGCGCCGTGCCCGGCGGCATGGTCGCCGAGCCCATCCTGCGATCGTGGCGGCGCTGCGCCGACCTGGGCTTCGACATGCGCGGCGTGCGCCGCGCCGAACTCATGACGCAGGGCGAACTGCGCGAAGCGCAGCAGCGCAACGAGGCGCTGCGCCGGATGTCCGAACCCGCCATGTCCCTGCTGCGCGGCCAGGCCGGCGGCAGCGGCAGCCTGGTGATCCTGTCCGACGCCCAGGGGCTGGTGCTGGACAGCGGCGGCGACATGGAATTCGCCCAGCGCGCCTCGCGCGTCGCGCTCATGCCCGGCGCGCCCTGGGACGAGGCCGCGGCGGGCACCAACGCCATCGGCACCGCGCTGGTGGAAGGCCGGCCCATCGCGGTCCATGGCGCGGAACACTATTTCGAACCGAACCGCATCCTGACCTGCGCGGCGGTCCCCATCTCCGACGGCGAGGGCCGCACGCTGGGCGTGCTGGACCTGTCCAGCCAGGCGCGCGAGCTGCGGCCCGATGTGCTTGAACTGGTGCGCGCGGCAGTGGACCTGATCGAGCACCGCCTGTTCGAGCAGGCCTACGAACAGCAGGCCGTGCTGCGGCTGCATGCCCATCATTCCGGCCTGGGCCTGCCGGGCGAGGGGCTGCTGGCCTTCGAGGGCGACCTGCTGGTCGGCGCCAACCGCTGCGCCTTGCAGGCGCTGGGCCTGGCGCCCACCGCCTTGGGCGTGTACCGCTACGCGGATGTTTTCGACGGCGATAT
Organism: Achromobacter veterisilvae; assembly: GCF_900496975.1. Lineage (GTDB taxonomy): Bacteria > Pseudomonadota > Gammaproteobacteria > Burkholderiales > Burkholderiaceae_B > Achromobacter > Achromobacter veterisilvae. The sequence goes on from NZ_UFQC01000012.1 coordinate 185,661, forward strand.
CGAGCGCTGCCCCGACGCGGCGGGCCGGGTGCAGGCGCGTTCAGGCGCGGTGTACCACGCGCGCCTGCGCTGGCCGCGCTCCCGCGCCCGCCAGGCGCCGGCCCTGCCGGCCTTGCCGCCAGCCGATGCCGCGCGCCCCGCCGGGCCGAATTTCGACGCCGAGACCCTGGGCGCGCTGGCGCGCGCCGTGCACCTGTCGGACGCGGGCGTGTCCATCCTCCTGCAAGGCGAAACCGGCGTGGGCAAGGAAGTGTTCGCGCGGCAACTGCATGCGCGCGGCAGGCGGGCGGCGGGGCCGTTCGTGGCGGTGAACTGCGCGGCGCTGCCGGAAAGCCTGATCGAATCCGAATTGTTCGGCTACGAAGACGGCGCGTTCACCGGCGCGCGCCGCCAGGGCAGCAAAGGCCTGCTGCGGCAGGCGCACGGCGGCGTGCTGTTCCTGGACGAAATCGGCGACATGCCGCTGATACTGCAATCGCGCCTGTTGCGCGTGTTGCAGACGCGCGAGGTATCGCCGCTGGGCGCGGCGCGGCCGGTGCCGGTGGATTTTGCGCTGGTATGCGCCACGCACCGCCCGCTGGCGCACGAAGGGCCCGACGCGCCGGTGCGGCCCGACCTGTATTTCCGGATCGCCGAATACACCGTGACGCTGGAGCCGCTGCGCGCGCGCGCGGACCGCCTAGAACTCCTGCGCGGCCTGTGGGCGGCGCATGGCGCGGGGCCGCTCCTGCCGCCGGACATCGAAGCCATCCTGCTTGCCTACCCGTGGCCCGGCAACTACCGGCAGATGGTGGCGGTGCTGCGCACGCTGCACGTGCTGGCCGGGCCGGCGGGCAGGGTCGACGCCGCCATGCTGCCCGCGGATATCCGCGGCGCGCAAGCCGGCCCGCCGCCCGCGGACAGGGGCGATCCGGCGGATCTCAAGGTAATGGCGGACTCGGCGATCCGCGACGCCCTGGCCGCGCACGGCGGCAACGTCAGCCGCGCGGCGCGGGCCCTGGGCGTGCACCGCAGCACCCTGTACCGGCGCGCCGCGGCGCTTGCTCCGCCGCGCACGCGGTAAGGGGCGGGGTCAGCCGACCAGGCGCGCGAGTTCCGCGCCCGGGTCCTTGGCGCGCATGAAGGCCTCGCCCACCAGGAAGGCGTCGACCTTGTGGCTGCGCATCAGTTTCACGTCTTCCGGCGTGAGGATGCCGCTTTCGGTCACGACGCGCTTGCCCGCGGGGATGCGCGGCAGGAGGTCCAGCGTGTTCGAGAGGCTGGTCTCGAACGTGCGCAGATTGCGGTTGTTGATGCCCAGCAGGGGCGTCTTCATTTCCAGCGCGATGTCCAGTTCCTTGGCGTCGTGCACTTCCACCAGCACGTCCATGCCCAGCTCCATCGCCAGCGTTTCCATGTCGCGCAATTGGGCGGGGGTGAGCGCGGCCACGATCAGCAGCACGCAGTCCGCGCCCATCGCGCGCGCGGCGATGATCTGGTAGGGATCTATCACGAAATCCTTGCGCAGGACCGGCAGCGAGCAGGCCGCGCGGGCCTGGCGCAGGTGGTCGTGCGAGCCCTGGAAGAACTGCACGTCGGTCAGCACGGACAGGCAGGCCGCCCCGTGCACCGCGTAGGAGGCCGCGATCTCGGCGGGGTTGAAGGTGTCGCGCAGCACGCCCTTGGAGGGCGAGGCTTTCTTGATTTCGGCGATGACGCCGGCCTTGCCCTGGGAGATCTTGTCTTCGATGGACTGGGCGAAGCCGCGGACGTCCTGCCGCGCCTGCGCTTCGCGCAGGACTTCGGCTTCGCTGCGCATCTGGCGGGCGGCGGCGACTTCCTCGACCTTGACGGCGAGGATCTTCGCAAGAATATCGTTCATTTCTGGAATTTCCGGGTATATGCGCAGAATTCTTCCAGCTTGGCTCGCGCCGCGCCGGTGGAAATCAGTTCGAATGCTAGCGCTAAGGCAGCGGGAATGGAATCGGCTTTATTGCCGGCATAGATCGCAAGCCCGGCATTGAGCGCGACAATGTCGCGGGCCGTGCCCTCGACATTCTCCAGCGCCTCGATGACAAGCTCGCGCGATTGTTCGCGATTGGACACCTTGATGCCCCGGTTGGACATCATGGATAGCCCGTAGTCCTCGGGATGGATTTCATATTCGAGGATTTTGCCGTCCTTGAGTTCCCCGACCATGGTGGCGCCGCCCAGCGAGGCTTCGTCCATGCCGTCCTTGCCGTGCACGACCAGCACGTGGCGCGAGCCCAGGCGTTCCAGCACGCGGACCTGGATGCCGACCAGGTCCGGGTGGAAGACGCCCATCAACTGGTTGGCGGCGCCGGCCGGGTTGGTCAGGGGCCCCAGGATGTTGAAGATCGTCCGGACGGCCAGCTCCTTGCGGATGGCGGCCACGTTCTTCATGGCGCCATGGTGGGCGGGCGCGAACATGAAGCCGATGCCGGTCGCCTGGATGCATTCGGCCACTTCCTCGGGCGCGAGCACGAGGTTGGCCCCCAGGGCTTCCAGCACGTCGGCGCTGCCGCTGGAGGACGAGGCGCTGCGGTTGCCGTGCTTGGCGATGGGCACGCCGGCCGCCGCCGCCACGAACATGGCGGTGGTGGAAATGTTGAAGGTATGGCTGCCGTCGCCGCCGGTGCCGCACATGTCCAGCAGGTCTTCGGGATTGGGGGTGGCCACGGGCGTAGCGAATTCGCGCATGACCTGCGCGGCCGCCGTGATTTCGCCGATGGTTTCCTTTTTAACGCGCAGGCCCATCAGCAGGGCGCTTGCGATCTGCGGCGACATCTCGCCGCGCATCAGCATGCGCATCAGGTGCAGCATTTCGTCGTGGAAAATTTCGCGGTGTTCAATACAGCGCGTCAGCGCTTCGGTGGAGGAAATCGTCACGGTGCTTCCTTCTTAGGCGAGGTTCAGGAAATTGCGCAGCAGGGCATGGCCATGCTCGCTGAGCACGGATTCGGGATGGAACTGTACTCCGTACAGCGGCAGGGTCTTGTGGGCCACGCCCATGATGTCGCCGTCCGGGGCCGTCGCCGTCACCGCCAGGCAGTCGGGCAGGGTGGCCGGGTCTATGGTCAGCGAGTTGTAACGGATGGCCGTGTACGGGGTGGGCAGGCCGGCGAAGATGTCGGTGCCCGTGTGCGAGATCCGGACGGTCTTGCCATGCATGATCTGCTGCGCGCGCACGATGTCGCCGCCATAGGCGGCGCCGATGGCCTGGTGGCCCAGGCACACGCCCAGGATGGGCTTCTTGCCCGCGAAGGCCTGGATGACGGGCACCGAAATGCCCGCCTCGGCGGGGGAGCAGGGGCCGGGCGACACGCAGATGCGGTCCGGATTCATGGCGGAGATGTCTTCCAGCGTGATCTGGTCGTTGCGCGCCACGCGCACGTCTTCGCCCAGTTCGCCGAAGTACTGGACCAGGTTGTAGGTAAAAGAGTCGTAATTGTCGATCATCAACAGCATTGTTTTCTCCGTGCGGGCGGTAGTCGGTTCAGGCGGGGCCGGGATCAGATGGGTTCGTCCAGGCCGTGCTGCACCTGTTCGGCCGCGCGCAGCACCGCGCGGGCCTTGGCTTCCGTTTCGGCCCATTCGGCTTCGGGGCTGGAATCCGCCACGATGCCGGCGGCGGCCTGCACGTACAGCGTGCCGTCCTTGATGACGCCGGTGCGGATGGCGATGGCCACGTCCATTTCGCCGCCATAGGAGAGGTAGCCGGCCGCGCCGCCGTAGATGCCGCGGCGCACGGGCTCCAGCTCGTCGATGATCTTCATGGCCTCGACCTTGGGGGCGCCGGTCAGGGTGCCGGCGGGGAAGGACGCGCGCAGCACGTCCATGCTGCTCATGCCGGGGTTCAGGTTGCCCGTCACGTTGGACACCAGGTGCATCACGTGCGAATAGCGCTCGATCACCATGGTGTCGCTGACCTTCACGGAGCCCACCTCGGCCACGCGGCCCACGTCGTTGCGCGCCAGGTCGATCAGCATCACGTGTTCGGCCACTTCCTTGGGATCGGCCTTCAGTTCGGCCGCCAGGGCGGCGTCCTCTTCGGGCGTGGCGCCGCGCTTGCGGGTGCCGGCCAGCGGGCGGATCGTGATCTGCGATTTCGGCTCGCCGTTGTCCACCACGCGCTCCTGGCGCACCAGGATCTCGGGCGACGCGCCCACGACCTGGAAGTCGCCGAAGTTCCAGAAGTACATGTAGGGGGAGGGATTGAGGGACCGCAGGGCGCGGTAGAGGGAGAGGGGGGAGTCGCGGAAGGGCTTGGCGATGACCTGGCCGATCTGCACCTGCATCAGGTCGCCGGCGGCGATGTGTTCCTTGGCCCGTCGCACCGCGGCCAGATAGTCTTCCTTCTTGAAGTCGCGCCGCTCGTCGGTCTGCATGCTGGCGTGGCTGTAGGGGATTTCCACCGGACGCCGCAGGCGGGCGCGCAGGTCGTGCAGGCGCTGCTGGGCGCGGCTGTAGGCTTCGGGCTGGCTGGGGTCGGCGTAGACCATCAGGTAGATGCGCCCGGCCAGGTTGTCCACGATGACCAGTTCGTCCACGTGCATCAGCATCAGGTCCGGCGTGCCGCCTTCCATGCCGGCGGGGAACGGCTTGACCGCGGGGCCCAGGCAGGGCTCGATGTGGCGCACCGTGTCGTAGCCGAAGTAGCCGGCCAGGCCGCCGCAGAAGCGCGGCATGCCGGGGCGCAGGGCGACCTTGAAGCGGCTTTGGTATTGCTCGATGAAGGCCAGCGGGTCGCCGTCATGGGTTTCGGCGACCTTGCCGTCGTGCAGGACCTCGGTGCGGGTGCCGCTGGCGCGGATCACCGTGCGGGCCGGCAGGCCGATGAACGAATAGCGGCCGAAGCGCTCGCCGCCCACCACCGATTCCATCAGGCAGGTCATGCGGCCGGCCAGCGGGCCGGCGTGCGCCAGCTTCAGGTAGATGCCGAGAGGGGTGTCCAGGTCGGCGTAGGTTTCGGCGACCAGCGGGATGCGGTTGTAGCCTTCCGCGGCAAGGGCCTTGAATTCGATTTCGGTCATGTCGGGTCTCGTAAGCGATTGATTTGCTATCGGACCAGGCATACAGCAAAAAGCCCGGTCCAGGTTACTGGTTCCGGGCTTGGCTCTGTGGTTACACAGCTACGGCACTAGGCGGCATACGCGTCCAGGGCCGGGAGGGATCATCGCCACCCGGAAGACAAACGCCACCAGCGCCACGAGGCGCCGAGCATTTGGTTCTGGATGGAAACGTTCATTGAGCTGTATTCGTACGGTATGGAATTCGCGATAAGCCTGCCAGCGAGCCTTCAGGGGCGTTCAAGAGCCGGTTTTTGCCGCATTCCGGGTTTGATTCCAGAGCGCGACCCACTGGGCGGCGTCGACTAGCGTGTCAACTATACCATCGACGTCCAGCTCGCGCACGTCCCTTCCTTCGTTGTAGCCATAAGGCACCACCAGGACCTGCGTGCCGGCGCTGCGGCCGGCCTGGGCGTCATTGAGCGAATCGCCGATGGTCACGGTTTCCTGCACGGACACGCCGAGCAGCCCGCAGGCATGCAGCACCTGGTCGGGATCCGGCTTGCGGCGCGCGCAGGTGTCGCCGCAGACCACGGCCTCGAAAAAGCCCGCCAGGCCCGTGCGCTGCAGCAGCGGCAGCGTGAACTCGGTGGGCTTGTTGGTGACGACGGCCAGCTTCAGGCCCTGGTCGCGCAGTTGCTTCAGGCCGTCGATGACGCCGGGGTACACCATTGCCTTTTCGCCGTTGGCCAGGTGGTAGTGCCGGTAGAACGCCACGCGGGCGCGGTCGAACGCGGCGGGTTCGGGGTCGGCGCCGTCCAGGCTGCCCGCCAGGCTGCGGCGGACCAGGTTGTCCACGCCCTTGCCCACGAAAGTGGCCACCACGTCCTCGCGCAGCGGGGACATGCCCAGTTCCACGCGCATGGCGTTGGCGGCGAAGGCCAGGTCGGGGATGGAGTCGAGGAGGGTGCCGTCCAGATCCAGCAGCGCGGCGCGAAAAGCGGTCATGTCGGTTCCCGGTCTTTAGATGGCGGTGGTTTCGCCGATGGCGATCTGCTCGCGCATGGACTTGATGATGCCGGCGTAGTCCGGCTTGCCGAAGATGGCGGAGCCGGCCACGAAGGTGTCGGCGCCCGCGCGGCGGACTTCGGCGATGTTGTCGATCTTGACGCCGCCATCGACCTGCAAGGCGATTTCCTGGCCGCCGGCCTGAGTCCAGGCGTCGATCCGGGCGCGCGCCTCGCGCAGCTTGGTCAGGGCGGCGGGGATGAAGCTCTGGCCGCCGAAGCCCGGGTTCACCGACATGATCAGGACCAGGTCGATCTTGTCCATCACGTAGTCCAGGTACGACAGCGGGGTGGCGGGATTGAACACCAGGCCGGCCTTACAGCCGTTTTCGCGGATCAGCGACAGCGTGCGGTCCACGTGGCGGCTGGCGTCCGGGTGGAAGCTGATGTAGTCGGCGCCGGCCTTGGCGAACATCGGGACCAGGTCGTCCACCGGCTCGACCATCAGGTGCACGTCGATGGGCACCGATACGTGGGGACGGATCGCCGCGCATACCATCGGGCCGATCGTCAGGTTGGGGACATAGTGGTTGTCCATCACGTCCACGTGGATCCAGTCGGCGCCCGCGGCGACGACGTTGCGGACTTCCTCGCCCAGGCGGGCAAAGTCAGCCGACAGGATGCTGGGGGTGATGCGGGTGGAGGCCGATTGGGTAGACATGATGTTCGGAGTGGGTGAGGGCATAATGTGCCATTATTGCAGCTTGAGCCGCGGTATCGGGAATGGCCCGGTGCGGCGGCCCGCTCGTGCCACACAGGGAAGGACTGTGAAACCTTACGACCTGAGCGTCTCCGTCTCTCCGCGCTTCGTGCCCGAACAGTCCGATCCCGGCGAACAGCAGTTCGTGTTCGCCTATACCGTCCGCATCACCAATACGGGCGAGCATCCCGCCCAGGTGATCAGCCGCCACTGGATCATCACCGACGGCAACCAGCGCGTCCAGGAAGTGCGCGGGCTGGGCATCGTGGGGCAGCAGCCCCTGCTGGCGCCCGGCGAGACCTTCGAATACACCAGCGGCTGTCCCCTGCCCACGCCCGTGGGAACGATGCGCGGCACCTATCACTGCGTCGGCGAGAACGGCATCCCGTTCGAAGTGCCGATCTCCGAATTCGTCCTGGCCATGCCGCGCACCCTGCACTGAATGGCCCGGCCCCCGTCGTACGTTTTTCCTCTGCTCATGAAGCGCATTCTCAGTCTGACCGTGCTGTCGGTATTGCTGGCGGCATGCTCCACGCCCTCCGACATCCCCCCCGAATCCGGCGCGCCCGGAACGCCCGCCGGACGCCTGCCCGCCGCCGACGGCCCGCTGGTGGTGCCGCCGCTGTCGGCGCTGCCCGATACCCCGGCGCGCGCCCTGGCGGGCAAGTTCAAGCCCGGGACCTGGGCCGAAATGCCCGGCTGGAGCAGCGATGACCTGTCGCGGTTCTGGCCCCTTTTCCTGCGCAACTGCCGCGGCCTGATGCGCCCCACTTCCGGCAACCTGGCCGCGCCCGCGCGCGCCACGCCGCGGGCCTGGCAGCCGGTCTGCGCGGCCGCGGTGGATCCGTCCCGCGCGCCCGCCGCCGGCGACAGCGAGGGCGTGCGCCGCTTTCTGCAGACCTACCTCCAGCCCTGGCGCCTGAACGCCGCCGACGGCAAGCCGGCGAGCAATACCGTTACCGGCTACTACGAGCCGCTGGTGCGCGGGTCGCGCCGCCAGGGCGGCAGCTACCAATGGCCGCTGTACGCCGTGCCCGCCGACCTGCTGACGATCGACCTGGGGGCGGTGTATCCGGACCTGGCGGGCAAGCGCGTGCGCGGCAAGCTGGACGGCAAGCGCGTCGTGCCCTACGACACGCGCGCGGCCATCGAATCGTCCGGCCGCCGCCCGCCCGTGGTGGTGTGGGTGGACGACCCCGTGGACAACTTCTTCCTGCAGGTGCAGGGGTCGGGCCGGGTGCAGCTCACCGACGGCCCCGATTCCGGCAAGACCATCCGCGTGGCCTACGCCGACCACAACGGGCAGCCCTACGTCTCGATCGGGCGCTGGCTGATCGATCGCGGGGAACTGTCCGCCGACCAGGCGTCGATGCAGAACATCCGGGCCTGGGCGCAGCGCAATCCCAAGCGCGTGCCGGAAATGCTCAATGCCAATCCGGCCGTCGTGTTCTTCCGCGAAGAACCCGTGATCGACCCCGAACAGGGGCCGAAGGGGGCCTATTCCATTCCGCTGGCGCCGATGCGCTCGGTGGCGGTGGACGCGACCTTCGTGCCGCTGGGCGCGCCGGTCTTCCTGGCCACCACCTATCCGGCGTCCGACCGGCCGCTGCAGCGCCTGGTGTTCGCGCAGGACACCGGCACCGCCATCCGCGGCGCGGCGCGCGCCGACTTCTATTGGGGCTACGGCGACGACGCCGGGCAGCAGGCGGGCCGCATGAAGCAGCGCGGCCAGATGTGGGTGCTGTGGCCCAAGCAGGCAGGGGAGCCGTCAGCAAGATGAGCCATCAGATCGTCGTTTGCGGGGCCGGCATCGTCGGCCTGTCCACCGCCCTGGCGCTGGCCCGCCGCGGGCAGCGCGTCGCCGTGCTGGCGCCGCGCGCCAGCGTGCCGGCGGCCGACCCCGACCGCTACCATCCGCGCGTCTACGCCATTTCGCCCGCCAGCCAGCGCTTCCTGGCCGAACTGGGCGTCTGGGACGCCATGCCCGCCTCCCGGCTGATGCCGGTCGGCGCCATGGAGATCCACGGCGACGCCGACGGGCAGGTGAACCTCAACGCCTGGCAGGCGGCGCTGCCGCAACTGGCCTGGATCGTCGAGTCCGGCGAAATCGAGCGCGTGCTGATCCAGGCGGTCCGCATGTTCGGGATTCCCTGGCTGGAAGACCGCTGCACGGGATACCAGAGCGGCGCCGTCGAGACCGAAAGCGGCGCCCGCATCCAGGCGGAACTGTTCGTGGGCGCCGACGGCGCGGCCTCGCCACTGCGCACGGCGGCCGGGCTGAAACACGAATCCCGGTCCTACGACGACACGGGCCTGGTGGTGCACCTGGATGCCGAGCGTCCGCACCAGGGCACGGCCTTCCAATGGTTCCGCGACGACGGCGTGCTGGCCCTGCTGCCGCTGCCCGACACCTCGGACGGCCCGCAGGTCTCCATGGTCTGGTCCATGCGCAGCGAGCGGGCCCAGGCCCTGCTGGCGCTGCCGGCCGACGAGCAGGCCGCGCGCCTGGAAGCGCTGCTGGCCGACGCCGCCGAAGGCCGGCTGGGGGCCCTGAAGGTCCGCAGCAAGCTCCACGGTTTCCCCCTGACCCTGGAACGCGCCCAGATGGTGGCGCCCGGCATCGCGCTGGCGGGCGACGCGGCGCACCGCCTGCACCCGCTGGCGGGGCAGGGCCTGAACCTGGGCCTGGGCGACGTCGAGGCCCTGGCGCGCACGGTCGCCGGCCGCGAACCCTACCGCGAGGCGGGCGACCTGCGGGTCCTGCACCGCTATCAGCGCGCGCGGGCCGAACCGGTGCTGGCCATGCGCCTGGCGACCGACGGCCTGCACAAGCTGTTCGCCTCCCGGGCCACGCCGCTGGTCTGGCTGCGCAACGCCGGCATGCAGTGGGTGGAGCGCGCGCCGCTCATCAAGCGCCGCCTGATCGCCGGCGCCTCGACCAACTGACGGGCCGCCCGGGTTAGGGCCGCCCGGGTGAGGGCCGCCCGCGCCAGGGCCGCCCGGCGGAACCTTGGGCGCTGGCGGGCGTCTGACCTTCAGGCGGTCCTGGCTTGCGCCGGCGCGGGGGCGCCTTCGCGCGGATCGGTTACGCTTGCCCGGAAGAACACGATAGACGAGTACAGGAGTACTGATGAATTTCCGCATATCCGCCATCCTGGCGGCCGGTTTCCTGGCTGTGTCCGCCGGCGCGATGGCGCAGGACGGCAAGGCCGTCTCCACGCAATCCCCGGGGCAGCCCGCCAAGGGCGCCAAGAGCTATTCCACGACGCAGGTGGCGCCGGCGGATCCCGTGGCGGACGCCGTCAAGGACCGCTTCAAGCAGCGTTTCACCGGCATGGACGTCACGGCGGTGCGCCGCACGCCCTATGGCCTGTTCGAAGTGCAACTGGGCATGGACATGATCTACACGGACGAAAAAGTCACGTGGGTCATGGAAGGTCCGCTGATCGACGCCATGACGCGCCGCGACGTGACCCGGGAATCGCAGGAACGGCTGAGCGCCGTGACGTTCGACCAATTGCCGCTGGACCTGGCGATCAAGCAGGTCAAGGGCGACGGTTCGCGCAAGGTGGCGATTTTCGAAGACCCCAATTGCGGCTACTGCAAGCAGTTGCGCAAGACGCTCGAAGACGTGGACAACCTGACCGTCTACACCTTCCTCTACCCCATCCTGTCGCCCGATTCCAAGGTGAAGGTGCGCGACGTGTGGTGCGCCAAGGACCCGGGCGCCGCCTGGGATGACTGGATGCTGCGCGGCCGCAAGCCCGCCACCGCCGATTGCGACGTGCCCCAGGACAAGCTCCTGGCCCTGGGCCAGGAATTGATGGTGCGCGGCACGCCCACCCTGTTTTTCGCAGACGGCTCGCGCACCAGCGGCGCGCTGCCCCTGGAGCAAATCAAAGCCCGCTTGAACTGACCGGCGCGATGCGCGCCGGCCGGGAGGCTGGCGCGGCAGGCGCCACGCCACCCGGAGACAACACTTGAAAATCGCAATACTCGACGATTACCACGACGTAGCCCGGCGCTATGCGGACTGGACCTCGCTGGGCGGTGACGCCGAGGTTCGGATCTTCAACAATTTCATTCCGCCCGAACAGGTCGAGGCCTCGCTCGAGGACTTCGACGTGATCGTGGCCATGCGCGAACGCACCCCGTTCCCCGCGGAGCGCATCCGGGCGCTGCCCAGGCTGCGGCTGCTGATCACGACGGGCATGCGCAACAACGCCATCGACATGCAGGCCTGCGCCGAACAGGGCATCGTCGTCTGCGGCGCGCCCGGCAGCGCCGACGCCAACACCGCCACGGCCGAACTGGCCTGGGCGCATATCCTGGGCCTGTTCAAGCACCTGCCCGCCGAAGACGCGGCCATGCGCCGCGGCATGTGGCAGACGGCCATGCCCGAACCGCTGGCGGGCAAGCGCCTGGGCGTGCTGGGCTTGGGCAAGCTGGGCACCGCGGTGGCGAAAGTGGGCCTGGCCTTCGGCATGGACGCGGTGGCCTGGAGCCCCAACCTCACGGACGAGCGCGCCGAGGCCGCGGGCGTGAAGCGGGTGGACAAGCACGAGCTTTTCTCCACGTCCGACGTCGTCAGCCTGCACCTGATTCTTTCCGACCGCAGCCGCCACGTGGTCGATGCCGCCGCCCTGGCCGCGATGAAACCGACCGCCTACCTGGTCAACACCTCGCGCGCCGGCCTGGTGGACCAGGAAGCGCTGATGGACGCGCTGGTGAAGTTCCGCATCGCGGGCGCGGGGCTGGACGTCTACCCCGAAGAACCGCTGTCGCCCACGGATTCCGTGCGCGACCTCGACAACGTGATCCTCACGCCGCACCTGGGCTACGTCAGCCGCGAGAACTTCGAGGCGTTCTACCAGAACGCGCTGGAAGCGGTGAAGGCATGGCACGCGGGCAAGCCGATACGCGTGCTGAACGCGTAAGCCGCTCCCCAGGTGTCAGACATCCTGGATCACGTAGGATGGGTGGAGCGCGAGAATTTCGGCACAAGAACGCAACGGCCCAGCGCGCGAAACCCATGCGGCCGTGGGCAGTTTGTGCCAGGTCTCGGCCGGAAAACAAGCGATTGCGGCCGCATGGGTTTCGCGCGTTGAGCACCTGGGTTCTTGCCTAGGAACTGCCGCGCTCCACCCATCCTACGATCCGCGCGTGAATACCACCTTCTTCTCGACGATGGCGTCCGGCTCCTGCGCTTGCGGCGTGTCGCCGCAGGCTTCGGCGCCATCCTCTTCCGGGTCCACGGCGTCGAACGCCGTGTCGCCGTTTGCGTCCGGCACGCCGGTGGGCTTCAGGCCCGCGAAGTCGAACAGGTCGCGGTCCATCAGGTGCGAGGGCACCACGCGCGACAGCGCGTTGAAGACGTTCCACGACCGGCCCGGGTGCTGCCTGTCCCATTCGTTGATCATCCGGCCGACTTCCTTGCGCTTCAGGTTTTCCTGCGAGCCGCAGAGATTGCACGGAATGATGGGGAACTGCTTGAGTTCCGCGTAGGCGATCAGGTCGGTTTCCGGCACGTAGGCCAGGGGGCGGATCACCGTATGGCGGCCGTCGTCGGACACCAGCTTGGGCGGCATGCCCTTGGCCTTGCCGCCGTAGAACAGGTTCAGGAAGAAGGTGCCCAGGATGTCGTCGCGATGGTGGCCCAGGGCGATCTTGGTGGCCCCCAGTTCGGACGCCACGCGGTACAGGATGCCCCGGCGCAGGCGCGAACAGAGCGAGCACATGGTCTTGCCCTCTTCCAGCACGCGGGTGACGATCGAATACGTGTCCTGCGTCTCGATGTGGAAGGGCACGCCCAGGGTCTTCAGATACTCGGGCAGGATATGGTCGGGAAAGCCCGGCTGCTTCTGGTCCAGGTTGACCGCGATCAGCTCGAACTTGAAGGGCGCGCGTTTCTGGAGCTGGAGCAGGATGTCCAGCATCGCATAGGAATCCTTGCCGCCCGACAGGCACACCATCACGCGGTCGCCGGCCTCGATCATGTTGTAGTCGGAGAGGGCGCGGGTGGTTTCGCGGGCAAGCCGCTTGGTCAGCTTGTTGCCTTCGTGGCGGGCCTTTGCGTCGGCGGGCGTGCGGAATTGCACGTCGGGGGTGGCGATATCGTTCATGGTCAGCGCGTGATCTGGATTTCCACGCCCACGGCCGCACAGTCGGAAAAGGCCATGGGCTTGCTGATGCGCAGGCGCAGCGCGCGGATTTCCTGGAAGTCGGCCAGCAGGCGCGCGGCGACCTGCTCGGACAGGGTTTCGATCAGGTTCACATGGGCCTGCGTGCATTCTTCCACGATGGCCTCGCGCAGGCGGCGGTAGTCCAGCACGCTGTGGATATCGTGGTCGTCGACCGTGCGCTGGATGTCCACGTCGAATTCGGCGTCGACATGCAGGGGCTGGGTGGCGCGGCGCTCGTGTTCGAGGATGCCGATGCGGGCGTCGAGCGCGAGCCCGGAAAGAATGATGCGGCGTGTAGGCATGATGAAAACCTGGGTGGGGTAGCCGGGAATTGTAAGGCTGACGCGGGATGGGGGCGGCCCGCTGGCTACAATCCGGCCATGTCCGGGCGTCCGCGAGGCGCCGGCGCAGTCAATAAGGGGTGAAATGCAACAGATGCACGATTCGGTCATTGTAGGCGGCGGCCCGGCCGGCGCCTCCTGCGCCCTGTGGCTGGCCAGGCTGGGCCTGTCCCCGCTATTGGTCGAGGCCAGCGGCCGCCTGGGCGGGCTGGGCAACGACAATCCGTTCGCCGACGACTGGATCGCCGTGCTGCCGGGCGTCACCGGCCAGCAGGTCGCCGCCAATATCGACGCCAGCGTCCGGGCGGCGGGCGTGCCGCTCCGCCTGGAAACCCGCGTCACCGGGGTGCGGCCCTGCAAGGGCGGCATCGAGGCAACGCTGGCCGGCCCGTCGGGCACCGAAACCCAGGCGCGGGCGCGCACCCTGGTCATCGCCTCGGGCGTGCGCGCCAAGGGCCTGCCGGACCACCCGCCGGGCGCGTCCTGGCCCGGCGTGCTGATCGGGCCGGGTTCGCCCATCGTGGCGCACGATTACTCCGGCCTGTCCGTGGCGGTGCTGGGCGGGGGCGACAACGCTTTCGAGAACTACGTCTACGTGCGCAACCGCGGCGCGCGCGCCGTCCACCTCTACGCCCGCAGCGTCCGCGCCCAGCAGCAATGGGTGACGCGCGCCGGCCATGACGGCGTGCGCATCGGCCCGTACAAGGTCGACCCCGCCGCCCGCAGCGTCGACGGCCGCCGGTACGACCTGATCCTGGTCTTCTACGGCTGGGAGCCCCAGGCCGGCTTCGCCGACAGCCTGCAACTGGCCCGCGACGAGCGCGGCTACATCCGCACCGATTTCGCCACCGCCGAAACCAGCGTGCCGGACATCTACGCGGTGGGCGAAGTGGCCAACCGCATGCACCCGTGCGTGGTGACGTCCCTGGCCGACGGGGTGGTGGCGGCCAAGGCCATCCAGCGGCGCTGGGAACGGGCGGGCGCGTAGCGCGGCCGCGGCGTTGAGCCGGGCAGGAAATCGGGTAATAATAATTATTCTCAAATAAGCCCGGATCGCTCCATGCCCGATCACCGCAGCGCGCCGCCCGCGGCCGGCGCTTTTGCCGAACACTACCGAATCGACGCGGCGCTCAGTCTCGCCGGCGGCTATGCGCTGCGCGCGGGCGTGTTCCGGCGCGGCGTGACGCAATGGCGCGACGAGGCCATGTTCCCCGGCCTGAAGGTGATCCTGCTGGACGGGCGGGTGGAGAGCCGCGTGGAGGACCGCAAGCCGGTGATGCTGCGCGGGTCCACGCTGTGCCTGGCCTGGAATCCCGGGCAGGCGCAAGGCGCGGATGCCTTCGAGGCGGGGGTGGACCAGCGATACACCATGGTCAGCCTGCCGGACACGGTGCTGGGGTCGGAACTGGGCGTGGACGCCGGCTTCTTTTCCCGCCTGGACCCGCAGGGCGGCGCCGGCGGTCCGGCACTCTGGCACGGCGCGGCCGGGCGCGAAGCGCGCCGCATCGCCGACCAGGTCCGCGTCTGCCGCTATGACGGCGCGGCGCGCAGCCTCTACCTGGCCGCCAAGGGCCTGGAACTGGCCGCCGTCGCGCTGGCGCAGGCCGGCCGGGCGCGGGAAGAGGCCGCCGCCCCGAGCCAGGCCGCGCGCGAACTCGACGCCGCCCATGAAGCGCGCCGCCGCCTGCTGGCGGACCTGCGGCAGGCGCCCGGCCTGGTGGAATTGGCGCGCGCGCTGGGCGTGCAGGCGCGCAAGCTCGATCACGCCTTCAAGCAGGCCTTCGGCGTCAGCATGGCGCGCTGCGTGCAGGAAGCGCGCCTGCTGCGCGGCCGCGAACTCATTCTGAACGGCGGCCTGTCGGTGTCGGAGGCCGCCTGGCACGTCGGCTACGGCGCCGCGCATTTTTCGGTGGCGTTCCGCCGCCGCTTCGGAACGCCGCCCAGCGCGCTGCGCTAGCCGCCGCCCCGCGGCGGGCAAAAAGCGAAAGCCTTAGTACAGAATTCGAAAGCCTTTTCGATTGCCCCCGGATTCACCGTTGAAGATGATTATCAATCTTATTTAACGGAACGAAACCGGAGGGAATTGTGGGTATCGAGATACGCGCGGGATGGCTGGAGTTCGCCGCCGTCGCGGCCGCGCTGGCGGTGGGGGCCGGCGAGGCGCGCGCGCAGGAAGCGGCGCTGCTGGCGCCGGTCACCGTGCATGGCGAACAGGCGGGTGTCACCGAAGGCAGCCAGTCCTACACGGCGCCCAGCGTCACCATCGGCGGCAAACTGCCGCTCTCCTTGCGCGAGATTCCGCAATCGGTATCGGTCATCACGCGCCAGCGCATCGAAGACCAGAACATGGCGTCGCTGGAAGACGCCATGGCGCAGACGCCGGGCATCACGATAGACCTGGCCGCGACGGCGGCCATTCCGCAGTTCTATTCGCGCGGCTTCCAGATCGAATATTTCCAGTACGACGGCGTGCCCATGCAGACGGGCGGCGCGTCGTGGGCGCAGCCCGACCTGTTCATGTACGACCACGTCGAACTGCTGCGCGGCGCGGCGGGCCTGTTCAACGGCGCGGGCCAACCCGGCGGCGTGATCAATCTGGTCCGCAAGCGTCCCACGAACGAATTCCAGTTCTCCGGGGCGGCGGGCGCGGGGTCCTGGGACAACTACCGGGGCGAACTCGACCTGTCCTCGCCGCTGAACGCATCCGGCTCCGTGCGCGGCCGCGTGGCGACGGCGATCGAAGACCGCAAGTACTTCTACGACGTCGCCAATTCGCAGAAGCAGGCCTACTACGGCATCCTGGAGGCCGATCTCGGCGCCGACACGCTGCTGACGATCGGCGGGAGCTACCAGAAGCGCGACTGGCTGCCCTACATGATGCACATGCCGCGCTACCAGGACGGCGGCGATCTCGGCCTGACGCGCGGCACCTATCTGGGAGCCGACTGGAACCGCTGGGACTTCGAGAACACGCAGGAGTTCGCGGAGCTGGCGCACCGGCTTTCGCCGGACTGGACCGTCAGGCTCAACGTCAATCATGCGGAAGAAACCAGCAAGCTGAAGTACGCCTATGTGCGCGGCGCCGTGGACCGGCAAACCGGACTCGGCCCGCGCCTGTACGGCGGCGGCAATCAGTACCGCAACCGGCAACTGGGCGTGGACCTGATGGTGACGGGCGCGTTCGAAGCGCTGGGCCGGCGCCATGAGCTGGTGTTCGGCGGCAATTGGTACGACCGCAGCGCGCGCGCCTACAACGCCTATTCCCTGCCCGGATTCCCGCCCCAGGCGGTGGACGTCTTCGACTACGACGTGAACGACTACCCCGAGCCCGCGGATCCGCAATGGGGCAGCAAGAGCGACGTGAAGACGCGCCAGTCCGGCGTTTACGCCATGGCGCGGCTGAAGGTGGCGGATCCGCTGACGCTGGTGCTCGGGTCCCGCATGAGCTGGTGGCGCACGCAAACCCAGGATCTGATCAGCGGGGACCGCGGCGACGCGGTCAGCGAGCACGGCCGTATGACGCCCTATGCGGGCCTGGTGTACGACATCGACAGCCACTGGTCCGCCTACGCCAGCTATGCCGACATCTTCCGGGTGCAGAGCGACCTGCGCACCGCCAGCGGCGGATCGCTGCCGCCGGTGGTCGGCTCCAACTACGAGGCCGGCGTGAAGAGCGAATGGCTCGACGGCCGCCTGAACACCTCCTTCGCCCTGTTCCGCATCATCGAACGCAACCGCGCGCAACGCGATCCGGCCTATCCCGACGTGGGCGACTGCTGCTATGAAGCCAGCGGCGAGGTGCGCAGCCAGGGCATCGAGACCGAGGTGTCCGGCCGCATCGCGCCGGGCTGGGAGGTGGCGGGCGGCTACACCTTCAACACCACCCGCTACCTGAAGGACAGCGCCAACGGCGGCGCGGCGTTCCGCACGTTCACGCCCAAGCACATCTTCCAGTTGTGGACCACCTACCGACTGCCGGGCGAATGGAACCGCTGGAGCGTGGGCGGCGGCGTCAATGTGAAGAGCGGCATCTACACCGAGAGCGCGGTGCAGGGGCCGGTGCGCGGCAGTTCGGTGCGCGTGTCCCAGGGCGGCTACGCCATCTGGAACGCGCGCGTGGGATACCGCGTCAACGAGCACGTGTCGCTGGGCCTGAACGTGAACAACCTGTTCGACAAGGTCTATTACCAGCGGCTGGGCAACGCCGACATGGGCAACGCCTATGGCGAACCGCGCAGCGTCATGCTGAGCATGCGCGTGAAGTACTGAAGCGGCGATTCAATGCAGACAAGGAGAACACGATGCAAGCATTTCTGAAGCGGTCCCTGCGCGCGGCGGTCCTGGGCGCGGCGCTGTGCGCGGGCGGGGCCGCGCAGGCCGCGG
>NZ_UFQC01000023.1 GCF_900496975.1 Achromobacter veterisilvae
CCGGCCGCGCTGGCAAGCCGGCCGCGGGCGGCCGCGGCGGAAACAAGGCCGAGGGCGCGCGCTCCGGCGGCAACAAGGGGCCGGGCGCTGGTGGCAAGCCGCGGGCGCAACGCAGCGGCGCCGCGCCGCGGGGCGACGATTGGCAGCCGCGGGGCGCTTCGGCTCACGAGTCCCGCCTGGGCGTGATGGGTGGGCGCAGCCACCGGGGACGTTGAGGCCCGCGGGCGGCGCGCTGGCCGCGCCGCCGGGGGCGATGTGTCCCATATAAACGTAAGCCCGTGACGAATCAGGCGTTTTTCCAGTTTATCTGGTAAAATCAATGGTTTTCATGGCTTCGCGTCTTTGCCTGTGCTTTGGCTGCATGGGCGGTTTGATCGACGAAGCCGCCGCATTGCGCTTTCCTGGAAAGCGGCGGGACAGCGCCGGCGATGCAGACGGCGGCGGACCGGGCGGCGCAAGCCAAAATTTAGGTCGCAATATAGGGCACTGCCCGGCATTGCTCCTTACGTGCAGTAGGGTAGCGGCTGGGCGCTGTGCAATACGGTGGGCTGGGCGTGCAGCCCATTTTTTTTGAGTATATGGCTGATTTATTCGCATTGACCAAAGAGGCTCTGGCCGGCATGGACGTCGAACTCGTGGACGTCGAGCGTGCCGCCCTGGGCCTTTTGCGCGTCACGATCGATCGGGTCGGCGGTGTGCGCATCGAAGACTGTGAGCAGGTGTCCCGCCAATTGTCGCGGGTGTTTGAAGTCGAGAACATCGATTACAAGCGGCTGGAAGTCGGTTCGCCGGGCGTGGACCGCCCGCTGTGCAACGAGGCCGATTTCCGCCGTTTCGCAGGCGAGCGCATCGAAATCAAGCTGCGCGAGGCATTGGACGGACGCAAGGTCTTTTCCGGCACGTTGACCGTGCCCGAAGACGACGGCGCCGCGGCCTCCGACGCGGCTGCTGGGGTGCACAAGACCGTGTTCGGTCTCGAATTTGAGGCAAAAAAGAACGAAGTCCAGGTGTTGAATTTCACGGTCGAAGACATCGAACGTGCAAAACTGGATCCCGTTCTGGATTTCAAGGGCAAAAAGCGATGAGTCGCGAAATTCTTCTGTTGGTCGATGCCTTGGCGCGTGAAAAGAACGTCACGCGCGACGTCGTGTTCGGCGCGCTGGAAAGCGCGCTGGCCTCGGCGATGAAAAAACGCTTCAAAGATGATGCGGACATCCGTGTCGCCATCGATAGGGAAACCGGCGATCACGAAGGTTTCCGCCGCTGGCTGGTCGTGCCCGACGAGGCGGGCCTGCAAGAACCCGACAAGCAGGAAATGCTGTCGGACGCGCAGGAAATCGTCCCCGGCATCCAGGAAGGCGAGTACATCGAAGAGCCGCTCGAACCCATCGAGTTCGGCCGCATCGGCGCGCAGGCGGCCAAGCAGGCCATCCTGCAGAAGATCCGCGACGCCGAGCGCGAACAGGTGCTGAACGACTTCCTCGAGCGCGGCGAAACCATCGTGTCCGGCACCATCAAGCGCATGGACAAGGGCGATGCCATCATCGAGACCGGCAAGATCGAAGCGCGCCTGCCGCGTTCCGAGATGATCCCGAAGGAAAACCTCCGGGTGGCCGACCGCGTCCGCGCCTTTGTGTTGCGTGTCGACCACGCCGCGCGCGGCCAGCAGGTGATCCTGTCGCGCACCTCGCCCGAGTTCATCCGCCAGCTCTTCGAGAACGAAGTCCCCGAGATCGAGCAGGGCCTGCTGGAGATCAAGGCGGCCGCCCGCGACGCCGGGGTGCGTGCGAAGATCGCCGTGGTGGCATACGATAAGCGTATCGATCCGATCGGCACGTGCGTCGGCATGCGCGGTTCGCGCGTGACCGCGGTGCGCAACGAGCTGGGCGGCGAGCAGGTCGACATCGTGCTGTGGTCGGAAGACCCCGCGCAGTTCGTCATCGGCGCCCTGGCGCCGGCCAACGTCGAGTCCATCGTCGTCGACGAGGACAAGCACGCGATGGACGTCGTGGTGGACGAGGAAAACCTGCCCAAGGCCATCGGCGCCAAGGGTCAGAACGTCCGCCTGGCTTCCGAGCTGACCGGCTGGCAGATCAACATCATGACGCCGGAAGAAAGCCTGAACCGCCAGGAAGTCGAGCGTTCGGGCCTGCGCACCACGTTCATGAGCAAGCTGGACGTCGACGAAGAAGTCGCCGACATCCTGATCGATGAAGGTTTTACCGGTATCGAGGAAATCGCCTACGTTCCCATGCAGGAATTGCTGGAAATCGAGGCCTTTGACGAAGACACCATCAATGAATTGCGCGCCCGTGCCCGCAATGCGCTGCTGACCGAGGCGATTGCCCAGGAAGAGCGCCTTGAGACCGCACAGGATTTGCTTGAACTCGAAGGCATGACGCCCGAACTGGCTGCCAAGCTGGCCGAGCGTCAAGTGCATACGCGTGACGATCTGGCCGAATTGGCGACGGACGAACTGGCGGAAATCGCCGGCTTGACCGAGCAGGAAGCCAGCGACCTCATCATGCGTGCCCGTGCCCATTGGTTCGACGAAGAATAACCAAAAGGACACGGGTCTGCGGCGGGATGGATGCATTCCATTCTTCCGCAAGTTCACGTTGTTTGTAATAGCTGCCTATAGGGAAGAGAGAGCCTAATGTCGAGTAACACCGTCGCCCAGTTCGCTACCGAGCTGAAAATGCCTGCCAATGTGCTGCTGGATCAGCTGCGCTCGGCCGGCGTTGACCTCAAATCGGTGGACGATTCCGTCACCGACAGCGACAAGGCGAAATTGCTCGAATCGCTGCGCCGCGCCCACGGCGCAACCGAAGGCAAGAAGATCACCCTGACGCGCCGCCAGACGTCCGAGATCCGGCAGGCTGACGCCACCGGCCGCTCGCGCACGATCCAGGTCGAAGTGCGCAAGAAGCGCGTGTTCGTCAAGCGTGATCCCTCCGAAATCGCCCTGGAGCAGGCCGCCGCCGCGCGCGCCGAAGATGAAGCTTCCGCCGAAGAGGCGCAGCAGGTGTCCGCGCCGGCTGTTCCCGAGGCTCCCGCCGCGGCCGAGCCGCGCGAGGCCGCTCCCGTCCAGGCGGAGGCCGCGGCCCCCGTCAAGGCGGAAGAGCCTGTTGCTGTAGAAGCGCCCGCGCCGGTAGAAGCGCCCGCGCCCGTTGAATCCGTCGCGGCCGAAGCGCCCGCCCCCGTCGAGGCGAAATCCGCCGAAGTCCAGGCCCAGCCTGAACCCGAACCGACGCCGGCGCTTGCTCCTGCCGAGCCCGTGGCCGAAGAGGCCAAGCCCGAAGTCAAGACTGAATCCACCGAGCCCAAGGCTGAAGAAGCCGGGTCGGAACCCGTTGTGCTAGCCAATAAGTCCGAACCATCCACCTCCCAGGCCGCCGCGCCTGTCGCCCAGGCTCAGCCTGCCGCGAAGTCCGAACCCGTCAAATCCGCCGCGAAGCCCGAGTCCGCCGCGCCCGCCGTCAAGGTTGGCAGCCGTGCGGACAACCGCCGCGCCGGCCCGCCTCTTGCCGCCTCCGCTACGTCGGCCGGCCGCGATGAGGCCCGCCGCGCCGCCGAGGCCGAAGCCGCCGCCCTGCGCGAGATGCTGAATCGCCCGCGCAAGGTGCTGCGCGCTCCCGAGCCGGAGGCGCCCGCCGCCGCCGCGCCGATTTCGGGCACGCTGCACAAGCCGGCCGGCAAGCCCGGCGCGACCCCCGGCGCGAAGAAGGACGCCAAGCCCGCCGCTCCCGGCAACAAGAAGACCATCAAGACGGCCGAAGTCGCTTCGACCTGGTCCGACGATGCTTCGCGCAAGAAGCCCGCTGACAAGCCGGCCGCTCCGGCCAGCCGCGACGGCTGGCGCGCGGGCGGCAAGGGCGGCAAGGGGGGCGGCCGAGGCGGCCGTCACCAGCAGAACGACCGCCGCAACGAGCCGGCGCCGCAGGAATTCATCGCGCGTGAAGTCCACGTGCCGGAAACCATCAGCGTGGCCGACCTGGCCCACAAGATGTCCGTCAAGGCCGCCGAAGTCATCAAGCAATTGATGAAGCTGGGCCAGATGGTCACCATCAACCAGGTCCTGGACCAGGAAACGGCCATGATCGTGGTCGAGGAACTGGGCCACGTCGCCATCGCCGCCAAGCTGGACGATCCGGAAGCCTTCCTGGACGAATCGGCCGCCGGCACCGAAGCCGAACAGTTGCCGCGCGCCCCGGTCGTGACCGTCATGGGCCACGTCGACCACGGCAAGACCTCGCTGCTGGACTACATCCGCCGCGCCAAGGTCGCCGCGGGCGAAGCCGGCGGCATTACGCAGCACATCGGCGCCTACCACGTCCAGACCGAACGCGGCATGGTCACGTTCCTGGACACCCCGGGCCACGAGGCGTTCACCGCCATGCGTGCCCGCGGCGCCAAGGCCACCGACATCGTCATCCTGGTCTGCGCGGCCGATGACGGAGTGATGCCGCAGACCCGTGAAGCCATCCACCACGCGAAGGCCGCTGGCGTTCCCATGGTCGTGGCGATGACCAAGATCGATAAGCCCAGCGCCAACCCCGACCGCGTCAAGCAGGAACTGGTCGCCGAGGAAGTGGTGCCGGAAGAATACGGCGGCGACGTGCCGTTCGTGTCCGTATCGGCCAAGACCGGCGAGGGCATCGACGATCTGCTCGAAAACCTGCTGCTGCAGGCCGAAGTGCTGGAACTGAAGGCCCCGGTCGACGCGCCCGCCAAGGGCCTGGTCATCGAAGCCCGTCTCGACAAGGGCCGCGGCCCGGTCGCGACCATCCTGGTGCAAAGCGGCACGCTCAAGCGCGGCGACGTGGTGCTGGCCGGCGCGAGCTTCGGCCGCGTGCGCGCCATGCTCGATGAAAACGGCAAGCCCGTCCAGGAAGCCGGTCCGTCGATTCCGGTGGAAATCCAGGGCCTGACCGAAGTGCCGGCCGCCGGCGACGAACTGATGGTCTTGTCCGACGAGCGCAAGGCGCGCGAAATCGCGCTGTTCCGCCAGGGCAAGTTCCGCGACGTCAAGCTGGCCCGCCAGCAGGCCGCGAAGCTGGAGTCCATGTTCGACAACCTGGGCGAGGGCACGCAGACCCTGGCCCTGATCGTGAAGACCGACGTCCAGGGTTCGCAGGAAGCGCTGGTGCAGTCCCTGACCAAGCTGTCGACCGACGAAGTCCGCGTGCAGGTCGTGCACGCCGCCGTGGGCGGCATCTCGGAAAGCGACATCAACCTGGCCATCGCCTCGAACGCCGTCGTGATCGGCTTCAACGTCCGCGCCGAAGCCAGCGCCAAGAAGCTGGCCGAGAACAACGGCATCGACGTGCGCTACTACAACATCATCTACGACGCCGTGGACGAAGTGAAGGCAGCCATGTCGGGCATGCTGGCGCCTGAGAAGAAGGAAGAAGTCATCGGCCTGGTCGAGATCCGCGAGGTCTACAGCATTTCCCGCATCGGCAACATCGCCGGCTGCATGGTGCTCGACGGCATCGTGCGTCGCGATTCGCAGGTCCGCCTGCTGCGCAACAACGTGGTCCACTGGACCGGCCAGCTCGATTCGCTGCGCCGCTTCAAGGACGACGTCAAGGAAGTCAAGTCGGGCTTCGACTGCGGCCTTACGCTGCGCGGCAACAACGACATCCAGGTGGGCGACCAACTGGAAGTCTTTGAAATCAAGGAAATCGCGCGTACGCTGTAAGGCGTCGCGAGGCATTATTTCTAATGAGCCGTCACAAGTCCAAAGCCATCCCCGGCCGCAATCTGCGGCTGGCCGACCAGATCCAGAAGGATCTGGCCGGGATCATCCAGCGCGAGATCGACACGACCCGCGCTGGCTTGATCACGCTCTCTGGTGTGGAGCTGTCGACCGACTACGCGCACGCGAAGGTATATTTCACGGTTTTGGGCGCCGAGCCCGAAGCCGCGACCGCGCTGCTGAACGAGAAGGCCGGCTGGCTGCATTCGCAGCTCTACAAGCTGTTGCACATTCACACTGTCCCCACTTTGCGTTTCATCCACGACGAGCAGATTGCCCGTGGTATCGAAATGTCGATCCTGATCGACCGCGCAAACCGGCCCGGCCCGCACTCGGGCGTGCCCGACGAACCTGAAGACCAGTCCTGATCGGGCTGTCGTCACTGCTTTACTACCGGATTCCGACGATGGCTAAACGACGCGGGCTTATGCTCGACGGTGTGCTGTTGCTCGACAAACCCGTGGGTCTGTCGAGCAACCATGCCCTGCAACGCGCCAAGCGCGCCATGGACGCGGCGAAAGCCGGCCATACGGGCACGCTGGATCCCTTCGCCACCGGGCTGCTGGTGTGCTGTATGGGCAAGGCGACGAAAATTTCCGGTGCGATGCTCAACGCCGACAAGGCCTATCGCGCTACGCTGCAATTCGGGTCGGAAACCGACTCCGGCGACCTGACCGGCAACGTGGTGTCCACGGCCGAGCCGGGCTTCGTGGTGGAGGAGCAGGCGCTGCGCGAAGCGCTGTCACGTTTCTCGGGCACGATCGAGCAGATTCCGCCGATGTATTCGGCGCTCAAGCGCGACGGCAAGCCCTTGTACGAGTACGCGCGCGCGGGCATCGAGCTTGAACGGCCGCCGCGCCAGATCACGATACACCGCATCGAACTGCTGTCCCTGAACGGGACGCAGGCAGAGATCGATGTGGCTTGCAGTAAAGGCACATACATCCGGACGCTGGCCCAGGACATCGGGCGCGTGCTGGGCTGTTACGCCCACCTGACGGCGCTGCGGCGCACGCACGTCGGGCCCTTTTCCCTGGAACGCGCCGTTGCGCTGGAAGCCTTGCAGGCCATGCCAGACCCCAAGCAGGCATTGCTTGCACTGAACGAATTGCCGGCGGGCTTGCTGCCCGCCACCTGACCTTAAAGGACTAGCTATGACTCGCGCCCTGCGCAACGTCGCCATCATCGCCCACGTCGACCACGGCAAAACGACCCTGGTCGACCAGTTGCTGCGCCAATCCGGCACCTTCCGCGAAAACCAGGCGCTGACCGAACGGGTCATGGACTCGAACGATCTGGAAAAAGAGCGCGGCATCACCATTCTGGCCAAGAACTGTGCCGTTGAATACCAAGGCACGCACATCAACATCATCGACACCCCGGGACACGCGGACTTCGGCGGCGAAGTCGAGCGCGTGCTGTCCATGGTCGACGGCGTGCTGCTGCTGGTGGACGCGGTCGAAGGCCCCATGCCCCAGACCATCTTCGTTACCCGCAAGGCGCTGGCCCTCGGCCTGAAGCCCATCGTCGTGGTCAACAAGGTGGACCGTCCGGGCGCCCGCACCGATTTCGTCATCAACGCCACGTTCGACCTGTTCGACAAGCTGGGCGCCACCGAGGAGCAACTGGACTTCCCGGTGGTGTACGCCTCGGGCCTGTCGGGCTACGCGGGCCTGAGCGCCGACGTGCGCGAAGGCGACATGCGTCCCCTGTTCGAAGCCATCCTCGAACACGTGCCGCAGCGCGAAGACGACCCCAACGGTCCGCTGCAAATGCAGATCATCTCGCTCGACTACAACAGCTACGTCGGCAAGATCGGCGTGGGCCGCATCAACCGCGGCCGCATGCGCCCCGGCATGGAAGTGGCCTACAAGTTCGGTCCCGAGGGCCAGGGCGGCCGCGGCCGCATCAACCAGGTGCTGAAGTTCCACGGCCTGGAGCGCATCGTCGTGGACGAGGCCGAGGCCGGCGACATCGTGCTGGTCAACGGCATCGAGGAGCTGGGCATCGGCTGCACGGTCACCGATACGGTCACGCAGGACGCGCTGCCGATGCTGCGCATCGACGAGCCCACCCTGACCATGAACTTCATGGTGAATACGTCGCCGCTGGCCGGCCGCGAAGGCAAGTTCGTGACCAGCCGCCAACTGCGCGACCGCCTGGACCGCGAACTGAAGTCCAACGTGGCGCTACGAGTGCGCGACACCGGCGACGACACGGTGTTCGAAGTGTCGGGCCGCGGCGAACTGCACCTGACCATCCTGCTGGAAACGATGCGCCGCGAAGGCTACGAGCTGGCCGTGTCGCGCCCGCGCGTGGTGTTCAAGGACATCGACGGCGTGAAGTGCGAGCCGTTCGAATCGCTGACCGTCGACGTCGAGGACGCCCACCAGGGCGGCGTGATGGAAGAACTGGGCCGCCGCAAGGGCGATCTGCAGGACATGCAGCCGGACGGCCGCGGCCGCACCCGCCTGGAATACCTGATCCCCGCCCGCGGCCTGATCGGCTTCCAGAACGAGTTCCTGACGCTGACCCGCGGCACCGGCCTGATGAGCCACATCTTCCACGAATACGCGCCCATCAAGGAAGGCTCGATCGGCGAGCGCCGCAACGGCGTGCTGATCAGCCAGGACCACGGCGACGCCGTGGCCTACGCCCTGTGGAAGCTGCAGGATCGCGGCCGCATGTTCGTCAGCCCGGGCGATGCGCTGTACGAAGGCATGATCATCGGCATCCACAGCCGCGACAACGACCTGGTCGTGAACCCCATCAAGGGCAAGCAACTGACCAACGTGCGCGCCTCGGGCACCGACGAAGCCGTGCGCCTGGTTCCGCCGATCCAGATGTCGCTGGAATACGCCGTGGAATTCATCGACGACGACGAACTGGTGGAAATCACGCCCAAGTCGATCCGCCTGCGCAAGCGCTACCTGCTCGAAAACGAACGCAAGCGCGCCGCGCGCGAATCCGCCGTCTAAGCGGGTGGCGGGGCGCCGCCCCGCGTTGCCGCACAGCAAGAAGGCCGCACACTTCCGGGTGTGCGGTTTTTTTTCGCCGGCCGGCCGCGGCCCCGGTTCAGGCGCGCGAGGCGGCGGCGCCCGGCAGGCGCTGGGTGGCGGTCAGCAATCTGGCCGAAAACTCCAGCGCCGCCCGGCTGCGCGAGGCATCCCGGCGCCACAGGATGGCGGCGCGGCGGACCGTGGCGGGCTCGGTCAGGACGATGCTCTTCAATGCCGAGCCGGCCTCGTTCGCCGCCTGCTGCGCGGCGTGCTCGGCGGAGATCGTCGCCAGCGCGCCTTGGCGGCACAGGTGTATCAGGGCGTCCACCGATTCCATTTCCACCCGCACGTCGGGTTTCAGGCCCGCCGTGAGGCAGGCGGCGTCTATCATGCGGCGGGTCGCGAAGCTGCGCGGCAGCAACGCCAGCGGGACGCCTTCCAGTTCGCGCATGCGCAGGCTGCGGCGGGCGGCCAGCGGATGCCGTTTGCTCACGACCACCTGCAGCCGCTCTTCGAACAGCGGCTGGGCCTCGATTTCTTCGCGCAGCGCCGGGTGGAACGAAATCCCCAGGTCCAGTTGGCCCGCGATCAGCAGTTCCTCGATGGGGCCGGCCCGAAGGTCGCGCACGTGTATCTGGACCTTGGGAAACGCCAGGCTGAACCCCGCCACGGCGTCGGGGACGAAGTGGGTCAGGAAGGTCGGAATGACGCCTATCGTGAGGGAGCCCGCCTGCAGGCCGGCCAGATCCGCGAGCGCCATCTTTCCCGCTTCGATCTCCTGCAGGGCCCGGCTCGCGTGATCGCGCAGCACCTTGCCCGCCTGCGACAGCCGCAGGCCCCGCCCGATGCGGTCGAACAGGGGCATGTTCAGCTCTTCCTCCAGTTGCCGCAGCCCGTGGGACAAGGTGGACTGGGTTACGTGCAGGGCGTCCGCGGAACGGGTCAGGTGTTCGGTTTCCGCCACGCTGAGGAAGTAGCGGAGCTGACGGATTTCCATGGTTTTTTCCTCGCGTAATCCCGGATGGACTGATGTATTTCCATCGATTATTGCTACCTGACCGTTCGATTCTATCGAATGTTCCATTGAAAATAAATCATTGGATGCAAACGGAGCCGAGTCCTAATCTGCGGGCATCATCCATGGCAGCAGACTTATGACCTCCGTTTCGACCCATGCGCCCACGCGGGCGCCGATCATGCAGAACGATTCGGCCTGGCGCATCGAGCGCATCCAGGCGCGGATCGTCGATATCCCGACCATCCGGCCCCACAAGTTTTCCTTCGGCGCGATCAACCGGCAGAGTCCGGTCATCGTGCAGCTCTGGCTGGCCAACGGCGCCTGCGGTTTCGGCGAGGCGGCCACCATCGGCGGGCCTTCGTGGAACGAAGAATCGCCCGAGACCATCCTGCACGCGATCCAGGAGTATCTGGCTCCCGCCGCGACGGGCGGCGACGCCCGCAAGTTCTGCGAGCACTTCGCGCGCTTCGAGGCCGTCTGTAAGGGCAATATGTTCGCCAAGAGCGCCGTGGAAATGGCGCTCGTGGACGCGGTGGCGCGCAGCCTGGACGTGCCCGCGTGGCAACTGCTGGGCGGCAAGCGGATTCAAAGCCTGCCCCTGGCATGGACGCTGGCCAGCGGCGATTCGCGGCTCGACCTGGAAGAGGCCGAAAAAATGCTCCAGTCGCGCCGCCACCGCTTGTTCAAGCTCAAGATCGGCGCGCGCAGCCCGGCCGACGACGTCGAGCACGTGGAGCGCATCGCGCGCGGCCTGGACGGCCGCGCCACCATGACGGTGGACGTGAACCAGGCGTGGGACGGCAACACCGCGCGCCGCTTCCTGCCCAGGCTGGTGGACGCCGGCGTGACGCTGATCGAGCAGCCCGTCGCCAAATGGAACGTGCAGGCCCTGCGCGAAGCCACGCAGGCGCTGGGAGACACCGCCCTGGTCATGGCCGACGAGAGCCTGTGCTCGCCGCAGGATGCGTTCCAACTGGCGTCCCAACGCGCGTGCCACGTGTTTTCGCTCAAGGTCGCCAAGCACGGCGGCCTGCTGCGGACGCGCGAAGTCGCGGCGATCGCCGACGCGGCCGACATCGGCTGGTACGGCGGCACCATGCTGGAGACTTCGCTGGGCAGCGCCGCGTCCGCCCACGTCTTCGCCACGCTTTCGGACCGGCACCACGGCTGCGAACTGTTCGGTCCGCAACTGCTGGTCGACGACATCGTCGGGCAGCCGATGGAAGTGCGCGATTTTGAACTTCAACTGCCCGACGGGCCGGGTTTCGGCGTGGAGGTGGACGCAAAGCGTCTCGACCGCTACGACCGGGCCCGCCAGGGATTGGCGCCGAAGACCGTCGACTTCGGCCGCAAGCCCGCGCAGTCCGGGAATTGACCCGCCGCTTTCTCGCTTACTACACAAAAGGAGACGCATCATGGCTGAATATACCCAGCAACAATTATTGGACCTGGTCAACAGTTCCCAGGTGAACCCCGGCAACGAACGGGTCAGGCAGATCTCGCAGCGCATCGTGTCGGACCTGTTTCGCGCGATCGACGACCTCGACATCAAGCCCGACGAGTTCTGGGCCGGCGTGAATTGGCTTGCCCGGCTGGGCGCCAGCGGCCAGATCGGCCTGATCACCGCGGGCCTGGGGTTCGACCGCCTGATCGACATCCGCGAGGAAGAGGCCGACGAGGCCGCCAATCGGGCCGCGGGCACGCCGCGCGCGATCGAGGGGCCGCTCTACATCGCGGGCGCGCCGCTGTCCGAGGGACAGGCGCGGCTGGACGAGGATCCGCCTCGCGGCGAGGTCCTGGTCATGGAAGGCCAAGTGCGCGACACGGACGGCAATCCCGTCGCCGGCGCGCTCCTGGACGTCTGGCACGCCAATGAACTGGGCCGCTATTCGCACTTCGATCCCGACCAGGAGGACTATCACCTGCGCCGCAAGATCCGGACGGACGCGCAGGGCCGCTACCGCTTCCGCAGCTTCATTCCCCCGGGCTATGCGATTCCGCCCGCCAGCCCGACTTCCGAACTGTTCGAAGCCCTGGGCCGCCACGGCAACCGTCCGGCCCACATCCATTTCCTGGTGGCCGCCGAGAATCTGCGCACGCTGACGACCCAGGTCAACATCCCGGGCGATACCTTCCTGGACGACGATTTCGCCTTCGCTACCCGCGACGGGCTGGTCGTCGAATTGCAGCCGGGCACGCCGCCCGCCGGCTACGAGAGCCTGGGCGTGAACGCGCCGTTCACGCGCGTCTGTTTCGACTTCGTGATGCAGCCGGCGCTGGACGCGGACGAGGCCCGGCCGGAAGCCCGGATGGACCGCGTCGCCGCCTAGATCCCGGCGGCGCCATTGTCCGGCGCCGCCTTCGCCCCATTCAAAAAATACCCGGCGCGGCGCCGATACCGCCGCGCCATGGAGACAAGCAAGATGAGCACTTCCTCCAGTTGGTCGATTCCGACGCTGATCGACCAGGAGCGCCTTGGCGCGTTCCAGTGGCGCGTCCTGATCCTGTGTTTCATGATCGCGCTGTTCGACGGATTCGACACGCAGGCGATCGCCTTCACGGGACCGGCCATCCTGGCCGCATTCAACCTGCAGGCGGGCGCGCTCGCGCCCATCCTGACGGCGGGCATCGTCGGCATGACGGTGGGCGCCATGACCCTGGGCCTGATCGGCGACCGCATCGGCCGCCGGCCCGCGATCATGATCGGCCTGGCCCTGTTCGGCCTGTCCACGCTGGCCACGGCCTGGGCGACCGACACCACCCACATCCTGGTGCTGCGCTTCATCGCGGGCCTGGGCATGGGCGGCTGCACCCCGGTCCTGCTGGCCCTGGCCGCGGAATACGGTCCGGCCCGCCTGCGCGGCGCCATCATGACGGGCGTCCTGCTGGGCTTGCCGGCCGGCGCCATGCTGGGTGGATTGCTGGCCGCCAGGATGCTGCCGGTCATCGGCTGGGAAGGCATCTTCGTGGTGGGCGGCCTGGCGCCGCTGGCCCTGCTGGCGGTCACCGCGCTGATACTGCCCGAGTCGCTGTATTTCAAGGCCACCCGCCGCGATCCCGACAGCCAGCGCTACATCGCGCGCGTCCTCTCCCTGATCTCCCGCCGCAAGCTGGAGGCCGACGCGCGCTTCACCGTGCCGGAAGAATCGGTCGCCAAGGCCAGCGTCAAGGCGCTGTTCTCGGGCGGGCATGGCGGCAAGACCGTGGCCATCTGGTCGGTGTACCTGTTGAACTGGGTCGCGTGGTTCATGCTGCTGTCGTGGCTGCCCACGGTGTTGAAGGCCGCCGGCCTGCCCGCCGCGCAGGCGCCGATGGGGACCGTGATCGTCAACGCCGTCTTCATCATCTGCGCGATTCCGCTGTCGTTCCTGCTGCCCCGCGTGAACACCCGGCGGCTGCTGGGCGCGATGTTCGCCCTGGGCATCGCGGTGGCCATCGGCCTGAGCTACGCGGGCGACAACTGGACGCTGGTGTTCATCCTGGTCGGCGCCGCCGGCCTGGGCATCGGCGGGCAGCAGATCGCGCTGAACTACCTGATCGTGGGCGCCTATCCCACCGCCTTGCGCGCCACGGCCGCCGGCTGGGCCATCGGCATGGGACGCGCCGGCGCGATCGCGGGATCCGCCATCGGCGGCTCGTTCCTGGCATGGGGCGGCCCGTCGGGCTTCTTCCTGGCCCTGGCCGTGCCCCTGGCCGTCGCGGCGCTCGCGGTGCTCAGTATCAAGCTTTCCCACGCGCCTTCCAACGCGGCGCTGTCCGCCGCCCACTAACCCATGACGAGTCGCCATTCCATGTTTACGCATCAACGCTTCGAGGGGCAGGTGGCCCTGGTCACGGGCGCCGCCCAGGGCGTGGGCCGGGCCACGGCCCTGCGCCTGGCCGCCGAGGGCGCGCAGGTCGTCGTCGTGGACCGCGCCGAGGTCCAGGGCGTCGCCGTGGCCGAAGAGATCCGCGCCGCCGGCGGGCGCGCCCGCTTTGTCCAGGCCGACCTGGAAACGCACGAAGGCGCGCAGTCCATGGTCCAGTCCGCCCTGGAGATCAACGGCCGCATCGACGTGTCCGTGCACAACGTGGGCGGCACCATCTGGGCCAAGCCGTTCTGGGAATACACGCCGGAACAGATGCAGCGCGAGGTCAACCGCTCGCTGTGGCCCACGCTGTGGTCCTGCCGCGCCGTCATTCCGGTGATGCGCGCGCAGGGCGCCGGGGCCATCGTCAATGTGGGCTCCAACGCCACGCGCGGGATCTACCGGGTGCCGTATTCCGCGTCCAAGGGCGGCGTGCACGCGGCAACCGTCTGCATGGCGCTGGAGCTCGCGAAATCGGGCGTGCGGGTGAATTGCGTGTCGCCGGGCGCCCTGGACAACGGCGTGCGCGCCATTCCCCGCAACGCCGAGCCGCCGTCCGAGCAGGAGACCGCCTGGATGAAGGAGATGTACGTCTCCTGCCTGAAGGACACGCCGCAGGACCGGCTGGGCCAGGCCGACGAGGTGGCCGCGGCGATCTGCTTCATGGCCGCGCCCGAGGCGTCGTACATCACCGGCCAGATTATGTACGTGGCGGGCGGGGATATCGGCTGAGCCCCGCGGCCGGGGCGGCGCGGCGGTCAGCCGTGCTGGTGGCGGTATTCCTGCGTCGCCCCGCCGTATCCGTACGCCGCCGCGCGCGCGTCGATCACGTGCACGTACGAGCACTCGTGCAGTTCGCCCAGGATGTCCTGGAAGGCCGCGTAGACGTCCTTGATGAAGCGCGCCTTCTCGGCCTTGGTGTTGGTTTCGTCGGTGACGCTGATGTCCAGGTGGAAGGCGTTCCTGCCCTGTTCGGACAGCGGCCGGCCGCCGATGAACCAGAGGTCGTGGGGAATGTGCTGCAGCGTGATCGCGATGACGGGCAGTTTCTTGCCCAGCACGGATTGGGTCAGCCCGGCGGCGGCGTCCACCACGCGGCGGTCGCGGGCGGCGTCGGGATGGCCGGAAAGGTGGATCACGATGTGGGGCATGGCGGAACTCCTGTCGGTGAGGGGAATGGAGCCAGTCTAGGCGCCGCATTGACATCGGAAAAGCGGGAAATTACGATTTCATCCATCGAAGAAACCGTTGGATAAGCCATGTCCGGATTCGACCTCGACCAATTGCGCACCCTGGTCGCCGTGCTCGATGCCGGCAGCTTGACGGCCGCCGCGCCGAGAGTGTTCCTGTCGCAGTCTTCGGTCAGCGAGCAGATGCGCAAGCTCGAGGAGCGCGCCGGGCAGCCCCTGCTGGTGCGCGGCAAGGGCGGCGTGGCCCCGACGCCGGCGGGGGAACGCCTGCTGGCCCACGCGCGCGCCATCCTGGCGCTGAGCGACGAGGCCTACCGCGACCTGCGCGGCGTGGCGCTGCGCGGCGAACTGCGCCTGTGCGTCACGGATTACTTCCGCCCCGGCGACGTGGCGCGCCTGTTGCGCAGGCTGAACGAGCAATATCCGCAAGTGCGCCTGCACGTCACCATCATGAAGAGCGGCGCGATCGAGGCGGCCTACGAGCGCGGCGAAATCGACGTCGGGATTTCGATGTCCATCCAGGAACGCGGCGCCGCGCGGGGCCGCGCCCAGGGCGCGCTGCTGCGGCGCGAACCGCTCTTGTGGATGGCGGCCGACGGGCGGGCGGCGGCATCGGGCGAGGAATTGCCGCTGCTGGTGCTGCCGGAAACCTGCGCGCTGCGGCAATTCGTCGAGCGCCTGCTGTCGCGCCGCGGCATCCCGTATTCGGTGGCCCACGTGGCCTCCGGCGTGGCGGGGCTGCAACTGGCGGTGGCGGCGGGGCTGGGCGTGGCCTGCCTGAACGAGTCCTCCCTGGCGCCGGGCATTGCGCGCCTGCGCGCGCCTGGCCTGCCGGCCTTGCCGGCGGTGGAGTTCCGCCTACTGCCCGCGCGGCCGGGCGAAAGCGAATTCGTCGGCCTGGCGCGCGAGGCCATCGTCAAGGCGATGGGCTAGGGCCCGTTCCCAGCCAGTCCAGGAAATCGCGGCCCGGCCCGCTGTCGCGGACGATCGCGCCTATCGGCAGGAACGAGCCGGGGGAGGCGATGTCCACGCGCTGGAAATGCCCGTGCTGCATGTACCAGCCGGCCAGGGTCCGCGGCACCATCGCCAGGGCCTGCTGGGCCTGCATGACGGCGATGAGCAGCGGCATGGGAGGCGCGGCGCTGGCCAGCCTGCACAGGCGGGGAACGACGCCGGCGCGCTCGAAGAAGGTCTTGAAGACCGCGTGGATGGCCAATTCCGGCCGGGGTTCGATCCAGAGCTGCGAGGCGGCCTGCGCGGGCGTGGGCGAGCAGCCCGGCTCCAGCAGGGGATGGCCCGCGGCCGCCACGATCAGCGCTTCGTCCTGTTGCAGCGGCACGAATTCCAGGCCGGCCGGCACCGCGTCGGGCTGCCGGCACAGCAGCATGTCCAGGCCGCCGTTGGCGGCCTGCGGCAGCAGTTGTTCGCGGCTGCCTTCCACGATTTCCACTTGCAGTCCGGGCCGCGCGTTCATGTAGGCGGGCAGGCGTTCGGCCAGCAGGCCGCCGCTGGCCGCCGGAATGGCGCCCAGCCGCAGGTAGCCGGTGGCGCCCTGGCGCAGGGCGGCCACGGAGTCGGTGGAGGCGCGCAAGGTCGTCAGCATGCCCCGGGCGCATTCGGCCATGAGCTGGCCGCTGCGCGTGGCCCGCATGCCGCGCGCATGGCGTTCGAACAGGCGCACGCCCAGCAGGCCTTCGATATCGGCCAGCGCGTGAGTGGCCGCGGGCTGGCTCATGCCGACGTGGCTGGCCGCCTGCTGGATGCTGCCGAGGTCGGCGATGCCGGCGAGCAGTTGCAGGTGCCGCAGCCGGCCCTTGGCGAGCAGGCGGGCCAGCAGGGTGGCGGGGGCGACGTCCATGAGAGGTGGTTCGAGGTATTCAAAATTTGAATATATAACCCCATTAATGTATTTGAAATAAGGATATGCCCTGGCCACAATGCAGCGATTCCTTTCATTGCTTCCTTTCCCAAGGAGTGGCCCCGTCCATGAAGTACCGCCTGCTGCATGCCCTCGTCTGCGCCGTGACCCTCGGCGCGTGTTCCCTGGCGGCCGCCCAGGGCGGATATCCGTCCCAGCCCGTGCGCCTCATCGTGCCCTTCGCGCCGGGCGGATCCACGGACGTACTGGCCCGCGCGGTGGCCGACGGCCTGCGCAAGGAACTGGGCCAGAGCGTGGTGGTGGAAAACCGCGCGGGCGCGGGCGGCCTGATCGGCACCGAGGCCGTGGCGCGGGCGCAGGCCGACGGCTACACGCTGGGCATGGCGACGGTCAGCACCATGGCCGTCAATCCGCTGCTGTACGGCACCCAGCGGGTCGATCCGGCGACGCAATTGAAACCGGTGGCGCCGGTGGCGACGGTGCCGGTCGTGTGGATGGTGAACCCGGCGTTCCCGGCGCAGGACTTCGCGCAATTCCTGGCCGAACTCCGCGCGCATCCCGGCAAGTATTCCTACGGCTCGCCGGGCGTGGGCTCGCTGGGGCACCTGAACCTGGCGGCCATGAACGCCGACCTGAAAGTGGACGTGCTGCACGTGCCGTACCGAGGCATGGGGCCGGCGCTGACCGCGGCGGTGGGCGGGGAGGTGCAGGTGCAGCAGGACCAGTACGCGTCGGCGCAATCGCTGATCAAGGCCGGCAAGCTGCGCGCGATCGCCGTGTCCGCGCCCGGGCGGCTGGAGGGCATGCCGGAACTGCCCACCCTGGCGGAGCTGGGTTATCCGCAGTTGAACGCGCTGGGCCAGACCTGGTTCGGCCTGGTCGCGCCGGCGGGCACGCCCGACGCCGTAGTGCTGCGCCTGAACCAGGCCGTGGACCGCGCGCTGGCCGACCCCGCGCTGGTGCGGCGCCTGGCGGCCCTGGGCGCGCAGCCGGATTCGGGCACGCCGCAGGCATTCGCCGAGCGCATCGCCCGGACGCTGGCCGCCAACCGGAAAATCATTGAAACTGCCGGGATCAAGCTCGACGAGTAAGCGGCCTTTCCCGCCGGGCCGCCCCGAAGGAACCCGGCTCACACGACCCCTGCCACTGGAGAAACCATGGGTGCCATCGACAAACTCGCGCCGTTCATCGACGCGCGCAGCGAGCGTTACGCGGACCTGAGCGACCGCATCTGGAGCCTGGCGGAATTGCGCTACGACGAGCACAGGTCCGCCGAACTGCACATCGCGATGCTGGAGGAAGCCGGCTTCCGCGTTACACGGGACGCCGCCGGCATCCCCACCGCGTTCGTGGCCGAGGCCGGCAGCGGCGGCCCGGTGATCGGCATCCTGGGGGAATACGACGCGCTGTCGGGCCTGAGCCAGGAAAGCGGCGCGTACGCCTGCCAGCCTTCGCCGGAAACCCCCAACGGCAATGGCCACGGCTGCGGCCACCATCTGCTGGGCACGGCCGCGCATTTCGCGGCGGCGGCGGTGAAGGAGTTCCTGGAAGCCAACGGGCTGCCCGGCACCATCCGCTTCTACGGCTGTCCGGCGGAAGAGGGCGGTTCGGGCAAGACCTTCATGGCGCGGGCGGGGCTGTTCGACGACCTGGACGCGGCGCTGACCTGGCATCCCGCCTCGCACACGGGGATCTTCCACCAGTCGTCGCTGGCCAACATCCAGGCCTATTTCCGCTTCCGCGGCATCGCCGCGCATGCGGCCAATTCGCCGCACCTGGGCCGCAGCGCGCTGGACGCGGTCGAACTGATGAACGTGGGCGTGAACTACCTGCGCGAACACATGGTGCCGGACGCCCGGGTGCATTACGCCGTGACCAACAGCGGCGGCATTTCTCCCAACGTGGTGCAGGCCCGCGCCGAGGTGCTGTACCTGGTGCGCGCGCCCATCAACGCCCAGGCGGCGGAACTGTACGAACGCGTGCAGAACGTGGCGCGCGGCGCGGCGCTGATGACCGGCTGCGAACTGGAGATCGTCTTCGACAAGGCCTGCTCGAACTACATCCCGAACCGCGTGCTCAACCAGGTCATGTATGCCAACATGCTGGCGCTGCAAGGGCCGTCGTACACGGACGGCGAGCAGCAGGCCGCGCGCCGCATGTGGGACGCGATTTCCGAAGACGACATCGACAACGCCGGCAAGAACCTGGGCGCGGTGCTGCGCAACCCCACGCCGCTGTTCCAGGGCGTGGCGCCGTACGATCCCGCCAAGGCCGAGATCACCTACGGGTCCACCGACGTCGGCGACGTGAGCTGGGTCGCGCCCACCGCGCAGTGCTGGGGCGCCTGCTACGCCTACGGCACGCCGTTCCACTCCTGGCAGATGGTGGCGCAGGGCAAGATGTCGCTGGCGCACAAGGGCATGGTGCATGCGGCCAAGATCATCGCCGCGACGGCCGCCGATCTGTACACGCAGCCGCAGGCGCTGGCGCGCGCCAAGGAAGAACTGATCGAAACGAGGCGCGGGCAGCCCTACGTCTGCCCGATTCCTGCCAACGTGCTGCCGTCTTTCATGAGAAAGTAGAGGGCCCCCACGCCGCGCACGCTACGCGCGCTTGCTGCCCCCCGAGGGGGCTGCGCCGCCTTAGGGCGGCCTGGCGGCGGCGCGGGCCCCCATGCCGCGCACGCTACGCGCGCTTGCTACCCCCGAAGGGGCTGCGCCGCCTTAGGGCGGCCTGGCGGCGGCGCGGGCCCCTACGCCACGCGATTTCAGGCCGGCAGGGACGGCGCGTATTGCGCGTCCGAGGTGACCTTCGCGTGGAATTCCACTACCTTGCGCACCACCTTGACCGGATCGTCTTCGACGATGAATAGATCCAGGTCGTGCGCGCCGATCATGCCGTTGGCCAGCACCTGGCTGCCCAGCCAATCGACCAGGCCGTACCAGTATTCGCTGCCCACCAGTACGATGGGGGCGGGCGGGACTTTGCCCGTCTGGATGAGCGTCAACGCTTCGAAGAGTTCGTCCAGCGTGCCAAAACCGCCCGGCATCGCCACATAGGCGAAGCTGTGCATGAAAAATGTAGCCTTGCGGGAGAAAAAATACTCGAACGACAGGCTGATGGTTTGGTATTCGTTATTGTGCGCTTCGTGCGGCAGGCTGATGTTCAGCCCGATGCTGGTGCCTCCTGCCTCGAATGCGCCCTTGTTTGCTGCCTCCATGATGCCGGGGCCACCGCCTGCGATCACCGCGAAACCGGCGTCGGCCAGGGCGGCCGAGATCGCGACGGTGGTTTCATAGTGGGGGGAGTTCCGGCTGACTCGTGCACTGCCAAAGACGCTGACCGCGGGCCCGATATGCGCGAGCTCGTCTGCCGCCGTCCGTATCTCTGACATAATCAGCGGAATTTGTTTGTTGGCGGGTGTTTCCGCAGTTATTGCCATATCTGCCTTTGTAACCATGAAAAAAACCTTATTACTGGTCGACGGTTCAAGTTACTTGTACCGCGCTTTCCACGCTATGCCTGATTTGCGCAACGCGCAAGGCGAACCCACGGGGGCGCTCTATGGCGTGGTGAATATGTTGCGCAAGCTGGTATCTGACCATAAGGCAGAGTATGCCGCATGTATTTTCGATGCCCGCGGCAAGACGTTCCGCGACGACATCTATCCGGAGTACAAGTCGCATCGCCCGCCCATGCCGGAAGACCTGGCGGCGCAGATCGAGCCCATCCACCGCGCCGTGCGGGCGCTGGGCTGGCCGGTGCTGGCCATCGAAGGGGTGGAAGCCGACGACGTGATCGGCACCCTGGCCAAGCGGGCCGCCGAACACGACGTGCACACCATCGTGTCCACCGGCGACAAGGACCTGGCGCAACTGGTCAACAGCCACGTCACCCTGGTCAACACCATGAGCGGCGAAGTGCTGGACGAAGCCGGCGTGGCCAGCAAGTTCGGCGTTCCGCCCGACCGCATCGTGGATTACCTGATGCTGGTGGGCGACACGGTGGACAACGTCCCGGGCGTGACCAAGGTGGGCCCGAAGACGGCCGCCAAATGGATCACGGAATTCGGCTCCATCGACAAGCTGGTCGAAGGCGCGGACGGGGTCAAGGGCGTGGCGGGCAACAACCTGCGCGACGCCATTCCGAAGTTTCCGCTTACGCGCCAGTTGCTGACCGTGAAATGCGACTGCGACCTGGCGGGCCACGTCGACAGTGTCGACGACCTGACGCCGCGCCCGCGCGACGACGCGGCGCTGACCGAAATCTATGAACACTATGGCTTTCGCACCTGGCTGCGCGAGCTGACCGGCGATGCCGAGCGCGTGCCCGCGGGCGACGCCCGCATCGCCCACGACGCGCCCGCCGCACCCACGGAACTGGACTACCGGATCATTTCGGATTGGGCCGGATTCGACGCCTGGATGGAGAAGCTGGAAGGGGCGTCCCTGGTGGCGCTGGACACCGAGACCACGTCGCTGGACCAGATGCAGGCCAGGCTTGTCGGCCTGTCGCTGGCGGTGGAGCCGGGCGTGGCCTGCTACATCCCGGTGGCGCACCGCGGCCCGGACGGCGCCACCCAGTTGCCCAAGGCCGAGGT
This sequence comes from Achromobacter veterisilvae, assembly GCF_900496975.1. Lineage (GTDB taxonomy): Bacteria > Pseudomonadota > Gammaproteobacteria > Burkholderiales > Burkholderiaceae_B > Achromobacter > Achromobacter veterisilvae. The sequence goes on from NZ_UFQC01000023.1 coordinate 21,296, forward strand.
GCTGGCGCGGCTGAAGCCGTGGCTGGAAGACGCCACGCGCGCCAAGTTGCTGCATCACGCCAAGTACGACGCCCACGTGCTCGCCAACGAAGGCATCAAGCTGGCGGGCATTGCCGAAGACACGATGCTGCAAGCCTATGTGCTGGAATCGCACCGCGGCGTGGGCCTGAACGACCTGGCCCAGCGCTATCTGGGCCGCAGCGGCGTGTCCTACGAGGATTTGTGCGGCAAGGGCGCCAAGCAGATCGGGTTCGATGAAGTCGCGGTCGACAAGGCCGGCCACTATGCCGCCGAAGACGCCGACTTCACCTTGCAGTTGCATCGGGTGCTGCGCCCGATGGTGGCGGCCGACGAAGGCCTGAACCGCATCTACCGGCTGGAAATACAGGTGTCGGCGGTGCTCACCACCATCGAGCGCAACGGCGTGAAGGTCGATGCCGCCGAACTGGGCCGCCAGAGCCACAAGCTGGGCCAGGAAATGCTGCGGCTGGAGCAGAAGGCCTATGAGCTGGCCGGGCAGCCTTTCAACCTGAATTCGCCCAAGCAATTGGGCGAGATCCTGTTCGACCGCATGCAGTTGCCGGTCGTGCGCAAGACCGCCGGCGGCGCGCCGTCCACCGACGAAGACGTGCTGACCAAGCTGGCGCAGGACTATCCGCTGCCGCAGGTGCTGCTGGAATACCGCGGCCTGTCCAAGCTGAAGTCCACCTATACGGACAAGCTGCCGCGCATGATCAATCCGGACACGGGGCGCGTGCACACGCGCTATTCCCAGGCGGCCGTGATCACCGGCCGCCTGGCCTCGTCCGATCCCAACCTGCAGAACATCCCGGTGCGCACCGAAGCCGGCCGCCGCGTGCGCGAGGCGTTCATCGCCGAGCAGGGCATGCTGCTGTCCGCCGACTACTCGCAGATCGAGCTGCGCATCATGGCGCACGTGTCCGACGACGCCAACCTGCAACGCGCCTTCGCCGCGGGCGAGGACATCCACCGCGCCACGGCGTCGGAAGTGTTCGGCGTGCCGCTGGCGGACGTGTCCACGGAGCAGCGCCGCGCGGCCAAGGCCATCAACTTCGGCCTGATCTACGGCATGGGGGTGTTCGGCCTGGCGTCCAACCTGGGCATCACGCGCGACGCCGCGCAGGCCTATATCGACCGCTACTTCGCCCGCTATCCCGGCGTGGCGATGTACATGGAAGACACCCGCCGCCGGGCGCGCGAACAGGGCTATGTGGAAACCGTCTTCGGACGCCGCCTGCAACTGCCGGAGATCCGCGGCGCCTCCGGCCCGCGCCGGCAAGGGGCGGAGCGGGCGGCCATCAACGCGCCCATGCAGGGCACGGCGGCCGACCTGATCAAGATGGCCATGGTCGCGGTGCAGGATTGGCTGGAAGCCGAAAACCTCCAGACGCGCATGATCATGCAGGTGCACGATGAACTGGTGCTGGAAGCGCCGGACGCCGAACTGGATCTGGTCAAGGAAACGCTGCCGCGCCTGATGTGCAATGTGGCGACCTTGCGCGTTCCGCTCGTGGCCGAAGTCGGCATGGGCAAGAACTGGGAGCAGGCCCACTAGGGCGGGCCGCCGCCGCGCGGGCGGAATCGACGGGCCGCCTCCCGGGGCGGCCCATTTCCGGTTTTGGGATTGCAACAATATAATGTTGCGCTTCCCCGCCTCTAAATACGTCCCCCAAATGTTGCTGCTCTGGGTTCTGCTTGCCACCGTCACCGGCGGGCTCATCGCCGTCCTTGTCGCCAGTTGGCTGGCCTACAAGGTCTTCGCGCAGTATCTGCACCACATGGTGAGCCTGTCGGTGGGGGTGCTGCTGTCGGTGGCCCTGCTGCACCTGCTGCCCGAGGCGTTCGAGACCGGCGTGGCCGACGCCCATGTGCTCTTCGGGCTGATGCTGGCGTCCCTGATCGGTTTTTTCGTGCTGGAGAAGATCGCGCTGCTGCGGCACAGCCACCATCACGAGGGCGACGGCCACCATCACCACAAGGGGCACGACCGCCACGAGGCGGGCCGGGGCGGCGTGCTGATCCTGGTCGGCAGTTCGCTGCACAATCTGTGCGACGGCGTGCTGGTGGCGGCGGCTTTCCTGACCGATCCGCTGCTGGGCGTGCTGACCGCCGCGTCCATCATCATCCATGAGGTGCCGCACAAGCTCGGCGACTTCGTCGTGCTGCTCAACGCCGGCCTGGCGCGCCGCCGCGCCTTCGCCCTGATCCTGTTCACCAGCTTGTGTTCAGCCGTGGGCGGCATAATAGGGTTCTTCGTGCTGCAGCAGGCGCAGGGCTGGGTGCCCTATATTCTGGTGGTTGCGGCCAGCAGCTTCCTCTATATCTCGGTGGCCGACCTGATGCCGCAGATGCACGAACGGGTATCCCTTGCCGACGCCGTCCCGCAGTTGCTGCTGGTCGGGGTGGGCGTGGCGCTGATCTACAGCGTGACCACGCTGATGCACCACGGGCACGACCATGATGCCGAAGCCGGCCATGGCGCGCCGCAGGCGGAGCACGTCCACCGGCATTAGGACGCTCCAGGGTATCCGGCCTTGTCGACCCCAACAGAGGAGTACTCCATGAGTTTTTCCGCCGCAGCCGGCAACGTCGCGCCCACCGTGATCCACACGGACACCCAGGGACTGGTCCACGGGGACTTCAAACTGCCCGTGGCCGACGGTTCGATCGACGCCTACTACGCCGCGCCCGAAGGCAAGCGCGACCTGCCCATCGTGCTGGTGGTGCAGGAGATCTTCGGCGTGCACGAGCACATCAAGGACCTGTGCCGGCGGGTCGCCAAGGCCGGCTACCTGGCGGTGGCCGCGAACCTGTACGAACGCCAGGGCGACGCCTCGGCCTATACCGACATCCCCAAGCTCATTTCGGAACTGGTCAGCAAGGTGCCCGACGAACAGGTGTACTCCGACCTGGACGCCAGCGTGGCCTGGGCCGCCCGCAACGGCGGGGACGCCAAGCGCGTGGCGGTGACGGGATTCTGCTGGGGCGGGCGCCTGACCTGGATGTACGCGGCCCACAATCCGGACGTGAAGGCCGCCGTGGCCTGGTACGGCAAGCTCAGCGTGGGCCACGGCCCGCTGATCAAGCGCGTGGCCTTCGACGTGGTGAACGAACTTCACGGGCCGGTCCTGGGCCTGTACGGGGCCAAGGACGCCAGCATCCCGCTGGCCGACGTCGAGGCCATGAAGGCCAAGCTGGCCGCCGGCAACGACAACGCCAGGCGGTCGGAGTTCGTGGTGTACCCGGAAGCCGACCACGCCTTCCTGGCGGACTACCGGGCCAGTTACAAGGCCGAGGCCGCGCAGGACGGCTGGAAGCGCATGCTGGAGTGGTTCAAGCGGTATCTGTAATGCTGCAATGCAGGTGTCTGACACCCGCGTAATACAGGTGTCTGACACCCGCGTAATACAGGTGTCTGACACCCGTACGAGATGCCCGTACAGGCTGAAGGCGGTGTCCCCGGGTGTCAGACACCAGACTCGCACGGCGCGAGGTATACAACGACGACCTCCGCAAAAATGGCCGGCCCGCCCGCCGGGCCGCCCCAAGGGCGGGCCAGCCCCCTCGGGGGGCAGCAAGCGCGCGCAGCGGGCGCAGCGTGGGGGCCCTAATTCCCCGCTTCGCGCAGGCGGCTGGGCAGCAGCTCTCCATGGCGCGCCAGCAGCGGATACGCCGCGGCGCCCACCAGATGGGAGTTGATGCCCTTCATATCGCGCAGGATATCCAGATAAAGGGCGCCCACTTCGGCCGCATCGACCTCGCCGGCCTTGATCTTCTGCAGGTGCGTGTCGGCGGCGGTGGTTTCTATCGTGCGGAAGCGCGCCTTTTCGCCCGCCAGCGAGCGGGCCTGGCGCAGGTCGTCGTTGACGAACAGGGCGGCGGCCGTGCGCTGGTTGGCGATGAGCTGGCCCAGCGTGTCGTCCAGGCTGGCGCGCTGCTCGGGCGAGAAGACCCAGCCCTGCTTGCGCAGCTTGGCGACGTGGCCTAGCAGGCCGTGGTGGGCGATGTCGCCCGCATGGCCGATGTTGCTGATGAAGGCCAGGATGTCGTCCAGGCGCTGCAGGTCCTCGCGCGTCATGTTTTCCTGGTCCAGCGTGGCCAGGTAGGTCGTGATGGCGTTTTCCAGCTTGTCCAGGGCGCTGTCCAGTTGGCGCGCCTGCACCATGCGGTGGCGGTTGTCGCGCTTGAAGCCCGCGCGGGCATAGAGCAGCAGCGTCTGCAGCATGTCGGCCATGCGCAGGCCTTCCCGGGCGGCGTTGCCCAGGGCCACGGCCGGCACGTCATGGGCCCATTCGTCCAGGTACTGGGGGCGGGACGGGTCGTTCGGGTCGGCGCGCTTGGGCAGCCAGCGGGTGAGCAGGGCGGCGTAGGGCGTCAGCAGCGGCAGGAACACCAGGGCGATGACCGCGTTGAACAGGGTGTGGAAGTTGGCCACGGCGCGGGCCGGGTCGTTCGCCAGCTCGCTCATCAGAGGCTGGAGGTAGGGCAACAGTATCAGGCCGGCCAGCACGCCGATCACCCGGGTGAGCAGGTTGCCCAGGGGCAGGCGGCGCGCGGCGGGGTCGTCCCCGGTCACGCCTTCTATCATGGGGTTGATGGCGGTGCCCAGGTTGGCGCCCAGCACCAGCGCGAACGCCACGTGCGGCGCCACCATGTGGTGGCTGGCCAAGGACATCACCAGCACGACCACGGCCACGCTGGAGTGCGCCGCCCAGGTGAAGGCGGCCGACAGCAGCACGGCGGCCACCGGCTGGGTCGACAGGGCGTCCAGGATCATGCCCAGCATGGGCGCGGTCTGGAACGGCTGGAACAGTTCGACCAACTGGTGCAGCGACAGCAGCAGCAGCCCCAGCCCGATGAAGACGCGGCCCAGGTCGCGCGTGCGCCCCGGCGGGTAGCGGCGGAACATCCAGACGCCCGCCAGGATCAGGATCGGGGCGAGCGAGGTCAGGTCGAAGGACAGCAACTGGACGATGAGCGTGGTGCCCACGTTGGCGCCCAGCATGGCCGACAGCGCCGGCACCAGGCCGACGACCCCGCCGGCCGCGAAGCCGGTGATCATCAGGCCCGTGGCGGTGCTGCTCTGCAGCGCGGCGGTGATGCCCAGGCCGGCCGCGAAGGCCCGCAAGCGGGTGCCCAGCGCCCTGCCCAACGCGGCGCCCAGCGCGGCGCCGAAGGCGCGTTGCACGCCTGTCTGGACCATGTGCACGCCCCACAGCAGGAGGGCGACGTAGCCGGCGAAGTCAAGCAGGGTGATAAGTCCGGACATCCGTTTCCATTCTTTTTATGACAAGAAATAATTCTGTAATGATCGCATGCGCGGCCAGGACAGGGAAACCTGTCCCCACAATACAGCATACGCCCGCCGGGGCTTTACTGCGCGCGGCATGGGCAGCGCGTATCATTGCCTGACCAACCTTAGAAGCACTGGAGTTTTGCGTGGCGGTTTCCGTATTCGACCTGTTCAAGATAGGCATAGGCCCGTCCAGTTCCCATACGGTGGGGCCGATGCGGGCGGCGCTGCTGTTCGCCCAGGGCCTGGAGCGCGACGGACTGATGCCGCGCGTGGCCTCCGTGCGCGCCGAGCTTTACGGGTCGCTGGGCGCCACGGGCAAGGGCCACGGCACCGACAAGGGCGTGCTGCTGGGCCTGATGGGCGAAGCGCCCGATACCGTGGACCCCGCCGCCATCGCCGGCATGATCGCGTCGGTGCGGGCCAGCCGCCAGTTGCCGCTGCTGGGCCGCTACGTCGTCCCGTTCGTGGAAAAAGAGCACATGATGTTCTACCGCCGCGAAGCCATGGCGGAACATCCTAACGGCATGAAGTTTCACGCATTTGACGCCGAGGGCGAGCCGCTGCGCGAATCCCGCTACCTGTCGGTGGGCGGGGGCTTCGTGGTGACGGCCGGCGCGTCGAACAGCCAGGTCATCGCCGCGCACGACCAATTGCCCTATCCGTTCCGCATGGGCCGCGAATTGCTGTCCATGTGCCGCGACAGCGGGCTGTCGGTGGCCCGGCTGATGATGAAGAACGAGCTGACCTGGCGCGACGAGGCCGAGGTGCACGCCGGGCTCGACCGCATCTGGCAAGTGATGCAGGACTGTGTCTCGCGCGGCTGCGGTATCAATTACCCGGAAGCGGACGGCGAACTGCCGGGCCCCTTGCGCGTGCGCCGCCGCGCGCCCGAGCTCTACCGCAACCTGACGCAGCGCGCCGAACGCACGCTGTCCGACCCCCTGTCGGTCATGGACTGGGTGAACCTGTACGCCATGGCGGTCAACGAGGAAAACGCCGCCGGCGGCCGCGTGGTCACGGCGCCGACCAACGGCGCGGCGGGCATCATCCCGGCCGTGCTGCACTACTACGACCGCTTCGTGCCCGGTTCCAACCGCGAAGGCGTGCGGGATTTCCTGCTGACGGCGGCGGCCGTGGGGCTGCTGTACAAGTACAACGCGTCGCTCTCGGGCGCCGAGGTCGGCTGTCAGGGCGAAGTGGGCGTGGCGTGCTCGATGGCGGCGGGCGGCCTGGCCGCGGCGCTGGGCGGCACGGTGGAGCAGGTCGAGAACGCCGCCGAGATCGGCATGGAGCACAACCTGGGCCTGACCTGCGACCCCGTGGGCGGCCTGGTGCAGATTCCCTGTATCGAGCGCAACGCCATGGCCTCCATCAAGGCCGTGAACGCGGCGCGCATGGCGCTGCGCGGCGACGGCCAGCACTACGTGTCGCTGGATTCGGTCATCAAGACCATGCGCGAAACCGGCGCCGACATGAAGACGAAGTACAAGGAAACCGCGCGCGGCGGCCTGGCCGTGAATATCGTCGAATGCTGATTCCGTTGGGGGGGGTGTCTGACACCCCTTGGAATGGCGGCGCGATCTGGAGTCCGTTTCCCGCGGGTGTCAGACACCAAACGAGGCGGGAAGCCGGGCGCAGCTCAGATCACTTTGGCATGCTGCAGCGCCGCGATGCGGGCCGGAATCGGCGGGTGCGACGCGAACATGGCGGCGATGCCGCCCTTGCCGGTGATGCCCGAGGCCTCGAAGGACCTGGGCAGTTCGCCGGGTTCCAGGCCGCCCAGGCGGGCCAGGGCGCGGATCATGGGTTCGCGGGCGCCCATCAGATGGGCCGAGCCGGCGTCGGCGCGGTATTCGCGCTGGCGCGAGAACCAGGCCACGATGATCGAGGCCAGGATGCCGAAAATGATCTCACAGACCAGTACCGTGACGTAGTAGCCCGGGCCGATGCCGCGTTCGTTCTTGAACACGACGCGGTCGATGAAGTAGCCGACCACGCGGGCCAGGAACACGACGAAGGTGTTCACGACACCCTGGATCAGGGTCAGCGTGATCATGTCGCCGTTGGCGATGTGGGCGACTTCGTGGGCCAGCACGGCGGCGACTTCCTCTTCGCTCATGCTTTCCAGCAGGCCGGTCGACACGGCGACCAGCGAGTCGTTCTTGAATGCGCCGGTGGCGAACGCGTTGGGCGCGCCTTCATAGATGGCGACTTCGGGGCGGCCGATGCCGGCGCGGTCGGCCAGTTGGTGCACGGTGTCGACCAGCCAGGCCTCGCGCTGGTTGCGGGGCGAGTTCGGGTCCAGCACCTGCGCGCCGGTGCTCCACTTGGCCATCGGCTTGCTGATCAGGAGCGAGATGATGGCGCCCGTGAAGCCGACGACCAGCGAGAAGATGAGCAGGGCGTTGAGGTTCAGGCCGTTGGCGGTGATGTAGCGGTCTACGCCCAGGATGCGCAGCGTGGCCGACAGCACGAGCATGACGGCCAGGTTGGTGATGACGAACAGGATGATGCGTTTCATGTTTTTTTGGTCCTCTGCGAGCGGGAATTGCCGGAATTCGACAAGGCGGCGGCCCGCCAGTTCCCCGAGCCGGCGGCACCGCTCCGGTGACGGAGAGTATAGTATCGCTTTCCCTTATTCCTCCTCACTCTTCCCTTAGCGCAGATCCCCCATGCAGGCTCTCTGGATGTTATTGGCGTCCGCCATGTTCGCCATTATGGGATCGTTCGTGAAGCTCGGTACCGAGCATGGCGCGTCGTTGCCGCAAGTGGTGCTTTTCCGCGGCCTGCCGTCGGTCATCCTGCTGCTGATCTGGGCCCGCGCCGGCCGCCAGTCCATCATCCCGACTAGCTGGAAGCTGCATCTGTGGCGCAATCTCTCCGGCGTTACCTCGATGTGGCTGGGCTTTTTCGCGATTTCCCACCTGCCGCTGGCCACGGCCACCAGCCTGAACTACACGGCGCCGCTTTTCATCGCCTGTTGGATGCTGGGCTGGGGCGGCGCGCAGCGCGACCCCGTGCGCATCGCGGCGGTGGCGCTGGGGTTCCTCGGGGTGATCGCCGTGCTGCGCCCCAGCATCAACGAAGACCAGTGGCTGGCCGCCTTGCTGGGCATGGCGGCCGGCGCCATGTCGGCCATCGCCATGATGCAGATCCGCCAGTTGGGCCGCATCGGCGAACCCGAATGGCGCACGGTGCTGTTCTTCTCCGTGGCCGTGTGCGTGTCCAGCATGGTCGGGCTGGCCTTCGAAGGCTGGGGCCGCGCCGACTGGACGGGCTACCTGTCGCTGGTGGGCGTGGGCGTGGCGGGCCTGTTCGGCCAACTGGCCATGACCCGGGCGTTCGGCGTGGGTTCGGCCCTGCTGACGGCGGCCCTGCAATACAGCACCATCATTTTCGCGGCCCTGCTGGGCATGGGCCTGTGGGGCGACCATCTCGACGCCCTGGCCTGGGCAGGCATGGGCCTGATCATTTTCGCGGGCCTGCTGTCGGTATGGCGCACCATGCGCGACCCCAAGCCGGCCTGAGCCGCGGCCGACCCTATCCCATACAGGAGCACACCGAATGACGATGACACTGATTTCCGCGGCCGGCCTGGCCGAGCGCCTGAATGCCCCCGGCGTGCGCGTCTTCGATGTGCGCCATGACCTGACCAACCACTCGGCCGGCCGCCAGGCCTACGAGGCCGGCCATATCCCCGGCGCCCGCTACCTGGACCACGAGACCGAACTGGCCGCGGCCCGCACGGGCAGGAACGGGCGCCACCCGCTGCCGTCCCGCGCGGCGTTCGGCGCGCTGATGGCCGCCCATGGCGTGACGCCCGAGACCCTGGTGGTGGCGTACGACGCCAGCGGCGGCATGTACGCCGCCCACCTGTGGTGGATGCTGCGCTGGCTGGGGCATGGGCAGGTTGCCGTGCTGGACGGTGGCTGGCAGGCCTGGACCGCCGCCGGGCTGCCCACGGCCGCCGAGGCCGAACCGGCCCCGGCCCCGGGCGCGGCGGTGGAACCCGGCGCTGCGCTGGCCGGATCCGTGGACGCCCAGGCCGTGCTGGACAACATCGCCCGCCCGTCGTTCACCGTGATCGACGCGCGCGCGGCCAACCGGTACCGCGGCGAAGTCGAGCCCATGGATCCCGTGGCGGGCCATATCCCGGGCGCGCTGAACCGCCCCAATGGCGAGAATCTCCAGCCGGACGGCCGCTTCAAGCCGGCCGAGCAACTGCGCGCCGAATTCGCCGGCCTGCTGGACGGACGCGATCCCGCGTCCATCGTGCACCAGTGCGGTTCGGGCATCACCGCCTGCCACAATCTGCTGTCCATGGAGATCGCGGGCCTGGCGGGTTCGCGCCTGTACCCGGGGTCCTGGAGCGAATGGTGCAGCGACCCGTCCCGTCCGGTGGCCAAGGGCGCCTGATACCGGCAAACCCCGGGCAGGCCGCCCTTACCAGACGGCGGCCAGCCTGACCCGCGCCGAGACGCCTTCGGCGATTTCCAGGAAGTGGTCCAGCGACGGGGTCGCCAGCCCGGGCACCTTGGCCATGTCGTCCCAGCGCCTCAGGCGTATCGCGTCCGGCGCGCCCGGCACGCTCGCGAAATCCACCGCCTGGCCCGCATCGAAACCGCCCCCTTGCAGCGCCAGGCTGCGCTTCGAATCCTCCGAGAGCGACGCTTCATATTGCGGCTCCATATAGCAGAGGTAGCGTTTGGCCTCCACGTGCAGCCGGATCGGGTCCAGCACCTCGGGGCCGAACAGGCCGCGCAGGAATGGCAGCACGAAGTACTGATGCTTGTCGTCGATGCCGCGCAGGGTCGGCGTGCCCGGCCGGTCGGCGATGAGGTGGCCGAGGTCGTGCAGCAGGCAGGCCGTGATCAGGTGGGGGCCGGCGCCGTTGCGTTCGGCGAGCGCCGCCGTCTGCAGCGCATGCCGCAGATGGCTGACGGATTCGCCATGATAGGAGCGGTGTCCGCGCTCCAGGAAAATCTGTTCGATATCTTGCAGGGTCAAGGCCATGGTCGTCTCCAGGGTGGCCGCAAAGCGGAGGTGGCGGGCGGGGGCCGGTGCCGGTCAGTTCGCGGCCGGCGCCATCTCCAGAAAGCGCGCGATGAGCTGCACCGGTTGGCGCTCGCGCAGGCAATACAGGTATTCGTGCATCACGATGTCGGCGCCCTGGATGTCCAGGGCCGCCAGGTCGGGATGCGAGGGGATTTCGCGCGAGGGGATCAGGCTGATCCCCAGCCCGCACAGGATGGCTTGCCGGATCGATTCCCGGCTGCCGATCTCCAGCGTGCGGCGCACGGCGACGCCGGCCGCCCGCAGGGCGTCTTCCGTGAGCTGCCGCGTCATGGAACCGGGTTCGCGCAGGAGCAGGGCGTGTTCCGCCAGGTCGGCCAGGCGGACCTGGCCGCGGCGGGCCAGCGGGTGGTCGCGATGCGTCACCACGCGGATGGGATCGGCGGCGATCCTCCGCCGGTACAGGTGCCTGTCATCCATCAGAAAGGATGAGGTGGCAATCTCGATGCGGTAATCGTGCAGCGCCTGCAGCATGCTCTGCGAATTGCCGATCGTGAGGGTCAGGTCGATGCCCGGGTAGCGCTGGTTGTAGCTGCGCACCGTGTCCATGATGTAGAAGGGGCCGGTGGCGCCGATGCGCAGATTGCCTTCGCGCAGATCGCTGGCGTCGCGCAGGCGGAAGTCGATCTCGGTTTCCTGCTGGACCAGCTTCTCCACCATGGGCATCAGGCTGTGGCCCGCGTCCGACAGGCGCATGCCGCGCCCTTGCCGATGGAACAGTTCTACCCCGTAGCGCGACTCCAACTGGCGCAATTGCCCCGTCACCGTGGGCTGGCTGACGCCCAACTGGGCGGCGGCCTTGGTGACGGTGCCGCAGCGGGCCACGGCGTAGAAGGATTTGAGTTCGGCAACAAGCACGGTGTTTGGGGGCGGTAAATGGACGCAATGCGCAAGACCGCCAGTACACCAAAATAATTTGATGTTTTTATTACTGCATTTGCGCGAAGTGTCATAAACACTCAATACGCGCGTTCCATACTGCCTGCGTTCCCAAACCGGAGGCCCCATGGCCGCACGCGATAACGCATTTCTCTCCGTCAGGCATCTTGTGAAGCGGTTCGGCAGCCACACCGCGCTGTCGGACGTCTCGCTCGACATCCGCGCCGGAGAGCTGGTGTGCCTGCTGGGGCCCTCGGGCTGCGGCAAGACCACCCTGCTGCGCGCGATCGCCGGCCTGGAGCGCCAGGACAGCGGCGCGATCGTACTGTCCGGCCGCGACATTTCGCACGCCGAGCCGCAAGCGCGCGACTACGGCATCCTGTTCCAGTCCTATGCCTTGTTCCCCAACCTGACCGTGGCCCAGAACGTGGCCTACGGACTGAGCGGCAAGCGCGCCCACCGCAGCCACGTCGCCAGCCGCGTCGAGGAAATGCTGACGCTGGTGGGCCTGGCGGGCGCGGCCGGAAAATATCCGGGACAGATTTCGGGCGGACAGCAGCAGCGCGTGGCCCTGGCGCGCGCGCTGGCCCCGTCGCCGTCCCTGCTGCTGCTGGACGAGCCCATGTCCGCCCTGGACGCCCGCGTGCGCGAACATCTGCGCATCGAACTGCGCGCCCTGCAAAAGCGCCTGTCGATCACCACGCTGATGGTCACCCACGACCAGGAAGAGGCCATGGTGATGGCCGACCGCATCGCCGTCATGAACGGCGGCGTCATCGAACAGTACGGCACCCCGAGAGAGCTTTACCGCCAGCCCGGCTCGGCCTTCATCGCCGATTTCGTGGGCGAGGCCAACTGGCTGCCGTTCGAACGCGTGGACGCGCATCGCGCCCGCGTCGGCCGGCAGGAACTGGCCGTGGACGAGGCGCTGGACGCCGCCACGGGCAGGCTGTTCGTGCGGCCGGAAGCGGTGCGTGTGAGCACGGCGCGTCCGGACCTGCCCAACGCCATGCTGGCCGACGTGCTGGACGGCGTGTTCCTGGGCCGCGGCTACCGCCTGGCCCTGCGCCTGGAAGGCGTGCCCGGCGCGACGGTGCATTCCATCGTATCCCCTGAAATCGGAGACGCCCTGCTGGGCCCTCACGCTGCCAGCCGCTGCTGGGTGGAGCTGCCGCGCCATGCGCTACGCGCCTACGCTTGATCCCGCCATGGTCCGCTCCTCCGATGCGCCCATGCCGGCCGCTCTCGTTGCCGCGCCCGCGCCGTCGCTGGGCCGGCGCCCCTTGCCCGCCTGGATCGGCGCCGCCGGCCTGGCGGCCGGGCAGGGCGCGCTGGCGCTGGGCCTGCTGCTGTTCCTGGCCCTGCCGCTGGCGGCGATCCTGATCAAGGCCGTGACCGACGGCAACGGCGATTGGGCCGGGCTGTCGGTGGTCGCCGGCATCATCGGCGGCGACGGTTTCCTGGCCATGGTCGCGCGCAGCCTGGCGGTGGGCGCCGTGACGACGCTGCTGGTCGTGCCCTGCGCCTACGGATTCGCCTATGGCCTGACGCGCACGCGCCTGCCGGGCAAGGGGCTGCTGCGCACCGTCGCCCTGCTGCCGCTGCTCGCCCCGTCGCTGCTGCCGGGCATCGCGCTGGTGTACCTGCTGGGCAACCAGGGCCTGCTCAAGGGGCTGACCGGCGGCGCCACCATCTACGGTTTCTGGGGCATCGTCGCGGGCGAGGCGTTCTACACCTTCCCGCACGCCCTCATGATCCTGCTGACCGGGCTGGCCCTGGCCGACGGCCGCCTCTACGACGCCGCGCGCGCCATGGGCGCGGGCCCGTGGCGCACCTTCATGACCGTGACCCTGCCGGGCACCCGCTACGCCGTGTTCTCCGCGTGCTGCGTGGTGTTCACGCTGACGGTGACGGACTTCGGCGTACCCAAGGTCGTCGGCGGCGACTACAACGTGCTGGCGATGGAGGCCTACAAGGCCGTGGTCGGGCAGCAGAATTTCCCCAAGGGCGCGGCTATCGGCATCCTGCTGCTCCTGCCCGCCCTCCTGACCTTCGCGCTGGACCGCCGGCTGCGCGCCCGCCAGGGCGCCCAACTGAGCGGCCGGGCCCAGCCCTACGCGGCGGGCTCCAACCGCCGCCGCGACGCCGCGTTCCTGGCGCTGGCGGGCGTGCTGGCCGCGTTCCTGCTGCTGATCATCGGCGTGGCGGTCTGGGCGTCGTTCGTGAAGATGTGGCCCTACAACCTGTCGATGTCGCTGCGTTCCTACGACTTCGACAACATGGACGGCGGCGGCTGGCTGGCCTGGCGCAACAGCCTGCAACTGGCGTTCTGCACGGCGCTGGCGGGCACGGCCGTGGTCTTCACCGGCGCCTGGATGATGGAGAAGGTGCCGGCCCGCGGCGCCATGGCGCAGGGCCTGCGCGGCCTGCTCGGCATGCTGGCGCTGATGCCCATGGCCGTTCCGGGCCTGGTGCTGGGGCTGGGCTACATCTTCTTCTTCAACAGCCCGATGAATCCGCTGAACGTGCTGTACGGAACGATGCCGCTGCTGGTCCTGTGCACCGTCGTCCACTTCTACACCAGCGCGCACCTGACGGCCGCCACGGCGCTCAACGCGCTGGACCCCGAGTTCGAGGCCGCTTCCGCGTCGCTGAAGGTGCCGCGCCTGACCACGTTCCTGCGCGTGACCCTGCCGATGTGCCTGCCGGCCGCGCTGGACGTCGCCCGCTATCTGTTCGTTTCCGCCATGACGACGGTGTCCGCCGTGGTGTTCCTGTACAGCCCGTCCACGGTGCTGGCCGCGGTCGCGGTGCTGAACATGGACGACGCCGGCTTCATCGGCCCCGCCGCCGCCATGTGCACCGTGATCATGGCCAGTTCGGCCGCCGCGGCGCTGGCCCTGCACCTGGCAAGCCGCGCGCTGGTGGCGCGCAGCCAGGCCTGGCGCCGCCCCGCGGCCCATTGACCGACTATTTTCCTGAAGGATGACCCTCATGACTGTTTCGCCTTTGCCCGTCCGCCTGGAAGCGGTGATCTTCGATTGGGCCGGAACGCTGGTCGATTTCGGTTCTTTCGCGCCCACTAAAGTGTTCGTCGACGCGTTCGCGCAGTTCGGCATGGACGTCTCGCTGGCGCAGGCCCGCGGCCCGATGGGCATGGGCAAGTGGGACCACATCCGCGCGCTGTGCAACGACATCGCCATCGCCAGCCAGTATCAGGCCCAGTTCGGCCGCCTGCCCACCGACGACGACGTGACCGCCATCTATGAGCGCTTCCTGCCGATGCAACTGGAGAAGGTCGCCCAGTATTCGGCGGCGATACCCGGCGCGGCCGAACTGCTGCGCGCGCTGCGCCAGCGCGGCCTGAAGATCGGTTCGTGCTCGGGCTATCCCGACAGCGTCATGCGCCGCGTGGTCGAGCGCGCCGCCGCGGAGGGCCTGGAGCCCGACTGCATCGTGGCCAGCGACGACGTGCCGCGCGCCCGCCCCGCGCCCGCGATGGCCCTGAAGAACGTGGTGGAGCTGGGCCTGTCGGACGTGGCCGCGTGCATCAAGGTCGACGACACCGCGCCGGGGATCGAGGAAGGGCGCCGCGCCGGCATGTGGACCGTGGGCCTGCTGCTCTCCGGCAACGCCGCCGGCCTGACGCTGGACGAATACCTGAGCCTGGACGACGCCGGCCGCCAGGAGGCGCGCGCCCGGGCCAGCGCCGAACTCTCGCCCGCCGCGCCGCATTACCTGATCGACACCGTCGCCGACCTGCCCGCCGTGATCGCCGATATCGAATCCCGCTTGTCCGCGGGCCGGCGGCCCTAACCGCTCACCGACCCTTTACGCGCCGCATACGGGACCGGTTCGCGCCGGCCCCGGGGGCCCTTTTCAGCCTTTTTTCCGCTTATCCACGGAGTACTCCATGAATCGCTACAAGCTGCTTGCACTGGCCGCCGCCCTGACGGGCACGATGGGCGCCGCCTCCGCCGAGACCACCCTGACCGTGTACACGGCGCTCGAGGCCGACCAGATCAAGGCCTACCAGGCCGCGTTCGAGAAGGCCAATCCCGACATCAAGATCCAGTGGGTGCGCGACTCCACCGGCATCATCGCCGCCAAGCTGCTGGCCGAGAAGAGCAACCCCAAGGCCGACGTGATCTGGGGCCTGGCCGGCACGGCCCTGGGCCTGATGGACAAGGAAGGCATGCTGCAGCCCTATGCCCCCAAGGGCCTGGACCAGATCGCCGCCAACATGCGCGACGCCAAGGCCGAGCCGTCGTGGGTCGGCATGGACGGCTACGCCGCCGCCATCTGCTTCAACACCATCGAAGCCGAAAAGCAGAAGCTGCCCAAGCCCGCCTCGTGGCAGGACCTGACCAAGCCGGTGTACGCCGGCAAGATCGTCATGCCGAACCCGGCGTCCTCGGGCACGGGCTTTCTGGACGTGAGCGCCTGGCTGCAGATCTTCGGCGAAGAAAAGGGCTGGGCCTACATGGACGCCCTGCACAAGAACATCGGCTCGTACACGCACTCGGGTTCCAAGCCCTGCAACATGGCCGCCGCCGGCGAGTTCCCGATCGGCGTGTCGTTCGACTATCGCGCCGCGAAGCTGAAGGCCGACGGCGCGCCGGTCGAGGCCGTGTTCCCGTCGGAAGGCCTGGGCTGGGAAGTCGAAGCCACCGCCATCGTGAAGGGCACCAAGAACCTGGAAGCGGCCCGCAAACTGGCCGACTTCTCGGCCAGCCGCGAGGCCAACGAACTGTACAAGGCCAACTTCGCGGTGCTGGCGATCCCGTCGGTGGCGACGGTCAATCCCAACCTGCCGGCCGACTTGACCACGCGCATGATCAAGAACGACTTCGTGTGGGCCGCCACGAACCGCGAACGCATCATCGCCGAATGGACCAAGCGTTACGACGGCAAGTCCGAGCCGAAGAAGAAGTAAGCCGCAATCCCTCGAGCAATATTCCAGAGATGAAGAACTTCGACGTAGTCGTAGTGGGCGCGGGCATGCTGGGCATCGCGCACGCCTGGGCGGCCGCCAAGCGCGGCCTGTCCGTGGCCGTGATCGAGCGCAGCCGCCAGGCGCATGGCGCCACGATCCGCAATTTCGGCCAGGTCATCGTCACGGGCCAGGCGCCCGGCACGATGCTGTCGCACGCCCGGCAGGCCCGCGAACTGTGGCTGGATCTGGCGGGCAAGGCGGGCTTCCACGTGCGGGCCAACGGCGCCCTGGTGCTGGCGCGCAATGCCGACGAGGCGGACGTGCTGCAGGAGTTCGCCGACACGCGCATGCGGCAGGAAGGCTATCGCGCCGACCTGCTGTCGGGCCGCGACGTGGCCGGCCTGTATGGCGGCCGGCTGGCGCACCACTGCGCGGCCCTGCAGGGGCATGACGACCTGCAGATCTATTCGCGCGAGGCGCTGCCGGCCATCACGCGCTACCTGGCCGGGTCGCTGGGCGTCGCCTTCGTCACCGGCACGCTGGCGCGCGCCGTGGAAGGCGGGCTGGTGTGCACCTCGGCCGGCGAATTCAAGGGCGAGCATGTGTTCGTCTGCCCGGGCCACGATTACCTGACCCTGCTGCCCGAACGGTTCGCGCCGCTGAACCTGGAGGTCACGCGCCTGCAGATGCTGCGCGCCGCGTTCGAGACGGCCCCCATCGCATTGGACCGTCCTCTGCTCACGGGCCTGTCCTGCGTGCACTACGGCGCGTTCTCGGACCTGCCTTCGGCGCTGGCGCTGCGCGGCACGATCCAGGCGCGCGAGCCGATGCTGCTGGAAAACGGCATCCACCTGCTGGTCAGCCCCACGCCCTACGGCGAACTGATCATCGGCGATTCGCACCGCTACGGCCAGGACGCGCCGCCGTTCAACGACGAAGCCGTCGACGACGCGATGCTGGATCTGGCCTCGCAGGCCCTGGGGGCGCGCCTGCGCGTGCTGGAGCGCTGGCAGGGCGTCTACGGCGCGCGCGGACCGGCGCCGTTCTCGGTGATGCCGGTGGACCCGGCCACGACGGTGGCGGTCATGCATTCGGGGGTGGGCATGACGGTGGGGCTGGCCATCGGCGAGCGCACCGTGGCCGGGGTGCTGGGCCGCTGACCACGGCAGGAAAAAGAAAGGCCTCGCGGATGAACGCGAGGCCTTTCCGTCTGGAGGAAGCGGCGCCGAAGCCCAGGGGCTTCAGGCCTTCTCCTGCATGATGCGGCGATACCATTCGTGGAAATGCTGCATGCCGTCTTCCATGGGCGACTGGTAGGGGCCGGTCTCGTTCACGCCGCGCAGCATCAGGGCCTTGCGGCCGGCGTCCATGCGTTCGGCGATCTCGTCGTCCTCGATGGCCGTTTCCATGTAGGCGGCGCGCTGCGCCTCGACGAACTCGCGCTCGAAGGCGGCGATTTCCTCGGGGTAGTAGAACTCGACCACGTTCACCGTTTCCTGGGGGCTCTTGGGGTACAGCGTGGAGAGCACCAGCACGTGCGGATAGAGTTCGATCATGTGGGTCGGGAAATACGTGACCCAGACCGCGCCGAAATCGGGCGCGTCGCCTTCGCGGAACGCCAGCAGGCGGTCATGCCACTGCTTGTAGACGTCCGAGCCCGGCTGCGCCAGCGCGTTGTGCACGCCGACCCGCTGCAGGCTGTACCAGTCGTTGAACTCCCAGGTCAGGTCGTCGCACGTGACGAAGCGGCCCAGGCCGGGGTGGAACGGGCCGACGTGGTAGTCCTCGAGGTAGACCTCGATGAAGGTCTTCCAGTTGTAGTTGCACTGGTGCACCTCGACGTGGTCCAGCACGTAGTCGCCGAAGTCGAACTCGGGCCGCGAGAACAGCGGGGCCATGTCGGAGGCCGGATCGCGCGGGCCTTCGAACAGCAGGCCGTGGCAATCGCGCAGGCGGAACTTCTGCAGGTTCATGCAGGGCGTGGTGTCGAACTGCGGCGCGCCCAACAACTCGCCCTGGTTGTTGTACGTCCAACGGTGCAGCGGACACACGATGTTGCCGCCGCTTGCCTTCAGATTGCCCTTCGTATTGCAGTTGCCGGCCACATCGCCGGCCTCGCCGCCAAGCATCAATGCCTGCCGGTGGCGGCAGACATTCGAGATGAGTTCGACGCCCTGCTGGTTGCGGACCAGCACGCGCCCACTGCTTTCCTGGACCAGCGTACGCCAGTCCCCGATTTCGGGCACCAATTTCTGGTGGCCGACGTATTGCGAGGATTGCTTGAAAATGAGTTCTTGCTCGCGGGCAAAGAGGGCTTCGTCAAAATACGCGCTGACGGGTAGCTGGGTGCGAGCTGGCACTACATGTGCCATCCGACCGATGTCGGTCATGATTCCCTCCGCTCGGATAAAAAAGCCAGGACGGTCGAGCTTTTTGCCCAGGGGCTTTGCCTGGCGGCCT
The DNA here is from genome assembly GCF_900496975.1 of Achromobacter veterisilvae. Taxonomy (GTDB): domain Bacteria; phylum Pseudomonadota; class Gammaproteobacteria; order Burkholderiales; family Burkholderiaceae_B; genus Achromobacter; species Achromobacter veterisilvae. The sequence goes on from NZ_UFQC01000023.1 coordinate 39,961, forward strand.
TGCCCAGCGTGCAGCGCGGACCTGTCGGGCCGGGCCTTGGGGGCCTGGCCAAATCCGCCGGTTGAATTCCGCTGGGCAAATCCGCCAAGTGAAATCCGCTGGGTGAATTCCGTTCTGGCGCGAAGAAAAATCGGTGTCTGGCCGATCAAATAAGCCGTGAATTGTACCCCAAGCCCTTGCCCCGCGCCCGTGAAGATACGGGAAGCCCGGGCGGGCCGCGGCGGAGCCGTTCCGGCCGGTGCCGGAACCCGGTTTCCGCCAGGCGGCGCAAGCCTTTCAGACTAGCCGGCGGGTGGCCGGATGCCGCCTCAGCAGCCAACTGCTGGCCGCCGACAGCGCGAACACGGTGGCGGCCAGCAAGGGCACCGCCCAGGCGTCGCTGCGCGAGCCGGCCATCGCGCCGGCGCGGCGCGCCAGGTCCAGGAACAGCGGATGGATCAGGTACACGCCGAAGGTCAGCGGCGCCAGCGGGGCTAGGCGCGGCAGCCGGGGCGAGGAGACGATCCACTGGAACGCGGCCAGCGACATGAACGGCACGGTCAGGCTGAAATAATCATAGAAATAAGTGTCCAGCGTGCGGCTGCTGGACATGGCATAGACGCCAAGCGCGGTCGCGGCCACGCTGGCCGCCAGCATCAGGCCGGGCCGCGGCACGCGCATCTGGCCGTCGAAGATCAGACGGCCGGCCACGAAGTAGCCCAGATAGGGGAGGAACCAGGTCAGGAAGAAGCCGGCGGGCGCGCCGAGCGCGCGGCGGTACAGCGCGTCCAGGATCGCCACGCCCAGGATGCCGACCACCCACAGCCCGCGCGCGCGCGGCGTGCTGCGCGCATACAGCAGCCGGGTCAGCGGGGCGAACAGGTACAGCCCCACGATCATGTAGAGATACCAGAGATGGTAGTAGGGTTCGCCCTGGACGACCTTGCGCGGCCAGAACGAAAAATCGACGCGGCCGTCGTCCCACCAGTCCAGCGCCGTGCGCCATGCCAGGTAGAAAAGCGTCCAGAACAGCAGCGGCGCGCAGATACGGGCCATGCGGCGGCTGTAGAACTGGCGCGCGTCCTGGGGCTTGTCGGGGTCCAGCAGCAGGGCGCCGCTGACCATGACGAAAACGGGCACGCACCAGCGGGCGGCGGAATCGTACAGATTGGCCGCCAGCCAGGCCCCGCCGCCGTAGGCGGACGGGTTGCTGACGATCATGGCCGCGCTGTGCAGCAGGACGACGGCCAGTGCCGCCAGCCAGCGGGCGGCATCCAGGCGCGAATATTTTTCTTCCAGGTACGGCATCGGACTCCCGGTTCGGTGTTTGTTTCACCATAGCAGCCGGGAGTGCGAGGCTTGTGTATCCAGGGGTTAGGGCCTGTTAACAACCCGTCACTGCAGGACGATGTTGGCCTGCTTGATCAGTTGCGAAACGATGGGCTGTTCGGTCTGGATCTGCTTGTCCAGTTCGGCCGGCGTGCCGGACCGCGGGTCGATGCCCATGTCCAGCATGCGCTTCTTCACCGCTTCGTCCTGGAGCGTTTCGGCCAGCGCCTGCTGCAGCTTTTCCATCGCCGGGGCGGGCGTGCCCTTGGGCGCCACGAAGCTGAACCAGGCGGTCATGTCGAACGAGGGGTAGCCCTGTTCGGACAGCGTTTCCAGCTTGGGCTGCGTGGCCAGGCGCGAGGGGCTGGTGATGGCGAACACCTTGACCTTGCCCGCGTCGGCCTGCGGCATGCCGGTGGCCACCATGTCGAAGAACAGGTCCACGTCGCCGCTGATGAGCGCGGGCAGCGCCTGGGTCGCGCCCTTGAAGGGCACGTGCAGGATGTCGATGCCGGCGCGCTCCTTGAAGAGTTCCCCGGCCAGGTGGGACGAGGTGCCGGGGCCGAACGTGGCGAAGGTCAGCTTGCCGGGGTTCTGCTTGGCGTAGGCCACCAGGTCCTGGGTGCTGTTGAACGGCCGCTTGGGGCTGGACAGCAGGACCAGCGGCCCCACGCCCACCATGCCGATCCGGGCGAAGCCGTCCGGGTCGTAGGGCAGTTCCTTGTACAGGTAGCGGTTCGTGACCAGCGTGGAGTTGGTGGCCATCAGGATGGTGTAGCCGTCCGGCGCTTCGCGCGAGACGAACGCCGCGCCGATGGAGGTGCCGGCGCCCGCCTTGTTCTCGACGATCATGGGCTGGCCCAGCGTCTTGGCCATGCGCTCGGCCAGGATCCGCGTCAGCACGTCGGTGGCGCCGCCGGCCGGGAAGGGCGAGACGACCTTGATCGGGCGGGAAGGGTAGGTGTCGGCCTGGGCGCCCAGCGCCGCGGCGCCGAGAAGCAGGGTGGCCAGCAGTTTGAAGCTCGTGCGTATCATGTTTTTTCCCCTTGATGTCGCATACAGGAGTGGATCGTCGGGCCTGGCCTCGCGCGTTGCCGCCGGGGCGGGGTCGTCGCGCTTGCCAGTTCACCTAGGATGTTTTAAATTCCGATAAATGAAATTTAATTTTGTTATTCGAAATAAACTATAAAAACGAAGCGAATAGAAATGCAATCTTTTTCTGACGGCAAGCGCATCGTCCATCCCGCCGCCAAGCCGGACGGCAAGGTCGAACTGAGCCTGCCCGCGCGCCGCAAGCGCGCCGCGGGCGGAGAGGGCGCCAGTTCGCCGGACTTCATTACGGCGCTGGCGCGCGGCCTGGACGTGCTGCGCTGCTTCCGCCATGGCGTGACCGCGCTGGGCAACCTGGACCTGGCGCGCCTGACCGGCCTGCCCAAGCCCACCATCAGCCGCATCACCTACACGCTGACCGAACTGGGTTATCTGCGCTATCACCCCGATACGGGCAAGTATTCGCCCGGCTACGGGGTCCTGGCGCTGGGGTTCGGCCTGCTGGCCGGGCTGGAAGTGCGCGAACTCGCCAAGGCGTCGATGACGGAACTCGCCCGCGGCACGGGCGGCGCGGTCGCGCTGGGCGCCTTCGACGGAGACGCCATGACCTATGTCGAGGCCATCCACGGATCCTCCGCCCTCTACCTGCGCCTGCCGGTGGGCTACCGCGCCAGCCTGGACAGCGCCATGGGCCGGGCCTACCTGGCCAGCCTGCCGGTCCCGGCGTGCGACGACGCATTGGCCCGCCTGGGCGAGGCCGCGCCCGCGGCCGCGGCCATCGAACGCGCCCGCGCGGAATTGCGGGAGTCGGGCTGCTGCTTCGCCATCGGCGAGTGGCAGTCGGGGATCAATGCCGCCGCGGTGCCGTTCTCGTCCGTCACGGGCGAAGGCGTCTTCGTCATGAGCTGCGGCGGGCCCGCCGGCCTGCTGCCCGAGGCGGAGCTGCGGGGGCGCGTGGCGCCTTTGCTGCGGGCGGCGATCGCGGGGCTCGCGGGGGCGTCCGCCTGAGTCGCGCGGGGCATCGGGACAGGGCCTGGGTATCTCGTACAATTCACGGATTGATCCACCCCTAGCGTCCTCGGAGATCCGTTTGGCCAAACCCTCTCAAGCCGACCCGCAGGTCGACGACCGTCCCTTGCCCCAGGATTTCGAAACGGCGCTGGCCGAGCTCGAATCGCTGGTCGCGGCCATGGAAGACGGATCGTTGCCGCTCGAGCAATCGCTGGCCGCCTACCGGCGCGGCGTGGCGCTCACCCGGGTCTGCCAGGATCGCCTGGCGCAGGCCGAGCAGCAGGTGAAGGTCCTTGAGGGCGACTTGCTGCGCCCGCTGGATCCGGCGGCGCTGGATGACGAATAAAAACCCGATGAAGCAAATCCAACTCGCCTTCCCGGAATGGCTGCAGGGCCGCGTGCGGCGCGTCGAAGACGTCCTGGACGATCTCCTGCCTCCCGCGGACGCGCTGCCCGCCCGCCTGCACGAAGCCATGCGGTACGCCGTTCTCGGCGGCGGCAAGCGGGTGCGGGCCGCGCTGGTCTATGCGGCCGGGCAGGCCTGCCCCGTCAGCGGCAGCGTCCTGGCCGTCGAGGCCTCGCTGGACCGCGCCGCCGCGGCGGTGGAACTGATCCACGCCTATTCGCTGGTGCACGACGACCTGCCGTGCATGGATGACGATACGCTGCGCCGCGGCCGGCCCACGGCCCACGTGCAGTTCGACGAAGCCACCGCCATGCTGGCGGGCGACGCCCTGCAGCCGCTGGCCTTCGACCTGCTGGCTTCCATGCCGATCGCGCCCGCGCTGATCGTGCAGGCGACCCAGTCGCTGGCGCGCGCCGCCGGCAGCCAGGGCATGGCGGGCGGGCAGGCCATCGATCTGTTCAGCGTCGGCCGCGCGCTGTCGCGCGACGAACTGCAGACCATGCACAGCATGAAGACGGGCGCCATGCTCGCGTGCAGCGTGGCCCTGGGCGGAATCGTGGCGGGCGCCAGCTCGGCCGCGCGCCAGGCGCTGGACGCCTACGCGCAGGCCGTGGGCCTGGCGTTCCAGGTCGTGGACGACATCCTCGACGTGACCGCCGACAGCGCCAGCCTGGGCAAGACGCCAGGCAAGGACGCGGCGGAGAACAAGCCCACCTACGTATCGCTCCTGGGCCTTGCCGAGGCGCGGGCGTTTGCCGAAGAATTGCGCGAGGACGCGCTGGCCGCGTTGGCGCCGCTGGGCGAGGCGGGATCGCGCCTGGCCCAACTGGCCGACTTCATCGTCCTGCGGGACCGCTGAGCCGAGACAAGCCCGGGCTGGATGCAGGCCGGGACAACGAACCAAATAAAAGCATGACGACAGATTTATTGGACCGCATTCAATCCCCGGCAGACCTCAAGCGCCTGGATCGCCGCGAGCTCAAGAAGCTTGCGGACGAGCTGCGAGGCTTCGTGCTGGAATCGGTATCCAAAACGGGCGGGCACCTGTCGTCCAACCTGGGCACCGTCGAGCTCACGCTGGCCCTGCACCAGGTATTCGACACGCCCCACGACCGCATCGTCTGGGACGTGGGCCACCAGTCCTACCCCCACAAGATCCTGACCGGCCGCCGCGCCGGCATGGCCCAACTGCGGCAGCAGGGCGGCATTTCGGGCTTTCCGAAGCGCAGCGAATCCGAGTACGACGCCTTCGGCACGGCGCACTCGTCCACGTCCATCTCGGCCGCGCTGGGCATGGCGGTCGCGTCGCGCAACGCCGGCGCGCAGCGCCAGCACATCGCCGTCATCGGCGACGGCGCGATGTCCGCCGGCATGGCGTTCGAGGCCATGAACAACGCGGGCGTCACACCCAACATCAACCTGCTGGTGATCCTGAACGACAACGACATGTCGATCTCGCCGCCGGTCGGGGCGCTGAACCGCTATCTGGCCCGCCTGATGTCGGGCCGCTTCTACGCGGCGGCCAAGAACGTCGGCCGCGCGGTGCTGCAGCACGTGCCGCCGGTGCTGGAACTGGCGCGCCGCTTCGAAGAGCACGCCAAGGGCATGGTCACGCCGGCCACGCTGTTCGAGGAATTCGGCTTCAACTACGTCGGCCCCATCGACGGGCACGACCTGGACGCCCTGGTGCCGACCCTGCAGAACCTGAAGGCCCTGCAGGGCCTGCAATTCCTGCACGTGGTGACGCGGAAAGGGCAGGGCTACAAGCTGGCCGAGGCGGATCCGGTCCTGTACCACGGCCCGGGCAAGTTCGATCCCGCGGTCGGCATCCAGCAGTCCAAGGCGCCGGGCAAGCGCACGTTCACCCAGGTGTTCGGCAAGTGGCTGTGCGACATGGCCGAGCAGGACTCGCGCCTGGTCGCCATCACGCCCGCCATGCGCGAGGGCAGCGGGCTGGTGGAGTTCGAGCAGCGCTTCCCGCAGCGGTACTTCGACGTGGGCATCGCCGAACAGCACGCCGTGACGTTCGCCGCCGGCGTCGCCTGCGAAGGCCAGAAGCCCGTGGTCGCGATCTACTCCACCTTCCTGCAGCGCGGCTACGACCAGTTCATCCACGACGTGGCGCTGCAGAACCTGGACGTCACGTTCGCGCTGGACCGCGCCGGCATCGTGGGCGCGGACGGCGCCACGCACGCCGGCAACTACGACATCGCCTTCCTGCGCTGCGTGCCCAATATGGTGGTGGCCACGCCGTCGGACGAAAACGAAACCCGCCTGCTGCTGTCGACCTGTTATCAGCATCCCGGCCCCGCGTCGGTGCGCTATCCCCGCGGCGCGGGCTGCGGCGCCGCGGAAGCGCCCGGCCTGGAAACCGTCGAACTCGGCCGGGGCGTGGTGCGCCGCGAAGGCGCGCGGATCGCCATCCTGGGCTTCGGCACCCTGGTCCAGGCCGCGCTGGTCGCCGCCGAAAAGCTGGACGCGACCGTGGCCGACATGCGTTTCGCCAAGCCGATCGACCGCGAACTGATCCTGGACCTGGCCGCCCGGCACGATGCGCTGGTCACGCTGGAAGACGCCTCCATCATGGGCGGGGCGGGCAGCGCGGTGCTGGAGACGCTGAGCGCCGCGGGCGTGCAGATTCCGGTGCTGCAACTGGGCCTGCCCGACGAGTTCATCGACCATGGCGAGCAATCGGCCCTGCTGGCCGGCATCGGCCTGGACGCCGCCGGCATCGAGCGCTCGATCCGCGCCCGCTACGCCGATCTGCCCGGCTGAAGCTCCATGGGGCCCAGGCCCGGCGGCCTGGGCCCCATGGATGCAACACACTGTTCCGGCCCCGCCAACCTACGCGGAAAAGGGTTTTCCCTGGCGATTGCCGGCGTATGGGCGATAATGGCCCCCTTCTCTAGATTCCTGGGCGCGTGCGTATGCACGATTGAACGCCTAGACAGGTAAGCCGAAATGAATTCTCCGATCGACCCCGCCATCGTGATGCCCGACGTCCAGAGTTCGGCGGACACCCGGCACATCCCGATTCAGCGGGTGGGCATCCGTGGCGTGCGCCACCCCATGCTGGTTGAAAGCGGCGACGGTTCGCCCCAGGGCACCGTGGCCAACTGGACGCTGACGGTGGCGCTGCCCCCCGAAGAAAAGGGGACGCATATGTCCCGCTTCGTGGCCCTGCTGGAAAAGTACCGCAGCACGCCCATGACGCCGGCCCTGTTCCGCGCCATGGCGGCCGACATGCTGCCGCTGCTGCACGCCGAGCGCGGCGACATTACCGCGGCGTTCCCGTATTTCATCAACAAGTCCGCCCCGATCTCCGGCGTGCAGAGCCTGCTGGACTACGAAGTCCAGTGGATCGCCCGCGCCCAGGGCGACGCCGTGGAATTCGAACTGATCGTGCAGGTGCCTGTCACCAGTCTCTGTCCGTGCTCGAAGGCCATTTCCGAGTACGGCGCGCACAACCAGCGCTCGCACGTCACCGTGTCCGCCATCCTGAACGGCGACATCGGCATGGACAGCGTCATCCGCCTGATCGAAGAGGAAGGGTCGTGCGAACTGTGGGGCCTGCTGAAGCGCCCCGACGAAAAGTACGTCACCGAACGCGCCTACGACAATCCCAAGTTCGTCGAAGACCTGGTGCGCGACGTGGCGGCCCGCCTGAACGCGCACCCCGGCATCGCCCGCTATCGCGTGGAAGCCGAGAACTTCGAATCGATCCACAACCACTCGGCCTACGCCGTCGTGGAAGGCTGAGCCTCCCGTGCGCCATCCGGCGGCCAACGACTGGCCGCTCATCGCCGGACTGCAGGGTTGGGAATCGCGGCTGGCCGGCAATCTGGCCGGCCGCGGCCGTTTCGGCGTCGCGCTCTACGAGTTCTTCCGCTTCGGCGTGAAGCAGGCCTGGGCCTGCCTGTTCGGCGGCCTGATGTGCGCGTTGCTGCTGGGCACCCACTGGTGGTATCCGAAGGACGCCTTCCTGGCCCGCTACGATTTCCTGACCCTGGCGGCGCTGGGCATCCAGGCGGCGCTGCTGGCGCTGCGCATGGAAACCTGGAGCGAAGCCCGCGTGATCCTGATGTTCCACGTCGTGGGCACGGGGATGGAACTGTTCAAGACGGCGGCCGGCTCCTGGATCTATCCCGAGGCCAGCGTGCTGCGCGTCGGCGGCGTGCCGCTGTTCACGGGCTTCATGTACGCGGCGGTGGGCAGCTACCTGGCGCGGGTCTGGCGCCTGTTCGACTTCCGCTTCCGGGAGCATCCGCCGCTGGCGGCCACGGTGCTGCTGTCGGTGCTGATCTACCTGAATTTCTTCGCGCACCATTTCATCGCGGACTTCAGGCTCATCCTCTTCGCGCTGACCGCCGTCCTGTTCGCCCGCACCTGGGTGTACTTCCGGATCTGGCGCGACTACCGCCGCATGCCCCTGCTGCTGGGGTTCACGCTGGTGGCCCTGTTCATCTGGTTCGCCGAGAACATCGGGACCTTCGCCAACGCCTGGCGCTACCCGAACCAGTCCGGCGGCTGGGAATGGGTATCCGCCGCCAAACTGGGCTCGTGGTTCCTGCTCATGATCATCAGTTACGTGATGGTCAGCGTGGTCAACCGGCCCCGGGAAATCGATGTTGCCGATACGCCTCAGGCGGCGGGGCAGGGCGCGCGAAATAACGCGTCCCTTATTTCCTGACAGGCAGTCGGCTTGCGCCTGGCGGCCCAATCGGTGATAATCGAGAGCTTTCTTGCTCGACCGCCCATGGTTTTTGGGTAGCGGGCTGCCCCTTGCGGGCCGACGTCTTGCGTGCAAGCCACGACATCCGTGATGGAAAGCGCGGGTGCAAGACGCCAGGCCGGCGAGACATCCTCAAGGAGTTTTACTCATGCGTCACTACGAAGTAGTGTTTATCGTTCACCCCGACCAAAGCGAGCAAGTGCCCGCCATGGTCGAGCGTTACCAAGCGCTGGTCACGGGCCAAGGCGGCTCGGTTCACCGCCTGGAAGACTGGGGTCGCCGCCAACTGGCCTACCCGATCCAGAAGCTCGTCAAGGCTCACTACGTCTGCCTGAACATCGAGTGCGGCCAAGCCACGCTGGATGAGCTGGAACACTCGTTCCGCTACAACGACGCCGTTCTGCGCCACCTGGTCATCAAGACCAAGAAGGCCCAGACCACGCCCTCGATCATGATGAAGTCGGTCGAGCGCGAAGAAGCCCGCAAGGCTTCGGCGGAAGCGGCCGCGGCTCAGGCCGAGTAAGCAGGGCTCACGCAGAGCTCTTCCCATGTGGTCACCTTGGTGCCTGGCAGGATGAACAAGCTGGAACTCAGCGCCCGCGTTCTCGAATGCGAGCCTTTGCGCCACACTCCCGCCGGACTGCCAGCGCTGGAAATGCTGCTGGCCCACGAGTCCGAAGTCATTGAAGCCGGCCTTCCGCGCCGCGTCGAATTGACGATCACGGCCGTGGCGTTGGGCGATCTGGCGCTGCTGTTGAAGAACACCGCTTTGGGGTCCGAATTGCTGGTGCAGGGGTTTCTGGCTCCCGCGCGCAAGGACTCGGTGAAGGTCAAGCTGCATTTGCAGCAGGCGCGCAAGATCGGCGGCAGTGCGGGACGCGATCCGCAGGTGGCCTGAAGGGAATGAGCAAGAGGCGCGATGAGCGCCTTCTGAATACGGATAGGTTATGGGGATTCGGACCCGATTCGGGTAAAAACCGGCCCCCTCAAACAAAGAGGCACATATCATGGCTTTCTTCGGAAAACGCAAAGAAAAACGCAAATTCACGCAGCAGAACCCGCTCTTCAAGCGTCGCAAGTTCTGCCGCTTCACCGCCGCCGGCGTGGAAGAGATCGACTACAAGGATCTGGACACCCTGCGCGACTTCGTGCAAGAAAACGGCAAGATCATCCCGGCTCGCCTGACCGGCACCAAGGCAATCTACCAGCGCCAACTGGACACGGCCATCAAGCGCGCGCGCTTCCTGGCCCTGTTGCCTTACACCGATAACCACAACTAATCCGGGGCATTGAAATGCAAGTTATTCTGCTCGAAAAAGTCGTCAACCTGGGCAACCTCGGCGAAGTCGTCCGCGTGCGCGATGGCTACGCCCGCAACTTCCTGATTCCCCAGAAGAAGGCCCGTCGCGCAACCGACGCCGCCATGAAGGAATTCGAAGCCCGCCGCGCCGAACTGGAAAAGGCCCAGGCTGAAAAGCTGGCCGCTGCCCAAGCCCTGGGCGAGCGCCTGTCCGGCTTCCAGTTGAAGGTCGTCCAGAAGGCCGGCGTCGACGGCCGCCTGTTCGGCTCGGTCACCAACGCCGACATCGCCGAAGGTCTGAAGAAGGCCGGTTTCGAAGCCGTCGAAAAGGCGCAAGTGCGTCTGCCCAACGGTCAACTGAAGTCGGTCGGCGAGTTCCCGATCCAGGTTGCCCTGCACGCCGACGTCCTGGTGGACGTCACGGTTCTGGTCGAAGGCGAACTGTCCTAAGCCGGTACCGGCAGTGAAAAAAAGCCGGCCCGCGCGCCGGCTTTTTTTTGCCTAGTTTCCTGCCTAGCATCAGGCGCGGCGTTTTCCCAGAGGACCCCTTGACCCAGCCACCCGTTCATCACAACGCCCCTCCCGGCCTGCGAGCCTGGCTCGACAGCGTGGACGCGTCGCGTGAACCCTCGGTGCGGGACGTAACGATAGACGGCGTGCGCTGCATCATCAAGCGGCGGCGCCCCAGCATCGGCCGCGGCATCAGCTACGTCATGCGCTACACGCGCGCCCTGTTCCTGGGGGTGGGCTGCAAGCTGTTCCTGGGGGAATTCCCGCGGCCCGGCGTGCTGCTGCGCAACGGCCTTGCGCACGAGTCCCTGCGGCTCGGGCAACTGCTGAAGGCGGGCTGCCGCGTCCCCGAAGTATGGTGGCAGGAACAAGGCCTGCTCGTGCTGGAATACGTGGGCGAGGACCTGGCCGACCTGATCCGCAACGAAGAGACGACCTCCAGGCTGTGGCTGGCCCGGGCGGCCGCGGCCGACCTGGCCGCCTTCCATGCCCGCGGCATGTGGCATGGCGGCGCGCAGATACGCAACGTCACACTGCGCGACGGCGAACTGTGGCGCATCGATTTCGAAGAGAATATCGGTTCGACCCTGTCGCGCCCGCTTGCCCAGGCCTACGATCTGTTCCAGATGCTGTCTTCGCTGGCGTCTTTGCGCAAATTGCCGGACGACACGGCCCGGACCTTGGGTACACTGGCCCTCGACGTCTATTTCGAGCACAACCCCGATCCCGAGGTCAAGGCCCGCCTGACGCGCCTGGCGCGCCTGCTTTGCGGCACCGCCGCCCCCTTGCGCGCCGTGCTGGGCCGCCTGCCTTCCCGCGATATCCAGGGATTCTTCCGGGTCTCGGATATTCTGCAGCCGTTACTATTGAAGCCATGAACACACCCGCCGACTCCCAGCTCGAATACCTGCGCGTTCCTCCCCATTCCATCGAAGCGGAGCAGTCGGTGCTGGGCGGGCTGATGCTCGACAACGCGGCGTGGGACCGCATCGCCGACGTGCTGGTCGAAGAGGACTTCTACCGCCATGACCACCGGCTGATCTGGCATCACATCGCCAGGCTGATCGGGCTGGCGCGCCCGGCCGACGTCATCACCGTCCATGAATCGCTGGTCAGCGCCGGCAAGGCCGAGGACGCCGGCGGCCTGGCCTACCTGAACGCGCTGGCCCACAACACGCCGTCGGCGGCCAACATCCGCCGCTACGGCGAGATCGTGCGCGAGCGCGCGATGCTGCGCAAGCTGGTGTCCATCGCCGACGAGATCTCCTCCGCCGCCATGAATCCGCAGGGCAAGGAGGCGCGCCAGTTGCTGGACGAAGCCGAGTCCAAGGTGTTCCAGATCGCCCAGGAAGGCGCGCGCGGCGCCGCCGGCTTCCAGGAGATCCAGCCGCTGCTGACGCAGGTCGTGGAACGCATCGACGAGCTCTACCACCGCGAGAGCACCTCCGACGTGACGGGCGTGCCCACCGGCTTCACCGACCTGGACAAGATGACCTCGGGCATGCAGGGCGGGGACCTGATCATCGTGGCCGGCCGCCCGTCCATGGGCAAGACCTCGTTCTCCATGAACATCGGCGAGCACGTCGCCATCGAAGAAGGCCTGCCCGTGGCGGTGTTCTCCATGGAAATGGGCGCCGTGCAGCTCGCCATGCGCATGCTGGGTTCGGTCGGCCTGCTGGACCAGCACCGCATGCGAACCGGCAAGCTGATCGCCGAGGACTGGCCGCGCGTGACCCATGCCGTGCAATTGATGCAGGACGCGCAGGTCTACATCGACGAATCCCCCGCGCTCAGCCCGATGGAAGTGCGCGCCCGCGCGCGCCGCCTGGCGCGCCAGTGCGGCCAGCTCGGCCTGATCATCATCGACTACCTGCAGCTCATGTCGGGCAATGGTTCGGGCGAGAACCGGGCTACCGAAGTGTCGGAAATCAGCCGTTCGCTCAAGGGGCTGGCCAAGGAACTCAACTGCCCGCTGATCGCGCTGTCGCAGTTGAACCGCAGCCTGGAACAGCGCCCCAACAAACGTCCCGTGATGAGCGATCTGCGCGAATCCGGCGCCATCGAACAGGACGCGGACGTGATTCTCTTCATTTACCGCGACGAGGTCTACAACCCCGATTCGCCGGACAAGGGCACCGCCGAGATCATCATCGGCAAGCAGCGTAACGGTCCCATCGGCAGCGTGCGCCTGACCTTCCAGGGATCCAGCACGCGCTTCCTGAACTTCTCCGGCGCGCAGCCGCGGGACATGTACTGACCCAGGCGTCAGACACTAGTCGGGTGTCAGACACCCGTACGAGACGCGCTTACGGATTGAAGCAGGCCTCCCCGGGTGTCTGACACCCAGGCCCGCGGAACACCCACCCACATTTCAGCCGTCAATGTCCGGCCGCTTGCCGAAGCGCGCGGCCAGCACGCCGCAGACCATCAACTGGATCTGGTGGAACAGCATCAGCGGCAGCACGATCGCGCCCACGGCGTGGCCGGCGAACAGCACCTGCGCCATCGGGATCCCGCTGGCCAGGCTTTTCTTCGAGCCGCAGAACAGTAGCGTGATGCGGTCTTCGACATTGAAGCCCAGCGCCTTGCCGGCCAAGGCCGACAGGCCCAGCGCCAGGGCCAGGATCGCGGCGCAGCACACGAGCAGCCCGAGCAGGGCGGGGATCGGCGTGGCGCTCCACAGGCCTTCGTTGATCGCCTCGGAGAACGCCGTGTAGACCACCAGCAGGATGGAGCCCTGGTCGACGAATTTCAGCATGGCCTTGCGCTTGTGGACCCAGGCCCCGATCCAGCGGCGCGCGAACTGGCCCAGCACGAAAGGCAGCAGCAACTGCAGCATGATCTTGCCGACGGCGTCGAACGAGATCGGCGCGCTGCCCGCGTTGGCCACCACGGTGCCCACCAGCAGGGGCGTCAGGAAGATGCCCAGCAGGCTGGAGGCCGAGGCGCTGCATACGGCGGCCGGCACGTTCCCGCGGGCCATCGAGGTGAAGGCGATGGCCGACTGCACGGTGGCGGGCAGGCAGCACAGGAACAGGATGCCCAGGTAGAGCTCGGGCGTGACCAGCGGTTCCAGCACGGGCTTGAGCGCGAGGCCCAGCAGGGGAAACATCAGGAAGGTCGCCGAGAAGATCGTCAGGTGCAGCTTCCAGTGCGTCAGGCCGGCGATGATCGCTTCGCGGGACAGCCGCGCCCCATGCAGGAAAAACAGCAGGCCGACCGCGATGTTGGTGATCCAGCCGAACACGACCACGCCTTGCCCGTGGGCGGGCACGATGCTGGCGATGATGACGGTGCAGATCAGGTAGAGGGTGAAGCGGTCGGGAAGAAGGCTGGCGAGACGTGACATGGAGGATCGGGGGACGGACGGAAAGCGCCGCGAGGCGCCGGAAACGGGGCGTATTGTAGACCCGGGCGGGCCGGGCTTCCTGACAGGCGGGTGTCGCCCCGCGCGGCGGCGGTCGCGGATTGTGCCGATGCGGACGCGGCGCGCGCCGCGTTCAGGGGGTCATCGCCAGCGCGAGGTCGAACGCCGCCACGAGCGAGGCGTGGTCGGCCAGGCCCTTGCCGGCGATGTCGAAGGCCGTGCCGTGGTCCACGCTGGTGCGGACGAAGGGCAGCCCCACCGTCACGTTGACGCCATGGTCCAGGCCCAGGTACTTCACCGGGATGAGGCCCTGGTCGTGGTATTGCGCCACCACGATGTCGAACTCGCCGCGCCGGGCGCGCATGAAGATCGTGTCGCCGGGCCAGGGGCCGCTGGCGTCGATGCCCTGCGCGCGGGCGGCGGCGATCGCGGGTTCGATGATGTCGATGTCCTCGCGGCCGAACTTTCCCCCTTCGCCGGCATGCGGGTTCAGGCCCGCCACCGCGATCCGGGGATGCGCGATGCCCATTTGCCGGCAGGCCCTGTCGGCCAGTCGCATGGCCGTCAGTTCCGCTTCCGGGGTGATGCGCGCGATCACGTCGGCCAGCGCGACGTGGATGGTCACCAGCAGCACGCGCAGTTCGTCGTTGGCGAGCATCATCGCGAAGTCGCGCGTGGCCGAGCGTTCCGCCAGGATCTCGGTATGGCCGGGGTAGTCGATTCCGGCGGCGTGCATGGATTTCTTGTTCAGCGGGGCGGTGACGATCGCGCGGATGCGGCCGGCCCGCGCATCGTCGATGGCCGCGCAAACGTAATCGTAGGCGCCGCGTCCGGCGGCCGCGCTGACCTGTCCCAGGGGCAGGTCGGCGGGCAGGGCGGGGCCGCAGGCGATGACGTCGATATGGCCCGCATCGCCGCTGGCCTGGCCCACGCCGGAAATCTCGGCGACCGTCAGCCGCGCGCCCAGTTGGGCCGCGGCGCGGCGCAGCGCGCCGGCGTCGCCGTACACCACGCAAGGCGCGTTCAGGCCTTGCGCGCATGCCTTGACGACGATTTCGGGGCCGATGCCGGCGGCATCGCCCATGGTGATTCCCACGGGCAGGGAGCTGTTCACGGTGATTGGGGTCGGGGTTGCGATGCCGATAATGCTACACCCGTTCGCGGGCGCGCCCGCGGCGGGGCCGGCGTTACTGCTTGGCGTCCTTCGGCGGTTCGATGACGCCGCATTCGAAGGTGACGGTGGCGCGCTTGGAGCCCAGGCCGGTCGCGTGATTGGAGGTGATCTTCGGCTTCTGCAGCTTGCGCCCGGTGGACTGGCAGTACTGCTCGGCGCGCTGCAGCGTCTGGTTCTTGATCTCGACCCAGGTCAGCAACTGGGTGCCGGAACTGTAGGTGACGCTGTAGGTGTCCTTGCCGACGGATGTGACCTCGCTCATGCTGGAACAGGCGGCCAGAAGAGTGAGCAGGGCGGCGGCGGGGGCAAGACGAGCAAGCATGGAGGGTCCTGGAATCGCGATAGGCACCATTACACCATCATTTCACGGCGCGCCGACGGCGCTGCGGCGGTCGAGCTTGCGGCTGAGGACGATGGAAGTCTGGGTCTGCTTGACGCCGTCGATGAGGCCGATGCGGTCCAGCAGTCCGTCAAGCTGCTCGTGGGTTTCGCACCGCAGGAAGATCAGGTAGTCGTAGGGGCCGCTGACGGACGACACTTCCTCGACCTCCGGCATTTTCTCCAGTTCGCGGATCACGGCGGCCGGCGTCTTGGGCAGCACGCTGATGAAGCAATAGGCGCGCACCGCGGCTTCTTCCAGCAGGCGCCCCAGGCGCACGCCGTAGCCGGCCACGACGTGCTCGCGTTCGAGCCGCGCGATGCGCGCCACCACGGTGGTGCGGGCCAGCCCGAGCTTGCGCGCCAGGATGGCCGCCGGTTCGCGCGCATTGGCTTGCAGCAGGCTGAGCAGTTGCCGGTCGATGGCGTCGAGTCTTTCGTTCATGCGGTAGGCCGTGGCGTTGAGCGCGAGGGCGCGAGAGCCGACGGTACAGGCCCCGGCCGGCCCGCGTCAATGCGGGGTCCAGGCGCGGCGCTTTTTGACGCGGACACGCCCTAGCCGTCCGATTCCGGAGGAATGCCGCCCTGGTAGACGCGCCCGTCGAATTCGAAGCGCGTGATGGTCTTGCGCGCGGCGTCGAAGATGCGGTCGCGACTCGCCGCGTCCAGGCCGTCGTGGTCGGCGAAGCTGAAGCGGCACAGGTCGATGTCGCTGTCGTAGAAGGCTGAGTGCACGAAGCGGCTGACGTCGAGTTCGTGCGCGAAATGCGCGAACTCGCGCAACTGTTCCATTTCGTGGAAGGAGCCGTTGCGGCTGACGAGCAGCATGCCGAACTTGCGTTCCTCGTCCGCCACGGGTTCCGGGGCGGGGGCAGCGTCGGCGGCCGGCGGTTCCGCATAGTCGAAGCGGGCGCCGAATTCGTGCATGGCGGCCAGCACGCGCTGCCACGCCTCTTCGTCCAGGGCGAGGCGGGCGGCCACGAAGAACAGGCGTTGCCGGCCCAGCGAGCGCGGCTCGGGGCCGCCCACGTAACTGGACCAGGGGGTGGCGGCGTCCAGCCCGGCCAGCTCCGCCATGCGCGCGTCGCTGTATCCCAGCCTGTCCTGCAAGCGTCGCATGGACAGGGCGTCCGGGGGGGCATAGTTCTGGATCGTCTTCATGAGCGCGCTCCGTTTTGCTCCGGGCGCCGCGGAAACGGGGCCGGCGGCGTGCGCCGGGGCGCCCTTGCGGCTACGCTTTCATGCTAGCGCGCCGCGCCGGGCTTGCCTAGCGCCGGCGGGGCCCGTGCTAGGATTTGCGCCGACTTTCATTGCCAGGAGACTTACCCATGGACATCCAGGAACAAATCGCCGTCATCGTGCATACCATTTCGCACCAGGGCGGCCGTATCGACGCGCTGAATTCGACCCTGCTGTCGATGCTGCACCTGGTCAAGGCCTCGCCCGGCCTGCGCGAGGCGATCGAAGCCCAGTTGGAACAGAACTACTCCAGCCTGCTGGCCCGCTCCGAGAACCCGCAGTACGTGGCCGGATTCGAGAGCGTGCGCGACATGATCGCCGCGGCCCTGAAGTAGGCGCGGCAAACCGGTAAGTTACCCACAACTTCTGTGGACAAGCCTTGGGATAGCGCGGGCATAGCTGCGCAAATCCCTTTGATTACAAGGGCTTGGCCGAGGCGGTCAAAGGCGGCTCCAGCCGCGCATGCCGAGGCTTGGCCGCCCCGCCCGTCACGGGGCGTCCAAGCCGGGTAATATGCGCCCCCATGCGGAATCAGTATTCATTGGAAGGCCGGGACGGATCGATGATGGCGCGCGTTTCGGAAGCGGCAAAGCTGGCGGCATTCGACCCCGGCAAACTCTCGCCCGAAGCGCGCCAGAGCTGGGAGCGCATGGGGCACGGCTTCAAGGCCTGGCACGACTTCGATCAGCGCCATCCCATCCTGCGCCGCCTGGCCCGCTTGCCGCTGGTCGGCGCCTGGTACCGCAAGGCGCGGCGCCGCCACGTATTGCTGGCCAGCGGCCAATTGGTGTTCTGACGCCGCCGGGGCTATTTGCGGCGCCTGGCGTACAGATGGTAGGCGAGCCCGATGGCCGCGCCGATCGCGGCGGCCACCGCCAGCTTGGTCTCGACGCCATGCAGGCGGCCAAGCAGGGATTCGATCGTCTGCCCGAAAGCGTAGCCCAGCGCGCTGAAGCACACCGCCCAGATGACGGCCGCGATGGCGTTGAGCCCGAGGAACCGCAGCGGCGACACGCGCGACACGCCCAGGGCCACGGGGCCGACGGTGCGCAGGCCGTAGAGGAAGCGCAAGGCCAGGATGAAGCCGTGAGGATAGCGGTCGACCAGCGCCAGCGCCTTCGCGAAGGCGGGCTGCCCGCGGACCCGCCTGACGTAGCGGTTGTCGCGATAGCGCCGGCCCAGGTAGAACAGCAACTGGTCCGCCGCGAACGACCCCGCGAATGCGAACAGCATGACGTCGGGCAGGTGCAGAAGGCGCTGGTGCGCCAGGAACCCCGCGAGCACGACCACGCTTTCGCCTTCCAGGAAGGTGCCGGCCAGCACCGCCCACAGGCCGTAGTCGACGATGAATTGGTGCAGCGTCGGATTCATCTGGGCCGCTCGCCGACGATGCGGGCCAGGGTCTGCAAGGCCATGGTGATGTCCGGCGTGGTGCGCTGCCCGCAACTGATGCGCAGGAAGTGGTCGTAGCGGGTGCCGTTCGAGAACATCGAGCCCGGCGCGACCCGGATGCCCTGGCGCAGGGCAGTCTCGAAGACGTCCAGGCCGGACCGGCCGCCGGGCATTTCCACCCACAGCAGCAGGCCGCCCTGGGGCACGCTCAAACGGGTGCCCGCCGGAAAATGCGCGGCGATGGTCTCGGCGGTCTGGTCGCGTTGGGCCTTCAGGTAGCGGCGCAGCCGCGACAGATGGCGGTCGTAGGCGCGGGACCCCATGAATTCCGCCACGGCCATTTGCGCGAGCGGTTCGTTGGGGCGGCTCTGGGCGAATTTCAGCATGGCGATGCGCGCCTTCCAGCGGCCGCCGATCAGCCAGCCCAGGCGCATGCCCGGGGCCAGCGTCTTGTGCATGGACGAACAATAGATGACGTTGCCGGTCGCGTCCCAGGACTTGGCTGCGGGCAGCGGCGTGTCGTCGTCGGTCAGCGCGCCGTAGGTGTCGTCTTCGATCAGCGGCACTTGCTGGCGTTCGCACAGCGCCACCAGCCGGGCCTTTTCCGCCTCGGGCATGACGCAGCCCAGGGGGTTGTGGAAATTGGGCACCACGACCACGGCGCGGATATCGCCGTGCGTCTGGAAGGCCAGGTCCAGCGCCTCGATCGACAGGCCGTGCTGAGGACTGGTGGGGATTTCCAGCGCCCGCATGCCCAGGCTTTCCAGAACCTGCAGCAGGCCGAAGTAGGCGGGGGATTCGACGGCGATGGTGTCCCCGGGCCGGGCCACGGCGCGCAGCGCCAGGTTCAGCGCTTCGATGCAGCCGTGCGTGACGATGACGTCGTCGGGCGCCGCATTGATGCCGTTGGCCAGCGCCCGGCGCGCGAGCACGGTGCGCAGCGCCGGATGCCCTTGCGGCGGGACCGTACTGACCAGCACCTCGGGCGACTGCCGCAGCGCGCGCGTCATCGCCTGCTTGAGCGCTTCCATGGGATAGGCCTCCGGCATCGCCGCGGCCAGCGCGAAATTGGCGCTGACCGGATGCGCGTCGCACTTGGCCACGAAGTCCGACACCCGGTCGTGGATGCCCACGTACTGGGCGGCGCCCAGCGTCTGGCGGATGTCGGGCTCGCCGACGGGGGGGATGCTGTTGCGCCGCGGCTTCAGGACGAAGTATCCCGAACGCGGCCGGGCTTCGATCAGCCCGTCGTCCTCGAGCTGGCGGCAGGCCTGCAGCGCGGTGGAGAGGCTGACGTGATGGGTGCGCACCAGCGTGCGCACGGAGGGCATGCGCTGCGCCGGCGCCAGCACGCCCGCCTGGATGGCGCGCCGGTAGTGGTTGGCCAGGCGTAGATAGAGCGGTTGCGGATCCATGCGCCGATCATGCTCCCCGAGGTTGGAATGAGACTAGGCACAGATCCATGCAAAGTACACCATAACAGCCTGAAAATCGAGGATCTGCATCGGTACAGAAAGCAGAATTGTGTGGCTGTTGCGCATAGCAGGGGGCGGGTAGCCTGTAGTTGTCCGACAGGAGATGGCCATGAACTCGAATTTCGCCCCCGATATCCGCGCCCGCCGCTTGGCGCTTGCCGCCGGCGCCAGCCGGCAACTCGTCCTGCGCGCCGGCGCTACCATCGTCTGCGTCGACGGCAGCGTGCGAGTCGACGAACCGGTGATCGGCCTGGAAGCCGCGGGAGGATTGCCTGGCGCGGTCTCCGCGCGAGTCAACGCGGGCGAGGGGCACGGCCTGGCCTACGGGGGCGTGGCGCGGATAACGGCCATCGTGTCCGCGGAGGTGATTTGCCTGGACCGGCCGGGCCTGGCAAGCCGCCTGCTGCGCCATATGACCGCTTTTTTTTGGCCCGGCATGGCGGAAAACCAAAAAAAAGTCCTGGGTGCGCTGCACAAGATTTCAAAATGATGTATGATTCACACATCAGACGCGGGGTGGAGCAGTCTGGCAGCTCGTCGGGCTCATAACCCGAAGGTCGTAGGTTCAAATCCTGCCCCCGCAACCAGTTTCAAGCAGGACCCGGGCACCCGGGCGGCGCATGCCAATGCGCCCTTCCTCGAAAAAAGCCGCGATTCATATCGCGGCTTTTTTGTTGCTGCTGCCGCCCCAAGACAAAAAACGCCCCCTCGGGGGGGCCGCCAGCGCGTGTAGCGTGCGCGGCGTGGCGGCATTTTCTGTCTTTGCCACCGCCCGGCTCGCGGCTTTCCGCCGGAAGCCTTGCCCTGGGTCAAACCTTTGTTCCATCCCGGGCTTTCCCGGGTGCGCCGCGGCCGCACACGGTGGCGGCCCTGCGCTACGATGGGGCACGCGCGCTAGGTTGCCGCATTCGAGGAGGGTCCATGGGAACAGCAAAATACGATCATCCCGGCTACGTCGCCGACACCGGCGCTGAAGGCAAGTACCACGTGGGCATCTGGTGCCCCCACGGCTATCCCGCCCATATCCATATCGGCCGCCCCGCGGAGCGCGGCGATCCCCAGGCGCTGCTGCGGCTGCGCATCCCGGACGGCGTCTTCCAGTCCTTGCCGGACGATCCCGAAACCCTCTGCCGCCGCGCGCTCGGCCAGGCGATGGGCGCGGGGCTGCTGCCTTCGGTGGCGGTGGACGGCGAATTCCAGGAATTGCGGTTCGAACTGGACTCCGAGCCCTGGTCGGGGCCGATGCAGGCGGCGGTCCGCGCCTAGTGCGCAAAGCGGCGCCCCGGGCCGCCCGGGGCAAAGTTGCCCACAGCGATTGTGGACAAGCCTTGGGATAGCCCTTGCGCATGTCCGCTTTTCCCCGCCATAACAAGCACTTGGCGCTTGCGCTCAATAAACGCCCTTCGGGGCGTTTATTGCGTCGGGGCGGCCGGCCGGCTGTGCGACAATCCTTGCCCGTGCCGCGCCCGCGTTCCCTCTCGATTTCTTTCCCATGCACCGTGCCTCACCTGTCCCTCCCGTCGGCCTGAAGGCGCCGGCGCCATGAGTCCGGCCGCCCAGCGCGTCGCCATCATCGGCGGCGGTCCGGCGGGCCTGATGGCCGCCGAAAGCCTGAGCGGGCATGCCGTGCAGGTGGACGTGTTCGACGCGATGCCTTCCGTCGGCCGCAAGTTCCTGATGGCCGGGCGGGGCGGCTTGAACCTGACCCACAGCGAGCCGGCCGGGCCGTTCCTGGCCCGGTACGGCGCCCGCGCGCCGCAGGTGGCGACGTGGCTGGAGGCGCTGGACGCCGCCGGCTTGCGGGAATGGGCCCATGGGCTCGGCATCCAGACTTTCGTGGGGTCGTCCGGGCGCGTGTTTCCCGAGGAAATGAAGGCGGCTCCGCTATTGCGGGCCTGGCTCGCCCGGCTGCGCGCCCGCGGCGTGCGGCTGCACATGCGGCATCGCTGGCTGGGATGGCCGGCCGGTTCCCGGCCCCGCGCCGCGGCGCTGCGCTTCGATACGCCCGAGGGCGGGCAGACGTATGCGGCCGACGCCGTGGTCCTGGCGCTGGGCGGGGGAAGCTGGGCCAGGCTGGGATCGGACGGCGCCTGGATGGCGGGCCTGCGGGCGCACGGCATCGAAGTCGCGCCGCTGCGTCCGGCCAATTGCGGTTTCGACGTGGCGTGGTCGGATCACTTCCGCGAGCGCAACGCGGGGCTGCCCGTGAAGTCCGTGGCCATGGCCTGCGAAACCGCCGCGGGCGAAAGGCTGGCCCGGCAGGGGGAATTCGTCATTTCGGAAACCGGCATAGAAGGCAGCCTGGTCTATGCGCTGTCGGCGCCCTTGCGGGACCGGATCGAGGCCGCCGGCGAGGCGACCGCCATGCTCGATCTGTTGCCGGACTGGCCCCGGGAAAAGGTGCTGGCGGCGGTGACGCATCCGCGTGGCGCGCGCTCCATGTCCAGCCATCTGCAGAGCCGCCTGGGGCTCAAGGGAGTCAAGGCGGGCCTGCTGCGCGAATGCGCGACGGCGGAAGATTTCCGCGATCCGGCGCGCCTCGGCCTGCGCATCAAGGCGCTGCCCCTGACATTGACGCGGCCGCGCCCCGTCGACGAGGCGATCAGCACGGCGGGCGGGGTGTCCTTCGATGCGTTGACGCCTGGCTTGATGCTGCGCTCGGCGCCCGGCGTCTTCTGCGCCGGCGAGATGCTGGACTGGGAGGCGCCGACGGGCGGCTATCTATTGACGGCCTGCATGGCGAGCGGCGTCGCCGCCGCCTCCGGTGTCACGGATTTCCTGGCGGCCGGGCGGCCAGGTCAGGAACTCGACGGGTAGGGCGCCATGCCCGCGGGCGCGCGCGGCGCCAAGTCGCCGACGACGTGACCCACCACCGGCGGGCCGCCTTCGGGTTGCGTGATGATGCCGATGACACGGGTAATGGCGCTGGCCGGGATGCCGGTGCCCTGCGCGGGATCCTGCACCAATTGCCAGATGGCGGCTTCCGCCATGCCGGATTCCTGGTCGGCCGAATGCGTGGTGTCCAGACAGCTACGGGCGAAAGAGGACCAATCGGCCGCGCTGCACGGCAGGCCGTGCGCGGTGGCCAGGCGGGCCAGGGCCTGGGGCGCGTCGGCCTGGCTGGCGGCTTGCTGGGCGGCGGCCCCCAGCGTGACATCCAGCGACAGCAGACGGAGAAACTCTACGACATTGTCGGTATTCATTGTGGGTCTCCTGCCATGGCTGTTCTGGTCCCTGGGTGCTTCAGCCGGCTTGGCCCAGCATCGACACCAATGACTGCTTCAGACGTGGCGAAAAAATCGGCACCGTATGGGATACGCCGTTACGGTCCACGCCTTCTTTGAGTTCGACAGACTGTCCAAGGAAAATATCCGGCGCGGCGCCGATTTCGTTGTAGCGGGCCACCAGTTCGTTCACGTCGCGTTGGGCGTCGGCCAGCGTGCTGCTGTCCGCCAGCTTGCCGGCGGCGTGAGCCTGCAAAATTCGATGCAGATCGTCGATGAACAGCGCCAAAGCCGCCTGTCCGCGACATTGAGGCTGTTCCCAGCCCCAGCCTTGAGGGGTGGAACCATTGCTCTGCGGTACGTGTTTCTTGATCATTTGCGCATCCTAATCCATTGCCGGCAATTTCGCGACAGGCGCGGGCCGGTCCGGGCGCCGCTGCGCCGCGGCCGAGCGGGGCGGCCGGCGCCATGAAACGCGCTGGCCGAGGATGCCCAAATCGGGGACTTTGCGGTATGCTGGGTTCCGCTTTCCTCGGCCAGACAGGAGATGTTCATGAAAAACAAGATTTTTCTCGTCATGCTGCTTTCGATCGCCGCGCTTTCGGCCGGCTGCAATACCGTTGCGGGCGCCGGCAAGGACATCCAGCGGGGCGGGGAAAAGATAGAAGGCGCGGCCACCAAGTAGGCAGCGCCGTCAGCCGCGACCCCGGCTCGAGGCCGCGCGTGGAATGCCCAGGCATTTCGCGCGCGGCTTTTTTCATTGCCGCGCCGTTCGGGAACGGAAGGTACGGCTGGGGCATAATCTCGAAAATCCGAATCTCGAAGCGGGAAGTGTCATGCGCAAGTCTGTGTGGGTGGGAATGGCGGTCGCGGCTGTGTTGGCCGGCTGCGCGAGCAGGGGGGTCTACGAGTCCGATGCCGTCTTGAAGGAGACCTTCAGCGTCAATACCAACTACGAGGCCGCTTTCCGCCGCGCCGGCGAATACGTGCGCGTCTGCCACGTCCAGGTGCAGCATGCCTACAACGTGGCCTACGCGTGGCGCCACGTGAAGGGTGAAAAGGGCGCGCCCGACGAAGTGCAACTCTATAAAGTGACGGAGCCGGCCAAGGTGCTGGAACTGATCGCCGCCGAAACCGACACGCCTTCCACGTCCAAGGTGACCATCACGGTGCTGGGCGAAGGGCAATGGGATGCGGCGGAGATCGCCGCCGCCAAGGCGTCCATCCAGAGCGCCACGCCCGTGTGCCGCAAGGGCGCCGAAGGCTGATCCATGGACGCCCGCTCCCAGCAGATCCGCGCCGGCGCCCTGTCGTTCTCGCTGTTCGCCGGGGCGTTCCGCTTCCTGGGCTGGCTCAACGGCGTTGCCGCGCTGGCCTTGACCGGGTTTTCGCTGGGCATCGTGGGCGGCGACGTCGCCGCGCCCGATCTGCAGTGGCCGTTGGAATTGCTGCTGGCCGGCCTGCTGGCAAGCTGCCTGGGCGCGCTGTTCGCCTATCTGGCCCAGGTGAGCCTGTTGCGCCAAGGCTACACCGGGCACCTGACGCGCGCCCATTGGCCGGCGCAGGTGCTGGCCGCGTTGTGTTATGTGCTTGGCGCGCTGGCGTTCTGCGCGGCCTGCTGGCTGGCGGCCGGGCAGGCGGTCACGGATCCGCCCCAGATGACGGCCTACACAAGTCGCTGATTCTGCGGGTAAACCCATGTGCGCAAAAATGTTGGACTTGCGTTTGTGTTGAGAATAATATGCGCACTGCGTATATAAATCCTCCTCTTTGGGGCCCGTCATGACCATCTCCCAGCAAGCCTTTCTGCGCGACGCCATGCGGCGCCTGAACCTCACGCGCGACGTCTTCGCCACCCGCATCGGCGTCAAGCGCCGGGCGCTGGATACCTGGCTGCTGCCGGAAGGCTCGCAGGAGTTCCGGGCGATGCCGGAGGTGGTGCAGCGTTTCGTCAACGAAATCGTGCAGAACGGGGTGCTGCTGGAAAAATATACGCAGAGCGTACAAGACGGCCCCTTGCGCGAACGCATCGCCGTGGAAGGCAAGCACCAGCTCCTGTCGGTGGACCAGTTCACCCGCGAGTCGGTCGAGGACCTGTTCCGCGTGGCCGACATGATGCAGCCGATCGCGCGCCGCCAGAAAGTGTCGCGCGTGCTGGAAGGCGCCGTGCTGGGCAATCTGTTCTTCGAGGCCAGCACGCGGACCCGCGTGAGCTTCGGTTCGGCATTCTGCCGCCTGGGCGGCTCGGTCTGCGACACCACGGGCTTCACGTTCTCGTCCATGGCCAAGGGCGAATCCATCTACGACACCAGCCGCGTCATGAGCGGCTACGTCGATGCCATGGTCATCCGCCATCCGGACCAGGGCTCGGTCGCCGAATTCGCCCGCGCCACCAACATCCCCGTGGTCAACGGCGGCGATGGCCCGGGCGAGCACCCGAGCCAGGCCTTGCTGGACCTGTACACGATCCTGACCGAGTTCTCGCGCCTGGGCAAGCTGCTGGACGGCGCGCACATCGCCATGGTCGGCGACCTGAAATACGGACGCACGGTGCATTCGCTCATCAAGCTGATGGCGCTGTACAAGAACGTGAAATTCTCGCTGGTGTCGCCCCGGGGCCTGGAAATGCCGTCCTACATCGTCGACCAGGCCAGCCGCAACGGCAACGTGATCGAACAGAAGAGCTCGCTGGCCGAAGGGCTGGCCGGCGCGGACGTCATCTACGCGACCCGCGTGCAGAAAGAGCGCTTCGCCAATGAAGAGAACGAAGGCTATACGCCCGACTTCCAGATCAACCGCGCCATCATCGATGCCTATTGCAGCCCCGAGACCATCGTGATGCACCCGCTGCCGCGCGACAGCCGTCCCGGCGCCAACGACCTGAGCGTGGACCTCAACCACGATCCGCGCCTGGCAATCTTCCGCCAGACCGACAACGGCATTCCCATCCGCATGGCGATCTTCGCGGTGCTGCTGGGCGTGGAAGGCCTGGTCCAGCACTCGATGCGCGACGTGACGTGGCAGCATCCGTCCCACGTCGGCCCGGACGATTCGACCTTCCACGGCCTGGATTGATCGCGACTTGGTCCGAATACCCCTGCTGCGGCGGCGCCCAGCCGGCCCGGGCAGGGGGATTTGAAGCATAATCCGCGCTGGCTTTTTTCTGTCGCGTGTCGCGTGTCGCTCCCGGGGCACGCCTTGGAGCCTTCGGGCGGATTATCTATGTCTTCAAGCAGTCCTGGCATTCCGTCTTCTGCTGGCCGGTCCGATGACGCGTCCGGCCGGGCGTGCTACCTGAGCGCATCCAATGAACAGGCCTGGGAGGCCGTCTACCGTTCGGTCGACGCCTATACCCGCGGGCAGGTCGCGGCGGTGGTGGCGGACAGCGTGTCGCAGTTGGTGGATACGTTCTATTCCGTCCTGCTGGCCGACGCCGAGGCGGGCCCGCGCCTGTCGCACGAAATCGTGGCCACCCGCCTGCACAGCGGCATGACCCGCTGGCTGAAGGGGCTGCTGTGCGTGCGCGAGCAGGGCGACGTTGCCACCTTGATGGCCACGCAGAAGAAAGTGGGCGAGGTGCACGCCCGCGTCCATATCCCCATGCACTTGGTGATGGCCGGGGCGCGCATCCTGAAGAACGAGATCGCCCTGCGCCTGCGCGCCAGCGACCTGGACGGCGCCGCCGCGTCCGTCGCTACGCAGTACGTGTGCAATCTGTTCGACCTGGCCGTCGAGCAGATGAGCCGCGCGTTCATGCGCGACATCAGCCGCGGCGCCCGCAACGACGAGGCCTACCGGCTTTTCGCCCTGGGGCAGAACATTTCCACCGAACGCGAGCGGCAGCGCGCGGCGTTGCTGGAATGGAGCCAGGCCGTGCTGATCGGCCTGCACTACCGCGCGCCCGGGCAGGCGCTGCCGCGCCTGGCGGCGTCGGAATTCGGGCTGTGGCTGCAGCACAAGGGCGCGGCGATGTTCGAAAGCGCGCCTGCCCTGCAACAGATCACCGAAGCCGTCGCGCGGCTGGACGAGGAGGTGCTGCCGCGGCTGTTGCGGGGCGAAACGCAAGGCCAGGTTTCCTCCATCCCGGACCACGTGCGTGAATTGCAGGAGCTGGTGGCGCGCATCAAGCATCTGCTCAACGGCCTGTTCGACATGGTGGCCGAGATCGAGAGCGGCAGCGATCCGCTGACCAACGTGCTGAACCGGCGGTTCCTGCCGTCGGTGGTCGGCCGCGAGATTTCGATCGCGCGCCGGCAGCGCACCGAGTTTTCCGTGCTGTTGCTGGACATCGACCATTTCAAGGCGATCAACGACCGGCACGGCCACTCCGGCGGCGACCAGGTGCTGCGCCAGTTCGCCCAGGTGCTACACCAGTCGTGCCGTTCGAGCGACTTCGTGTTCCGCTATGGCGGCGAGGAATTCCTGGTGCTGCTGGTGGACGCGGGGCGGGAAGCGGCGCTGGCCGCGGCGCAGAAACTGGGCGCCGAGATCCGCCGCCAGGTGTTCACCTTGACCGAAGCCGGCCCGTTGCACATCACGGCCAGCATCGGCGTCGCGACGTTCGACGGGCACCCGGACTACGCTTACCTGATCGACCGCGCCGACAAGGCGCTGTACCGCGCCAAGCAGGCGGGCCGGGACCGCAGCGAAGCCGCCTAGCAAACGCCCGGGCAATGAAAAACGCGCCACTCGTGGCGCGTTTTTCATCGGCGGGCGCAAGGCGGCTGCCTTGCCGCCGGCGGCTTACACCTTCTTTTCGCCGCCCAGCGCGTCGACCAGCTCGGCCATCATCTTGGCCAGCTCGCCCGTCATCAGCATCATGTCGGAATCGAACTTCTCGTCGTCGTTGGCGGCCACGCCTTCGTTGCCTTCCTTCAGCACGTCCAGGGGAGCGACGCGCTTGATGTCCAGGCCCTCGGTCAGCACGAACGAGATGCGGTCGGCCCAGGTCATGGCCAGGCGGGTGCATTGCTTGCCGGACTGGATGTGGCGGCGCACGTCGTCGGCGTCGATGGAGTGCTTGACGTAGCGGATGGCCGCGCCGCTTTCGCCCGAGGAGCGCAGTTCGGTGTCCTGGTCGATGGAGAAGTTGACTGGGGCCTCGTCTTCGGCCAGCCAGCCGGTCATCGCCGACGCGGGCGACTGCGCCACGTACAGGTTCTCGAGCGGGAAGGGGTCGATGCACTTGGCCAGCAGGCCGATGACTTCGTCGGCCTTGGCCGAGGCGGCGGCATCGACGACGAGCCAATGGTTCTGCGTGTCGATCCACACGCGGGTGTCGCGGTACACGCTGAAGGCGCGCGGCAGGAGCTCGTCCGTGACGCGTTCCTTGATTTCCTTCATCTGCTTGCGGCCGGGCTTGTAGCCCTGCTGCTCTTCGATTTCCTGGGCGCGCGCCTTGGCGACCTGGTTCACGACGGTGCCGGGCAGGAGCTTCTTCTCGGCCCGCAGGCTGAGCAGGATCTGGCCATTGATCACATGGGCCAGGCCGCCGTTTTCGCGCGGCGGAACCCAGCCCAGGCTTTGCATTTCCAGGTTGTTGCCGGACTGGTAGGCATGCCGCGCCAGCGTTTCTTCAAGCTGGTCGCCGATCAGCGTCCACGGCGAGGAGAGGCGGTAAATCTTGAGATTCTTGAACCACATGAGCGTCGGCCAAAAGGGGTGATTCTATACGACGCGGAGATATTGCCGAAGTGCTGCAATACGGGAGCGCGATGCGACACCTTCTGTCACTGACATCCGGCCGCCTATGCGCTAATGTCCGCCGCAGCAATGTCGAACTGGAGATAACAAATGAAGATCATAGGCATCGTCCTGATCGTCCTGGGCATCGCCGCCCTGGCCTACAAGGGCTTCAACTACAAATCCGAGGAGACCGTGCTGCAGATCGGCTCGGTGAAGGCCACCGCCGAGACCGAGAAGTCGGTGCCGATCCCGGCCTGGGCGGGCATCGCGGCCATCGTGGCGGGCGTGGTGGCGATCGGCGTGGGCATGCGCCGCTGATTCCCGCGGGCGCTGGCGGCCGCTATGCCGGCCAGTGGATGGCGGACGCTTCGCGGCCGCCATTTTTGCGTTCGTCCGCGCAAAAAAAAGCGGCCCGGCTCAATGAAGGCCGGGCCGGTACGGGAGCACACAATACCGCGTCATAAAAGGCTCGCGGGGAACGCGGTATCGGTGTCAGAACACTGGCCCTGCAATCGTCCGACAGGGGGATCAATCGTCGGTCGATCTGGCGCAAGGCCGTAATCTGAGCGCCCAGTCTAATGTCGATGGTCTGACATGGTCCTGAATCTCGGCGCAAAAAAAAAAGCTCCATAAGGAGCTTTTAAAGGCCGGGCGGGCGCAGCAGTCCCGTCCGGCGGGGGATGGACGTTTAGGCGTTGATGTCGTTGTCCTTGCTTTCGCGCACGAACAGCGTGCCGATGACCAGGGTCATCACCGCGATGATGATCGGGTACCACAGGCCGTCGTAGATATTGCCGGTTGCGGCGACCACGGCGAAGGCGACCGGGGGCAGGAAGCCGCCGAACCAGCCGTTGCCGATGTGGTAGGGCAGGCTCATCGACGTGTAGCGGATGCGCGTCGGGAACATTTCCACCAGCATGGCGGCGATCGGGCCGTACACCATGGTCACGTAGATCACCAGGACGGTCAGCAGCACGACGACCATGACGTTGTTGGTCTGCGCCGGATCGGCCTTGGCGGGGTAGCCGTGGCTGCGGATCGCGCTGGTGAGCGCCTTGTCCAGTTCCGCGGCCTTGGCCTTGAAGTCGGCCGCCGGCATGGTCTTGCCGTCGAACGAGGCGAACTCGTCATTGCCGATCTTGACCTTGGCGACCGAACCCGCCGGAGCGGCTTCGTTCTTGTAGTTCACCGAGTTGCGGGCCATGAACGACTTGACCACGTCGCAAGAGCTGGTGAACGACGAGGTGCCCACGGGGTTGAACTGGAACGAGCACGTGGCCGGATCCGCGATCACCGTGACCGGCGCCGTGGCCTGCGCCTTTTCCAGCGCGGGGTTGGCGAAGTGCGTGAGGCCCTGGAAGAGCGGGAAGTAGGTGACGGCGGCGATCAGGCAGCCCGCCATGATGATGGGCTTGCGGCCGATCTTGTCCGACAGCGCGCCGAAGATCACGAAGAACGGCGTGCCGATCAGCAGCGCGAGCGCGATCATGATGTTGGCGGTGTTCGCGTCGACCTTCAGCGTCTGCGTCAGGAAGAACAGGGCGTAGAACTGGCCGGTGTACCAGACCACGGCCTGGCCGGCGGTCAGGCCCAGCAGGGCCAGGATCACGACCTTCAGGTTTTTCCACTGGCCGAAGGATTCGGCGATCGGCGCCTTGGAGCCCTTGCCTTCTTCCTTCATGCGCTTGAAGGTCGGCGATTCGCTCAGTTGCAGGCGGATCCACACCGAGATGCCCAGCAGGACGACCGAGATCAGGAACGGGATGCGCCAGCCCCAGGCCTTGAAGTCGTCTTCGCCCATGAACGTGCGGATGCCGAGGATGACCAGCAGCGACAGGAACAGGCCCAGCGTCGCGGTGGTCTGGATCCAGGACGTGTAGAAACCGCGGCGGCCGTGGGGCGCGTGCTCGGCGACGTAGGTCGCGGCGCCTCCGTATTCGCCGCCCAGCGCCAGGCCTTGCAGCAGGCGCAGGACGATCAGGATGGCCGGCGCCGCCAGGCCGATGCTGGCGTAGCTGGGCAGCACCCCGACGAGGAAGGTCGACAGGCCCATGATCACGATCGTGACCAGGAAGGTGTACTTGCGTCCCACGAGGTCGCCCAGGCGGCCGAACACCAGCGCGCCGAAGGGCCGCACGGCGAAGCCCGCCGCGAAGGCCAGCAGCGCGAAGATGAAGCCGGCGGTCGGGTTCACGCCCGAGAAAAAGTGCTGCGCGATGATGGCCGCGAGCGAGCCGTAGAGATAAAAGTCGTACCACTCGAAAACCGTGCCCAGCGACGACGCAAAGATGACGCGGCGTTCATCCTTGGTCATCGGGCGCGGACCCGCGGAGGGGCCGCGGCCTGCCATGGTTGTTGTGCTCATGATGTCTCCTCGTTTTTGTTGCCGGCGGTGGTCCGCCGTGCACCGCCCTCCGCCGGCGACACCGACATCGAGAGCTATACGCAACATTGGGGGGCGAGGCTGACGAGGTTCTGACGGGATACTTACTTGAATCTTAAAATTGAAACAAAACGTTTCTTTCCCGGGGGGCGCTAGGGATAGCCCTAGCTCTCCGATGGCTCCGGCGGTTCCGCGTAGAGGGGAAAAACCACACGGACCCGCATGCCCGGCAGGGACGAATGCGCGGTGGGATGGTCGTGGATTTCGACGCTGGCCTGGTGCTTCTGCGCGATCTCCCGCACGATGGCCAGGCCCAGGCCGCTGCCGTCGGACATCGTGCCCAGCACGCGGTAGAAGCGGTCGAACACGCGTTCGCGCTCCTCGGGGGGGATGCCGGGGCCGGAATCTTCCACCTCGAGCACGGCGTGTCCGTGCAGGATCCGCACGCGCACGGTGATGTGGCCGCCGCGCGGCGTGTAGCGCAGCGCGTTGTCCACCAGGTTGTTCAGGAGTTCGGCCAGCAGCAAGGGGTTGCCGCTGATTTCCACGGGCGCGTCCGCGCCTTCGAAGCCCAGGTCGGTATTGAGCGACAGGGCCTGCGGCACCCAGTGCATGGCCTGCTCGTAGGCGATGGCGTTGATGTCCGTGCGGGTCAGTCCGATGGCGCTGGGGTTCTCGGCGCGGGCCAGCAGGAGCAACTGGTTCACCAGGCGCGTGGCGCGTTCCGAGCCGGTCACAAGCTGGCGCAGGCTGGACTGCATTTCCTCGGGGCTGGCGTCCCGCAGCGCCAGTTCGGCCTGGGTGCGCAGGCCGGCCAGCGGCGTCTTCAACTGGTGCGCGGCGTCCGCGACGAAGCGGCGCTGCGCCTGCACGTTGGAGGACAGCCGGTCCAGCAGGTCGTTCATGGCGGCCACCAGCGGCGCGATCTCGGACGGCGCGGCGCGCTCGTCGATGGGGGAAAGATCGTCGGGCCGGCGCGCGCGCAGGCGCTGCTGCAGCGCGTTCAGGGGCGCGACGCCGCGCGACAGCCCGAACCACACCAGCAGCACGGCGATGGGCAGCACCACGAACTGCGGAATGATCACGCCCTTGATGATGTCGTTGGCCAACTGGGTGCGCTTCTCGACCGTCTCGGCGGCGATCAGCAGCGCGGGTTGCGTGTTCGGCAGGTGCAGGTCGACCCAGGTGAACGCCAGCCGGATCCCGAAGCCGCGCAGGGTGGCGTCCTCGTATTGCACTTCGCCGGGCCGGGGCTGGCCCACGGTGGAGGGCAGGGGCAGCGCCCGGTCGCCGCCCAGGTACTCGCCGCGGCTGCCCAGCGCCAGCCAGAACACGCTGTCGGTTTCGTCGGCGTGCAGCACTTCGCGGGCGGCGTCGGACATCTTCAGCATGGCGCGCCCGTCCTGCGCATGGACCTGCCGGGTCAGCACGTGGAGATTGTTGGCCAGCGCGCGGTCGTAGGGCACGTTGGCGATGTTCTGCGCGACCACGTAGGTGATGGCGACGCTCATCGGCCACAGCAGGAACAGGGGCGCCAGCATCCAGTCGAGGATCTCGCCCAGCAGGGAGCGCTGGGGCGGCGCGAAGCTCGGGCCCCTGGACCCGGCCTGCATGACATCCAGTGCTTCCTGATTGAGCGCCTCTGGATGCGCGGGGTCAGCTTGCGAGGTACGCCGCACCCTGGTCACGCTCAAGACAGTAGCCCAGGCCGCGCACGGTCACGATCTTCACGCCGCTGGGCTCGAGCTTCTTGCGCAGGCGGTGCACATAGACCTCGATGGCGTTGGTGCTGACTTCCTCGCCCCACTCGCAGAGGTGGTCGACGAGCTGGGTCTTGCTGACCATGCGGCCGCTGCGGGTCAGGAGGATCTCGAGCAGGCTGACCTCGCGGGCCGACAGGTCCAGCGTCTGGTCGTCCACCATGGCCACCCGGCCCGTCTGGTCGAACAGCAGGCGGCCGTGCTTGAGCAGGGTGGCGCCGCCGCCGGCGCCGCGCCGGGTCAGCGCGCGCACGCGGGCTTCGAGTTCCGACAGGGCGAAGGGCTTGGCCATATAGTCGTCCGCGCCCAGGTCCAGGCCCTTGACGCGCTGTTCGATGCTGTCGGCGGCCGTCAGGATGAGCACGGGCAGGGCGGAGTTGCGGGCGCGCAGGCGCCGCAGGACTTCCAGGCCGGCCAGTTGCGGCAGGCCGAGGTCGAGGATGAGCAGGTCGAAGGCCTGGGCCGCCAGCGCCGAATCGGCCGCCAGCCCGTCGCGCACGGCATCCACGGCGTAGCCATTGTGCCGCAACGAGCGGGACAGGCCGTCGGCCAGGATGCTGTCGTCTTCGGCGATCAGGATACGCATGGGCTACAGTAAGAAGAAACGCCGCGGCGCAAAAAGGGGATGAAGCGCCGGATTCGTCTGGCATTCTGGCATACGGCCTTGCACTTGCCACTCAGGGTATACGTGCAAAATACTGGCACACTGGTTTTTTATACAGTATAATCCGGTGCCATAATCTGATCCGTAGCTCAAAGCATTCGCCAGCCCCGGTCAGCCAAACCCGGCCAGCCAGACCGCAATCCCCTTCGACACCAGATACGTTACAGACAGGACTCTACATGGACGACAAAACCACCAAGGCCGCCGCATCGGAAAAGGCCAAGGCGCTTGCCGCCGCGCTCTCGCAGATCGAAAAGCAGTTCGGCAAGGGCTCGATCATGCGCTATGGCGACAACGAGGTCTCGCATGACATCCAGGTGGTTTCCACGGGGTCGCTCGGGCTGGACATCGCGCTGGGCGTCGGCGGCCTGCCGCGGGGCCGCGTGGTCGAGATCTACGGTCCGGAATCGTCGGGCAAGACCACGCTGACCCTGCAGGTCATCGCTGAAATGCAGAAGATCGGCGGCACCTGCGCCTTCGTCGACGCCGAACACGCGCTGGACGTGCAGTACGCCTCCAAGCTGGGCGTCAACCTGACCGACCTGCTGATCTCGCAGCCGGACACGGGCGAACAGGCGCTGGAAATCACCGACGCGCTGGTGCGCTCGGGCTCGGTCGACCTGATCGTCATCGACTCGGTGGCGGCCCTGGTGCCCAAGGCCGAAATCGAAGGCGAAATGGGCGATTCGCTGCCCGGCCTGCAAGCTCGCCTGATGAGCCAGGCGCTGCGCAAGCTGACCGCCACCATCAAGCGCACCAATTGCATGGTCATCTTCATCAACCAGATCCGCATGAAGATCGGCGTCATGTTCGGCAACCCCGAAACCACCACCGGCGGCAACGCGCTCAAGTTCTACGCGTCCGTGCGCCTGGACATCCGCCGCATCGGCTCGATCAAGAAGGGCGACGAGGTGGTCGGCAACGAAACCCGCGTCAAGGTCGTGAAGAACAAGGTGGCGCCCCCGTTCAAGCAGGCCGAGTTCGACATCATGTACGGCGCCGGCATCTCGCGCGAAGGCGAAATCATCGACCTGGGCGTGGCCGCCAATGTGGTGGACAAGTCCGGCGCGTGGTACAGCTACAACGGCAACCGCATCGGCCAGGGCAAGGACAACGTCCGCGAATACCTGAAAGAGCACAAGAGCATGGCCATCGAGATCGAGAACCGCGTGCGCGAGAACCAGGGCATCGTCAGCCGCGCGGCCGAGTTCGTGCCCACGGCGGAAGACACCGCCGAGTAATCGAGACGGTCTCGGGCCGCCCGCGGGTTTCCGCCGACGGCCCGCACATCGCGCGGGCTTGGCCCGACCGCTTGCGGCAGGCGCCTCGATGGGCCTGCCGTTGTGCATAGCAAGCAGGAAACGCATGAGCTGGAAACCGCCCCCCGCGTCAGCCGACCGCCTTCGCGCCAAGCTGGATGACGAGTTCGAAACCGTCGCCAAGCCCCAGGGCTTGCGCCGCAGTTCGGATGCGCGCCGCGAGCAGGAGGCGGCGGCGCCCGCCGGCCCGCGGGATCAATGGCAGCGCAGCTCCGAAGAGCGCGGCGCGGGGCGCGGCCGCCGCGCCGCCGCCGCCGAAGGCGATGAGGCCGGCGACGACGGCAAGTCCGCCCGCAAAGGCCCGTCGCTGAAGATGCGGGCCGTGGGCTATCTGTCGCGGCGCGAACACGCCCGCGGCGAACTGGCCCGCAAGCTCGCCGCCCATGCGGAAGACCCGTCCGAAGTCGAGGCCGTGCTCGACGCCCTGGAAAAAGAGGGCTGGCTGTCCAATGAACGCTTTGCCCAGGGCCTGGTCCATCGGCGCGCATCGCGCCAGGGCACGGCGCGCATCGTCCAGGAACTGCGCCAGCACGGCGTGGACGACGGCCAGGTCGCCGAATTGCGTGAGCAACTGCGCGCCACCGAATACGACCGCGCGCTGGAGGTCTGGAAGAAACGTTTCGACGCCAGGCCCGACGACCGCGCGGCCTACGCCAAGCAGGCCCGCTTCCTGGCCAGCCGCGGTTTTGCGCACGACGTTATCCGCCGCATCCTGGGCGAAGGCGACGACGACTGAGCGTTTCGGCGCCGGGGGGCGAGTCGCCGGCGGTCTCCCCCGGGTGTCTGACACCCAGGCGAGATGCGCTTCAATTTGCCCGTACGCTTCATGGGTGTCAGACACCTCGTCTGCGGTCTCCCCCCGGGTGTCTGACACCCAGGCGAGATGCACTTCAATTTGCCCGTGCGCTTCATGGGTGTCAGACACCTCGTCTGCGGTCTCCCCCCGGTGTCTGACACCCAGGCGAGATGCGCTTCAATCTGCCCGTACGCTTCACGGGTGTCAGACACCTCGCCTGCGGTCTCCCCCGGGTGTCTGACACCCAGGCAAGATGCGCTTCAATTTGCCCGTGCGCTTCACGGGTGTCAGACACCTCGCCTGCGGTCTCCCCCGGGTGTCTGACACCCAGGCGAGATGCGCTTCAATTTGTCCGTACGCTTCACGGGTGTCAGACACCTTCGCCACCAGACACCTTCACCCCGAGGCGCCATCATCCCTCGATTAGACCTTTCTATTTCGCGGACTTGATGCCCGACAAGGTCTTGAAGCAGACGTCGCGGGTGATGGTCAGGAATTCGTCGATGTACGACGCGTCCGTGTCCTCGCTGCGCACCGTGGCGTACAGCGTGCGCCACACGCCTTGCGGCCCCAGCCGGCACAGGCGCAGCCATCCCTGGTTCATGTATTCCGTCAGCGCCCAGTTGGGCAGCGCCGCCACGCCCCGGTTGCTGGCCACCAGTTGCGCGATGATCGGCGTCAGCTCCGCCTTGCGGACGGCGGCCGGCTCCACGTCGGCGGGGTCCAGGAAGGCCGTGAAGATATCCAGGCGCTGTTTGTCCACCGGGTAGGTGATGAGCGTCTGGTCGGCCAGTTGCTCGGGCGTGACGAATTTGCTGCCGGACAGCGGATTGGAGTCCGATACCGCCAGCACCAGTTCGTACCTGAACAACGGCAGGTATTCCACGGCGTCCAGCGGCTGCGGGTCCGAGGTGATGACCAGGTCGAGGTCGCCGCGCACCAGCGCGGGCAGGGGGGCGAACGAAAACGCCGCCGACAGGTCCAGCGCCACGTCCGGCCACTGTGCGCGGAAGGCGTCCAGGGCCGGCATCAGCCACTGGAAGCAGGAATGGCAATCGATCGCCAGGTGCAGCCGCCCCGTGCGGCCCGCGGCCAGCCGCTGCAGTTCGCGTTCGGTCGCGCGGATGCGGGGCAGCACTTCGTCCGCCAGCGCCAGCACGCGCAGGCCGGCGGTGGTCAGGCGGGCCGGCCGGGTGCGGCGGTTCAGCAGGGGCGTGCCCAACCGGGTTTCCAGGTCGCGCAACTGGTGCGACAGGGCCGATTGGGTCAGGTGCAGGCGTTCGGCGGCCTCTTGCAGGCTGCCGCCTTCGCGGATGGCCGTCAGCGTTTCTAGGTGGCGGATTTCGAGCATGGGATTGCAGGGTTGGGAAATGAGCTTATATTTTATGAGATTCTCTCATGTTATGGATGTAGACATTGATTTTGATTCATGTTGGTTTGGCCTCAGAATAGCCGTCACTTGAACAAATTTTGTCTTACGACGGTATTCACATGACTACGATTCATAATTTGGGGTTCCCCCGCATCGGCGCCCAGCGCGAACTGAAGCGCGCCGTCGAGGCCTACTGGGCGGGCAAGCAGACCGCTGAAGCGCTCGAACAGACCGGCCGCGAACTGCGCGCCCGGCATTGGAAGCTGCAGGCCGACGCCGGCCTGAAGTTCGTGCCCGCCGGCGACTTCGCCTGGTACGACCAGATCCTGGAATGGACCACGCTGCTGGGCGCCGTGCCCGCGCGCTTCGGCCAGAAGGACGGCGAGCCGGTGTCGCTGGACACCCTGTTCCGCATGGGCCGGGGCCGCGCGCCGTCCGGCAAGCCCGCCGCCGCCTGCGAAATGACCAAGTGGTTCGATACCAACTACCACTACATCGTGCCGGAACTGGTCCCCGGCCAGACCTTCCGCATCGCCCGCGAATCGCTGTTCGAACAGATCCAGGAAGCGCAGGCGCTGGGCTACGCGGTCAAGCCCGTGATCCCGGGCCCGCTGACCTGGCTGTACCTGGGCAAGGGCGACGCGTTCGCCGAAGGCGCCGCCGACGCCGGCAAGCTGAAGCTGCTTGCCGCGCTGCTGCCCGTCTACCAGGACGTGCTGGCGCGCTTCGCCAAGCAGGGCGTGCAATGGGTGCAGATCGACGAACCCATCCTGGCGCTGGACCTGCCCCAAGCCTGGCGCGACGCCTTCCGCGAGGTCTACGCCACGCTGTCGGCCAGCCCGGTCAAGCTGCTGGCGGCCACTTACTTCGACGGACTGAAGGACAACCTGCCCACGGCGCTGGGCCTGCCCGTCGCCGGCCTGCACGTGGACCTGGTCCGCGCGCCGGAGCAACTGGCGGAAGTGGTGGCCGGCCTGCGCGGCGACCAGGTGCTGTCGGCCGGCATCATCAACGGCCGCAACATCTGGCGCACCGACCTGGATGCCGCCATCGCCACGCTGGCCCCGATCAAGCAGCAACTGGGCGACCGCCTGTGGCTGGCGCCGTCGTGCTCGCTGTTGCACGTGCCGGTGGACCTGGCCCATGAAACCGAACTGGACGCCGAACTCAAGAGCTGGCTGTCCTTCGCCGCGCAGAAGCTGGATGAACTGAGCCTGCTGGGCCGCGCGCTGGACAGCGCGACGGACGCTTCCGTGCAGGACGGCCTGGCGAAACAGCGCGCCGCGCTGGCCGCCCGGCGTGCCTCCGCCCGCATCCACAATCCGGTGGTCGGCCAGCGGATGGCCGCCGCCGCCGGCGTGTCGCGCGACCGCGCACCGTTCGCCGGCCGCATCGCCCGCCAGCAAGAGCAACTGGGCCTGCCCGCCTATCCGACCACCACGATCGGCTCTTTCCCGCAGACCGCGGAAATCCGCGCCCTGCGCCGGGACTGGAAGGCCGGCGCGCTGACCGATTCGGCCTACGAGACCGCCATCCGCAAGGAAATCGAGGAAGTCATCCGCTTCCAGGAAAAGGTGGGCCTGGACGTCCTGGTGCACGGCGAACCCGAACGCAACGACATGGTGGAATACTTCGGCGAACTGCTGGCCGGTTTCGCCTTCACCAAGAACGGCTGGGTGCAAAGCTACGGCTCGCGCTGCGTCAAGCCGCCGATCATCTTCGGCGACGTGGCCCGCCCCGCGCCGATGACGGTGGGCTGGTCGTCCTACGCGCAGTCGCTGACCGACAAGCCGGTCAAGGGCATGCTGACCGGCCCGGTCACCATCCTGCAGTGGTCCTTCGTGCGCGACGACCAGCCGCGCGAGCAGACCTGCCGCCAACTGGCGCTGGCGCTGCGCGATGAAGTCGTGGACCTGGAAGCCGCCGGCATCAGCGTCATCCAGATCGACGAACCCGCCATCCGCGAAGGCCTGCCGCTGCGCCGGGCCGACTGGCAGGCCTACCTGGACTGGGCCGTGGATTGCTTCCGCCTGTCGACCGCCGGCGTGCGCGACGAAACGCAGATCCACACCCATATGTGCTATTCGGAGTTCAACGACATCATCGAGTCGATCGCCGCCATGGACGCGGACGTGATCACCATCGAAACCTCGCGCTCCAATATGGAGTTGCTGAAGGCGTTCGAGGACTTCCGCTACCCGAACGACATCGGTCCCGGCGTGTACGACATCCACTCGCCCAACGTGCCCGAGGTGGACTGGATGGTCGGCCTGATGGAAAAGGCGGCCGCGCGCCTGCCCAAGGAACGCCTGTGGGTGAATCCTGACTGCGGCCTGAAAACGCGCGCCTGGCCCGAAACCGAAGCCGCGCTGATCGGCATGGTGCAGGCGGCCCGCGCCCTGCGCCAGGCGGCCTAGCCGATACGCCCGGCGCCGCGGCGCCGGGCGGCGGCCATGCAAGACCGGCTTGCGCCATCGTGGCGCAAGCTTTTTTTTGCCTTGAGAGAGCCGCGGGGCGGAAACCGGCCCTCCGGAGGCGGCAAGCCCTGGCGGTCGATGAAGAGCCGCCTGCGCTATACTTTCAAGGTTTTGTTGCCGCGCACCATGCGC
Source organism: Achromobacter veterisilvae (assembly GCF_900496975.1). GTDB lineage: Bacteria > Pseudomonadota > Gammaproteobacteria > Burkholderiales > Burkholderiaceae_B > Achromobacter > Achromobacter veterisilvae. The sequence goes on from NZ_UFQC01000023.1 coordinate 79,115, forward strand.
AGGCCCTCTTCGCCTCGCAGGCCCCCCAGCATGCCCTTGCCACCGCCGGACTATCCTCGCCAGCCACTGCATACGCGTTCCATACGCGTGCAATCGTATGCGCGTGATGATGGCCTATGGGACCTGGAAGCCGAGTTGATCGACGTCAAGGCGTACGATTTTCCCAAGCGCGACGGCGAGATGTTCAAGGCCGGCCAACCCATCCACCATATGCACCTGCGCATCACCATCGACGAGAATTTCTCGATCGTGGCCGCGCAGGCCGTCTATGACGCCGCCCCCTATGGGGCGCATTGCATGGCCATCGAGCCGGCTTACACTGATCTCATCGGCATGAACCTGCTCAAGGGGTTCCGCCAGCAGGTCAAGGAGCGGTTCGGGCACGTGGAGGGCTGTACGCACATGACCGAGCTGTCGCAGGTGCTTCCCACCGCGGCGGTCCAGACCATGGCCAATCGCCGGCGGCAGGAAAACAACCCGAACCGGCGTCCATTCCAACTGGACGGCTGCCATGCGCTCAGCACCGGCGGCCCGGTGGTGGCTGAGCACTATCCCAAGTGGTACACGGGGGATAGCGCTGAGGCATCGGCCGATTCGTCTACCGATTCACCTTCTCTTACTCATACGTCCTGACAGGTAACACATGAAAATCCACGAGTATCAAGGCAAGGAACTGCTGAAGCAATTTGGCGTCCCCGTGCCGCGCGGGATTCCCGCTCTTTCCGTCGACGAGGCCGTGGCTGCCGCTGAAAAGCTGGGTGGACCGGTCTGGGTCGTTAAGGCGCAGATCCACGCGGGCGGCCGCGGCAAGGGCGGCGGCGTGAAGCTGGCCCGCTCGATCGACGACGTGCGCAAGCTGGCCTCCGAGATCCTGGGCATGCAACTGGTCACGCACCAGACCGGTCCGGAAGGCCAGAAGGTCCGCCGCCTGTACATCGAAGACGGCGCCGACATCCAGAAGGAATACTACGTGTCGCTGGTCACCGACCGCGCCACCCAGAAGGTCGCCTTCATCGCCTCCAGCGAAGGCGGCATGGACATCGAGGAAGTGGCCCACTCCACGCCCGAAAAGATCATCACCGAATACATCGATCCGCTGACCGGCCTGTCGGCCGAGCAGGCCACCAAGATCGCCAACGCGATCGGCCTGCCCGCCGATTCCACCGCCCAGGCCGTGGACGTGTTCCAGAAGCTCTACAAGTGCTACATGGACACCGACGCCTCGCTGGTCGAAATCAACCCGCTGAACCGCGACAGCAAGGGCAACATCATCGCCCTGGACGCCAAGTTCAACTTCGACTCCAACGCCCTGTTCCGCCATCCGGAAATCGTCGCCTACCGCGACCTGGACGAAGAAGATCCGGCTGAAATCGAAGCCAGCAAGTTCGACCTGGCCTACATCCAGCTCGACGGCAACATCGGCTGCCTGGTGAACGGCGCCGGCCTGGCCATGGCCACCATGGACACCATCAAGCTGTTCGGCGGCGAGCCGGCCAACTTCCTGGACGTCGGCGGCGGCGCCACGGCCGAGAAGGTCACGGAAGCCTTCAAGATCATGCTCGGCAACAAGAGCGTGAAGGCCATCCTGGTCAACATCTTCGGCGGCATCATGCGCTGCGACGTCATCGCCGAAGGCGTGATCGCTGCTTGCAAGGCCGTCAATCTGAACGTGCCGCTGGTCGTCCGCATGAAGGGCACCAACGAAGAACTCGGCAAGAAGATGCTGGCCGACTCGGGTCTGCCGATCATCAGCGCCGACACGATGGCCGAAGCCGCCACCCGCGTCGTAGCAGCCGTCAAGTAAAAATTCCAAGGATTCACAAATGTCGATTCTGATCAACAAGGACACCAAAGTCATCACCCAGGGCATCACGGGCAAGACGGGCCAGTTCCACACCCGCATGTGCCGTGAGTACGCCAATGGTAAAGCTGCCTTCGTGGCCGGCGTGAACCCCAAGAAGGCGGGTGAAGACTTCGAAGGCGTGCCGATTTTCGCTTCGGTGAAAGACGCCAAGGCCGACACCGGCGCGACCGTGTCGGTCATCTACGTGCCGCCCGCGGGCGCCGCCGCCGCCATCTGGGAAGCCGTCGAGGCCGAACTGGATCTGGTGATCTGCATCACCGAAGGCATCCCGGTCCGCGACATGCTGGAAGTCAAGAACCGCATGAAGGCCAAGGGCAGCAAGACCCTGCTGCTGGGCCCGAACTGCCCCGGCCTGATCACCCCCGACGAAATCAAGATCGGCATCATGCCCGGCCACATCCACCGCAAGGGCCGCATCGGCATCGTCAGCCGCTCCGGCACCCTGACGTACGAAGCCGTGGCGCAGGTCACCGAGCTGGGCCTGGGTCAATCCAGCGCCGTCGGCATCGGTGGCGACCCCATCAACGGCCTGAAGCACGTCGACGTGCTGAAGATGTTCAATGACGATCCCGACACCGACGCCGTCATCATGATCGGCGAAATCGGCGGCCCGGACGAAGTCAACGCCGCGCAATGGGCGAAGGACAACATGAAGAAGCCGGTCGTCGGCTTCATCGCCGGCGTCACCGCCCCTCCCGGAAAGCGCATGGGCCACGCCGGCGCGCTGATCTCGGGCGGCGCCGACACGGCCGACGCCAAGCTGGAAGTCATGGAAGCCTGCGGCATCCGCACCACGCGCAACCCCTCCGAAATGGGCAAGCTGCTCAAGTCGGTGCTGTAATTCTCGGTTTCGCGCAAGAAAAAGCCCGCTTCGGCGGGCTTTTTTTTCGGCAATCCTAGGGTAATCCCGTGTCCATGTCGCGGCCTGGAAACCATACGGAAAGCTGAACGAAACTATAATGACAGCAAATCCATCGCGTACCCAGCAAGAATGCCGTCGGGCTCGCACCAAGACGGTCAGTACGTTTTCATCTTATTCACCCATTCATTTGGTTCGTCCTAGGGGGATCACACCTAGGAAAGAGAGGCATGGAACTTAGTTCAGCGGCATTCTGGATAGCGTTGCTCCAGATCATTTGGGTCAACATCCTGCTATCGGGCGACAACGCCGTGGTCATTGCGCTGGCAGCGCGTTCGCTGCCCCCGGCCCAACAGAAGAAAGCGATCGTGATCGGCTCCGCCGCCGCGATCATCATGCGTATCGTGCTGACGCTCGTCGCCGCCAAGCTGCTGTTGCTGCCGTGGCTCAAGCTCATCGGCGCGCTGCTCCTGGTCTACATCGGCGTGACGCTGCTGTTGCCGGAAGGCGAGGAAGGCGGCGCGGGCAAGACGCAGGGCAATCTGTTGACGGCAATCCGCACGATCATGATCGCCGACCTGGTCATGAGCCTGGACAACGTGGTGGCTGTCGCCGCCGCCGCGATGGGCGACACGACCTTGCTGGTATTGGGCCTGGCCATCAGTATTCCGCTGGTCATTTTCGGCAGCACGCTGCTGTTGAAGGTCATCGAGCGCTTCCCGGTCATCGTCTGGGTGGGCGCGGCGCTGCTGGGTTTCATCGCCGGCGAACTGCTGGTGGGCGACCCGGCCTTGCAGGAACCGGTGGCGCGCATCGACGCGGCCCTGGGCGTGACGCAGCACAGTTTCGCGCTGATGACGGGCGCGCTGGGCGCGGTGCTGGTCCTGGCCATCGGCAAAGTTTTGCTGATGCGCCAGAAAGCTGACTGAAAGCTGAATTATACTAATACGTTGTATTGAATGACCCCGCCGCGCCCTGCGCGGCGGGCTGGCCGGCTCGGGACCGGCCATTCTTTTCATAATGTTCTCCGGGGGTTCATAGTGCTTGAGTTTTTCCAGACGCTGAGTTGGGCAGCGGTATTCCAGATCATCCTCATCGATATCCTGCTCGGCGGCGACAACGCGGTCGTGATTGCCCTGGCTTGTCGCAACTTGGCGCCCAAGCAGCGCATGCAGGGCATCCTGTGGGGCACCGCGGGCGCCATCATCCTGCGCGTCGTGCTGATCGCCTTCGCCCTGACGCTCCTGTCGATCCCGTTCCTGAAGGTCGTGGGCGGCGCGCTGCTGCTCTGGATCGGCATCAAGCTCCTGATTCCCGAAGACGATGCGCATGGCAACGTGAAGGGCGGCACGTCCATCGTCGCCGCCATCAAGACCATCATCATCGCCGACTTCGTGATGAGCCTGGACAACGTGATCGCCATTGCCGGCGCGGCCCAGAACGCCCACGCCGACCACCAGATCGGCCTGGTCGCCTTCGGCCTGATCGTCAGCGTGCCGATCATCATCTGGGGCAGCACCCTGGTCCTCAAGCTGATCGACCGCTATCCGCTGGTCGTCACCTTCGGCGCGGCGCTGCTCGGCTGGATCGCCGGCGGCATGCTGGTCACCGACGTTATTGTCGAACGTCAATTCGGCGTTCAGCCGACTGCGGTTAAAATCGGCGCAGAAATCATTGGCGCCTTGCTCGTTGTTGTCGTTGGACGGTGGCTGGCAAGCCGCAAAACCACCTCCAAGGAATCAGCACATGAGTCTGCGTAGATCCGCCGATCCCCAGCAATCCGAATCGGGCCTGAGCCTGCTCCAGGGCCTGTTCGTGCTGGCCATCCTCGGTGTCGTCGCGACGGTCATCGTCTCCAACTTCGTTTGATGACGCCTCGTGTCCCTACCGCAACGCCTGGTCATCGCGACCCGCGCCAGCCGGCTTGCCCTGTGGCAAGCCGAGCATGTGCGCGACCGGCTGCGCACGCTGTACCCGGCGTGCGCGGTTGAACTCCTTACCCTGACGACCCGGGGCGACCAGATCCTCGACCGCACGCTGTCCAAGGTGGGCGGCAAGGGATTGTTCGTCAAGGAACTCGAAAACGCGCTGCTCGACGGGCGCGCCGATCTCGCCGTCCACTCCCTGAAGGACGTGCCGGTGGATCTGCAGGCCCCGTTCGAACTCTGCGCCGTCCTTGACCGCGCGGATCCGCGCGATGCCTTCGTCTCCAACCGCTACGATACGCTGGCCGACCTGCCCGCCGGGGCGGTGGTCGGCACGTCCAGCCTGCGCCGCGAATCCCAGATCCGCGCGCGCTACCCGGAATTGGCGGTCAAGCCCCTGCGCGGCAACCTCGACACGCGCCTGGGCAAGCTGGACAAGGGCGAATACGACGCCATCGTGCTCGCCGCCGCCGGCCTGGAGCGCCTGGGCCTGGGCTCGCGCATCCGCAGCCTGCTCGATCCGGCCGACAGCCTGCCCGCCGCCGGGCAGGGCGCCCTGGGCATCGAGATCCGCGAAGACCGCGGCGACGTGCGCGCCTGGCTGGCGCCGCTGGCCAGCGCGGACACCACGTCCTGTGTCGTGGCCGAGCGCGCCGTGTCCCGCAAGCTGGGCGGCTCCTGCCAGGTGCCCCTGGCGGCGTATGCCGAGATCGCGGCGGGCACCTTGTCGCTGCGCGCGCTGGTGGCGTCGCCCGATGGCGCGCGCATGGTCCATGCCGCGCGCAGCGGTCCGGTGGCCGATGCGCTGGCCATCGGCGAAGCCGCGGCCCAGGAACTGCTGGACGCGGGCGCGCAGGCCATCCTCCGCGAACTGCTGCAAGACGACGCCCGGCCGGACTGATGGCCATGGCGTCCGCAGCCGCCGAATCGCCGCGAGTCGCCGTCCTGACGCGGCCGGAAGGGCGCAACGAGGCGCTTGCCGCCCGCCTGCGCGCCGCCGGCTGGCTTCCCTGCATCCTGCCCGCCCTGGAAATCCAGGCGCTGCCGGCCGCGGTGCAGGCGCTGCCCCGTCCGGCCGACTACGACATGGTCGTATTCGTCAGCGGCAACGCGGCCCGGCAATACCTGGACCAGTGCGTCCAGGCGGACGGCCCTTTCGCCTGGCCCGCGGGCGTCATCGCCGCCACCGTGGGTCCGGCCAGCGCCCAGGCGCTGCGCGAATCCCCCTGTTTTGGCGCGAATACAACAGTTCTGCATCCTCCCGAAAGCGCGCCCAGCCATGATTCCGAGGCCCTGTGGGACGTGCTGCGGGGGCTGCCCCGCCTGCCGGCCCGCGTGCTGCTGGTGCGCGGCACGCAGGGCAGGGACTGGCTGGGCGACAAGCTCGAGGCGCACGGCGCGGCCGTGACGCGCCATGCGGCCTATCTGCGCCGTCCTGCCGACTGGGACGCCGGCCAGGTGGCCCTGCTGCGGCAGTGGGCCGGCGCCGGGCTGCGCGCCACCTGGCTGATCACCAGCGGGGAGGGCGCGGACGCGGTGCGGGCCCGCCTGGACGAGGCCGGCCTGGCGGCCTGGTGGGAGCAGTGCGGCTTCGTGCTGACGCATCCCTCCCTGGCGCGGCGCGTGCCGGCGGTCCGTCATGACGCCGGCGCCTCCGCAATGGTAAAAATCTGCTTGCCCAACGACGAGTCGATATTCCAGGCCTTTGTTGCTGCTTGATTCGTTGCTTCGGACCGACACCGAATACAATCGCGTCATGACAGACAAGACTCCCGCTACCGATCCGGTCGTTCCGACGGCCGTTCCGGGCGCAAGCGCGCCCGCATCGGCCCCGGCCGACCCCGTCAAGGCCCGTCCGGCCAAACGCGGCAGTGGCCCCCTGGTCACCGCCCTGATCATCGTCGTCCTGCTGGCTGTCGGCCTGGGCTACGCCCTGTGGAAGCAGCGCACGCAGTTCGTGTCCGCCGGCCGCGAGGTCGCCTCGCGGCTCGACACGCTGGCCTCCGACGTGGCGCAGGCCCGCAAGGACACGCGCGAAGCCCTGGCCCTGGCGCAGGCGCAGGCCGGCCGGGTGGCCGAGCTCGAAGACACCGTGCGCGAAACGCAAAGCCAGTACAACGCGCTGCAACTGGCCTGGCAGAACTTCAACGACAGCGCCAGCGACGAACTGCTGGCCAACGACGTCGAACGCCTGCTGACCATCGCCAGCCAGCAACTGCGCCTGGCGGGAAACGTCTCCAACGCCATCGTGGCCCTCGAAACCGCGCAATCGCGCCTGGCGCGCGCCGACCGGCCGCGCTTCTCCAGCCTGCAGCAATCCATCAACGGCGACCTGGACCGCCTGCGCGCGGTGTCCACGGTGGACATCCCCGCCCAATCGGCCCGCATCGAGCGCCTCGTGGCGCTGGTCGGCAAGGCGCCGCTGCTGGTGCCCGATGCCGCCGCCCCGGGCGTCACGCCCGCCGGCGAGACCCGGCCCGCCGCCCCCGCGCCCGCGATCGACCCGCAGGCCGGCCTGCCCGCCGACGCGCCCTGGTGGCAGCGCTGGCGCGCCGAGATGGCCTCGTGGCCCGGCCGCGCCGGTTCCGCCCTGGCGCACGAACTGGGCGGCCTGATCACGATCCAGCGCGTGGACGAGCCCGCGGCCCTGCTGCTGTCGCCCGAACAGGCCGATCTGGTGCGCGGCGCGCTGCGCCAGCGCCTGCTGACCGCCCAACTGGCCATGCTGATGCGCCAGTCCGCGGTCTGGAAGAGCGAACTCGACAACGTCGGCACGACCTTGGCCAAGTACTACGACAACCGGTCTCCCGACACCGTCGCCGCCCAGGGGCTGGCGCACGAACTGGCGCAGACCGACATTGCCGTGCGCCTGCCGGACGTGGCCGACAGCCTGGCTGCCGTGGCCGCGCTGCGGGCGGCGGGTTTCAAGACTAGCGAGCAGGACTGAGGCCTATGCGTACCTGGTTCTGGACTCTGCTGCTGGCCGTTGTCGCCGTCGCCCTGGCGGTGGTGCTGCGCACGCATTCCGGCAACGTGCTGTTGCTGGTCTGGCCGTGGCGCATCGGGATGTCGCTGACGCTGGCCGTCCTGCTGATCGTGGCGGCCTTCATCGTGCTGTACGTGGGCTTGCGCCTGCTGGCATGGCTGCTGGCCATCCCCGACCGCGTGCGGGCCTGGCGCGGCAAGCGCGCGCAGGCGCGCGACCATGAATTGCTGGAGCGCGGCTGGATCGGCCTGCTGGAAGGCCGCTACACCACCGCCGAAAAGGATCTGACCAAGCTGCTCGAGCAGACCAAGGTCCAGACCCGCCGCGTGCTGGCGGCGCTGTCCGCCGCCCGCGCCGCGCACGGCCTGGGCGAGTTCGACCGCCGCGACCGCCTGCTGGCGATGGCGCAGGAACAGGCGGGCGCCGATCCCGGCCTGGTCGAGGCCACCGCCACCGTCTCCGCCGACATGCTCCTGGACCAGGGCCGCGCCGAGCGCGCGCTGACGGTGCTGGAACCCCTGGCCGACGGCGGCGCGCGCCATCTGCACACGATGCGCCTGCTGTTGCGCGCGCACACCGCGCTGCACCACGACGAACAGGTCTTCACGCTGGCCCGCGGCCTCGTGCGCCGCAATGCCCTGGCCCGCGCCGAAGCCGACCATCTGGTCGACGCCTCGGGCGCGGCGCGCCTGCGCGCCGCCGGCGGCGAGGCCTGGCGCGCCATCTGGAAGGACCTGAAGGCCGAAGAGCGGCTCCTGCCCGAGATCGCGCTGGCCGGCGCCGCGGCCTTCGAGGCCGCCGGCGAAGCCAACGAGGCGGCGCGCGTGCTCGAAGCCGCGATCGCCGTGAAGTTCAACCCGGCCCTGGTGGCGGCCTATGCGCGCTGCGAGGCCGATCAGGTGTCGCGCCGGCTGGCCCGCGCCGAGACCTGGCTGCAGCAGCGTCCCACCGACCCCGACCTCCTCACCGCGCTGGGCATGCTGTGCCTGAACGGGCAGTTGTGGGGCCAGGCCGAACGCTATCTGCTGCGCGCCCTCAGCCGCCGCAGCGACGCGCAGACGCATGCCTTGCTGGGCAGCCTGTACGACCGCCTGGACCGTCCCGCCGACGCCGTGCGCCACTGGCGCCTTGCGACGGCGGCCAGCATGGCGCTGCCGGTCCTGGCGTCGGACGCCGCGCTGCCGGCCGCGGACACCGGTTCGGATCCCTACCGCGTGGATGCCGAAGGCGGCTATGCGGTGGGCCTGTCCGACACCGACAGCGATACCGACGTCGGCGGCGATTATCCGGCGCTGCCACCGGCCGTGGCGGCGTCCGCCTCCGACTACGTGCTGGACCCGGACGCGCGCGTCAGCAAAGAGCAGCGCGAACGCGCGCTCGCGCCCGAGGATGCGCCGCTGGCCGGCGGCAGCACCGCCGATATCGACGAGTACTTCGACAGCGCCCCGATCCCGGCGGCGGCTTTCGACGAGCCCGTGCCCACGTACGCGCCGGCTCCGCCCGCCGGGCCCAAGCCCGCGCCCGCCGCCGCGCCCGTGCCGGCGACCAAGCCGCCGTTCAAGGACGACGGCTCGATTTGAATATTCCTTCAGACAAACAACAAGGTTGAATCATGAGTCTCGATCGCGTCTCCCCTGGCAAGAAGCTGCCGGAAGACTTCAACGTCATCATCGAAATCCCCATGAACGCCGACCCGGTGAAGTACGAGGTCGACAAGGACTCGGGCGCGATTTTCGTTGACCGCTTCATGCTGACGGCCATGCACTATCCGTGCAACTACGGCTACATCCCGCAAACCCTGTCCGAAGACGGCGACCCCGCCGACGTGCTGGTGCTGACGCCGTTCCCGATCCAGATCGGCGCGGTCGTGCGCTGCCGCGCCATCGGCGTGCTGGAAATGGACGACGAGTCGGGCGGCGACGCCAAGCTGCTGGCCGTGCCGATCGAAAAGCTGTATCCCCCGTACCGCAACATCAAGTCCTACGAAGACCTGCCGGCGGAAGACATCGCCCGCATCCAGCATTTCTTCGAACACTACAAAGACCTGGAAAAGGGCAAGTGGGTCAAGGTCAAGGGCTGGAAGGGCCTGGACGCCGCGCACGAGGAAATCGTCCGCAGCGCCGAGCGCTACGCCAAGGGCTGATCAGGTTATTTCTTGCCGCCGGGCCGCCCCAAGGCAAAAAGCGCCCCCTCGGGGGGCAGCAAGCCGAAGGCGCAGCGTGGGGGCTATTTCTTTTGTCGAGCCGGCGCTGTGCCGGCCGGCGCTTTCAGGCGGCGCGGCCGCGACGGCATGATGCCGATCGCCGCCGCGCCGTTGCTTTGCGGGGCCTGCAAATTCAGCGAAACCTCCGCGGCCGCGACCTGGATGCGCGCCCGCAGGATTTCCAGCCGCTCGGCCGAGGTGCGCGCCTCGGCGGCGATGAACACCAGGCTGCCGACCACCTTCTGCTCGGGGCTGAAGATCGCCGAGCCTATCCCGATCAGGCCGGGATCGATCTCGCCGTGCGATACGTATACGCCCGCGTTGCGCAGGCGCTTCAGGTTGGCGCGGAATTCGTCCCAGTCTTCGCCCAGTCCGGCTTCGCGGATTTCCGCGCTGTGCCAGAGCATCAGGTTGCGTAGCTGGTAGGGGGGCAGGTTGGCCAGGATGGGCTTGGCCGTGGCCCCGTGGAACATGGTGTAGGGACGGCCGCGGGCATAGCTGGACTCGATGGAATCGTCCGTCCAGTAGCGGTCCACGCACATGACCTTGTCGCCGTAGTAGCTGCACAGCATCAGGTTGGCGTGCAGCTCGTCGCCGGTGGCGCGCATGACGCCGCGCGCCGCGCGCATCAGGGGATCGTGCTGGCGCAGGTGGCGGTCCAGTTCGATGATGCGCGATCCCAGCACGTAGGCGCCGCCCGCGGTGGGCGCCAGCAGGCCGCTTTCGGTCAGCGACTTCAGGTAGCGGTACGCCGTGGCGCGCGAACACTCCAGATGCGCCATGACGTCTTCCTGGAACGCGGCGGTGGTGTCGTCGCGAAAGAGGTCGAGAATGGACAACATGCGGTCTGGAGTGCTCATTGCGGGATGGCGCGCCTAGTGAATGTGGAAGCCGCCATTGACGTCGACCACGATGCCGGTTGAATAGGAGGACAGGTCCGAGGCCAGGAAAAGAATGGCCTGGGCGACTTCGGCGGGCGAGCCGAAACGTTGCAGCGGAATGCCCTGTTTGAGTTCTTGTTCCCAATTTTCGCCGAATTTGCCCAGCGTCATATCGGTTTCGATGATGCCCGGCGCCACGCAGTTGGCCCGGATGCCGCGTGGGCCCAGTTCGCGGGCCAGCGCCTTGGTGAAACTGATGACGCCGCCCTTGGAGGCCGCATAGTGCGACCCGCCCAGCAGGCCGCCGCCGCGCAGCGCGGCGGTGGAGCCCAGGTTGACGATGGCGGGGCGCCGCGGGCTGTCCAGCAGGGCCGGCAGCGCCGCGTGGGTAATGTTGTAGGTGCCCGTCAGGTTCACCTCGACCATGCGGCGGAACTCGTCTTCGGGCAGGTCCCAGATGCGGGTGGCCGCGACGATGCCTGCATTGTTGACCAGCACGTCGATCCCGCCGAGCGCGGCCTTCGCCCGCTCGATCGCCGCCTTGCAGGATGCCGCGCTCGACACGTCGCAATGCAGCTCGACCCGGCCCGCCGCGAGCGCCGCGGCGGCGCCTTCGGGATAGGCCCGGTCCAGCACGGCGACGGCCGCGCCCTGGGCGATGAACAATTCCGCGACGGCGGCGCCGATGCCCCGGGGGTTGGCGCCCCCCGTGACAATGGCGCGCTTGCCGGCCAGCAGTCCAGGCGCGCCGTCCATCACGGCTTCACCAGCGGGCAGCCGCCGTCCTTCAGCGGACGGAACGCCTGTTCGGCGGGAATCTTGCGGACCAGGTTGTAGTAGTCCCAGTCGCGCTTGGATTCCGACGGCTTCTTGACCTGGAACAGATAGAGGTCGCGCATGACGCGGCCGTCTTCGCGGATCCGGCCGTTCTCGGTCATGAAGTCGTTGATGGGGGTGTCATGCATTTTCTTCAGGACCGCCTCGGAGCCGTCGGTGCCGGCCGCCTTGATGGCGTTCAGGTAGTGCATGGTCGCGCTGTAGTTGCTGGCCTGCACCATCGAGGGCATGCGGCCGGTGCGCTTGAAATAGCGCTCGGACCATTGCCGGGCCTTGTCGTCCTGGTCCCAGTAGAAAGGTTCCACCAGGTTCAGGCCCTGCGCGTACTCCAGGCCCACGCTGCGCACGTCCACGATGCTCATGAAGAGCGCCGCCACGCGCTGCTTGCTGCCCATGATGCCGAACTCGAACGCCTGCTTGATGCTGTTGATGGTGTCGCCGCTGCCGTTGGCCAGGCCGATGACCTGGGCCTTGGAAGCCTGCGCCTGCAGCAGGAAGGAAGAAAAGTCGGCGCTGGCGATGGGGTGGCGCACGCTGCCCACCACCTGTCCGCCCTTGGACTTGACCACCGCCATCGCGTCGCGCTCCAGCGAATGGCCGAACGCATAGTCGGAGGTGATGAAGTACCAGCTCTTGCCGCCGTCCTCCATGACGCCATTGGCCACGCCGGTGGCATAGGCATAGGTGTCGTAGGTCCAGTGCATGCCGTTGGGCGAGCAGGCCTTGCCGGTCAGGTCGGCCGAGCCGGCGCTGGTGAAGATCACCACGCGCTTCATCTGGCGGGTCAGGTCCTGCACGGCCAGCGCGATGGCGGAATTGGGCACGTCGAGGATCAGGTCGACCTTGTCGTTCTCGTACCAGCGGCGGGCGGTCGACACGCCGATGTCCACCTTGTTCTGGTGGTCGGCCGAAACGATTTCGATGGGCTTGCCCAGCACGGTGCCGCCGAAATCCTCGACGGCCATTTTCACGGCTTCGACGCCGAACTTGCCGGACAGGTCGGCCATCATGCCGGACTGGTCGCCCAGCACGCCGATCTTCACGACGTCATCCGACACTTGCGCCTGGGCGGACACGGACAGGGCGCCCAGCACGCAGGCGGCAAGGCTGTTCTTCAAACGGGTCTTCATGGGGGATGTCTCCTCGGGGGGCTTCGGTTCCTGCGCGCCGGCCTGTGCCGGACGGTCGCGCGAAAAAGTGCCTCCACGCCGCGCCTTCGGCTTGCCGCCCCCGAAGGGGCGCTTTTTGCCTTAGGGCGGCCTGGCGGCAAAAAAGGGCTTATTCCAGCGTCTGGCCGGCGTAGGCGTCGATGAACAGGTTGGGTTTCAGGAAGAAGCTGAGCACCAGGGCGCCGTTGGGCGAGCGCGCCACGTGCTGGTTGCCGCGCGGGCGCCAGACGTAGTCGCCGGCGCATACCTCGCCTTCGGCGTCGACGATGGAGCCTTCCAGCACGTAGGTCTGTTCGACCTCCACGTGCTCGTGCAGCGGCAGTTCCGTGCCGGGCTGCCAGCGGAACAGGGCGGTGAGCAGGCCGGACTCCTTGTCCTGCATCAGGATCTTCATATCGATGCCTTCGACCTGCGTGGGTTTCCACGGCAGGTCGGCGACTTTCAGGAAGCGCGAGGCCAAGGGCGGCAGCGCGTTGGCTGCGGGGCAGCCGGGGGTTTCGAGGGCCATGATTGTCTCCTAACCAAAACTCTTTATAAGAGATCAAGAAAAAATCTTGTTATTGAGTATTAGCAAATAGTCGCGTATATTGAGATTTATGTCAATTGCGTTTTCACGAAGGGGAAACGCGAAGCGACACAGGCCGGGCCCAGAGATCCGGTCGCATACGAGATCTAGGAGACAAGCTTGAAACACGACTATCTGGACCGGACGTTCGGTCTGGCGGGGCGCGTCGCGCTGGTGACCGGCGCGGCACGGGGATTGGGCTACGCCATTGCGCAGGCCCTGGGCCGGGCGGGCGCGCAGGTGGTGATCAACGACCTTTCCGCGGACGCCTGCGAGGCGGCCTGCGAACGCCTGGCGCAAGAGAGCATCAAGGCCCACGGCGCGCCTTTCGACGTGGCCGACGGCCGCGCGGTGGCCGAGGCCGTGGCCAGGCTGGAGGACGCGGGGCTGGCGATCGACGTGCTGGTCAGCAACGCCGGCAACCAGAACCGCAAGCCGGTGGTGGAGATGAGCCCCGCCGAATGGCAGGCGCTGCAGAACGTCCACGTCAACGGCGCTTTCCATTGCGCGCGGGCCGTGCTGCCCGGCATGGGCAAGCGCGGCTTCGGCCGCATCGTCCTGATGTCGTCCGTGGCGGGGCAGGCGACCATGCCGAACATCGCCGCCTACGCGACCGCCAAGGGCGCGATCGCGGCCTTCGCCCGGGCGCTGGCGGTGGAGCACGGCGCCAGCGGCATCACCTGCAATGCGCTGGCCCCGGGTTTCGTGCGCACCGATTTCACGCAAGGGCTGCAAGAGAACCCCCAGTTCCAGTCCTTCCTGTCCACGGCGGTGCCCGCCGGCCGCTGGGCCGCGCCGGAAGACATCGCGCCGGCCGTGGTCTATCTGGCGTCGCCGGGCGCGTCGTTCGTCAACGGACACGTCCTGGCGATCGACGGCGGCCTGCTGGCCCGCATGTAGGAGCGCCGCCATGAACACCCAAGCGGTCCTGTCCGCCCGGGGGCTGGTCAAGCGGTTCGGCGGTTTCAATGCCGTCGACGACGTGTCCCTGTCCCTGCGCGAAGGCTCCATCCACGCCCTGATCGGCCCCAACGGCGCGGGCAAAACCACCTGTTTCAACCTGCTGACCAAATTCCTCACGCCGGACGCGGGCGCCATCCACTACCGGGGCCGCGACATCACGGCGCTGGCGCCGGAGCAGATCGCGCGGCTGGGCATCGTCCGTTCGTTCCAGATATCGGCGGTGTTCCTGGGCCTGACGGTGCTGCAGAACATGCGCGTGGCGCTGATGCGCCAGCATGGCGATGGCTGGCGCTTCTGGCGCAGCCGCCGCAGCATCGACCGGCTGAACGGGCGCGCGATGGAACTGCTGGACGCGGTCGGCCTGTCCGCGCTGGCGGACACCACCGCCGCCTTGCTGCCCTATGGCCGCAAGCGCGCGCTGGAAATCGCGATGACCCTGGCGCTGGAGCCGGAAATCATGCTGCTGGACGAACCGATGGCGGGGCTGGGCCAGGAGGACGTGACGCGCATCGCCGCGCTGATCCGCAGCGCGTCGGCCAACCGCAGCATCCTGATGGTCGAGCACAACCTCTCGGTGGTGGCCGACCTGTCCGACACGATCACGGTGCTGGCGCGCGGCGCGGTGCTGGCGCAGGGGGACTACGCCACCGTATCGCGCGACGAGCGCGTCATCACGGCCTACATGGGCTCGGACGAGGAGGCGCACTGAGATGCTGTCGATCAAAGACCTCAACGCCTGGTACGGCGAATCGCACGTGCTGCACGGCGTGAACCTGGACGTGAACCGCGGCGAACTCGTCACCATCCTGGGCCGCAACGGCGCGGGCAAGACGACGACGCTGCGCGCCATCATGGGCATCCTGGACAAGCGCCGCGGCTCCATCCGGCTGAACGGGCAGGAGACCGTGAACATGGCGCCGCACCGCATTCCGCGGCTGGGCGTCGTGTATTGCCCGGAAGAGCGGGCCGTGTTCCGCAGCCTGAGCGTGACCGAAAACCTGATGCTGCCGCCGCGCCTGGCCGAAGGCGGCATGTCGCTGGACGAGATCTACACCCTCTTTCCCAACCTGCGCGAACGCAGCGCCAGTTCCGGCGGCAACCTGTCCGGCGGCGAACAGCAGATGCTGGCGATCGCGCGCATCCTGCGCACGGGCGCCCAGCTCATCCTGCTGGACGAACCCACCGAGGGCCTGGCGCCCGTCATCGTGCAGCAGATCGGGCAGGCCATCCGCACCCTGAAGGAGCGGGGCTTCACCATCGTGCTGGTCGAGCAGAACTTCCGGTTCGCGACCAAGGTGGCCGACCGCCACTACGTCATGGAGCATGGCTGCGTGGTCGATCAGTTGTCGGCGGAAGAGGCGCGCAACGATCCCGAGCGGATCACGCGCCGCCTGGGTGTCTGAGGGGAGAATCCACGTGTTCGAAATTTTCGGCGTGCCGTCCACGGCACTATTCGGCCAGTTGCTGCTCGGCCTGATCAACGGTTCGTTCTACGCCTTGCTCTCGATCGGGCTGGCGGTGATCTTCGGCCTGTTGAACATCATCAATTTCGCCCATGGCGCGCAGTACACCGCGGGCGCGTTCCTGGCCTGGATGCTGCTGAACTACCTGGGCGTGAACTATTGGGCGGCGCTGGTGCTGGTGCCGCTCATCATGGCGGCGTTCGCCATCGTGGTCGAGCGCCTGCTGATCTCGCGCACCTACCGCATGGACCACCTGTACGGCCTGCTGCTGACCTTCGGCATCGCATTGCTGATCGAAGGCGGCCTGCGCCAGGCCTACGGCGTGTCGGGGCTGCCCTACACCATCCCCAAGGCGCTGACGGGAGGCATCAACCTGGGCTTCATGTTCCTGCCCTGGTACCGCGGCTGGGCCGTGGCCGTGTCGCTGGTGCTGTGCCTGGCCGTCTGGGTGCTGATCGAGAAGACCCGCGTGGGCGCCATGTTGCGCGCCGCCACGGAAAACCCCACGGTGGTGCGTTCGTTCGGCATCAACGTGCCGCTGCTCATCACGCTGACCTACGCGCTCGGCGTGGCCCTGGCCTCGGTGGCGGGCGTGATCGCCGCGCCCATCTACCAGGTCAGCCCGATGATGGGCTCCAACCTGGTGGTGATCGTGTTCGCGGTGGTGGTGATCGGCGGCATGGGATCCATCATGGGGGCCATCGTCAGCGGATTCGGGCTGGGCATCATCGAAGGCCTGACCAAGGTGTTCTATCCCGAGGCCGCCAACCTGGCGATCTTCATCATCATGGTGCTGGTGCTGCTGTGCAAGCCGGCCGGGCTGTTCGGCAAGCCCCTGCAGGTGCAGAACGTGCTGGCCGCCGAGGCGACCCGCGAACCGGTCCAACTGGGCCGCCGCGGCATGCGCGTGGCGATGGCGGCGCTGGCGGTCGCGGCGCTGGTGGCGCCGTGGTTCATCTACCCGACCTTCCTGATGAAGGTGCTGTGCTTCGCGCTGTTCGCGGCCGCCTTCAACCTGCTGGTGGGCTACGTCGGCCTGCTGTCATTCGGCCATGCCGCGTTCTTCGGCGCGGCCGCCTACGCCACCGGCATCGTCATGAAACTGCTGAGCGCCACGCCCGAACTCGGCCTGCTGGCCGGCGTGGTGACGGGCGGCCTGCTGGGCCTGGCGTTCGGCGCCATCGCCATCCGGCGCCAGGGCATCTACTTCGCGATGATCACGCTGGCGCTGTCGCAACTGGTGTACTTCATCGCCGTCCAGGCCGGCTTCACCGGCGGGGAGGACGGCCTGCAGAGCGTGCCGCGCGGCAAGCTGTTCGGCCTGTTCGACCTGGAAGGCGTGATGCCCATGTACTACTTCACGCTGCTGGTGTTCGCGCTGGGCTATGCCTTCGTGCTGCGCGTGCTGAACTCGCCGTTCGGGGAAGTGATCCGCTCGGTGCGCGACAACGAGCAGCGGGCCCGCTCCCTCGGGTATTCCACCTCGCGCTACAAGCTGATGGCGTTCACCCTGTCGGCGTCGGTGGCGGGGCTGGCCGGCGGCCTGAAGGTGCTGGTGTTCGGCGTGGCGTCGCTGACGGACGTGCATTGGCACGCCAACGGCGAGGTGGTGCTGATGGCGCTGCTGGGCGGCATCGGCACGGTGTTCGGCCCGCTGGCCGGCGCCTTCACTTTCGTGTCGCTGCAGAACTACCTGGCGCCGCTGGGATCCTGGGTGCTCATCGTCCAGGGCGCGATTTTCGTCCTCTGCGTTCTGCTGTTCCGCGACGGCATCATGGGGCTGGTCGCGCGCGCCTGGCTGGCCCTTACCCGCGCGAAAAAGGAATCCTGATGTTCTTGCATGTCGTAATGCTGCAACTATCCGAAGCCGCCGACGCGCGGTTCCATGACCGGGTCCAGGGCTATTGCCAGCGGATCCTGGCCGAGTGCGATGGGGTGAAGGGATACGCCTTCCGGCCGAACCAGGCCGGCCGCTCGGACGGCCTGACCCACGCCGTGGTGGCGGCATTCGCGGACAGCCCCGCGCACGACCGCTACCAGGTGTCGCCGGCGCACCAGGAGATGAAGGCCTACATGGCCGGCTTCATCGAGCGCCTGGTGGTGTACGACGGGGAAATCCCTACGTTCGCCTGAACGCGCGTGGGCCGCGCCGCGCCGCGCGGAAAGGGATAAACTCGCGAATGGTTTTTCATTGCCGGGCCGCCCCTGGGGGAAACCGCCTCCTTGGGGGGCAGCCCCGTCCACGCAAGCGGGCGCGGCGCCGGGGTAACTTGCTTTTCCGGTTTCCGGTCACGTATTCGTCATAGGTTGAGTGAACATGGACTACGTATTGCCCCCCCAGCCGCCCATCGCGGTTCCCGTTGCCGGCAGCGCCGCGCTGTTCCCGGTGCGCCGTGTCTATTGCGTCGGCCGCAACTACGCCGAGCACGCCAAGGAAATGGGCTTCACCGGCCGTGAAGACCCGTTCTTCTTCTGCAAGCCCGCCGACGCGGTGCTGAGCGTGGCCGACGGCGAAACCGGCAAAATGCCGTATCCGCCCAAGACCTCCAACCTGCACTACGAGATGGAACTCGTCGTGGTGCTGGGCAAGGGCGGCCGCGACATTCCGGTCGACAAGGCCAACGAATGCGTGTGGGGCTATGCGCTGGGCCTGGACATGACCCGCCGCGACCTCCAGGGCGAAATGAAGAAGCAGGGGCGCCCCTGGGAAATCGGCAAGGCGTTCGACCTGTCCGCGCCGCTCGGCCCGATCCACCCGCGCAGCGTCGTCGGCACCCTGGACAAGGGCGCCATCTGGCTCGACGTGAACGGCCAGCGCAAGCAGTCCAGCGACATCTCGCAGATGCTGTGGAACGTGCCGGAGAGCATTTCCTACCTGTCCGGCCTGTTCGAACTCCAGCCCGGGGACATCATCTTCACCGGCACGCCGGAAGGCGTGGGCGCCGTGCTGCAGGGCGACGTCATCACCGGCGGCGTCGAAGGCCTGGGTGAACTCCGCGTCGAAATCGTCTAAAGTACGCGCCGGAACCGTTTCACCACTACAGGAGCGCCAGCATGCGCAGCAAGATCGTGCTGACCGCCTTCGTCGTGTTCGGCTTTGTCCTCGCCGGTTGCAACACCGTCGCGGGCATGGGCAAGGACATGTCCAAGGCCGGCAACGCCATCACCAACGCCGCCGACAAATAACCGTCGCCAGCGATAAAAAAAGCCCCTTGAAGCAATTGCTCCAAGGGGCTTTTCCCTTTGCGGGCAAGGGGTTACAGAACATCCCCCGCGTAGTCGGCCAGGCGCGAGCGTTCGCCGCGCTGCAGCGTGACGTGGCCGGAGTGCGGCCAGCCCTTGAAGCGGTCGACCACGAAGGTCAGGCCGGAGCTGCCTTCGGTGAGATAGGGCGTGTCGATCTGGGCGATGTTGCCCAGGCAGATCACCTTGGTGCCCGGGCCGGCGCGCGTCACCAGCGTCTTCATCTGCTTGGGCGTCAGGTTCTGCGCCTCGTCGATGATCAGGTACTTGTTCAGGAAGGTGCGGCCGCGCATGAAGTTCAGGGACTTGACCTTGATGCGCGAACGGATCAGGTCCATGGTGGCCGCGCGGCCCCAGTCCCCGTTGCCTTCGCCGTCGCCCATGTTCAGCACGTCCAGGTTGTCTTCCAGCGCGCCCATCCAGGGCAGCATCTTTTCTTCTTCCGTGCCGGGCAGGAAACCGATGTCTTCGCCGACCGGCACCGTGACGCGGGTCATGATGATTTCGGTGTAGCGCTTGGTTTCCAGCACCTGCGTGATGCCCGCGGCCAGCGCCAGCAGCGTCTTGCCGGTGCCCGCCTGGCCCAGCAGCGACACGAAGTCGCACTCCGGGTTCATCAGCAGGTTCATGGCGAAGTTCTGCTCGCGGTTGCGCGCGGTGATGCCCCAGACGTTGTTCTTGCCGTGGGTATAGTCGCGCAGCGTGGCCAGCACCGCCATCTTGCCGCTGACCTCGCGCACCTGCGCGTACAGCGGCATCTGGCCTTCGAAGTAGACGAACTGGTTGACGACGAACTGCGAGCACAAAGGCCCGTGGATGCGGTAGAAGGTGGTGCCGCCCTGCTGCCAGGATTCGACGTCCTTGCCGTGCTTGTTCCAGAAGTCCTCGGGCAACTGCATGACGCCCGAATACATCAGGTCCGAATCTTCGAGGACGTGGTCGTTGAAGTAGTCTTCGGCGGCCATGCCCAGCGCGCGCGCCTTCAGGCGCATGTTGATGTCCTTGGACACCAGCACGACTTCGCGCTGCGGGTACTTTTCCTGCAGGGCCCGGACGACGCCGAGGATCTGGTTGTCGGCCTTGCCCATGGGCAGGTCGGACGGCAGGGTACTGTGGATGGCGGTGGTCTGGAACATCAGGCGCCCGGTGGCGTCCTTGTTGCCCAGCTTGGCCAGTTCCAGCCCTTCGTCGAGCTGCGTGGCATCCTGCACCAGCGCGTCCAGCGAACGGCTGACCTGGCGCGCGTTGCGCGCCACTTCCGACATGCCCTTCTTTTGGTGGTCCAGTTCTTCGAGCGTCATCATCGGCAGGAAGATGTCGTGCTCTTCGAAGCGGAACAGCGAACTGGGATCGTGCAGCAGCACGTTCGTATCCAGGACGAACAGCTTGCGCGGCTCGTTCTGGGCGCGCGGCTTGGCGCGCTTGGCGGGCGCGGCGGCCGGCCTGGCCGGGCGCTGTTCCGCGCGCGCGGCCGGCGCC
>NZ_UFQC01000015.1 GCF_900496975.1 Achromobacter veterisilvae
TTTTGCCGTGGTCAACGTGACCAATCGTACCCACGTTCACGTGCGGCTTGGTACGTTCAAACTTGCCTTTTGCCATGGCTGACTCCTGACCTGGATTGCGCTTCTGACTGAAGAAAAGAACTTTGGAAATTAGTGGTGCCCATGGCGCGGATCGAACGCGCGACCTCTCCCTTACCAAGGGAGTGCTCTACCACTGAGCCACATGGGCATATAAAGCTTGGAGCGGGTGAAGGGAATCGAACCCTCGTCGTAAGCTTGGAAGGCTTCTGCTCTACCATTGAGCTACACCCGCGGCTACCCTTTCACCTTCTCTTTCCCAAACCTTTCAACATCCAGGCCCGGAAAGCCTTGCCGCCTTCCTTGCAAAGGCCGCCCAGCGCTTCCTGAACCTAAACATTGCAAATCCAGGCCAACTGCGCCTGGATTCGGGTATGGGTCTCTGGTGGAGGAGGTTGGATTCGAACCAACGTAGGCGCAAGGCCAACAGATTTACAGTCTGCCCCCTTTAACCACTCGGGCACCCCTCCAGAGAATTCGAGATTATGAACACTTTCAGATCCGGTGTCAAACGATTCGGACGAAATATTCAAAAATCTTGTTCAGCCACCCCGCGTTTGCGCGCAGAGGGGGCGTAGCTTACAGGTTTCCGCGGATCGCTGCACGAAAAAGATCGGCGTACTGCTCCGCCGTGTAATCGACCGGGTTGGTGCCGGCCGAGGGATCCTCGGCCGCCATGCGCCCCACCCGCTGCGCCTGGGCCTCGTCGATGCCGATATCCGCCAGCGTATGGGGGATGCCCAGGCCCTCTCGCAGCGCCAGCACCCAGTCCAGCACGGCGCCGGAGCCGCCCCCTGGCAGATCCAGGTAGCGCGCCAGCGCCTCCAGCCGCGGCGCCACCGCGTGCTGGTTGGCCTTCAGCACGTAGGGCATGAGGATGGCGTTGAGCGTGCCGTGGTGCGCGTCGTACAGCGCCCCCAGCGGGTGCGCCAGCGCATGCATGGCGCCCAGCCCGCGCTGGAAGGCCGTGGCGCCCATGCTGGAAGCCACCAGCATCTGCTGGCGCGCCTGCAGGTCGCCCCCGTCGGCCACCGCCCGGGGCAGATACTCCTTGATCAGGCGCATGCCCTCGATCGCGATGCCGGCCGCCATCGGGTGGAAGAATGGCGAACAGTACGCCTCCAGATTGTGCGACAGCGCATCCATGCCGGTCGCGGCCGTGATCTTCGGCGGCAGGCCGACGGTGAGTTCGGGATCCAGGATCACGATGGCCGGCAGCATGCGCGCATGGAAGATGATGCGCTTGACCTCGGCCGACTCGTCGGTGATGACGGAAGCGCGCCCCACTTCCGATCCGGTGCCGGCGGTGGTCGGCACCGCCACCACCGGCGCCATGCCGGCCACGTCCACCCGCAGGTAGTTGTCGCCGACGTCTTCGAAGTCCCACAGCGGGCGTTTCTGCCCCGCCATCAGTGCAATGGCCTTCGCCGCATCCAGCGCCGACCCGCCGCCCAGGGCGATCACGCCGTCATGGCGCCCTTGCCGGTACGCCGCCACGCCGTCATCTACGTTGCGGCCCGTGGGATTGCCCTTGATCTCGTGGAACAGGCCGCATTCGAGGCCCGCCTGCCGGCAGGCGGCCACCGCGCCCTCCACCATCGGCAGCGCCGCCAGCCCCGGGTCGGTCACGAGCAGCGGCCGCGCCATGCCGAGTTCGCGGCACCAGCCGGGCAGCTCCTTGATGCGGCCAGGGCCGGCCTTGATGGAGGTGGGGTAATTCCAATTTACGCTGGGCACGGTCATGGTTCGCTTCCTGTCGTCGTGTCAGACGCTGCGCAGATGAAAGGACTTGGCTTGCGTGAGCTGCTCGTATCCGACGGCCGACAGCGACACGCCGCGGCCCGAATGCTTGACCCCGGTCCAGGCCAGCGCGGGGTCGAGATAATCGCAGCGGTTCATGAAGAACGTGCCGGTGCGGACCTGGCGGCCGATATGCAGCGCGGCGTCCTCGTCCTGCGTGAAGGCCGCCGCCGTCAAGCCATAGGGGCTGTCGTTCATCAACGCAATGGCTTGCTCGTCGCTGTCGACCGGCATGATGCCGACGACCGGACCGAAGCATTCGTCGTTCATGACCCGCATGCGATGGTCCACCTGGGTCAGAAGCGCGGGCGCGACATAAGGCGAGTCATTGCTCGCTTCCTTGAAATACGAAGGATCTATCATATTCCTGGCACCGGCCGCCACGGCCTCGTCGACGATCTCGCGGATCTCGGCGGCGGCGCGAACGCGCACGACCGGCCCGAGCGTCGTTTCCTCGTGCAGCGGATTGCCCAGCACATAGCCTTGCGTCAACGCAACGGCGCGCTCCACGAACTCGTCGTACCGGGGCCGCGCCACGTAGATGCGCTGGATACCGCAGCAGGACTGGCCGGAATTGAAATAGGCGCCGTCCACCAGCGTCTCGACCGCATGGTCGATCCTGGCGTCCGCCCGCACATAGGCCGGGTCGTTGCCGCCCAGCTCCAGGCCGACACCGATGAACCGCCCCGCCGCCGCCTCCTCCACGGCGCGTCCACCCCGCACGGAACCGGTAAAGGAGACATAGCCGATCTCGGGCGCGCGGATCAGCCGCTGCGCGATGTCGTGGCTGGCATGCAGGTACTGGAATACACCGTCGGGCGCGCCAGCCTCGCGGAACGCGCGCCCGATGAATTCCGCGCACAAGGGCGTCTGGTCCGAGTGCTTGAGAATGACGGTGTTTCCCGCCATCAGGGCGGGAACGATGCTGTTCACGGCGGTCAGCAAGGGGTAGTTCCACGGCGCGATCGTCAGGGCGACGCCGATGGGTTCGCGGCTGATGAAGCGCGTGAAGCCGGCCTGCGCCGGGACCGGGATGGGCGCCAGCGCCTCGCCCGCGATCGAGATCATGTGGCGCGCACGGGCTTCGAAGCCCGCCACCTCGCCGGGCGTGTAGCGCAAGGGCCGGCCCATCTGGATGGTGATGGCGCGCGCGATCTCGTCCTTGGCCGCGACGAAGCGGTCGACGGCGTCCGATACGATGCGCCCCCTGGCCTCCACGCCCAGCGCCTGCCAGCCGGGCTGCGCGGCCTGGGCATCGGCAAGCGCCTGCGCGATCTGCGCCTCGCTGGCGTAGGGGCGGCGAACGGCCTCGCGCCCGTCGATGGGACTGATGGTGATGAGTTCCTGGGTCATGGCGGCCCTGTACAGGCGGATTGGTCGGGGATCAGATGATTTCGAAGTAGCGCGCCAGTTCCCAGTCGGTCACGTGGCGCCTGAACTGGCGTTCTTCCCATTCGCGCGTCGCCACGTAATGCTCGACGAAGGCGTCGCCGAACAACTGGCGCGCGGCCTCGGATCCGCGCAACCGCTGGGCGGCCTCCCATAGCGTGTTCGGCAGCCGCAAATGCGCGGGGAACTGCTGCGTGTAGGCGTTGCCCTGCACCATCGGTTCCGGCGTCAGGCCCTGTTCGATGCCATACAGGCCGGACGCCAGGGCGGCGGACAGGGCCAGGTAGGGATTGGCGTCGGCCGATCCGATGCGCACCTCGACGCGCTGCGATTTGTCGCTGCCCGGGATGAGCCGCAGCGCGGTGGTGCGGTTCTCCATGCCCCAGGTGGCGTCCAGCGGCGCCCAGTACCCGGGAACCAGCCGCGAATAGCTGTTGACGGTTTGGGCATACAAGGCCATGAATTCGGGCAGATAGCGCTGCACGCCCGCCATGAACGACGCTTGCGCCGCGCTCATGGCATGCGGCCGCGCTTCGTCGTAGAAAGCGGACCGGCCCGTCTTCCTGTCGCGCAGCGACAAGTGGATGTGGCCGCTCTGCCCCGGATGGTCGTGCGACCACTTCGCCATGAAGGTCGCCATCAGGCCGTTCTGCTGCGCCAGCGCCTTGGTGAACGTTTTGAAGAGAAACGCCTTGTCGCCCGCGGCCGCGGCCAGGTCCACCGCGATGGCGGCCTCCAGCACGCCCGGCCCCGTCTCGGTGTGCAGGCCCTCGATGGGCATGTCCATGCGTTCGCACAGGTCCAGGAGCTTGCGGTAGAAATCGCCTTCCACCGTGCTGCGCAGCACGGAGTAGCCGAAATTCCCCGGCGTCCAGTTTTCGAGGTTGCGGTAGTTTTTCGCGCGCACGGAATGCGGCGTTTCGCGGAACATGAAGAACTCGTATTCCAGGGCGGCATAGGCGTCGTAGCCCATGGCGGCGGCGCGGTCCAGGATCCGGTGCAGCAGGCGCCGCGGGCAGATGGCGCCCGCGTCCCCTTCGAATTCCGCCAGGAACAGCAGCATGTCTTCGCCGCCCGGGCCCTGTTCCAGCGGCAGCCTGCGGCCGGTATGGGGAAGGATCCTGAGCTTGGCGTCGGGGTAGGCCGTATGCCAGCCGGTGTACTTGGTGTTGTCGTAGAGCTGGTCATCGAGGTCCCAGCCGAACACCACGTCGCAAAATGCCAGCCCCGAGCGCAGCGCGCCCAGGAACTTGTCGCGGCGCAGGTACTTGCCCACCATGACGCCGTCGATGTCGGACAGGCCGACCTTGATATGCGAGAGCGAGCTGGCTTGCACCAGCCGCTCCGCGTCCTCCACCGTTGCTACCCCTAGTGCATGCATGCTCGTTCACCTTGCTGTGTCTGAAGCGTTGCGTTGACCTGCGGGCGGGCGGCGCGGCGTTCAGGCCACGGCCGCCCCCAGCACCCGCATCGCCTGGCGATGCAGTTGCGGCGTGGCGGCCGCGACGACGCGGCCCTGCGATTCGAGGCCCAGCGGCTGCCCCGACCAATCGGTAATGACGCCGCCCGCCCCTTCGATCACGGGCGTCAGCGCCAGATAGTCGTATGGCTGCAGGCCGGCTTCGACCACCAGGTCGACATGGCCGCTGGCCAGGAGCCCGTAGCTGTAGCAATCGCCGCCGTAGCGCCGCATGCGCGCGGCCCGCGCCAGCGCGTCGAACGCGGCCAGTTCCGCGCCGGCGAAGATGTCCGGCGACGTGGCGTAAAGAATGGCCTGGCGCAGTTCGGTGCACCCGCTGGCGCGGCAGGCCTCGCCGTTCAGGCTTGCGGGCAGGCCCCAGGCGCCGGCCCAGCGCTCGTCCAGCATCGGAATGTCGATCAGCCCCAGCACGGGCCTGCCCCGATGCAGCAGCGCCAGCAGGGTGCCCCACAACGGATTGCCGGAAATGAAGGCGCGCGTGCCGTCTATCGGGTCCAGCGACCAGACCAGTTCCGCCTCGGCGCGCGAGGCGCCGAATTCCTCGCCGAAGATGCCGTGATCGGGGTATTCCCGGGCGATGGCCTCGCGCAGGGCGGCTTCGACCTCTCTGTCGGCCTGGGTGACCGGGCTTTCGTCCGCCTTGGTGTCGACCGCCAGCGGATGCCGGAACCACTTGCGCGACAAGGGCCGGACCCGATCCGCCAGCGTCCGGGCGAACGAGGAATAGGCCGCCAACTGCGGCGCGGACAACGGCGGAGAGGTTTGCATCGATGGCCTCCAGGCGCGGCGCGAGAAAGCGCGCCTACGCCAAAAAAATGCCCGAATACAGGTTTTTCCAGTCTAGACACGTTGCCACAAATTTGCAAACATACCTAAAACTGCAACCCGCTTTCTGTCTTGCCGGCCGCAGTCCGCATACGTAGCTCACCACCGTTGCCGTGTATTCCAACCGGAGTCCCATCATGCAATGTATGAAGAAGCTCAGTCTTGTGGTTGCAGTAATTTCCCTAGGTTATGCGCAGGCGCATGCCGGCGCGATCACCGTCTACACCGCGCTCGAGGAAGACGAGATCGCGGCCTACCTGAAGGCCGCCAATGCGGCGATGCCCGACATCAAGGTCAACGTGCTGCGCCTGTCCACGGGCGACCTGGGCGCGCGCCTGATCGCCGAGGCGTCGAACCCGCAGCAGGACATTATCTGGGGGTTCGCCGTCAGCAACATGCTGGACCCGCGGCTGCTAAACCTGCTGGAACCGTACGCGGCCAAGGGAATGGACGCCCTGCCCGCCCGGTACAAGGGCGCCGACAAAAAGTGGTTCGCGGCCACCGGCTACGTCGCGGCCTTCTGCGTGAACACCGACAGGCTGAAGTCCAAGAACCTCCCCATGCCGACGTCCTGGGAAGACCTGGCCAAGCCCGCCTACAAGGGCGAGATCGTCATCCCCAGCCCCGCAGCGTCCGGCACGGGCTATCTCCAGATCGTCGCGCTGCTGCAGGGATTGGGCCAGGAAAAGGGCTGGGCGCTGCTGAAGGACCTGGACAAGAACGTGGCGCAGTACACGCCGTCCGGCTCGCGCCCCTGCAAGATGGCGCGCGCCGGCGAATACGCGATCGGCGTGTCTTTCGCCTTCCCCGCCATGCAATCCATCGAAGAGGGCTACCCCATCAAGATGGTGATTCCCTCCAAATGGGTGGGCTACGAACTCGAGGCCTCCGGCCTGATGAAGACGGCCAAGAATCCGGCGGACGCCAAGCGCTTCCTCGACTGGACCCTGTCGGAACAGGCGGGCGGGCTGTACAGCAAGTACAAGGAACTCGTGACCATCCCCGGCGCCGCCCCCGACAAGGCGGCGGAAGCCGCGGGCCTGCCGAAGGACCTGGGCGCGGTGCTGTATCCCGTGGACTTCCAGAAGTCGGCGGCGGAGCGCGACGCCACGATCAAGACCTGGCAGGACACCATCAAGCGTTGACGGCATCGCGGCCGGCGCCGCCGGCCGCCGTCCGTCCTGGAGACGCCATGTACCTGGAATTGCGCGGGATACGCAAGACTTTCGACGGTTCGGTCGCGCTGGAAGACATCGACCTGTCGGTGGGCGAACACGAATTCGTCTGCCTGCTCGGCCCCAGCGGCTGCGGCAAGACCACCTTGCTGCGCATCGTGGCCGGGCTGCTGCCGTTCGACCGCGGCGCCATCACCCTGGGCGGCCGGGACCTCAGCGCGCTGCCGGCGCGCAAGCGCGGGTTCGGCATCGTGTTCCAGTCGTACTCGCTGTTCCCCAACATGACCGTGGCCGAGAACGTGGGCTACGGATTGCGCATCCGCGGCGAGAGCCGCGACCGCGTCGCAGCGCGGGTGCGGGAGCTGCTGGCGCTGATCAAACTGCCCGACTACGCCGGACGCTATCCGCACCAGTTGTCGGGCGGCCAGCAGCAGCGCGTGGCCCTGGCCCGCGCGCTGGCCGTGGATCCGGCGCTGATCCTGCTGGACGAACCCCTGTCCGCGCTGGACGCGCGAGTGCGCACCGACATGCGCGCCGAAATCCATGAAGTGCAGCGCCGCCTGAAGATCCCGACCATCATGGTGACGCACGATCAGGAAGAGGCACTGACGCTGGCGGACAAGATCGTCTGCATGAACGACGGGCGCATCGAACAGGTGGGCTCGCCCGCCGATCTGTACCTGCGGCCGCGCACGCGGTTCGTGGCGAACTTCGTCGGGCTGAGCAATCTGTTGCCGACCGACTGGGTGCGCGATGCGATGCCCGAATTGCTGGCGACGCGGCCCGAAGGCGCCAGCGATCGCTACGAAGCCTGCCTGCGGCCGGAAAACCTGCGCGTGGCGGCCGACGAGTTCGGCGCCGGCCGCGTGCAGGACATGACCTTCATGGGCAACCTCACCCGCCTGCGCATCGCCTGGCGCGGGCGCGAACTGGTCGTGGAACAGCACGGCGCGGCCGGACTGTCGCGCGGCGCCCCCGTTCGCCTGGACGCCGAGCCGGACCAATGCGCCTGGGTCAGCGTATGACGGGCGCGCCCGCCCGCGCCGGAGCCGCCGCGTGAGCGCCGCCCACGCCAGTTCTGCCCTCGCGGCGCCGGCGGGCCGCGCACCCTGGTCGGCGGACCGCCTGCTGCTATGGACCTGCGTCGGCATCCCGCTGGCCGGCCTTGCGCTGTTCTTCCTCTATCCGCTGGCCACGGTGGCCTGGCACAGCCTGGTCGAGAAAGACGGCTCCATCGGCCTGGGCAACTATGCCGAGGTCTTCGCCACCCGCGGCATCCTGACCGCCACGCTGAACAGCCTGGCCATGAGCTTCGCCACCACGGCCGTCAGCATCGTGCTGGGCTTCGCCATCGCATACGGCCTGGACCGTAGCTGCATGCGCGGCAAGTCCATCGTCCAACTGGCGCTGGTGCTGCCCTTGCTGGCCCCGTCGCTGGTGCAGGGGCTGGGGCTCATCTTCCTGCTGGGGCGCAATGGCCTGGTGCACCGCTGGACCGGCTGGGAAATCGATATCTACGGCTTCTGGGGCCTGCTGATCTCCAACGTGTTCTATGCCCTGCCCCAGGCCGTGCTGATCCTGCAGGCGGCCCTGCGCAACATGGATGCGCGCTACTACGACGCGGCCGAGGTCATGGGCGCGTCCGGCGCCCGCCAGTTCTTCGACATCACCCTGCCCAATTGCAAGTTCGGCCTGCTCAGCGCGGCCTTCGTGGTGTTCGTCATCACCATCACCGACTTCGGCAACGCCGCGGTGATCGGCGGCAATTACCGCGTGCTGGCGACCGAGATCTACAGCCAGGTATCTGGACAGATGAATTTCGGCATGGGCTCCGTGGTGGGCATCCTGTTGCTGCTGCCGTCGCTGATATCGGTGCAGATCGAGCGCGTGGCCTCGCAGCGGCAGTTCGGTTCGGCCTCGCCCAGCGGCCTGAAGGTCGCGCCGCGGCCCGCCCGGGGACGCGACGCGGCCTTCGCCGCCGGCGTGCTGCTGGCAAGCGGCACGATCATCGTCACGGTGGCCACGGTGGTCTTCGCCAGCTTCATGCGGCTGTGGCCCTACCGCATGGAGTGGACGCTGAAGCATTACGACATTACGGTCAGCGGCGGCTATGCGCCGCTCTGGACATCCCTGTACCTGTCGCTGGCCGCCGCGGGCGGCGGCGTGCTGCTGCTGTTCTTCCTGAGCTTCGGCGTGTGCCGCATCCCGCGCGCGTGGGCCAAGCTCGTATACATGCTGGCGGTGTTGCCGGTGGGGGTGCCCGGCCTGGTCCTGGGCCTGTCCTACATCTTCGCGTTCAATGTGCCGGGCACGCCGCTGTACGCGCTCTACGGCAGCGCCGCGCTGATCGCCCTGTGCAACTTCTACCACTACCACACGCAGGGCTTCCTGACGATGATGACGGGCATGCGCGCCGTGCCGCAGGCCCTGGAGGAAGCGGTCAGTTGCCTGGGCGGGGGCACGCTGCGGGTGCTGCGCGACGCGGTGCTTCCGCTGATCGGCCCCACCGTGCTGGGCGTCTTCTTTTTTCTGTTCATGCGGTCGATGGTCACCCTGTCGGCGGTAATCTTCCTGGTCACGCCGTCCGTCAGCGTCGCGCCGGTCTCCGTGCTGCGCCTGGACGAGGCCGGGTTCGTCTCGCAGGCGGCGGCGTATTCAACCCTTATCATGCTGGTCGTGGGGGGTTCCCTGCTGGTATTGCGCGCCCTGATAGCCTGGGCCGCAAAGCGGCGGGCATAGACTAGGAAACATCGGACATGTGGCAAGAAGAGCGGTATCAGAGAATCCGCGCCCTGCTGTCTTCATTGCAGCAGGTATCGACCGACCGTATCGTCGGCGAACTCGGGGTATCGAGGGAGACGGTCCGGCGGGATCTGCTGGAGCTTGAGGCGATGGGGGAGTTGCGCCGCGTGCACGGCGGCGCGGTGCCGGTGCACAGCGAACCGCCCATCGCCGAACGCGTGCACACGCGCGTCAAATACAAGCGCGCCATCGCCCGCGCGGCGGCCGGCCTGGTGTCCAGCGGACAGACCCTGTTCCTGGACGCGGGCAGCACCACCAGCGTGCTGGCCGACGAACTGGCCAAGCTGTCGGGCCTGACCGTCATCACCAATTCGTTCGACGTGGCCTTGAAGGTGGGCACCGCGGGCAGCGGCGCGAACCAGCTCATCATGCTGGGCGGGTCGGTGGGTGGCCCGGTATGCGCGACCGCCGGCGAAATCACGATTGCCGAGATCCACCGCTACCGCGCCGACCTGGCGCTGCTGTCGCCGGTGGGCGTGGACGCGGAATTCGGCGCCACCAACTACGATCTGCGCGAAGCCGAGGTGGCGCGTGCCATGGCGGCCAACGCCAAGCAACTGGTGCTGCTGGCCGATTTCAGCAAGATCGGCCTATGCAGCCGCGTTTCCTACTGCGGCGCCGACCGGATAGACCACCTGGTCACCAACGCCAGCGCGCAGAAATCGCCGGCCTACGCGGCCCTGAAATCGGCGGTCGGAAACGTCTTGGCGGTATGAGGCGGCGCGGCCAGCGCCGCCCCCGGGCATCAATCCAGCGAGACGCCGGCGGCCTTCACCATGCCGGCCCAATACACCGTGTCTTCCTGCAGCCGGGTCTTGAACGCGTCGGGCTGGCTGCCCACCGCCCAGCTTCCGCCGCTGTTGATCTTGGCGATCACGCCGGGCGACTTCATCGCCTGCCCCACCGCTTGCGCCAGGTAGGCGATGCGCTCGGGCGGCGTGCCCGCCGGTGCGAAAAGGCCGTACCAGTCATCGGCGGTAATGCCCTCCATGCCTGCCTGCTTGAGCGTGGGCGCGCCCTTGAAGAGGCCGATGCTGTTTTCGTGACTGAGTGCCAGGATGCGCAGCTTGCCCGCGGCCACCATGGGTTCGGCCGACGCCGGCGAGGTGATCAGCATGTCGACGGTGCCGCCCATCAGGTCGGTGATGGCGGGGGCGGCGCCCCGGTACGGCACGTGCACGAGCTTCACGCCGGCCTTCTGCGAGACCAGCGCCCCCATCAGGTGGCTCATGGTGCCGTTGCCGGGCGTCGCGTAGGTAATGACGCCAGGCTGCTTGCGCGCGGCGTCCAGGTAGTCGTTCAATGTCTTGTACGGACTCTCGGCACGCGCCACGAGCACCAGCGGCGCGGACGTGATCTGCGAGATGGGCATGAAGTCCTTGACCGGGTCGAAGCCCACGTTCTTGTACAGGCGCGGATTGACGGCCATGACGCTGGTCTGCGACATCACCAGGGTGTAGCCGTCGGGCTTGGCCCGCGACACCTGGGCGGTGCCGACGTTGCCGCCGGCGCCGGAGCGGTTTTCCACCACCACGCTTTGACCCGTGATGGCGCCCAGTTCCTGCGCGAGGAGGCGCGCGACGCCGTCATTGCCGCCGCCCGGCGGAAACGGCGACACAATGGTGATGGCCTGCCTGGGATAGTCGGCCAGCGGCGCGGGCGCCTGGGCATGGGCGGCGCCCGCCCACAACAGGCTGGCCAGGGCCGCGGCTGCGGCCCCACGGGCGTACGGTGCGATCTGCTTCATTTGGATTTCCCCTTGTATTGGCGGCCGGATGCCGGCCGTCCTTCCTATCGGTTCGGAAAGAACCGTCCGCACCCCGGCGGCGTCGGCCGCGGGGCGTACTGTCTGCATGGATGCGTTTACCGCGCCGCGGGGCCTCGCCGGGCCCTCTCGCGGCGCTACCTCTCAGTGCGCCGTGAAACGGTAGGCGGCGCGCTCGCGTTCGTCGATCTGCCTGACCAGGTCGGTCTCCCAGGCCAGGTACTGGCGCGCCGCGGCCTTGTTGCCGTCATGGCGGTCATGCACGAAAAACAGATAGTCGATGCAGTCCGCGTCGGACGGCTCGGCGGGCGTGGATTCCAGCTCGATGCCCTGCGCGGACCAGCCGGCCGGGGTGCCGGCATTGGCGCTGATGTCGGTCGCGCCCAGCGCCCGCAGGTCCCGCGCCGCCCACGCGGCGAGCGCGGCGTCTTCGGCCAGCACCACCACCGGGCGCGTAGTGTCCAGCCGCAGGCGGTCGAAACGCGGGCGGATGGCCCAGCTCGCGCCGGCGATATGCCTGTCGCGATAGCGCATGCCGGGGCGGATATCGACGAGCTGCGCGCCATGCGCGATCGCGGCGGCCAGCGCGGCATCGTCCAGCACTCGGATCGCGGGCGGCGGCGTTTCGTCGGCGGCGCACTCCAGCCTGGCGCGCACGCCTTCCTTCAGCACGCTGGCGTCCCAGCCCATCAACCGGAGCCAACTGGCGATGACCGGCGCGCGCACGCCTTCGGCGTCGAACACGACGATACGCGCGCCCCTTACGGCCACGTATTGGTCCGTGGCCTGGATCAACTGGCCCCCCGGCGTGTGCCGCGCGCCGGGCAAAGTGCCCAGCGCGTACTCCTCCGCGCTGCGGACATCGCAAACGAAGGTGCTGCGCGTTGCGTCGCGCAGCCAGCCCTGGACCTCGTCCGCGGACACCGTGGGCACGCCGTGGCGCTCGGCCAGGGCGGCCGAACGCTGCGCCAGCGCGGGCACGTCCTGCGGCGAAATGTCGTCGCCATAGCGGCGGAGCGCGCCGTGTTCCAGCCGCAGGTCTTCGAGATACCAGCCCTGCGTGCCGTTTTCCAGGGCATAGACGGGATTGGGCACGCCCAGGTTGATCAGCGTCTGCGCGCCGATGATGCTGCGCGTGCGGCCCGCGCAATTGATGACGATGGTGGTCTGCGGGCTCTTGGCCAGCGTATGGACGCGCAGCGCCAGTTCGCCGTTGGGGCAGCAGACGCCGCCGGGAATGCTCATCTTCTGGTATTCGGCATAGGGCCTGCCGTCCAGCACGATCAGGTCGTCGCCGCGCCGCTGGCGCTCGGCCAGTTCGCGCGCGCCGATGCGCGGGGTGTGGAAAACTTCTTCGGCCAGTTCGCCGAACGTCTTGCTGGGCACGTTCACGCCGGCGAAGGCGGCGTAGCCATCCCGCCGCCATTGCGCGATGCCGCCCGCCAAGCGGTGCACGTTGCTGTAGCCCAGCGCGGCCAGCGCGCGCGCGGCGCGCGCCGCCGTATCGTCGGCGCCCCCTTCGTCGTAGACCGCCATCCGCACGTCGCGCCGCGGAGCCAGGCGCGTGACGTCCACCTCCAGCCGGCTGTAGGGAACCGGCACGGCATAGAACAGGTGGGACTCGCCGTACTGGCCGTGCTCGCGCACGTCCAGCAGCGCGATTTCGCCACCGTCGTGCAGCCATTGCTTGAGCGTGTGCGAATCGACGTCGGCGGCAGAATGGTCTGGTGTGGGGTGCATCATCGGATTCAAAGGGAACGGGAAACGGGGGAAAGCGCGGACAGCGCTTGTTCGAGATCGGCAATGAGGTCGTCGGGATCCTCCAGGCCGATATGCAGGCGCGCCATGGGGCCGCGCCGCGCGGGGTCGGGCAGCGACCGGCTGGTGTCCAGCCGCACCGGGATCACGAGGCTTTCGAAACCGCCCCACGACGCGCCGATGCCGAAGAGGCGCAGGCTGTCGATCAGGCGTTCGACGTCGGCCTCGCCGAATTCGCCGGAAAACTCCACGGTCAACAGGCCGTTGGCGCCGCTGCAATCGCGCTTCCAGATGGCGTGCGAAGGATCTCCGGGCAAGGCCGGGCACAGGACCCGCGCCACTTCGGGACGGCCCAGGAGCCAATCCGCCACCCGCAGCGCGCTGCGCGCATGCTGCGCCATGCGCAGGGGCAGCGAGCGCATGCCGCGCAGCACCAAAAACGCGTCGTCGGCGCCGACGGTCTGGCCCAGGTCGATGGTGGCGCGCTCCAGGGCGCGCCAGGCGCGCGCGTTGGCCACGACCGCGCCCATCATCACGTCGGCGTGCCCGCCCAGGTATTTGGTGGCCGCCAGGATCGAAATATCGGCGCCCAGCGTGAGCGGCTGGTACAGCAGTCCGGACGCCCAGGTGTTATCCACAGCCAGCCAGCAATCGTGCTGGCGCGCCAGGCCGGCCAGCGCGGGGAGGTCCGGCATTTCATAGGTCAGCGAACCCGGCGATTCCGCGTAGATCATCCGCGTATTGGGGCGGATGAGCGCGGCGATGCCGGCGCCGTCGGGCCGGTAGTACGTGTATTCGATGCCCAGCCGCGACAGGTGCTCCGCGCAGAAACGGCGAACGGGCTCGTACACGGCGTCGGTAAGGAGCACGTGGTCGCCGGCGCGCAGGTAGGCGAGCAGCACGGTGGCGATGGCGGCCTGCCCGGTGGGGTACAGCTTGGCGCGATGCCCGGCTTCGAGTTCGACCAGCGCGTCTTCGAGCGCATGGGTGCTGTCGGTGCCGCGCGCGCCGTAGGACGGCAGGCGTTCCTCTTCGCGGCGGGCGCGCGTATCGCGCCAGGCCTGCACGCTGTCGAAGACATAGGTGCTGGCGCGCGTGACGGGGGTGTTGACCCAGCCTCGATGGGGGCGTCCTGCGCGCAGCAGGCGCGTGGCGGGCCGAAAGGGCTTGTCCATGGTCAGCGGCGGGTCTGCACGCCGATCGGCATGACCTTGCACGTGCCGGCTTCCAG
The DNA here is from genome assembly GCF_900496975.1 of Achromobacter veterisilvae. Lineage (GTDB taxonomy): Bacteria > Pseudomonadota > Gammaproteobacteria > Burkholderiales > Burkholderiaceae_B > Achromobacter > Achromobacter veterisilvae. The sequence continues at coordinate 14,283 of NZ_UFQC01000015.1, forward strand.
GTCGAACGCCAGGCGCTCGGTCAGCGTCTCCAGCGCGCGCCCGTACATGTGCAGGTGGCGGATGACGCTGTCGCCCTGGATTTCCACGGCATGGATGTCGTCCGGCATCAGCGCGATGCCGGTGCCCGGGCCGACCACGACGGTCCCGGTCTTTTCCAGGCGCCCGACGCCAGGCACGGAGCCGTCGTCGACGCGGTCGTAGACATAGTTGTGCTCCACGCCCTCCACGGCGGCGATACAGGCCCAGGTCGTGTGGTTGTGCGGAACGATCTGCTTGCCGGGGCGCATCACGTTCAGATAGAGCGCGTAGGTCTTGTCGGCATCCTCGGCGATCAGGTAGCGCGCCTGGCGTTCGCCGTCTTCCGGCGCGGGATAGCGGTCCGCCGCCCACCAGTCGGTGTGGCCGGCCAGCCCGACCAGCTCGTCGAGCACAGCCTTCAGGCTGTCGCGGTCGAGCCCCTTATTTCCTACAGTTTTCTTAATATTTCCGATGGCGCCGTCGATACCGGCCTGATGAGGATGCGGATTGCTCACTTTGATTTTCCCGGGTTGCTGTCGTTGTCGCATTCAATGTATCGCCCAGCCCCGGCTCGAACAATTTAAATTGCCTTAATATTCCATTAGCATTCCTAATACTTTTGAGGCCTCCCTTTCGAGCTTTCCATGCGCAACCTGGATCTGGACCTGCTCCGCACCCTGACCGCCATCGCCCAGTACGAGACGTTCTCGGAAGCGGCCAACCGGCTCTACAAGACTCAATCGGCCGTGACGCAGCAGATGCAGCGGCTGGAGTCCGCCATCGGCCAGCCCCTGTTCGAAAAGCAGGGCCGCAACAAAGCGCTGTCGTCGCACGGCCGGCGCCTCGTGGAGTACGCCCGCCACATCCTGGCCATCAACGACGAGGCGCTGCGCGCCCTGCAGGACGGCCCGCTGGAAGGAGACCTGCGGCTGGGCGCGCCGCTCGACGTGGCGGACACCATACTGCCCACGCTGCTCATGCACATCGCGCGCTCGGCGCCGCGCGTGAAACTGGAGATCCGCACCGACCGCAGCCCCTTCCTGATGGACGCGCTGCGCGCCGGCGAGATCGACCTCACCATCTCCACCCGTTTCGACCAGAACTTCGAGGGCGTGGCGCTGCGCACGTCGCCCACGGTGTGGCTGGCGTCCGCGGACTATGTCCACGACGTGCACGCCCCCGTGCCGCTGGTGCTGGCCGACGAGCCCAGCATCTTTCGCCGCCTGGCCCTCAATGCGCTGGAACAGGCGCGCGTGCGTTGGCACACCAACTACGTGGCGCCGAACCTGGTGGGGATAAAGGCGGCGCTGCGGGCCCGCCTGGGCGTGACGGCGCGCAGCGTGGAGCTATTGGGGCCGGAGATGCGCGTGCTGGGCGAAAAGGAAGGGTTGCCGCCCTTGCCGGACGTGACGTACTTCCTGTGGATAAGGCGCGACCTGATCAATCCGCTGACGCGGCAGGTCTACGACATGCTCAGGACCCAGCTCGGCCTGGCGCAGCAGGGCGACGCGGCGGCGTAGCCGCCACGGACGTTCAATAGCGGTCGAACAGACGCTGCAGGGCCGCGGGATCGCGCGTGAGGGAAAGGCCCAGCATCAGCAGGATGCGGGCCTTTTGCGGGTTCAGGTCGCGCGCGGCGACGAACCCCATCCCGGCGTCGTCCAGTTCCACGTCGCGCGCCACGAAGCCGCTGCCAGTGCGGCTGGAACGCACCACCGCCACGCCATGCGAGGCCGCCCGCGCCAGGCCGTCGATCGCCAGGTCGGTCGCGTTGCCGTCCCCGACTCCCGCGAGCACGATGCCGTCCGCGGCATCGGCCAGGAAATCGATCACGTCGGCCTGCAGGTTGGCATGGGCGTAGACGACGTCCACGCGGGGCCATCCGGCCTTTTCCAACAATGCGAGTGAAAACTCGCTTTCTGTCGTATGCGCGGTGGTATTGCGCGAATAGAAGTGCGGCGCGGCGCCATGCATGACGCCGGCGCGGCCGCGATTGGGCGAAGCGAACGCGCACAGGCCCGCGCTGGCGATCTTCTGGATCTCCCGGGCGTAGTGCACGTCTTCGTTCATGATCACCAGCGGCCCGCGGCCGCGCGCGTCGGGATGGCGCGCCAGCGCCACCGCGTTGTACAGGTTGGCCGGGCCTTCGGCGCCCAGCGCGGTGGCGGGGCGCATCGCGCCCACCAGCACGATGGGCTTGTCGTGGCGGATGACCAGGCTCAGGAAATACGCCGTTTCCTCGAGCGTGTCGGTGCCATGCGTGATGACGATACCGGCCACCGACGCGTCCTGGCACAGGGCATCGACGCGCATGGCCAGCGCGCGCCACACGTCGTGCGTCATGTTCTGGCTGCCGACGTTGGCGACCTGTTCCGCGCGTATGTCGGCGATGCCGGCCAGTTGCGGCACGGCGGCCAGCAGGTCGCCGACGGAGAACGAACCCGCCTTGTAGCCCGCCGAGGTGGCGTCTGCCTGGGCGCCCGCGATCGTGCCGCCCGTCGCCAAAACCGCGATGACAGGCAGCGCGAGGTCAGGCATCCACCACTCCGGACAGGCCCTGGCGTTCCAGCAGGGAATTCAGGTGTTCCCAGCCGTGGAAGTCGATGACGATCTGCCCTTTTTCCTTGGCGCCCACCTTGAGCGCGACGCGCGTGCCAAGATGGTCGGACAGGGCCTCTTCCAGGCGGGTCAGGTCGCGCGACACGCCGTTGGCCTTTTTCCTGGGCGAGGCCGACGCGTCGGCGTCCTTGGCGGTCTTGGCGACGAGTTTTTCGGCTTCGCGCACCGACAGGCGGCGCGCGATGATCTGGTTGGCCAACTGGATCTGGGTCGCCGCGTCCACGGCAAGCAGCGCGCGCGCATGGCCCATGTCCACGTCGCCGGCCAGCAGCATGGTCTGCACGGGCGAGGCCAGGTTGAGCAGGCGCAGCAGGTTGCTGGTGGCGGAACGCGAGCGGCCGATCGCCTGCGCGGCCTGTTCGTGCGTCAGCCCGAATTCGTCCAGCAGGCGGCGCACGCCCTGCGCCTCTTCCAGCGGGTTCAGGTCTTCGCGCTGGATGTTCTCGATCAGCGCCATGACGGCCGCGTTTTCGTCGGCCACTTCGCGGACCAGCACGGGCACTTCTTTCAGGCCGGCGATCTGGGCGGCGCGGAAACGGCGTTCGCCCGCGATGATTTCGTAATGGCCGGGCGCGGCCTCGCCCAGTCCGCGCACAAGAATGGGCTGCATGATGCCTTGTGTGCGGATCGATTCGGCCAGCTCGCCCAATGCGCCTTCGTCCATGCGCGTGCGCGGCTGGTACTTGCCGGCGCGCATCTTCGAGATGGGCAAGGTGGACGGCGGACCCTCGGGCTTGGCCGCGGCCTTGCCGATGTTATCGATGGCGGGCGCGTCCGCGCCGAGCAAGGCGTCCAGTCCGCGGCCCAATCCCTTGGGTTTCTTGGTGGCCATAGTTAAATCCTCTTTCCTTCTGTTTTTGTATCTCGAGCAAGGCTCAGGCGTCCGCGTGCTCGGCGGGCAGGCGGTACCAATACGCGTAACAGTCTTTGAAACCGTAGCGGCCGTACAAGGCGCGCGCGGCTGAATTTTCCGGCTCAACCTGCAAATAGGCCGTCGTGGCGCCGCCGGCGGCGCCCTCCGCCAATAAGTGTTCCACCAGGGCGCCAGCGTAGCCTTTGCGCCGCTGCCCCGGATCGGTAACGATGTCGAACAGGCCCAGCAGATCTCCGTCGCGGACGGCCAGGCCCGCGGCGACGCTTCGCCCCGCCGCGTCCGTCGCCAGCACCGGCAGGATATCCACGGCCAGCCCTTGAAGACGCGTCCGGTGTTCGGCGGCGTGCTCGGGCAACGAGCCGCGCATTTCCCCTACCGCCGCCGCGAAGCGATCGGCATCGACCGTAAGGAATTGCAGGTCGCTCCCGGCGCGGGGCCTGGGAGCGAGCGGCGCGCACATGACACGGGTCTCGTCGGTGAAGGTATAGCCGCGGGACTCCAGTTCGGCGTCGAGGGAAAAATCGGGGCCGATGGAGGTAATGCGCAGCACCATGGGCAAGCCATGGCGCGCATACAACGATGAACAATACGCCAGCCGCTCGTCCAACGGACGTGTGGATAACCCCAGCACATTCACGCTGCGTGCGCGCTTGGCCGCCGAATGCGCGAAGCGCACCAGCCAGCCATCATAAAGCACCTGCGGGCCGACCGCCGTCGCGTTCAGAGCGGCCTCTTCCAGGCGCGCGCGCAGACTGTCGCGCGCGTCCGCGGGAGGCGTACGGCGGGCGATCGTCTGTATTGGAGCAACGCGCGTGGAAGCGGACATGGGTACGGCTTACTTCAAGTCCTTCTTTACGCGCTCGATCATTTCGGCACCAAATGAAATGTAGGCCTGCGCGCCGCGTGACGCGCGGTCATAGATCACGCCCGGCATGCCGTAACTGGGTGCTTCGGCCAGGCGCACGTTGCGCGGCACGACGGTCTTGAAGACCTTGTCGCCGAAATGCGCTTCGAGCTGGGCGGACACCTGCTGTTGCAAGGTCATGCGCGGATCGAACATCACGCGCAGCAGACCGATCACGCGCAGGTCGTCGTTGATATTGCGGTGCACGCGCTTGATGGTATTGACCAGGTCGGACAGGCCTTCCAGCGCGAAGTACTCGCATTGCATCGGAATGATGACGCCATGGGCGGCGGCCAGTCCGTTCAGGGTCAGCAGCGACAGCGTCGGCGGGCAGTCGATCAGGACGAAGTCGTATTGGCTCGAGATGGTGTCGATCGCGGCCTTCAACTGGCGTTCGCGCTGGTCCATCTGCACTAGGTCGATCTCGGCGCCGGAGAGCTCGCGATTGGCGGGCAGCACGTCATAGCCGCCCGATTCCGATCGGACGCGGGCCTGCTCGATGCCGGCCTCGCCGATCAGCACCTGGTACAGGTTCGACTCGAGCGAGTTCTTGTCGATGCCGCTGCCCATCGTGGCGTTGCCTTGAGGGTCCAGGTCCACCAGCAGCACGCGTTGGTTGTGCGTGGCAAGCCCCGCCGCCAGATTGATGGCGGTCGTCGTCTTGCCCACACCGCCCTTCTGGTTGGCAATGCAGAATACGCGGGCGGTCGTGCTGGGGGGTATGTTGTTCATAGGGTTCCTTGACTACGGCGCATCCAGATCAGACAGCGTTCCGCTTGCAGCTCCGGCACGCGCAGCGGCTGAATATGGTCGACTTGCCATTCCCCGCGCGCATGCAACGCCTGGATCTCATCCTCGGGGAGCTTGCCCTTCATGGCGACGAGGGTACCATCGTTGCGCACGTGACGACCTGCGAGTTGCGCAAAATCGTCCAAGGAAGCGAAGGCCCGCGACGTGACAATGTTGCACTCCGCGGGATCCAGCGTTTCGATGCGGGCATGGCGCGCCTGCAGGTTGGGCAAGGCCAGGGCCCCGCTCATCTGGCGCACGAATGCGGTTTTCTTTTCGACCGCGTCCACGCAGGTCACCGACCAGTTGGGACGCATGATCGCCAGGACCACGCCTGGCAAGCCGCCGCCCGATCCCACGTCGTAGATCTTGGCCGCGGCGCCGGGTTCGCCCAGCGCCTCGCTGAAGGGCCCTACGGCGGCCAGGCTGTCGAACAGGTGCTGGACCAGCATCTGCTGCGGGTCGCGGATCGCCGTAAGGTTGTAGGTGCGGTTCCAGCGCTGCATCTGGGACAGATAGTCCAGCAGCTTGGCCATTGCGCCGGCATCGGCGGCCAGCCCCAATTGCTCGCACGCGAGAGAGAGGCGGCCGGCCATGTCGGCTCCGGCCTGATCGGCGCGGGCGCTCACTGGACTGCCTTCATGCTGCTTGCTTGCGCGAGCCGTAGTGCAGGCGCTTCAAGTGGATGAGAAGGAGCGAGATGGCGGCGGGCGTGACGCCCGAGATCCGCGCGGCCTGGCCGACGGTCTCGGGGCGGTGCGCCTTGAGCTTCTGGCGCACTTCGAACGACAGGCTGGTCACGGCGTCGTAGTCGACGTCCGCGGGAATGGGCTGCTGCTCGTGCGCGATGTGCTTCTGGACCTCGTCCTGCTGGCGCGCGATATAGCCGGCGTACTTGACCTGGATCTCGACCTGCTCGGCGAGCACCTCGTCTTCCGCCACCCCCGGACCGGCAAGCAGTGTGCCGTCCGTATTGCGGGCGGCCATCAAGGCTTCATAGGAAACGTTCGGCCGTTTCAGCAGGTCTGCTAGTGAGTACTCACGTTCAATCGCCTTGCCCAGCAGGGGCTCCGCCACTTCCGCGGGCAGCAAGCGCGGATTCACCCAGGAAGACTTCAGGCGCTCGACTTCCGCAGCCACCGCGTCGCGCTTGCGGTTGAAGGCATCCCAGCGCACATCGTCGACGATTCCAAGCCGGCGGCCGATTTCCGTCAGGCGCAGGTCGGCGTTGTCTTCGCGCAGGCTGAGGCGGTATTCGGCCCGCGAGGTGAACATGCGATAGGGTTCGGTCACGCCGCGCGTGACCAGGTCGTCCACCAGCACGCCCAGATAGGCTTCGTCCCGCCGCGGCGTCCATTGCTCGCGGTCCAGCGACAGAAGCGCCGCGTTGGTGCCCGCCAGCAGGCCTTGTGCCGCCGCCTCTTCGTAGCCCGTGGTGCCATTGATCTGGCCGGCGAAGAACAAGCCGCCAATCGCCTTGGTCTCGAGCGTGCTCTTCAATCCACGTGGATCGAAGTAATCGTATTCGATGGCATAGCCCGGCCGCAGGATGTGCGCGTTCTCCAGGCCGGGCAAGGAATGGATCAGATCGAGCTGCACTTCGAACGGCAGGCTGGTCGACACGCCGTTCGGATAGACCTCATGCGTATCCAGGCCTTCGGGTTCGAGAAAGACCTGGTGCGATGTCTTGTCCGCGAAGCGGTGGATCTTGTCTTCGATGGAGGGGCAGTAGCGGGGGCCCACGCCTTCGATCACGCCGCTGTACATCGGCGACCGGTCCAGCCCGCCGCGGATGATGTCGTGCGTACGGGCGTTGGTGTGCGTGATCCAGCACGGCAGTTGCCGAGGGTGCATCGCCACGTTGCCCAGGTACGAGAACACGGGAATCGGATCGAGGTCGCCCGGCTGCTCTTCCAGCACGCTGTAGTCGATGGAGCGGCCATCGATACGCGGAGGCGTGCCCGTCTTCAAGCGCCCTTGCGGGAGCTTCAATTCTTTCAGGCGCTGCCCCAGGGAAATCGCGGGAGGATCCCCTGCCCGGCCGCCAGAGTAATTCTGCAGTCCCACGTGGATCAGGCCGTTGAGGAAGGTCCCCGCGGTCAGCACTACTGTCTTGGCGCGGAACTTCAGGCCGATCTGGGTGACGGCGCCGACTACGCGGTCGCCTTCCACCATCAAGTCTTCGACGGCCTGCTGGAACAGCCACAGGTTCGGCTGGTTCTCCAGACGGCCACGGATGGCCTTGCGGTACAGCACGCGATCCGCTTGGGCGCGGGTCGCGCGCACCGCCGGCCCCTTGGACCCGTTCAGGATGCGGAACTGAATCCCCGATTCATCGGTTGCCAAAGCCATCGCGCCACCCAGGGCGTCGACTTCTTTGACGAGGTGGCCCTTGCCAATCCCGCCAATGGAGGGATTGCAAGACATTTGGCCTAGGGTTTCGATGTTGTGCGTGAGCAGCAGTGTCTTGGCGCCAGTGCGTGCGGCAGCCAAAGCCGCTTCAGTGCCGGCGTGGCCGCCACCTACGACGATGACATCGAATGCGCGGGGATAGTCCATGATGGGGAGGTAAGAGAGCGTTCGGTGCTCATTATAGAGGCAGGGATAGCATGTTTCACGTGAAACATGTTTCGGTGCAGCAAAGCTTCGCCGTGAACTTGAATGACGTAGGCAAATGGCAACGTCATCGCATCGGCCAGACACAATATGTCGGCATCTGCCGGTGTTTCCTGGCTATGTTCCACGTGAAACAGCAGCGCTTGGAGCGGCGGCGCGCTTCCATAACCCCACCGGATTGCCAGAGAACAGGCTGGGTTCTTTTGGAGTGTTCCACGTGAAACACCGGATTAACGAGTACCTCTCCTCTCTTTGCCGGCGTAGATAGGCTCGCCTGATTGTCTCCAATCGGGATATTGGTCTGCCAGACGACCGTGAATTACGAACGAGAGCGGTCTCCTCCGCCGATGTTTCACGTGAAACATCGGAACAATTTCCTAATACCGGCGTGGCTAATCCTCTCTGCTTCCCTGGCGTTCGGCCGCAGGAAAGAGCTTGAACAATCACTCCACTTCGGGAGTGGATGCCCCGAAAGGAAGCTGCCGGTCGTATCCTCCTCACGGCCACCGACTATGTTCCACGTGAAACATCCATTGGTATGCCGCTATCGAGGGGATGTTTCACGTGGAACATCGATTCAATTAAGCATGGCCGATACGAGAACTGCCCAATAAACCCAAGCATATTCAAGCTCCTCGGCTGGTATTCGTGGAGCTTGGTTTCAAGAAAAAAAGTGATTTTTTCCACCCTACCCTACCCCTACCCCTAAAAACACTCTTTTTTCTTGGCTTCACGTGAAACATGAGATCCACTGGACCCTCTAAACAATGAAATCCAAGGACTCAAAGTCTCGATTCGGATGACCCGTCCCATCAAGGGCCGCTCCAATTGAAGTAGGCGGTTCTAGTTCTGTCCCCTTCTTTGTTGGATCTGCTTTCGAAAAGCAGCCGCTCGCCTCACCAAAGGGTCACACCAGACAAACTAGAAATCCATGGCCCAGCGTCTTCCGCGCTTGATAATCACCCCAACTTTCATAACAAAGTTATCAACAACTGTACCAACCCCGAACGAGCAGTCAGGGCACGTTTCACGTGGAACAATTCTGGGGATAAGTCGATGAACAGAAGCTGCGTTCAGCAGCAATCAAGGCAGCGAAATGCCTGATGCGCAAACCGCTCAGATCCATGAAAATGCACAAATGCGCAACATCTCCCCTATGAGAGGAGCCTGTCTTTCATTTATACGGTGGCAGCTTGGTCCGTTGAGAACAACCCAACGAACGCCACGGCAAGGCGGCTCACAGCCGTGGAAAACTTTGTGGATAAGATGGGAGTGACCGCCCATCCACGCGTGCAGGCAAGCAGCCCGACGACAGTCCTCACCCGCAGGGAACCCTGGCTCAATCCAGCGGTCAAAATCGCCAACCGCGATTCCCTCGTCGACTTATCCCCAACGTTATTGAATGCGGTATTCATCCCGCTGGTTTGCCGAGTTCGGGGAAACCGTCGCTGCAAGATTCATTGACCACGCAATTATCTTGCTCCGCTCCCGCACGCCGCGCCATCATCCATATGGGTGAGATCGCCTTATCCCATGCACGCTGTGGAAAACCCGCAGGCAACGTCCGGGTAGCCGATGCGCTTCATCCCGATAGCCTGAGTCCACCCGACGAGTATTGGTCGCCCGGACCTCGCGCGGAAGGGCGCAGCAGTATCCGAAAGTCTGGCCCAGCTCTCCTATCCCCATTTCTATCCACAGGCGCGGAGCATGGATCCGAAGTCAAAAAGGTGTAATTCTGTGCATAACCGGGATGGGGATATCTTTGTGAACAACCGTCCCCGGTTGACCCAAAACAGGCCTGGAACAGGTCGAAAAGATAATCCCGCCCATACCCAGGCCCTGGCCGAAAATCCCGTGGAAAGCACGCTAAACACGCGCATTTACTGGGGAAAAGCGGTGTTTTCTCTTTCCTGCGCGCGCAAGCCACACGCTCCCGAAATAGGCCCGGAGCGATGTTAGGTCATTCGCGAAAAAATGGGATAACTACGCAAACCCGCCGCCTGGATAACCTGCCTGCTTCATTACTGAGCATGAAAATACTCATACCCAAAAATAATTATCCACAAACTTATCCACGGGTCGAGAATATGTTAGTGATTACTAACAGGGAGTGAAGACCGGGAGAAAATCCGGGCCCCAAACGAAACAACGCCCCAGACCCGAAGGTCCTGGGGCGTTGTAGCCAGGCCGAACCTGGCGGACGGGAAATTGGGATTTCCCGATTTAGAGCGGGCGAATTTCGGCCGCTTGAGGTCCTTTCGGACCATCCTTGACTTCGAATTCGACTTCCTGGCCTTCGTTCAGGCTGCGATAACCGCGGCCCTGGATGGCGGAAAAGTGTGCGAAAACGTCGGTCCCGCCGACGTCCGGCGTAATGAAACCGTAACCCTTGTCAGCGTTGAACCACTTAACTTTGCCCTTCTGAGCCATTTTTTCTAGCGTCCTGTAATTAACTCGAAATGCAATGAATCAAGGACGCCGTGAGAACTGAACGACCGGTAGTGACACCTGCGTTGCTGCTGCGTTCCCGCTTGCCGCCATGCTGCAGAACGAGTCCGCGCGCTGCTTGAATCAACTGCGTGATCAGCATACTCATCACGCATTACAGACTCATATAGTTGTTTTCCCCAATGTCGTATTTTTCAGACTGGAACGCGTCCGATTTACGCCGATTCCGCCTGCCGCGGGGCCAGGAAGGCATACAGCGGCCCCGTGACGATCACGACGAACACCATTCTCGTGACGTGGAATGCAGTGACCACGGGCACACCGAGCTGCAACACTTTTGCGGTGATTGCCATTTCGGCGATGCCGCCGGGCGTCGTGCCCAGGATCAAGGTGGGAATGGGCGCCGCGGACCACCATGACAGCAGCGCGCCCAGGCCGAACGCCAACGCCAGGGCCGTAACGGTGAAGCCCGCCACCGCGGCGATGAAGCGCGGCGCCGCCCGGAAGAAATCCGGCCGGTAGCGGTCGCCTAGCGACCAGCCGATGAACAACTGCCCCACCTTCGGCACATAGTCGGGCAAGGCCGACAATTCGATGCTAGAGGCCGTCAGCATCATGGCGACCAGCATCGGACCCAGCACCCAGGGGTTGGGCAGCCGCAGCTTCATGAAGGCCGTGCCCCCGATGCAGGTCAGGGCCACCAGCAGCGCCAACCCCGCCCCATGGACCTCGCGCGGGCCTGGCACGGTGGGGTCCAGCCCCGCCACGCCCCACCACTGGAAAATGAACGGCACCGTCACGACGACCAGCAGCACGCGCACACTGTGCGCCGTCGCCACGCGATCGATGCGCGCGCCGTGGCGTTCCGCCAGGCTGGCCATTTCGCTTGCCCCGCCTATCGCCGAGGAAAACCAGGCCGTCTTGAAATCCGCGTCGGTCCAGCGGCGCAGGATCGCCGTGCCCATGAATGCCAGCCCGAGCGCGAAGAGCATGCCCACAATGATGGGCCCCGCGTTGCTGCCGATGTGCCCAATCACCTGCGGCGTGAAATACAGCCCGAGCGACGTTCCAATCACCCACTGCCCGCCGTTGCGCGCCGGCCGCGGGCACGCCGTGCCCAGCCCGGCGATGCGCGTGGCGGCGGTCAACAGCAGCGCGCCCAGCATCCACGGCAAGGGAATATGCACCCACACCGCCAGCAAAGCCCCGGCCAGCGCAATCGCAAAACCGCCCAGCACCCTCCACAACATGTTCCGCACTACGCCCCCTTCCGCGTCTTTAGCTTAGAGAAAACCGAATTATGAGTTAGTGGGATACTTACGAAAACTCTCTTTGCTAGCAGCGTCCACTCTCTCGTTCACCATGATCCGATCCAAACTTCCCGACGTTGGCACCACCATCTTCACCGTGATGAGCCGCCTGGCCATCGAACACAAGGCCATCAACCTGGGCCAGGGCTTTCCCGACTTCGATCCGGATCCCGCCCTGTGCGCGCTGGTGTCCAAGGCCATGGCGGACGGCCACAACCAATATCCCTACATGCCCGGCGTCGCCCCCTTGCGCGAGGCCATCGCCGCGAAGACGCGCGAGCTCTACGGACATGCCTACGATCCGGAAACCGAGATCACCGTCACCAGCGGCGCGACCGAGGCACTGATGGCCACCGTGCTTGCTGCCGTGGGCAGCGGGGACGAGGTCGTCGTCATCGAGCCCTGCTATGACTCCTACCTGCCCGCGATCCGGCTGGCGGGCGGCACCGCGGTGCCCGTGCCGCTGCGCGCGCCCACCGAAGGCGACCCCTACTATCGCATCGACTGGCAGCGCGTGCGCGACGCCATCACGTCGAAGACGCGCCTTCTGATGCTGAACTTCCCGCACAACCCCACCGGAGCCGTGCTCGAGGACAGCGACCTCGACGCGCTGGAAGCCATTGTGCGCGACACCGGCGTGCTGCTGGTGTCCGACGAGGTCTACGAACACATTGTGTTCGACGGCAAGCCGCATGCCAGCGTGGCGCGCCGTCCGCTGCTGGCCGAACACGCCTTCGTGATTTCTTCCTTCGGCAAGACGTATCACACCACCGGCTGGAAAATCGGCTACTGCTGCGCCCCTCGCCAGCTCAGCGCCGAACTGCGCAAGGTGCATCAATTCATGGTGTTCACCGTGCCCTCGCCCATGCAGTTCGCGCTGGCCGAATTCATGCGGGATCCCAAGCCCTATCTGGATCTCCCGGCTTTCTACCAGGCCAAGCGCGACCACCTGGCGCAAGGCCTGGAAAAGACCCGGTTCCGCCCGCTGCCCAGCCCCGGCACGTTCTTCCTGCTGGCCGATTACAGCGACATTTCCAAGCAGGGCGAAGCCGACTTCGCGCGCGATCTCACCGTGAAGCACGGCGTCACCGTCATCCCCGTATCGGCGTTCTACCGCCAGCCCGACGCGCCGGAATCCAACCATCGGATCGTGCGATTCTGCTTTGCCAAAAAGGACGCCACGCTGGACGCCGCGCTGGAACGGCTGGCGCAGGTCTGATCGTCAAAAAAAGCTTTTCACCCCTTGAAAACAGCACTTTTCCGAAAACATGAATAAAAGCTCATATTCATTTTCCGCTGTTTTCCACGGATAAAAAAAGGGGCGCCGACAGGCGCCCCAATGCAATGTCCGGCGAAGGTGCGGCGCGTCCGACAGGCCCTTCCTCGAACGCGCCGGCATCCGTCAAACCGGATCGGCGGCAACCTTTTTCGCCGCGCGCAGCCTGCGCATGATCTGTGGCACGATCACGACCGCGGCAGCGCCCGCCCACAAGGCCATCGAGACCGGGCTGGCGAACAGCACGCCCACGTCGCCGTCCGTCATGGACAAGGCGCGGCGCAGGTTCTGCTCCATCATGTTCCCCAGCACCACGCCCAGCACCAGCGGCGCCATCGGCACACCCAGCTTGCGCAGGAAGTAGCCCAGCGTGCCGATGCCGGCCACCAGCAGCAGGTCGAACGTGCCGGCGTTGATCGCGTACACGCCGATGTAGCTGATGCACAGAATGCCCGGAACCATCAGCCAGCCCGGCACCGACAGCACCTTCGAGAAAAGGCGCACGAGCGGCACGTTCATGATGAACAACAGCACATTGGCGACGAACAGCGACGCAATCAGCCCCCACACCAGTTCGGGCTTGGAATCGAAGAGGACGGGACCCGGCGTGATGTTGTAGAGCGTCAGCGCTCCCATCATCACCGCGGTGGTGCCCGAACCCGGCACGCCCAGGGTCAGCATCGGGACGAACGATCCGATGGCCGACGCGGTGGCGGCCGCCTCCGGCGCCACCAGGCCCCGCATGTCGCCCTTGCCGAATTTGGCGTCCGGATCCTTCGCTTCGATGATGCGCTTTTCCTGCGAGTACGCGACGGCTGCGGCCACGCTGGCTCCCGCGCCCGGCAGCACGCCGACGCCGAAACCGACGAAGGCGCTGCGCACGACGCTCCACCAGGTGAACGCCAGCTCTTTCAGGTTGAAGAGCTTGCGGCCGCTGGGCTTGACCTCCACGCTGTGGCCGGCCATCACTTTCTCGAGCATTTCCAGCATCTCGCTGACGGCGAACAGCGCGATCACGACGACGACGAAATCGATGCCGTCGGCCAAGTGCACGGATTCGAAGGTGTAGCGGTAAACCCCCGAATTCGCGTCCACCCCCACGACCGAGATCGACAGCCCGATCATCGCGGCCAGCACGCCCTTGACGGGCTGCTTGCCCAGCAGGCTGGTCAGGCAGCAGAACGCGAAAATCATCAGCACGAAGTACTCGGCCGGACCGAACGCGAGCGCCCATTTCGCCAGCAACGGCGCCAGCAGGATGATGCCGACCACCGACACGATGGCGCCGAAGAATGCCGACCACGCGGACAGCGACAGGGCCACGTTGGCCAGCCCCTGCCGCGCCAGCGGATAGCCGTCCAGCGTCGTCATGATGGCGCTGGCCTCGCCCGGCACGTTAAGCAGGATGGATGTGATGCGCCCGCCATACTCGGCGCCGACGTACACGGCCGCCAGCAGGATCAGCGCCGTCTCCGGCGGCAGGTTCATGGCGAAGGCGATCGGTATCAGCATCGCCACGCCGTTGATGGGGCCCAGGCCGGGCAGTACGCCCACCATCGTTCCGAAGAAGGATCCGATGGCGGCCACCAGCAGGTTCGTCAGCGAGAAGGCGACACCGAAGCCGATGGACAAATGATCGAGGATGCCGCTCATATCAGGTTCTCCAGCAGTCCGCCCGGCAGGACCACGTCCAGCACCTTGTCGAACAGCACGAAAAAGAAAAGGCTCATGACGATGCCGCCGATGGCGCATTTGATCCAGCCGCCCCCGAACAGGCGGCCGACGAACACGGTCATCAGCGACGTGGCGATCACGAAACCCAGCCACTGGAACAGGAAGGCATAGGCCGCCGCGAACACCACCATCAGCGCAATGCGGCCGTTGGCGCCCGGAGGATTCGCTTCGACCGCGTTGCCGCCCTTGTAGACCAGCCGCAGCCCGCACAGGCCGATGATCAGCGCCAGCAGCAGGGGAAAGGCGCGCGGGCCCACGGGCTCATAGGCGAACGGGGCTTCGATCCCCCATCCCGCCGCGGTCATGAAGGCGGAAAGCGCCAGCGCCGCCAGCCCCAATATTCGATCGTTCATGATCACGTTTCCGTTGTAGTCGCATCGCGCGGCGCAGCCTCTCCCGCCGCCGCGGGAAAACCGCGGCGGAGGAGCCCTGACGGGCGCAATCCTGGAAGAAAAGCCTGGCGTTTACTTCTTGACCAGGCCGAAGGAATCGGCCAGTTCGCCGTACCGCTTGACCTGGTCCTTCACGTAGGCGTCCAGCTCGGGACCGGTCTTGTTGAACGGGAACAGGCCCTGCTGTTCGCGCAGCTTGTTGAACTCGGGCGAACCGGTCGCCTTGTCGAAGGCGCTGATCCAGAACTGGTAGTCGCTGTCGGACACCTTGGGCCCCACGTAGAAACCGCGGATGATCGGCCACACGATGTCGTAGCCCTGTTCCTTGGCGGTGGGCACGGTGCCCAGCTTGCCCGACAGGCGCTGGTCGTTGAACACGGCCAGCACACGGATCGGGGCGCCCCCTTCCAGCATGGTGAACGCTTCGGCCGCGTCGCCCATGTAGGCCTGGATATGCCCGCCGCGCAGCGCCGTGACGGCTTCGCCGCCGCCCTCGAAGGCCACGAAGCGCATCTTCTTGAAATCCACGCCGGCCGCCTTGGCGGTCAGGGCGGCCTTCATCCAGTCCTGGCTGCCCACGGTGCCGCCGGCGCCCAGCACAATCTTGGTCGGATCCTGCTTGAAGGCCTCCATCAGGCTTTTCAGGTCGGTGTACGGCGAATCGTTGCGGACCACCGCGACGCCGTAATCGGTGCCGATGGCGGCCAGCCAGCGCACGTCGTTGACGTTGTACTTGCCGAATTTGCCCTGGGCCAGGTTCAGCAGCGAACCGCCGGAGAAGGCCACGATGGTGCCCGGCTCGTTGGGATGCTGGGCCACGATGTTGTTGTAGGCCACGGCGCCGATGCCGCCGGGCATGTAGACGATGCGCATGGCGCTCTTGAGCGCGCCGCTTTGCTTGAGGCCTTCGGTGGCCAGGCGGCAGGTCAAGTCGAAACCGCCTCCGGGCTGGGCCGGCGCGATGCACTCCGGACGGCGAGGCTCTTCGGCCGCCTGGACGGCGCCCAGGGACAGGGTGATCGCGCCAAGCGCCGCGACGGCGGCCAGGCGCAGCTTCAGACTGGTCTGCATTCTTGCGTCTCCGAGATTTATAGGTCTAGGTATGCCTGGAAGCCCCGCCGTGGCGGTTTTCCGCATTGGCTGCCCCAGTGGACGCAACCGTACAAAACCGAAGCTTTCCAACACCTTTCAAAACCCGCCGTTTTCATGACGCAGTGCAGCATCCGAGCTCGATCCAAGGGTAAACACCAGGGCCGCCCGCAAGCCGGGCAAGGGCGCCCGGTTTTCCAGGACGAGGCGCGCGCCCAGGGTTTCCGCGATGGTGCCCACGATGGCCAGCCCCAGGCCCGCGCCGGGCTTGTTCTTGCCGGCCGCCCCCCGGCGAAAGCGGATGCAGGCGCGGGCGATGTCTTCGGTGGACATCCCCGGGCCGCTGTCCTCCACCACCAGCCGGGCCTCGCCGGCGCCCTCCAGTATCCGGACGGTGACCTCCCCGGCGGGCGCGGTGTAGCGGATGGCGTTGTCCACCAGATTGCTGACCGCCTCCCTCAGCAGCCAATCGGCCCCCTGCACCATGACCGACGATTGTTCGGCCTCCAGGCCGATGTCCAGTTGGCGGACCCGGGCCGTGGGAAGCAGGCCGCGGATGACGCCGTCGGCCAGCTCGACCAGGTCGACCGATTCCGGCGCGAATCCGCCTTCGGCCAGGGAAGCGTCCTTGGCGCGCGCCAGGGCGAGCATTTGGTTGGTGGTGCGCACAGCCCTGTCCAGGCCCTCCTGCATCGCCAGAAGGGCTGTACGGACCTCCTGGGGGTCTGTTTCGCGCAGAGCGTAGGCCGTCTGGGTCCGCAAAACCGACAAGGGAGTGCGCAACTGGTGCGACGCGTCGTCCAGGAACTGGCTCTGGACCCTCGCCTGGGCCGCAAAACGGGCCATGTGGAGGTTTACGGCGGCGACTAGGGGTAGGACCTCACCTGGCATGTCCGACGCGCTGACGGGGCTTAAATCGTCCGCAGACCGCCCTTCCACCTCCTGCCTCAAACGGACCAGGGGCCGCAAGGCCATGAAAACGCCCAGGATGATCACCAGGACGCTGATGAGGACCACGGCCAGGTCCCGTTCCACGGATCGCACCAGCACTTGGTGCAGAAAGGCCTGGCGGGTATCCAGGCCTTCCGCGACCTGCACCACTACCCGTCCCCCTTTGTTTGCGTACAGCGGAGGATCCATGGGGCGCGCCAGCGCCGCGACCCGGACGGGGGTTCCCTGGTACGTCGCGTAGAAAAACCGCGGCTCGCCGGAGACCAGGGGTTCGGCGGGCATGGGAAGGTCGGGATGGCCGATTTCCGCCAGGCCGTCCTCGGTCGCCACCCGGTAAAAAACGCTGCCATTGGCCGTCAGCTCGAAAAATTCCAGCATCAGGTACGGCTGTTCCATGGCTAATCCACCGCTGGCTGTGGATATGTTGTGGTCGATCGCGCGCAGCGCTCCGGAGAGCGAACGGTCGTAGGCAATGTCGACCTGGTTGCGCAACTGATGGTTCGACAGCCACAGCGCGCCCATCATCACGAACACCAGCGTCGGGATCAGCCACCAGAGCAACTGGGTTTTCAGGGTGCGATTCCGCTTTTTGGGCGAAAAAAATCCTGTTTTTCCCGGACTTCTAGTTGTCAACAGCGTTCTCCAGGCAGTAGCCCATGCCCCGCATGGTCACGATCTGCACGCCGGTATCCGCCAATTTTTTGCGCAACCGGTGCACCAGCACCTCGATGGCCTCCAGGTTGATGTCCGCGTCGTCCGTGAGGATGCGGTCGAGGATCTGTTGCTTGTTGATGGGTTCGCCGCTTTTCTGGATCAGCACCCGAAGCACCGAATGTTCACGTGGGGATAACTGCAAGGGCTGTCCATTGACCGTGAATTTCTGGGCCGAAGTCTCGAAAACCAGGTTTCCAAGGGTGAGCCGCGGATGCTCGCGTCCGCGGCTGCGCCGGATCAGCGCGATCAGACGCGCCTCCAACTCTTCCACAACAAACGGTTTCGGCAGGAAATCGTCCGCTCCCTGGTGAAGGGTACCGATTTTTTCGGCCAGCGAATCGCGCGCGGTCAAGACCAGCACCGGCGTACGGTCGTCCCGCGCGCGGATCTTCGCCAGCAAGGTATGGCCATCCATGCCCGGAAGTCCGAGATCCAGGATGACCGCGTCGAATTCTTCGACTGCCAACCGCCGTTCGGCAACCAGTCCGTCGTCGGCCCACTCGACCACGAAGCCAGCATGCCTGGCCAGGCTTCTTGAAAGCCAGCGGGCAAGTTCCGCTTCGTCTTCTATCAGAAGGATGCGCATGGACGGAGTCCGGGGGGTGATGGCTGGGCGGAATGGGAAGACATGTTTGGCTTTTCCTTTATTTCTCTTTATATAAAGACTAATGATTAATAAGGGCTGTGGATAACTACCTTAACCCTGAAAACCTCTTCTTTTTCATCGACTTGGAGCCGTTTTTGCCTGTGCAAGAACTCTGTGTGGGAAAAAAGCTGAAGTTGGACAAGATTTTGGACCCTACCCGAAACCGGTGCTTGTTCAACTTGCCTCCACAACATGTGCACAACCAGCCTGCTTAGGAGTTATCCACAGGCCTTCTTTCCAGGACGGGTGGCAAAAACGGCACTTTTACTCCGAAAACCGCCCTTCCGCATCCTTGCTTTCTTGCCTTTCTGGGGGCCCTCAGAGGCCCGCCAGGCATTCTTCGAAGCCAGGGATTGGGGGGGGAGGAGCCGGGCCTTTCTTTACAGGGGACTGAACAAAAAGTGAGCAGCTTTCGCCGTAGAATCGCGCCATGGCGAGAGAAATCCGAATCAAGAATTCAGGCTGGGCAACCTGGCTGAGAAGCCGTTTGCTGGCCGACAATCTGCCCGCCACCGTGTGCGCGGCGGCGCTGATGGGACTGTTGGGTGCGCTGGCGACGGTCGTTTTCCGGGAACTGCTGGGCTGGATGCAAATACTGCTGGGCGGCGGCGATGCTCCTCATGGCATGGTGTCCCTGGCGCGAGGGCTCAGCCCATGGCAGCGGTTCCTGATGCCGGCCGCCGGCGGCGCGATCGCCGGCGCTATCCTGCAGATGGCCGCGAAACGGCTGCCCAAGCGCGGCGCGGCAGACTATATGGAGGCAATCTCCGTCGGCCGGGGCGTCATCGGGTTCCGCCAGACGATCGCCCGCAGCCTGTCATCCATTTTTTCCATCGGTTCCGGCGCTTCGATCGGCCGGGAAGGCCCCATGGTGCAACTGGCGGCGATGCTGTCCTCATTGACGGGGCGGTATCTGGTCCTGCCGCCCAGGCATCTGAGGCTGTTGGTGGCTTGCGGCGCCACCGCGGGCATCACGTCCGCCTACAACGCGCCCATCGCCGGCGCGCTGTTCATTTCCGAAATCGTCTATGGCGCGATCGCCTCCGCCACGCTGGTGCCGCTGATCGTGTCGTCCGTGGTGGCCAATATCGTTACGCGCCAGATCCTGCACTACGACGCGGTGTTCCACATGCCGCCGTTCGATTTCGTGTCCGGCTGGGAAGTCTTCAATTACCTGGGGTTGGGGCTGATCGCCGGCCTGGCCGCGCCGCAATTCCTGCGGTTCCTAGACCTGGCGCGCGGCGCCTTCGGACGCCTGCCGTTTCCCTTGTGGGCGAGGATGGCGGTGGGCGGCCTGGCCGTGGGGGCGCTGTCCGTGGTGAATCCCGCCGTCTGGGGCAATGGATACAGTGTGGTCAACAGCATGCTGCACACGCAGTGGGCATGGCAGGCCGTGGCCGCCATCCTGTTGCTGAAGACGCTGGCCACCGCGGCCAGCGTCGGATCGGGCGCGGTGGGCGGCGTTTTCACCCCGACACTCTTCGTGGGGGCGGCGCTGGGCGCCCTGTATGGCACGGGTCTGCAAACCTTGTTTCCGGCCGGCGACCTGTCCGCGGTATCCAGCTATGCCATCGTGGGCATGGGGGCGTTGCTGGCGGCCACCACTTATGCGCCGCTGATGTCGATCCTGATGATCTTCGAGATGACGCTCAGCTACGAAGTCATGCTGCCTCTCATGCTGGCGTGCGTCACCGGCTACGTGATCGCGCACCGCATCCGGCCGGATTCCGTCTATGCGAAGTCGCTGGCCAGCAACCGGCGGGCGCGGCATGCCGTTTCCGGCGAGACGGAAAGCGAAAAGCCTTCCACTTGAATTACGAGTAAATACTCGTATTTTAGGGAGGGGAGAAGAAACCGCTCAAAAAAGCGGTTTCTTCATGAATACGCGCTTCAGGCCGATCTCCTCGGCGCGATGCGTTTCGACGTAGCCGTAGCGGCGATAGATGCCGATGTTCTCGGTCATCTTTTCCTGCGTGTACAGGCGGATCCAGGCATGGCCGCGGCGGCGCGCCTCGTCTTCGGCGAACCGCAGCAGATGGCGGCCATAGCCTTTCCCCTGCGCGCCGGGCGCCACCGCGACATTGTCCAGCAGCAGGCAATCCGCTTCGGGTATCAATACCAGGACGGCCTGGATGCCTTCTTCCGTTTCCAGCACGTGGACCACGCCTTGCGCGACGCGCGCGGGGTAGTCGTCCAGCATGGGGCCCGGCGTTGCGCCGATGCGCAGGACATAGGGCGAATACGCGTCCGCGACGATCCGCTCGATCGCGGCGATGTCGCTGGCGGTGGCGGGACGTATGTCGAAGGGCATGCGGATTCCGGGGAGAGGAAAGCGATCGGGGATTGAAAATATACGGGTATCCGGCCCGCGCAGGAATGATCGACGGATTAGTTATAGAATTTATAAGAATATGCCGCGTGTCCACAGCAGAGGGCTGCGCGGATCCGAAAAGGAGCGTCCATGGCACCCGAAAAGTCCGTTCCGGCGGGTAATGGCCCGCCCAATCTTTGGGAGCAGTACTCCAAGTTCCACGATGCCTGCGCGGCCGTGCTGGACCGGATCGAACTCAACGAGAATCAGGGCGCTGCCCTCACGGAGAACGAACTGGCCGAACTGAGGACCATGGCCTTGAACCTCCACGCGCTGGGCCGCCTGCTGCATGGCAAGCGGGCCAGGGACCTGGGCCTGCTGTCCGAGCGCCTGGATCGGGTGCTGGAAAACCGCGGCCGGGAGGCTTCCGCCCGAACCCTGGACGGCGAGGAGCCAGAACGGGATCCGGCGGCCGTGACCGGCTGAGCCTGTCGATGAAAAGCGGTCTGGACTGAGCTAGGCTGCGCTGCTGCATTTCAACCGGTTATCGGAATATTGCCCTTTGCCCCGAAATTGGGTGTAAACGGGTGGGATAATGGTGCGAACCCATAAATTGGGTGTAATTGGGTGTAGCATTGGTTCCGATGATCCACACAGACTCTCTTCAAATCACTCCTGAGATTCTCGGCCTGATTGCAGGTATCGACGAATTCAAAGGGGCCTGGCGTGCGTTGGGCACGCTGGCGCCCGATCGGCTGTCAGCATTGCGACGAGTCGCCACCATCGAGAGCATCGGCTCTTCGACCCGGATCGAGGGGAGCCGGCTGTCGGACCGGGAGGTTGAACGCCTGCTTTCCAACTTGCAGATCAAGTCGTTCGACACTCGAGACGAGCAGGAAGTGGCGGGTTATGCGGAGGTCATGGAGCTGGTGTTCTCGTCCTGGCAGGAGATCGCGCTAACCGAGAACCACATTCGCCAGTTGCACCGCGACCTGCTGACCCACAGTGACAAGGACGCCTGGCATCGCGGCAATTACAAGACGACTACCAACAGCGTGGCCGCGTTCGACGAAGACGGTAAGCCTCTAGGCGTCGTATTCGAGACTGCCACGCCCTTCGATACACCGCGCCTGATGGTCGAATTGGTGGCGTGGTTCAACGGGGAGCGCAGCACTGGGCGTTTGCATCCATTGTTGCTGATCGGCATCTGGATCGTGGTGTTTCTGGAGATCCATCCGTTCCAGGACGGCAACGGCCGTTTGAGCCGGGTGCTGACCACCTTGCTGTTGTTGCAGGCGGGTTATGCCTATGTACCCTACAGCTCGCTCGAAAGCGTGATCGAGCAGAGTAAGGAAGCTTACTATCTGGCATTACGACAAACCCAGGGCAGCATCCGAACGGATGCGCCGAACTGGCAACCCTGGTTGGTATTCTTCCTGCGGGCCCTGTCGCAGCAAGTGCGTCGATTGGAACGCAAAGTCGAGCGCGAGAAGCTGGTACTGGCCAAGTTGCCGGACCTGGCATTGAAGATCGTCGAATTCACGCGCGAGCATGGCCGCATCACCATGGCCGAAGCGATCCGCCTGACCAGCGGCAACCGCAATACACTCAAGCAACACTTCAGGATGCTGGTGGAACAGGGACACCTGGCCCAGCATGGGGGGGGGCGTGGGACTTGGTATGAGTTGCGCTGAGATGCGTGTCGCGAAACTCATCCCAGGAAGGCCTTCAAGTTTGGACGGGTTTTCTCGTATTTCGAGAGAGAGGGAACCGAATCAGAGTCGCCTGCGTAGGTGGCGCACATGAACCAGGCGTTGTACCAAGCGCGGAATGAGGCCTCATGTCGGTTGGGCGAAATGTTCTCCGCGTTCTTAATGGCACTCCGACACTCTTGAGCGCCCACGGCGCTGAATCGTGAAGAGCCCTGGTATTGCACCGCGCGGTTACGGACGAGCTGTGTCTCGGCTAAGAAAAGTTGGGCCTTCGCGTTGTAATCAGCAACCAGTTTCTGTTCTTGCGCGGCTTTCGCTTCAGTCTTTGCTGCCTCCGCGCGTTGTGTCTTCATAACGCCAGCGGTCAGAAGCACCCCTGCGCCCAGGGCGATAAAAGCCACGACGCCCGGTTTGAAAGTCAAGTTCGGAGGAAGGCGCTTCCTCACGAAGATTCCCACAATGACGGCCACCAACACGGCGGTGCCGAAGAAACTTGCCATGTTTGCGAACGCGTACCAACCGACAACGAACAGTCCGAAGGCCACCACGGGGAAGAGCACACACGCGACAATTCCAAGTAACGGTCTGCCAAATTTATCGAACACAAACATCTCCCGGAGAAAAATCGTTATAAATTCTATAACGATTTGAGCTGATTGTGTGTGAACATTGCCATAAGTGATCTTTCGTATCTTGCGCGTTTATGCCGTCGACTTGCCTCTCGCCTCTGACATGCTTCTTCGCCTTACCGGGACTTCGCAAAGCCCTTCGCCAGCCGCCAGCGGACCATAAGCAGCAGCCCTCGCATCGAGTAGCAAATCAGCAGGGCTCCCGATGCGTCTCCAATGAACATTGCCACAAGCGATTCAATGCCGGGGGGATTGACGGCCGTCAATAGTGCCCAGGCGAAATGCAGCGTAGCGTTCAGAAGCGCGTAGAGGACGATGCAGAACAGCAAGCCAGCAGGCGTCAGATTCCGCAAGTTCTTCCCCATCTTGAGAACCTCGCGCGCCAAGAAGTACGCTGCCAGCGGTGCTACAGTGGCGATCACTCCGCCGACCGCTGATCGAAGAAAATCGTCCGGAAAGAAATAGAAGAAGCATGCGATCCAAGACGCGACCAGAAGGCCGGTTGCCCCCGCAAACCCGAATAGAAGCGTCGCCAGGAGACGAACACCCGCCGGCAGATATACCCAGTTCACGCCGCGCACGAATTCGGATTGTGTGAACACCCACTCGTTCGCCGCCAGGCTCAGTAAAAAGGCCACAGCCGTAACTGAAGCCCATTTCAGGTGTTCAAGCGCGCTTGTCATGTGAGGCGACGGTGGGTTAGAGTTTTGAGCGACGTTAGTGATAGAAGAGCATGACTCGCCCCGCAGATATCTACATCCGCTTTCTGCGTCTGGCAGAAGCGTTGAGTGGACTACCTTCTCTCCCATCCTTGGATCCGTTGGAAGAACGGATTCTGACATTCATCGCCCTTGCCTCGCGTGAAGACCGTTCATTGTCGGTGCGTGACGTGATGGGGGCAGATGATATTGGCTCGCCAGCGACTTTGCACGCCCGCTTGAAGTCGATGCGCGAAAAGGGCTGGTTGACCTTGGACGATACGGAAGACGCCCGTCGCAAGAACGTGGTCCTCACTCAAGCCGCCCTTAAGCACTTTGATCGTCTGTCCGCGTGCCTTGTCGAAGCCACAAAGAAGGCCTGATCACGAGCGATCTTCATTTCCCGATACAGAATATAGAAAAGCGCGCATAGCCTATATTTTATGCGGCCCAGTAGATATAGAAAGATTTTGTGTACACCGTTGTGTACATCTTTTCAGACGGTGCTTGTTGACGAGTTGGGTAGCTGATAGGAGCGGGGATCGCCGGCGATAAGCGGCCGTAACGGATCGAGCGGCTATCCTCACCTTGCAGCGCGTCATAGTAACCATTGCGCAGAGACCCGCTGGGCCTGTGAAGAGCGCTAACAGCGACAGTTCACGGCCGAAAGGTGCCGAGACCAGACGCAGTAGGTGCTCTTCCTCGATGCAAAAATCCAACATAAGCGACGACAGCGCAGAGATCAGCGCCTTTGATGGCTATCTTTCTCCAAATCTATGCGCGAAATAAAGTATGCAAGTCATTGATTCATAAAGATTTGTCCATAGCAATGTGGATAATGTTGCGTTTTATATCAAGACCATGGCGCTGCTTCTGTGTGCGCGGGCTTTTTGGTGGAAGAGGTTTCGAGGCCAAGGAAGACTTCGTTTCGAAGTTTGTGGAGGTTGCGCTGTTTTTCTGTTCTGACTACACTGCGAACAGACCTAAACTGGGAGCCGTGCACCATGGCTGACAAAACAACTTTGAAACCGCCCTACGCGTCCTACCGAAGCTTCAGCAAGCTCATGGAAGATCTGCGCGCGCACCCTGTTCTTCCCGGCGTAATTGACCGCCATTATTTGTCGAAGCGCTCTGGCTCCGAGCGAGCAGCGTTGGTCGCAGCGCTTCGCTGGTTTGGATTGGTAGATGAGGAAGGCGTGCCAACTGAAGCGTTGACACGCTTCATCACGGCTAACGAGGCAGAGCAGAAGAGTCTTTTGGCCGGCTTAGTTCACCAGTCTTATGCCTTCATGTCGGACGGCACAATTAACTTGGCGAACGCTACGACCGGTCAAATGGCGGAACGATTTCGACAGTACGAAATCTCTGGCTCCACTCTGACGAAGTCGATCACTTTCTTCCTGGCAGCCGCAAGGGAGGCAGGCATCGAGTTGAGCCCACACGTTAAAGCTCCTGCGGCTCCAGCAGCTAACGGAACAGCAAAAAAGCGTTCAAAACAATCTTTAGGAATTCCAGCAGCCGCTCCAGCTTCCGAAGTCCCATCAGCGGTCTCTACGCCGATGCACCCCAACAAGCCGGGGCGAATCTACATACCTATCCCCATCTTTGGTGATCAAGGAATGATTGAGCTGCCTGACCAAATGGATGAACGCCAATGGGCGAGCGTGATCAAGATGACAGAGTTCATCTTGAAAAATTATCGGGACACGATGGCCACGCCGTTTGAACGGCAAGCCGATGATGGAGGAGAGGAATGAGAAGAGCGATAGCTGGTCGTTGCTAGCCTACCGCGCGAGCCAGCAAAAAAGAAACACCCTAGAAAAGTAGCCAACTGACAGGAAGGGCTTTTCTAGGGTGGTGGTAGGCGGTAATAGCGCGCTCCAGCTTTTGTTACGACCTTGGCGGGAAAGAACAAAAGCGATCGGTGCGCACCGGCATGGTGGTCGAGAACGCCCCTCTGCCGATCACTGCATACGAACGTAAAGTTTAGCACTTTGCGGTGGTGATTTCCTATCGTTCTCGCTTCTCTCGTAAGAGGAAAGCGACATGAGTCCGAAAACGGTGTACGTGAACGCGTATACGCGCTGGAGGCTGGGCCGTGAGGAAAACGTCTGCGCGCATTGGCGCAGCGCTCCCGGTAGCCAACTGATGCTGTTCTAGCGCAAGCGTCCCAGGCCGGGAAGCCCCGGTCTGGGTTTTTGGGCTTTCAGGTTTTCGGGCGGAGGGCTGCACGCCACGTCATACCCGCTGCAGCCAGTTGCTTGTCCAATTCGCCAGCCAACACAGCCTGCTTCAGCAGGGCCAGCGTGTCAATCACCTGACTCTCAGAGTCGAGTTCAATGGCCGTCTTGCCTGGCGTGAGTTCGATCGGTCGGGATCCGTAGCGTAGTTCGACATACACCTTCGCGTTGCTCGCGACCCACCACCACTTCTGCAGGCGTTTTTCCACCAAGCGTTGTTCTTTGTTGCCCGTCGCAGGGTCAACATAGGTGCGAGTATGCTCTGGACGGAAGTTCTTTCCATCGCGGCTGGCCTCCGCCAGTGCTAGCAGTTCGTCAATTCGGACCAGGAGACGGTGCCGCTTGCTGAATGTGGGAGACGGCACGGCTTTGCGGTCGGCCGATACGATCTTGACGCTTTTAAGGATCGACATTGATTTCCTTTAGATCTGGGCGCCAGATGATGTAGTCGTCCTGGGTCCAGATCAACTAGCGGAATCGTGCGCCATAGAGCGTCGCAATGCTGAAGACGCATATCGTGGCCTGCAAAGGCCGGGTACATTTGGCCGTTCAATGCAAAAGGCAGGGCGACCCCGTAGACAGACGCGCTATCGGCGACGTGGTCGCGGGTGCTCGGCACTGGAAGTGCAACGCTGTGAGGGGCCATTCTCCTCGCCCACATAAGAGGTCGGCAAGTCGTGCAGTGACCGAGGCACTCAGCGGCCTATCGCATCCTGGATGCGCTTCCCGTCGGGCTTTCCGACAGTCATCAATTCCGGCACGAGTGTCTGGATCGTCTTAGAGTACAAGCCCACTATCCTGCTCGCTGATCCGAAGCAGCACTTTGTACTGACGTGTGCATCGGCATGAAGTGATTGTGTACACGAGAGCCAAAATTCAGCAGGAATAATTTCTGTATACGTATTTGCGTACACGAAAGGTATGGGCTCTAGCGGGTTTTCTGTGTACGTATTGAAACATGGATTCTAGGAAAGATGCGGCTCTCCAGCCGATTTATGGAGTTTCCGGAACCTCCCGGAATCTCCTTTTATTTTCCAATACAGAAGCTGGAAAAAATCTCCCCCAGCAGATCGTCGCTGGTGAACTTCCCGGTGATGCTCGACAGGCTGTCATGCGCCAGCCGCAGTTCTTCCGCGAATAGATCCAGCACCCGGTCGTCCTGTTGCGCGTGTTCGCCGGCCAGCGCCAGGTGTTCCGCGGCGTCCTGCAAGGCGCGCAGGTGCCGTTCGCGGGCCAGCCAGGGGGATTCAGCGCCGGGGTTCCAACCCGCGATCCGCAGCAGTTCGGCGCGCAGCGCATCCAGGCCGATGCCGCCCTTGGCCGAAATGCCCAGTTCTCCCGGGCCGGCGGCAAAGGCGGCGGCCAGCAGGTCCACCTTGTTGAATACCTTCAGGACGGGCGTGCGCGGCGGCAGGCGCGCGGTGATCTGGGCGTCCAGTTCGTCGCCGGGTTGGGTGGCGTCCTGCAGGTGCAGGATGAGGTCGGCGCGTTCGATTTCCTGCCAGGTGCGGGCGATGCCGATGCTCTCGACGGTGTCTTCGGTATCCCGAAGACCCGCGGTGTCGACAATGTGCAAAGGCACGCCGTCGATGTGGATTTCCTGTACGACTTTGTCCCGGGTCGTGCCCGCGATCGGGGTGACGATGGCGATGTCGTCGCCGGCCAGGGCGTTGAGCAGGCTGGATTTGCCGACGTTGGGCTGCCCGGCGAGCACGACGTGCAGGCCCTCGCGCAGGATCACGCCCTGGCGCGCCTGCGCGATCAGGCTGTCCAGGTCCGCGGTCAGCGCGTCGAGCGTGGGGCGCGCCTGATACTTTTCCAGGAAGTCGATTTCCTCTTCGGGGAAATCCAGCGTGGCTTCGACCAGCATGCGCAAATGGATGATGCGGTCCGACAGGTCGTTCACGCGTGCAGAGAATTCGCCCGACAGGGAGGCCATGGCGCCGCGCGCGGCGGCCACCGACGACGCGTCGATCAGGTCGGCGACGGCCTCGGCCTGGGCCAGATCCATGCGGTCGTTCAGGAAGGCGCGGCGCGTGAATTCGCCGGGTTCGGCCAACCGGACGCCGAGGTCGCGGCCCGCGGTCAGGCAGCTTTCCAGCACGCGCCGCAACACCGCGGGGCCGCCATGTCCCTGCAATTCCAGCACGTCTTCCCCGGTGTACGAATGCGGCGCGCGGAAGTAGATGGCGATGCCTTCGTCCAGCAGTTCGCCGGTCTCGGCCTTGAACGGCAGGTAGTGCGCGTGGCGCGGGGTGAGTTCGCGCTGGAACAGGCGGCGCACCAGGCCGGAAAGGTCCGCGCCGGACACGCGCACGACACCGATGCCGCCTCTTCCGGGGGCGGTGGCAATGGCGGCGATGGGGGCGTAGGCGGACATATTTCTGCGTAGGCGAAGCGAGAACAATAAGGGAATATAACTGTTGCGCGGGGGCTTGTTTGGTGGTTACTGTGGCCCCGAGGTTCAAAACCCGAAACAACTCTGGGAGATCACAATGGCATCTCGGTTTTCGCGTGTCTTGGCCTGCGGTTCGGCCGCGGTGGTTCTGGCGTTTGGCACACTCAGTTCGGCCATGGCCCGCGATCTGGTGATCGCCCTGAAGACCGAACCGTCCTCCATGGATCCGCAGTACCACGCGCTCACGCCCAATACGCAGATCTCCCAGACCATCTTCGACACGCTGGTCGCGACCGACGCGCAGCTCAAGCCGCAGCCCGCGCTTGCCGAATCCTGGACCGTGGACGGCAAGGTATGGACCTTCAAGCTGCGCCCCGGCGTGAAGTTCTCCGACGGCACGCCGTTCACCGCTGAAGACGTCGTCTTTACCTATGCGCGCGTGCCCAAGGTGCCCAACAGCCCTTCGCCGTTCACGCTGTACCTGGGGTCGGTCGAGAAGACCGAAGCGGTGGATCCGCAGACCGTGCGCATCACCACCAAGGACGTGGCGCCGAACCTGCTGGTCAACCTGGCGCAGTTGCCCATCATGTCCAAGAAGGCCGCGTCGGGGCCCGCGGCGGAAGGCAAGACGACCACGGAACTCAATAGCGGCGACGGCCTGATCGGCACCGGCCCGTACAAGTTCGTGTCGTGGAAGCGGGGCGCGGAATTCGTGCTGGCGCGCAACGACAACTACTGGGGCAAGAAGCCCGAATGGGACCGCGTGGTCTACCGTCCGATCAGCAATGCCGCCGCGCGCGTGGCGGCGCTGCTGGCCGGGGACGTCGACATGATCGAGGATCCCCCGACCGACGACCTGCCCAAGCTGAAGGGCGATAAGAAGCTCTTCGTCGAGGAAACGCCGTCGGTGCGCGTGGTGTACGTGGCGCTGGACCAGTTCGCGGAACCCTCGCCCGGCGTGCAGGGTACCGACAAGAATCCCATGAAGGACAAGCGCGTGCGCGAGGCGCTGTCGCTGGCCATCAACCGCGAGGCGCTGGTGGAACGCGTGATGGGCGGCGTGGCGCTGCCGGCGGGCAATCTGCTGCCCTACCCGATGTTCGGTTCCAGCAAAGAGCATTCGAAGGCGCCCAAGGCCGACGTCGAAAAGGCCAAGGCCCTGCTGAAGGAAGCGGGCTATCCCAACGGCTTTTCGATCACGCTGGGTTCGCCTTCGGGGCGCTACGTCAACGATTCGAAGGTGGCGCAGGCGATCGCCTCGATGTGGACCCGCGTCGGCGTGAAGACCAGCGTGGACGCGATGGCGCCCCCGGTGTTCTTCAAGAACCGCGACAGCTATGCGTTCTCGGCGTATCTGGCGGGCTGGTCGGTGACCAGCGGAGAAATGTCCAACGCGCTGACCTCGCTGCTGGTGACGCGCAATCCGGAGGCGGGCCTGGGCACCACCAACCGCAGCCGCTACTCGAACCCCAAGATGGATGCCCTGGTCAAGGAAGCGTCGTCCACCATGGATGACGCCAAGCGCGCGCAGTTGCTGTCCCAGGCCAGCAATATCGCCATGGACGACTACGCCATGCTGCCGATCCATTTCGAGCTGTCGGTGTGGGCCATGAAGAACGATATCCGCTATCAGGGCCGGCCCGACCAGGTCACGCTTGCGCAGTTCGCGACCCTGAAGAAGTAATGCGCGATTCGGGCGGTTTCTCGTGCTAGCCACGATCGTAAGAAGGCTGCTGCAGACCATCGTCGTCATGCTCGTCATGTCGGCGCTGGTCTTCGCCGGCATCTACATGGTGGGCGACCCGGTGTCGATGCTGGCGAGCCCCGAAGCCACCGAGGCGCAGCGCGCCGCGGTGCGCGCCTCGCTGGGCCTGGATCTGCCGCTGTGGCGGCAGTATCTGATCTTCATGGGGCAGGCGGTGCGCGGCGATTTCGGCAACAGCTTCCTGACCGGCGAACCCGCCATGCGCCTGATCCTGGAACGCATGCCGGCCACCGTGGAACTGGCCTGTGTGGCCATGTTGCTGTCGGTGCTGATCGGCGTGCCCCTGGGGATCCGTGCCGGCCTGAAACCCAATGCGCCCGCGTCGCGCGCGATCATGACGGGGTCGGTGCTGGGGTTCTCGCTGCCCAATTTCTGGGTCGGCCTGATGCTCATCATGGTGTTCGCGGTGATGCTGGGCTGGGTGCCGGCGGGGGGGCGGGGACGGACCGTCAGCATCGGGTCCCTGCAATTGAGCGTGCTGACGCTCAACGGCTGGCTGAGCCTGGCGCTGCCGGCGGCCACCATTGCGCTCGCCAAGTGCGCGATGATCATCCGCGTGACGCGGGCGGCCACGCGCGAGGCCCTGCCCATGGACTACATCAAGTTCGCGCGCGCCAAGGGCCTGTCGGAAAGGCGCGTGCTGGGGGTGCATCTGCTGAAGAACATCCTGATTCCGGTGGTGACGGTGGCGGGCCTGGAATTCGGCCAGGTGATGGCGTTCGCCGTGGTGACCGAGACCGTGTTTTCCTGGCCGGGCATGGGCAAGCTGCTGATCGATTCCATCATCAACCTGGACCGTCCGGTGGTGGTGGCCTATCTGCTTCTGATCGTGTTCTTCCTGGTCATGCTGAACCTCGTGGTGGACATCATCTATACGGTGCTGGACCCGCGCGTACGCCTGGATAGCCGCCGATGAATACGCCCGCCTCCGCCTCCGCCGCCGTCCCGCCAGCACAGGCCAAGGAACAGACGCCGTGGCGCCGCTTCCTGTCGGACTTCTTCGCCAGCAAGCTCGCCACCCTGGGCCTGGTCATGCTGGTCGCGATCGTGGGCGCCGCCTTGCTGGCGCCCTGGATCGCGCCGCAGAATCCCTACGACCTGGCCGTGCTGGACATCATGGACTCCAAGCTCAAGCCCGGCAGCGAAAGCGGCGATGGGGCCATGCATTACTGGCTGGGCACCGACGGCCAGGCGCGGGACCTGCTGTCGGCCATTCTCTACGGCATGCGCACCAGCCTGCTGGTGGCGACCGTGTCGGTGCTGGCGGCCTTCGGAATCGGTGCCACCGTGGGCCTGATCGCGGCCTATTTCGGCGGCCGCATCGACGCCCTGCTGATGCGGATTGTGGATATCCAGTTGTCGTTTCCGGCGATCCTCGTCGCGCTGATGCTGCTGGCGATCCTGGGCAAGGGTGTGGATAAAGTGATCATCGCGCTGATCGTCGTGCAGTGGGCGTATTTCGCGCGCGCGGCGCGCGGTGCGGCGCTGGTCGAACGCGGCAAGGAATACGTCGAGGCCGCGCGATGTATGTCGCTGTCCTGGGGGCGCGTGCTGTTCCGCCACGTGCTGCCGAACTGTATGCCGCCGCTGATCGTGATCGCCACCATCGACCTGGCGCACGCCATCGCGCTGGAGGCGACGCTGTCGTTCCTGGGGGTAGGGGTGCCGGTGACCGAGCCTTCGCTGGGCATGCTGATCTACAACGGCTTCGAATACCTGCTGTCCGGCCAGTACTGGATTTCCTTCTTTCCCGGCATCGCGCTGGCGCTGGCCATCATCGCCATCAACCTGGTGGGCGACCACCTGCGCGATGTGCTCAACCCGCGCCACGCGAATTGAGGGGCGGCGAGATGCAGACGCAGGCTGTGGAAAAACCGTCGGCAACGCCCAGGCCCATCCTGGACGTGCGCGGGCTGAAGACCCATTTCTTCACGCGCAACGGCGTGGTGAAGGCGGTGGACGGCGTGGACCTGCAACTGGCCGAAGGCGAGATCCTGGGGCTGGTGGGCGAATCGGGGTCGGGCAAGAGCATCACGGGTTTTTCGCTGATGGGATTGCTGGACGAGCCGGGCCGCATCGTCGAGGGGCAGTTGCTGTTGAACGGGGAAGACCTGCGCGGCGCGACGCCCGCGCGCTGGCGCCAGTTGCGGGGCCAGGAGATCGCGATGATCTTCCAGGACCCGATGATGACCCTGAACCCGGTGTTGCGCGTGGACACGCAGATGATCGAAGCGGTCCAGGCGCACGGCAAGGCGACGCGGGAACAGGCGCGCCAGCGCGCGTTGCAGACGCTTGCGATGGTGGGCATTCCGTCGCCGGAGGAACGCCTGCGCACCTATCCGCACCAGTTGTCGGGCGGCATGCGGCAGCGCGTGGCGATCGCGATTGCCCTGCTGAATTCTCCGCGCCTGATCATTGCGGACGAGCCGACGACGGCGCTGGACGTGACGATACAGGGGCAGATCCTGTTCGAAGTGCAGAAGCTGTGCCGCGAGACCGGCACCGGGCTGATCTGGATCACGCACGACCTGGCGGTGGTGGCGGGCCTGGCGGACCGTGTGTCGGTCATGTATGCCGGCCGTGTGGTGGAAACCGGAAGCACCGAAGCCGTGATCAGCCATCCCATGCATCCCTACACGCATGGCCTGATCGCCTCCATTCCCACGCCGGAATCACGCGGCAGGCCTTTGGTGCCGATACCCGGCATGACGCCGTCGCTGCTGAACCTGCCGCAAGGCTGTGCGTTCCGGGGGCGCTGCCCGCGCGCGACCGAGGCCTGTCTGGCCGAGCCGCAGCCTGTCGAAGTCCGCCCGGCGCAATGGGTGCGCTGCTGGCATGCAGGAGGCCCGGACACGAAATGAGCGCAGTGGAACACGACGCCCTCCCTCCCATCCTGTCCTTGCGCCAGGTCGAGCTGCGCTTCGTGCAGCCCGTAGACCTGGCCGGCCGCATCGCCAACCTGCTGGGCGCCGGCCTGAAGACGCAGGTGGTGCATGCCGTGGCCGGCGTGGACCTGGACGTGATGCCAGGCGAAGTGATCGGCATCGTGGGCGAATCGGGCTGTGGAAAATCCACCCTGGGCCGCATCGTGTCGGGCATCCTGCCGCCGACCGCCGGCGAGGTGCGCTACCGCGGCAAGCCGGTGAAGGAAATGGCGGGCCCGGAACGGCGAGCCTATGAACTGGGCGTGCAGATGATCTTCCAGGACCCTTATGCCTCCTTGAATCCCCGCATGCGGGTGCGGGAGATCATCGGCGAGGCGCCCGTGGCCCACGGCCTGGTCCGGGCGCGGGACAAGGCCGAGTACGTGGCGGGGCTGATGCGCCAGGTAGGCCTGGATCCGAGTTTTTCACAGCGTTATCCCCATCAGTTCTCGGGTGGCCAGAGGCAGCGCATCGGCATTGCGCGGGCCCTGGCGCTCAAGCCTACGGTCATCGTCTGTGACGAGGCCGTCGCCGCGCTGGACGTATCGATCCAGGCCCAGGTGCTCAATCTGTTCGAACAATTGCGCGCGGACCTGGACCTGACCTATCTTTTCATCAGCCACAATCTCAGCGTGGTCAGCCACATTTCGGACCGTGTGGCTATCATGTACCTGGGACGCGTGGTGGAGCTGGCGCCCACCGATACCGTTTTTCGGCATGCCAACCATCCGTACACGCAGGCCTTGCTGAAAGAACTGCCGACCCTGCGGCCCGGGCGGCGCACCTATCAGCCGATCAAGGGCGAGTTGCCGTCGCCGCTGGATCCGCCGACAGGTTGCGCGTTCCATCCGCGTTGTCCACAGGCCATGCCGCGCTGCAAAGTGGAACGGCCGTTGCTGAAGGAAGTCGCGCCGGGGCAACTCAGCGCCTGCCATTTGAACGACGCGGCCTAGGACCGGGCCGCCAAGCCGCCAATTTCCATACTTACCGTTTATCCACAGCCATGAAAACCATCGACGAAATCGAACGCGCGCATCCGGACCTGACCGCGCTGCGCCGCGACATCCATGCCCATCCCGAACTGGCGTTCCAGGAAACACGCACCTCCACGCTGGTGGCCGAGCGCTTGCGCGGGTGGGGGCTGGAAGTCCACACCGGGCTGGGGAAAACCGGCGTGGTGGGCATTCTGCGCGCCGGCAGCGGCAAGAAGACGATCGGCCTGCGCGCCGACATGGATGCCCTGCCCATGCCGGAGCACAACCGCTTCGCGCACAAATCCACGATCAGCGGGCGCATGCACGGCTGCGGCCATGACGGGCACACGGCCATGCTGCTGGGCGCGGCGCAGTACCTGTCCACGCACCGGGATTTCGACGGCACGGTCGTGTTCATTTTCCAGCCGGCCGAGGAAGGCGGCAACGCCGGCGCGCGCGCCATGATGCAGGACGGCCTGTTCGACCGCTTTCCGTGCGACGCGGTGTTCGGCATCCACAACATGCCCGGCATGCCGGTCAACCAGTTCGGATTCCGCGCGGGGCCGACCATGGCCTCCAGCAACCGCTGGGACATCGTCATCAAGGGCGTGGGCGGCCACGCGGCGCAGCCGCACGCGTCGGTGGATCCGATCATCGTGGCCGCCGATATGGTGCATGCCCTGCAGACGGTGATTTCGCGCAGCAAGAATCCGCTGGACCAGGCCGTGCTGTCGATCACGCAGATCCACGCGGGCGACGCCTACAACGTCATTCCCGGCGAAGCCGTGCTGCGCGGCACGGTGCGCACCTATTCGGTGGAGGCGCTGGACAAGATCGAGGCCGACATGCGGCGCATCGCCACCACCTTGCCGCAGGTGTACGGCGGCACGGGCGAATTGGACTTCGTGCGGGCCTATCCGCCGCTGGTGAACTGGGAGCAGGAAACGGCCTTCGCGGCCCAGGTCGCGGAAGACGCCTTCGGCGCCGAACACGTGCTGCGCGACATGCCGCCTTTCATGGGCGCCGAGGACTTTTCCTTCTTCCTGGAAGCCGTTCCCGGCTCCTACCTGTTCCTGGGCAATGGCGACGGCGGCCATCGCCTGGAAAGCTATCACGGCATGGGACCGTGCCAGTTGCACAACCCGAACTACGACTTCAACGATGAGCTGCTACCGGTCGGCGCGACATACTGGGTGAAACTGGCGCAGGCGTTCCTGGCGAAGCCCTGATACACGCAAGCCATTGATTTCAAAGGCGCAGACCTTCCGGGGGCTGCGCCTTTTCTTTTGCCGGGGCCAAGTTGTGCACCGGCTATCCACCGCCTGTCCACTGGCTATCCACCGGGATATCCCCTGGCTGTCCACCGGCTTTCCCCTGGCTTGTCACCAGGCTTATCCCTAGGGTTGTCCACAGCGTCGGGCAAGCCATCGCCAAGGAAAATTCCCCCTATCCAAGGGTAAACGCGCATGCCCGCAGGCCGGCGGCAGCCTTGACTCGGCCCCCCTCCGGCCCTAGCATTGATATAACTGTGAAATATCACTGTTATTTTAATGAGCCGTTTTTGAAACCCGCTCTCAACCCTTTCGCTAGGAAGATTCCATGGTCCAGAAGATCCGCATCACCAGTCCCCACGTCGCCGAAGCCGAGCCGGGCCTGTGGTCCAACTGCCTGCGAGTGAAGGATTCGGTCTATCTGTCGGGATTGACCGCCCGCGCCAATGACGGCACCACCATCCAGGGCGCCAGCGCCTACGAGCAGGCGCAGGTCATCTTCGCGAAGATGAAGCACCTGCTGGAGGCGGCGGGCGGCCATATCGACGACATGGTCACGCTGACGATCTTCCTGACCGACATGGCGGACAACCAGCAGGTCTGGAAGGCGCGCCGCGAATTCTTCAGCGGCGATTTCCCAGCTTGCGCGCTGGTCCAGGTGGCCGCCCTGGCCAAGCCCGAGATCCTGGTGGAAATCCAGGGACAAGCCCGTCTCGCGGACTGAGCATCATGAAG
Source organism: Achromobacter veterisilvae (assembly GCF_900496975.1). Classification (GTDB taxonomy): domain Bacteria; phylum Pseudomonadota; class Gammaproteobacteria; order Burkholderiales; family Burkholderiaceae_B; genus Achromobacter; species Achromobacter veterisilvae. The sequence goes on from NZ_UFQC01000015.1 coordinate 50,321, forward strand.
ATCGTTCGCTATATGGCGGATGCCGGCCCGGAGCTGGGCCGGCTCGAGGGCCAGACAGTCACGCCATTCCCGGGCGTCGCCGACGTGCAGGCGCTGATCGCCGGCGGCGGGCAGGCGCAAGGGCCGGGCGTGGCGCTGGATTCGCTGCGGCTGCTGGCGCCCATCGTGCCCCAGCGCAATGTGTTCTGCGTCGGCTGGAACTATCTCAAGCACTACGACGAAAGCAAAGGCAAGCGCGAAGGGCAGGAGATCGATCTTCCGGCCCGGCCCACCTTCTTCAGCAAGCTGCCCACCACCGTGGCCGGTCCGCGGGACGACGTGCCCCTGCATGAAGCCTATACGGCCAAGCTCGACTGGGAAGTCGAACTGGCCGTGGTGATCGGCAAGGCGGGACGCGATATCACCGAGGCCGACGCGCTGGGCTATGTCTTCGGCTACACCGTCGCCAACGACCTCAGCGCGCGCGACCTGCAGCGCGCGCACGGCGCGCAGTGGTTCAAGGGCAAGAGCCTGGATGCCACCTGCCCGATGGGCCCCGTGCTGGTGACGGCCGACGAAATCGGCGATCCGCAGAATCTCGCCCTGGCCTGCCGCGTCAACGGCAGCGTGATGCAATCCGGGCATACCCGCCACCAGATATTCAGCGTGGCGCGCGTGATCGCGGAGCTGTCCGAGGGGCTGACGCTCCTGCCTGGGGACGTCATCCTGACCGGCACGCCGGAGGGGATCGGCGCCGCCCGCCAGCCGCCCGTGTTCCTGCGCGACGGCGACGTGGTGGAGTGCGAGGTGGAAGGCATCGGCGCCTTGCGCAATGTCGTGCGCGCGGGGCTGCGCTACGCGGAATAATCCGTCGGCCGCGCGGCATTCAAAACCAATCAAGGGGTATAGGACCATGAAGAAAACCATATTGGGCGCAAGCCTGGCGCTGGCCAGCCTGGGCGCGGCGGCCGAGACCTTCCCGTCGCAGCCGATGACCCTGATCGTGCCGTACACCGCGGGCGGGTCGTCGGATGCGCTGGCGCGCGCGCTGGGCAAGGCGATCGCCAAGAACACGGGCGCCAGCATCGTCGTCGAAAACCGCCCCGGCGGCAGCACCGTGATCGGCGCGCAGGCGCTGCTCGGCAAGCCGGCCGACGGCTACACCGTCATGCTCACGGCCGCCAGTTTCGTCATCAACCCCTACCTGCTGAACCAGTTGCCGTACGACAGCGTGAAGGACTTCCAGCCCGTGGCGCAACTGGCGACCAATCCGCACGTGCTGGTGGTCGGTCCCAAGGTGCCGGCGGGCGACCTCAAGGCCTTCCTGGCGTGGGCCAGGGAGCAAGGCGACAAGGCGACGTTTTCGTCCTTCGGCAACGGGTCGTCGGGCCACCTGGGCTTCGAGATGCTGAAAAAGCAGGCCGGCCTGGCCATGATGCACGTGCCGTACAAGGGATCGGCGCCGGCCACCATGGCCGTGCTCAGCGGCGAAGTGGACGCGACGCTGGGCGACGTGGGCGTGGTCGCGCCGCATATCCAGGCGGGCAAGCTGCGCGCCCTGGCCGTGGCCGGGAACGCGCGCACCCCCGCGCTGCCCGACGTGCCGACCTTCGCCGAAGCGGGCCTGCCGGGTTTCGAGTCGCAGACCTGGATGGGCCTGCTGACCCGCGCGTGCAGCGCCTGAACCAGATGTACTCGGAAGCGCTGCAGGACGCCGACGTGCGGCAGATCCTGGCCCAGCAGGGCATGGTCGCGGCGGCGTCCTCGCCGGAAGCGTTCAGCGCGTTCATGAAGGCCGAATCCGCGAAATACGGACAGGCCGTCAAGGACGGGAACGTGCGCATCGACTGAGAACGCGCTGGCCCGCCCGCACCGGTCGCTATAATCGCAGCGGTCTGCGCCGGTAGCGGCGCGTGGTCAGGTAACCTTCACCGCATGCCCAGAACCTCTCTCCCCAAGCGACAGCAGGAAGACGCCGCGGCGGCCCCCGCGCCGGCGGCCTCGCTCGGCGAGCAGGCCTACATCGCGATCAAGCGCATGATCCTCACGCAGGAACTGCGCGCGGGGGACCAGATCAACGTCGCCCAATTGAGCGAACAGTTGTCGCTGGGCCGCAGCCCCATCCATCTCGCCATCCACCGGCTGGACCGCGAGGGGCTGGTGGACATCCTGCCGCGCAAGGGCATCCTGGTCAAAGCCGAGACCATCGACAGCTTTCTCGAATTGATCGCCGCGCGCCTGCTGGTCGAACCGCATCTGACGGGCCTGGCGGTGGACAACGCGACGCCCGCTTTGCTCGAACGGCTGCGGGCCGTCGTGGCCGCCGGCTGGGAGTGCAACCAGCGCCAGGACCGCCTGGGCAGCATGGAGATCGACCGCCAGTTCCATCAACTGCTGTACGCGGCCGCCGGCAACGACATCCTGGCGGAGTTCGCCGGCAGCCTGCTGGACCGTTCCATGCGCCTGTGGTTCCGCCCGCCCGCGGGCAAGGCGGACAAGCCCAACGTGGCCGAGCTGGAAGACCTGTACAGCATGGTCGAACGCGGCGACAAGAAGGCCGCGGTGCGCAGGATGGAGCAGCACATCGGCTCCGTGCGCGGCAAGTTCCTATCGCGCGAATAAGCATATAACCCGCAGTGCGCCGGCCCGCTTATGACGCACGGGCTTGAACAAACGCCGAATAATTCGTTTGTCCGGGGGTAGCGGGTTCTCATAATGGATCGTTCCAGCGCCGGCCTGGCCGGCGGAACACGCGCAAGGAGCGATCCATGTCCCAGAGCAATGCGCTGCGCCGGTCCGAGGCGCATGCGGCACCGCGGTACGCCCCCGTCCCCGCGCCCCAGGATTTCTCGATCCGCCCCCTGGCGGGCGCGATGGGCGCCGAGGTCGTCGGCATCGATCTGTCGCGCGAACTCGACGCGGCCGATTTCGCCCGGGTGCACCAAGCCCACCTGGATCATCACCTGCTGGTGTTCCGCGACCAGCGCATCACGCCGCAGCAGCACATCGATTTCAGCCGCCGCTTCGGCCGCCTGATGATCCACGTGCTGCACCAGTTCCATCTGCCCGGGCACCCCGAGATCCTCATCGTCTCCAACATCGTGGAGGACGGCAAGCCCGTCGGACTGGGCGACGCCGGCAAATACTGGCATTCGGACATCTCCTACAAGGAATTGCCCAGCCTGGGCTCGCTCCTGCATGCGCAGGAACTGCCGGCGCAAGGCGGCGACACGCTCTTCGCCAACATGCACCTGGCGTACGACACGCTGCCGGCCGCGCTGCGCGATGCCGTCGAAGGCAAGCGCGCCGTGCATTCCTATCTGGCCAAGTACGGGCAGTTGCAGAAGGAAGGGGCCTGGCGCCCCAACCTGAGCGTGCAGCAGGTAGCGCAGGTGCAGGAGGTCGTGCACCCCGTGGTGCGCACGCATCCCGAATCCGGCCGCCGCGCGCTGTTCGTCAGCGAGGGCTTCACGACACGCATCGAAGGCCTGCCCGAGGACGAGAGCCGCCAGATACTCGACGAACTGTTCGCCCACAGCATCCGGCCCGAGCACCTCTACCGCCACAAGTGGCAAGCCCACGATCTGGTCTTCTGGGACAACCGTTCGCTGATCCACCTGGCGGCCGGCACGCCGGACCACCTGCGCCGCAAGCTGTACCGCACCACCATCGAAGGCGATACGCCTTTCTGAATACGCCAGCCGTCTCCCGCGCAACCACTTATCCACAAGGAACGCCATGCGTTTTTCCTCCGCCCTACGGGACCGCCTGGTCCGGATCGCCACCGCCTCGGGCCTGGCGCTGACGCTTGCCATACTGGCGCTGGCCTCGCCGACGCCCGCGATGGCCGAAGGCCGGATCCGCATCGCGGAACAGTACGGCATCGTGTACCTGCTGCTGAACGTCGCCCGCGACCAGCAACTGATCGAGAAGCACGGCAAGGCCGATGGCCTGGACATCACGGTCGAATGGGCCAAGCTGTCCGGCGGCTCGGCCGTGAACGACGCGCTGCTGTCGGGGGCTGTGGATATCGCGGGGGCGGGCGTGGGGCCGCTGTTGACGATCTGGGACCGCACGCGCGGCAAGCAGAACGTGAAGGGCGTCGCGTCGCTGGGCAACTTCCCCTATTACCTGGTCAGCAACAATCCGAACGTGAAGACGATTGCCGACTTCACGGACAAGGACCGGATCGCGGTGCCGGCGGTGGGCGTGTCGGTGCAATCGCGCGTGCTGCAACTGGCCTCGGCGAAATTGTGGGGCGACGCGCAGTTCAATAAGCTGGACAAGATTTCCGTCGCCTTGCCGCATCCCGACGCCGCCGCCGCCATCATCGCGGGAGGCACCGAAATCACGGGGCACTTCGGCAACCCGCCTTTCCAGGAACAGGAACTGGCCGAGAATCCCAAGGCTCGCATCGTGCTCAATTCCTATGACGTGCTGGGCGGACCCAGTTCGTCGACGGTATTGTTCGCCACCGAGAAATTCCGCAAGGACAATCCCAAGACCTACAAGGCCTTCCAGGAAGCGCTGAAGGAAGCGGCCGCCTTCGCCGCCGCCAATCCGGAAAAGGCCGCGGACACGTATTTGCGCGTCACCGGCGCCAAGCAGGACCGGGACTTCCTGATCAAAGTGATCAAGAACCCCGACGTGCAATTCAAGCTGGAACCGCAGAACACGTTCGCGCTGGCCGAATTCATGCACAAGGTGGGAGCGATCAAGAACGCGCCGGCCAGTTGGCGCGACTACTTCTTCGAAGATCCGATCACCGCGCAAGGTAGCTGATATGGGCCTGACCGCCGCGGGCCCTGTGGATAACCCCGAAAAGGCCACGCCTTTGCTGGCTGTGGATAAGGTGTCGATCGAATACAAGACGCGTGAGCGGCGGGTTCGCGCCACGCATCAGGTGAGTTTCGATGTGCACGGCGCGGAGCGGTTCATCCTGCTGGGGCCCTCGGGCTGCGGAAAATCCACCCTGCTCAAGGCGGTTGCGGGCTTTATCGATCCGACCGAAGGACGTATCGCCATAGACGGGCGGCCCGTGCGCGGCCCGGGGCCCGACCGCATCGTGGTGTTCCAGGAATTCGACCAGTTGCCGCCCTGGAAGACGCTGCGCCAGAACGTGGCGTTTCCGCTGCTGGCGTCGCGCAAGCTGGGCCGCCGCGAAGCGGACGAACGCGCCATGCACTACCTGGACAAGGTGGGCCTGTCCGCATTCGCCGACGCCTATCCGCACACGCTGTCCGGCGGCATGAAGCAGCGCGTGGCCATCGCGCGCGCCCTGGCCATGCAGCCGCGCGTGCTGCTGATGGACGAACCTTTCGCCGCGCTGGATGCGCTGACGCGCCGGCGCATGCAGGAAGAGCTGCTGGCGCTATGGGAAGACGTGCGCTTCACGCTGCTGTTCGTCACGCATTCGATCGAAGAGGCATTGGTGCTGGGCAGCCGCGTATTGTTGCTGTCGCCGCATCCGGGCCGCGTGCGCGCCGAATTGAACGCCCATGCCTTCGGGCTGCACAGCCAGGGCTCCGCGGCGTTCCAGTCGGCGGCCAGGCGCATCCACGACCTGCTGTTCGAATCGGCTCCGGCGGCGCCGGCCGAGCGCGCGGCGGCCTGAAGGAAAACGCATGAGCAATACCCATGCCGGAGCGATCCCGGTGCGTCCCGAGGTGGAGTACGAACTGCCCCCCTTGCCCGCGCAGGCGGCCGAAGCGCCCCTGCCCTGGCACGAGCGCCTGTGGCAGCACGCCAGCCTGCGCAAACTGTTGATCCTGGCGCTGCTGGCCGGCATCTGGGAGCTGGCGGCGCGCTATACCGACAACGACCTGCTGCTGCCCGGCGCATCGCAGACGGCGGCGGCCTTCGTGCAGGGCATCGCCAGCGGCGAACTGCTGGCGCGCGCGGGGCAGTCCCTGCGTGTGCTGGTGCAGGGTTACGCGGCCGGCGTGGCGCTGGCCTTCGTGCTGACGACGCTGGCCGTGTCGACGCGGTTCGGGCGCGACCTGCTGTCGACGCTGACCGCGATGTTCAACCCGCTGCCCGCCATCGCGCTATTGCCGCTGGCGCTGCTGTGGTTCGGCCTGGGCGAAGGCAGCCTGGTATTCGTGCTGATCCATTCCGTGCTGTGGGCGCTGGCGCTGAACATGTACGCGGGCTTCCTGGGCGTGTCGGAGACCTTGCGCATGGCGGGGCGCAACTACGGGCTGACGGGCTTGCGCTACGTCCTGCAGATCCTGGTGCCGGCGGCGCTGCCGGCCATCCTGGCCGGGCTGCGGATAGGCTGGGCGTTCGCGTGGCGCACGCTGATCGCGGCGGAACTGGTGTTCGGCGCCTCCAGCGGCAAGGGCGGGCTGGGCTGGTACATCTTCCAGAACCGCAACGAGTTGTACACAGACCGCGTGTTCGCGGGGCTGGCCGCGGTGGTGATCATCGGCCTGCTTGTGGAAAACCTGGGGTTCGACACCTTGGAGCGTTTCACGGTCCGGCGCTGGGGCATGCAGCGCTGATGCCCCGATAAAAAAGGCGGCCCTGTCCGGGCCGCCCTGCGCTTGGCGCCTTGCGGGATTACAGCTTCAGTCCCAGCGCCTTGGCCACGCCCGCCGCATAGGCCGGATCGGCCTTCCGGAAATGTTCCAGTTGGCGGCGCTGGATTTCCTCGGGCACGCCCGCCATGTGGCGGCCGATGTTGCCGAACAGCAGTTCCTGCTGGGCGGGCGTCATCAGGCGGAACAAGGCGCCCGGCTGCGAATAGTAGTCATCGTCCACGCGATGGTTCCAGCGATCGGCGGCTTGACCGTCCAGCGCCAGCGGCGGCTCGGCCGCGGACGGGGTTTCCTTCCATTCGCCGAAACTATTGGGCTCGTAGTTCAGGGTGGCGCCGGCATTGCCGTCGACGCGCCCGGCGCCGTCGCGGTGGTAGCTGTGGAACGGGCAGCGCGGCGTGTTCACGGGGATCTGGTGGTGGTTGATGCCCAGGCGGTAGCGATGCGTGTCGCCATAGGAGAACAGGCGGCCCTGCAGCATCTTGTCCGGCGAGAAGCCGATGCCGGGGACCACGTTGGCCGGCGTGAACGCGGCCTGCTCCACTTCCGCGAAATAGTTTTCGGGGTTCTTGTTCAGCTCCAGCACGCCGACCTCGATCAGGGGGTAGTCGCCGTGCGGCCAGACCTTGGTCAGATCGAAGGGATTGATGTGGTAGGTCGCGGCTTCGGCCTCGGGCATGATCTGCACCTTCAGCGTCCACTTCGGGAAGTTGCCCTGTTCGATGTTGTTGAACAGGTCGCGCTGCGAGCTTTCACGGTCGTGCGCGACGACTTGCGCCGCTTCCTCGTCGGTCAGACAGGCGATGCCCTGCTGCGACTTGAAGTGGAATTTCACGTAGAAGCGTTCGCCGTCCTTGTTGATGAAGCTGAACGTGTGCGAGCCGAAGCCGTGCTGCTGGCGCAGGTTGGCGGGGATGCCGCGGTCGCTCATCAGGGTGGTGACCTGGTGCAGCGACTCGGGGTTGAGCGACCAGAAATCCCAGGCGGCGGTGGCGCTGCGCAGGTTGGACTTGGGTTCGCGTTTCTGCGTGTGGATAAAGTCCGGGAACTTCAGCGGGTCGCGGATGAAGAAGACGGGCGTGTTGTTGCCCACCAGGTCCCAGTTGCCCTCGTCGGTATAGAACTTGATGGCGAAGCCGCGCACGTCGCGTTCGGTGTCCGCCGCGCCGCGTTCGCCGGCCACGGTGGAGAAGCGCAGGAACAGCGGGGTCTGCTTGCCGATCTGGGAGAAGATGCTGGCGCGGGTGTAGCGCGAGATGTCGTGCGTGACAGTGAAGGTGCCGTATGCGCCGGAACCCTTGGCGTGCACGACGCGTTCGGGAATGCGTTCGCGGTCGAAATGCGCGAGCTTTTCAAGCAGCCAGAAATCCTGCAACAGCGCCGGGCCACGGGGGCCTGCGGTCATCGTGTTGTTGTTGTCCGCTACCGGCGCGCCCGAGGCGGTGGTCAGATGTTTCTTGTCGGTCATAGCACACTCCCTATGTCATTCCTGGAATGCGGGGCCGTTGCGGGCCCGCGCCGTGTCTGGGATCTCCCTGGCATTGCCGGCCGGGGATATCTCCGACACATCATAGGGGTCTTGGTTTGCAATGTGAAGTTGATTGGAACATCATGCTTGATTAAGAATAACTATCGCCAAAACAAAGGATGCGCGCGCCTGGCGCCGGGCGCGCACAAAAAAAAACCGGCCCATAAGGGCCGGTTCTTTGCCAGGGCACGCTTCAGCGGTTCGCCGCGGCTTCCGTCTTGCGCTGCAAGGCGCGCGTGATGGACCACTGCTGCGCGATCGACAAGGTGTTGTTGACGCACCAGTACAGCACCAGGCCGGCCGGGAAGAAGAACATCATCCCGCCGAACACCAGCGGCATGATCATCATGACCTTGGCCTGGACGGGGTCCGGGGGCGTCGGGTTCAGTTTGATCTGCAGGAACATGGTGGCCATCATGATGGCGGGCAGAATGAAGAACGGGTCGCGGATCGAGAGGTCGTGCACCCACAGGATCCACGGCGCGCCGCGCATTTCCACGCTGGCCAGCAGCACCCAGTACAGCGAGATGAACACCGGGATCTGCACCACCATCGGCAGGCAGCCGCCCAGCGGGTTGATCTTCTCGGTGCGGTACATCTCCATCATGGCCGCATTGAGCTTCTGCTTGTCGTCGCCGTACTTTTCCTTCAGGGCCTGAAGGCGCGGAGCCACCTGCTTCATGCGGGCCATGGAGCGGTAGCTGGCGGCGGCCAGGGGGTAGAACACGGCCTTGATCAGCACGGTCAGCGCGACGATGGTCCAGCCCCAGTTACCCAGCAGGGAATGCAGCCAGGTCATCAGCTTGAACAGCGGCTTGGCGATGATGGTCAGCCAGCCGTAGTCGACGACCAGTTCCAGGCCGGGGGCGAGCGCCGCCATGGCCTTCTGGTCCTGCGGGCCGACCCACAGGTGCGAATCGACGCGCGCGGCGGCACCCGGCGCGACGTCGCCGACGGCTTCGATGCTGCGGGCGGCGTACAGGTTCTTCTGCACTTCCAGCAGTTCGTTGTTGCGCGGCTTGCCCTGCGGGGGCACCCAGGCGGTGGCGAAATAGTGCTGGACCACGGCGATCCAGCCGTTGTCCGCCTGCTTGATGTAGTTGGCCTTCTTCTTTTCGATATCGCCGAAGGTGATCTTCTGGAACTTGTCCTGTTCCGAGTAGACGGCGAAGCCGGTGAAGGTGTGATAGAAGCTGGACGTGTCGGCGGGGTCGTTGCCGTCGCGCTCGAGCTGCAGATACAGCGCGGGCGTCACGGGGGCGGAGCCGACGTTGGCCAGGTCGTGGCGCACGTCGATGTCGTAGCGGCCGCGATGCAGCGTGAACGTCTTGGTGACCTTCATGCCGCCCGATTCGCTTTCGAACGCGACGGCCAGGCTGTCGCCGGTCATCTGGCGGTCGGAGGAGACGAAGCGGAAAGGCGTCTGGTGCGTGGGGAAGCTCTGGCCGTTGGGCGCGCCGACGACGCCGGTCTGCACCACGTAGTTCAGGCCGGCGGAGCGGTCCAGCAGCACCGTGGGCTTGTCCGGCTGGCCGGTGGCCGGGTACTTCAGCAGTTCGGCGCGCACCAGTTGGGCGCCCATCGTGTCGAACGTCAGGCGCAGCACGTCGGTCGTGATGACGATCTCTTCCGAGCGCGCGGCAGCCGGCGCGGCGGCGCCGGGCACGGCGGACGGAGCCGCCGCCGCGGGAACGGGGGAACTGGGCACCGAGGGTGTCGCGTTGTTCGCGGCCGCCTGCGGTTCACTCGTGCTGGCCGCGGGCGTGGGGCCCCCGAACAGCGACGGCTTGCCGTTATGGATTTGCCAGTTGTTCCATAGGAGCAACAGCGAGAAGGAAAAAATCATCCAGAGGACGGTTCGTCGGATATCCATGGTGCCTACTGAAGTGAATACGGGCCAGCAAAGCCCGCCAGTTTAGCGTCAATCGTGCTCGGTGCGGTGGCTGTGGGAACAGCGGGGGGGGCCATTGGTTCCCTTGGCCGGCGGAACCGGATCCAACCCGCCGGGCGACCACGGGTGGCAGCGGCCGATGCGACGGACCGCGAGCCAGAAGCCGCGCCAGGCGCCGTGGCGCTCGATCGCTTCGATCGCGTACGCCGAGCAGGTGGGGGTAAAGCGGCACTGCCTGCCGATCCAGGGACTCAGGAAGAACCTGTAGAACCGGATCGGGGCAATGAGTAAAACAGCCCCGAGCGAGCGGGTCCGGCCAGTCATCGCGCGATACGCCCAAAGTGAGCGTCCACTTCGGCCCTGACGCCGCGTTTGAGCGCGGTGAGCGTGGCGGGCGCGACCTTGCTATGCAGACGCACGACGTAATCCTTCGCCGGGAGGTCCAGGCGCCGGTGGCGGAACGCTTCGCGGATGACCCGCTTGATGGCGTTGCGCGTGCTGGCATGGGCGGCGAACCGCTTGGCGATCACCAGGCCCAGGCGGGCACAGGCATCCTGGCCGGGGGGCAGATCATTGGGAGCGGCGCTCACAATGAAGAACGCCCCTCGGGCAAGACGCCGGCCTTTGAGGGCGGCGGCAAACTCGGAGGGGCGATGCAGCCGCGCCTCCGGGGGAAGCGTGGCGCGCGGCATGGACTGCGGGTCGGGCGTCAGGTCTCCGGGAAAACCGGAAGACAAGGACTTAGACGGCCAGACGCTTGCGGCCCTTGGCGCGACGTGCGCTCAGGATGGCGCGGCCAGCGCGGGTTTTCATGCGCACGCGAAAGCCATGGGTGCGCTTGCGGCGGGTAACGGAAGGTTGGTAGGTACGTTTCATGGACGATCCACAAAAAGAACAAGAGTCAGAAGGGACCTGCCCGGAGGGTTCCTGGTCGCGCATTCAGGTAGCGGGTATCTGGCGGGCATTTTTGCAACATAGGCAAAAAACAACTCGCAGACGGGGCTCTGACCGGGAAAAACCCAGGCGACCTTTATAGAAGCTAGAACCGAGCACTTGCCATGGCGATACAGGTGAAAACACCCTTATCAGGCGAGCGCGGCCAAGCTCTCTGTGAAACCTTCTGACAGACAGAATTCGGAAAAGCCCACCATTTCAGCAAGTTTTCCCTGTCTTGTCAAACAGTTAAGCCTGCGCCCCCCGGACACTTATGCCCTACCCTGTGGATAACCCCAGCCCAGGCAAGGTAGAATCGAGGTTTGAATAAGAGCGACATGAAAGAATTCTGGCAGACCTGCGTCAGTCGTCTTGAGCAGGAACTCCCCCCCCAACAAATCAGCGCGTGGATACGACCGCTGGTCCCGCTTGCGTATGACGAGACGCAGGCGGTGCTGCGCGTTGCCGCGCCCAACCGCTTCAAGCTGGACTGGGTGCGCAAGAACTTTTCCCACCAGATCGAAGCGTTGGCCGCGGAGTGGTTCGAGCGTCCGGTGCAGGTCCTGTTCGAGTTGCCTTCCCATGGCGCCGCGCCGCGCATGCCGGTCGCGCCCGTGCGGGCCGCGCAAGCGCAGACCCATCCGTCCGGCGCGTCCCCCTTAGGCGGCGCTCCGCCCACGAGCGCGCCGGCCGCGGCACCCGCCGCGGCGCAGGCGCCCGCCACGACGGCGGCGGCGCAGGCCGTGAACGCGGATGCCGCCAACATCGTGTACGAGCGCTCGCGCCTGAACACCGACCTGACCTTCGAGAACTTCGTGACCGGCAAGGCGAACCAGCTCGCGCGCGCCGCCGCGCTGCAGGTCGCCGAGAATCCGGGCACGTCCTACAACCCGCTGTTCCTGTATGGCGGCGTGGGCCTGGGCAAGACCCACCTGATCCACGCCATCGGCAATGCGATGGTGGCGGCGGGCACCGGCGTGCGCGTGCGCTACGTGCATGCCGACCAGTACGTGTCCGACGTGGTGAAGGCCTACCAGCGCAAGGCGTTCGACGATTTCAAGCGCTACTACCATTCGCTGGACCTGCTGCTGATCGACGACATCCAGTTCTTCTCCGGCAAGAACCGCACGCAGGAAGAATTCTTCTACGCGTTCGAAGCGATGGTCGCGCAGCGCAAGCAGATCATCATCACCAGCGATACGTATCCGAAGGAACTGTCCGGCATCGACAGCCGGCTGATTTCGCGCTTCGATTCCGGCCTGACGGTGGCCATCGAGCCCCCGGAACTCGAAATGCGCGTGGCGATCCTGCTGCGCAAGGCGGAATCCGAAGGCGTGCCCATGCCCGAGGAAGTGGCGTTCTTCATCGCCAAGCATCTGCGCAGCAACGTGCGCGAACTGGAAGGCGCGCTGCGCAAGGTCCTGGCCTATGCGCGCTTCCACGGCCGTGACGTGCTGACGGTGGATGTCTGCAAGGAAGCCCTGAAGGATCTCCTGTCCGTTTCCAACGGGCAGATCACCGTCGAGAACATCCAGAAGACGGTGGCGGATTTCTACAAGATCAAGGTGGCCGACATGTATTCGAAACGCCGGCCCGCGAATATCGCCTTGCCGCGCCAGGTTGCGATGTACCTGGCGAAGGAGCTGACCCAGAAAAGCCTGCCGGAAATCGGCGATCTGTTCGGTGGCCGTGATCACACCACCGTGCTGCATGCCGTACGCAAGATTTCCGATGCCCGCGCCAAGCAAGCGGAACTCAACCATACCCTGCACGTGTTGGAACAAACTCTAAAAGGATGAACATGCAACTCGTACAAACCACACGCGATGCATTGCTGAAACCGCTGTCGACCGTGGCGGGCATCGTCGAAAGACGCCATACCCTGCCCATCCTGGCGAACATCCTCATGCGCAAGGAAGGCAACAAGGTCGCCTTCATTGCGACCGACCTGGAAGTACAGATCACCACGCATGCCGACTTCGGCGTGGGCCAGGACAACGAGTCCACCACCGTCGCGGCGCGCAAGCTGCTGGACATCCTGAAGGCGCTGCCGGACACGGGCGACGTGCGCCTGGCGCTGGCCAGCAACAAGCTGTCGGTGCAGTCGGCCAAGAGCCGCTTCGCGCTGCAGACGCTGGCCGCCAGCGAATTCCCCACCGTGGCTCAGCCCGAGCAGTGGGACGTATCGCTGACCATGCCGCAGCGCACGCTGCGCCACCTGTTCAACATGGTGCACTTCGCCATGGCGCAACAGGACATCCGCTACTACCTGAACGGCATGCTGCTGGTGTTCGAGCCGGGCCGCGTGCGCGCGGTCGCCACCGACGGCCACCGCCTGGCCCATTGCTCCACCGAAGCCGACGGCATCAGCGAACGCCACGAAGTGATCGTGCCGCGCAAGACCGTGCTGGAAATGCAGCGCCTGCTGGAAGACTCCGACGAGCCCGTCTCCATCGACGTGGCGCCGGGCCAGATCCGTTTCCGTTTCGGCGACGTCGAGCTGGTGTCCAAGCTGGTCGAAGGCAAGTTCCCCGATTTCACGCGCGTGATCCCGACGAACTACACGCGTCATTTCCTGGTCGGCCGCGAAGCGCTCCAGGGCAGCCTGCAGCGCGCCGCCATCCTGACCACCGACAAGTTCAAGGGCGTGCGCCTGCAACTGGCGCAGAACCAGATGAAGATCTCGTCGTCCAACGCCGAGCAGGAAGAGGCGCAGGAAGAGATCGACATCGACTACGGCCATGAAGCGCTGGACGTCGGCTTCAACGTGGGCTACCTGCTCGACGTGCTGGCCAACGTGAAGGTCGACAACATCCAGTGGTCGGTCATGCCCGACGCCAACGCGTCGGCGCTCATCACCTTGCCCGAAGACGACCAGTTCAAGTACGTCGTCATGCCCATGCGGATTTGATTCGCGCGCCTATCGTGGGTTTGTGCCGCTTGCGGGCCTGAGGGCTCGCGGGCGGTCCGGCCGCCAGGCCGTTCTTTAAAGCGTTATCGATACAGACATGTCAGATCAGCAGAACACCACTCCCGAGAACAGCGGCTACGGCGCTGACTCGATCAAGATGCTCAAGGGGCTGGAGGCCGTGCGCAAGCGCCCCGGCATGTACATCGGCGACACGTCCGACGGTACCGGCTTGCACCACATGGTGTTCGAAGTCGTCGACAACGCCATCGACGAAGCCCTGGCCGGCTATTGCGACGACATCGTCGTCACGATCCACACCGACAACTCCATTTCCGTCACCGACAACGGCCGCGGGATTCCCACCGACATCCACAAGGACGATGAATTCCACCGCAGCGCGGCGGAAATCGTCATGACCGAACTGCATGCCGGCGGCAAGTTCGACCAGAACTCCTACAAGGTGTCCGGCGGCCTGCACGGCGTGGGCGTGTCTTGCGTGAACGCGCTGTCCGAATGGCTGCGGCTGACCATCCGCCGCAACGGCCAGGTGCATCAGATGGAGTTCCGCCAGGGCGAGCGCGTCGCGCCCCTGGCGGTGACGGGCACGACCGACAAGCGCGGCACCGAAGTGCGCTTCCTGGCCGACCCGCTCATCTTCAACAACATCGAATACCACTACGAGATCCTCTCGAAGCGCCTGCGCGAACTGTCGTTCCTGAACAATGGCGTGAAGATCCGCCTGATCGACCAGCGCCAGGGCAAGGAAGAGAACTTCGCGTTCTCGGGCGGCGTGAAGGGCTTCGTCGAATACATCAACCGCAGCAAGACCGTGCTGCACCCGAACGTGTTCTCGGTCAGCACCGAGTCCGCCGCCGGCGGCGTGTCGGTCGGCGTCGAAGTGGCGATGCAGTGGAACGACAGCTACAGCGAAAGCGTGCTGTGCTTCACCAACAACATCCCGCAGCGCGATGGCGGCTCGCACCTGACCGGCCTGCGCGCGGCCATGACCCGCATCCTGAACAAGTACATCGCCGACAACGAACTGGCCAAGAAGGCCAAGGTCGAGACCTCCGGCGACGACATGCGCGAAGGCCTGGCCTGCGTGCTGTCAGTGAAGGTGCCCGAACCCAAGTTCAGCAGCCAGACCAAGGACAAGCTGGTCTCCAGCGAAGTGCGTCCGGCGGTGGAAGAGGCCGTGGCGCGCACGCTGGAAACCTGGCTGCTGGAACACCCGAACGACGCCAAGGCGCTGTGCGCCAAGATCGTCGAGGCCGCCCGCGCGCGCGAAGCCGCGCGCAAGGCGCGCGAAATGACGCGCAGGAAGAGCGTGCTGGAAGGCGCCGGCCTGCCCGGCAAGCTGGCCGACTGCCAGGAAAAGGACCCCGCGCTGTGCGAGCTGTACATCGTCGAGGGCGACTCCGCGGGCGGCTCGGCCAAGCAGGGCCGCGACCGCAAGTTCCAGGCCATCCTGCCGCTGCGCGGCAAGGTGCTGAACGTCGAAAAGGCGCGCTTCGACCGCCTGATCGCCAGCGAACAGATCGCCACGCTGATCACGGCGCTGGGCACCAGCATCGGCCCCGACTTCAACGTGGACAAGCTGCGCTACCACCGCCTCATCATCATGACCGACGCGGACGTGGACGGCGCGCACATCCGCACCCTGCTGCTGACGCTGCTGTACCGCCAGATGCCCGAGCTGGTGCAGCGCGGCTACGTCTACATCGCCCAGCCGCCGCTGTACAAGGTCAAGGTCGGTCGTGAAGAGCGCTACCTGAAGGACGACCAGGAAGAAGCGCAGTTCATGCTGTCGCTGGCGCTGAAGGATGCCGAGATCATTTCGGGCGGCAACATCATCCGCAGCGAAGAGCTGAACGAACTGGCCCGCCAGTACGTCGCCGCCGACGGCGTGATCGCCCGCCTGTCGCGCGTGTTCGACACGGCCGCGCTCTCGGCCATGGCCGAAGGCGTGGAAATCAACCTGGAGACGGCCGAGTCCACCGCCGATTCCGCCCGCCGCCTGGCCGAGGCCATGCGCGATCCGGTGAGCGGCAACGGCGTGGACGTCGTTGCGCAGTTCGACGAAGCCACCGAACGCCACCGCCTGTCGGTGCAGCGCATGCACCACGGCAACGTGCGCGTGAGCCTCATCGACGCGGACTTCGTGAACGGCTCGGACTACGCCATCCTGTCCAAGGCCGCGAAGAGTTTCTCCGGCAAGGTGGGCCCGCGCTCGCTGGTCGCCCGCGGCGAAGGCGAAAAGCGCAAGGAGCAGACCGTGTCCGACTTCCGCGAAGCCATGCAGTGGCTGCGCGGCGAAGCCGAGCGCGGCATCTCCAAGCAGCGCTACAAGGGCCTGGGCGAAATGAACCCGGACCAGTTGTGGGAAACCACGATGGACCCGAAGGTGCGCCGTCTGCTGCGCGTGCAGATCGAGGATGCCATCGCGGCCGACGAAGTCTTCACCACGCTGATGGGCGACGATGTGGAGCCGCGCCGCAACTTCATCGAGACGCACGCGCTGTCGGCGGGGAATATCGACGCGTAGGCATGCAGGATCCCATGTAGGATCCCGCACGCGCCTGGATTCCTTTCGGGACATCCGGACTTCGTAATAGGGGCTGCTTTGGCAGCCCCTATTTCTTTTATCCGCGCCGGTGAGCGCTCTGCGCCGTCGAGAATCCGGGCGGGCCACGGCATTCGCAGCGCTACTTGGGAACGGCGGTCATGTCGGCCGGATTCGACGGATTGGCCCATTTATAGCCGGGGGCCGGGACCCAGGAATCGGGTGTGGCGCCCGCGAGGAGCACAGGGTTGTTGCGGTGTTTCATCCCTGGCGTCCACACTACCGGGCCGAGGTTCGGCGGATCCTTCCATTGATACCCGGGCAGCGGAATCCACCGATTCTCGGATTGCGCGGCAACGACATGCTCATAGTCGGGGTGCTTCGTTCCCGGCGACCAGGTCACCGGGCCGAAGCGGTCCGGGTTCTCCCATTGATACCCGGCCGCGGGACGCCATTTTCCTCGTTCGCTGCCCGCCACCACATGCGCCAGTCTCGGATGCGGCGCGCCCGGCTTCCATTCCGTTTCCTTGCAGGATGGATCGTTCGGTTCGAGCATGCATGCGAAGACCTGAAGCATCGCGTTCGCGCTGGCGGCCTCGTCCTCATCGTTCTGACTCTGGGTCAGCAGCCTTTCGGGAGCGACCCAATCGACGGCGCCGTTCGGGAAAAGCACTTTGATCTTCCGCGTCGCCGCGTCGATGGCGACCACCGTGACGAGCACGTTGTCGTCAAGGTCCCGATGCACGTAGTACGAGTCGCCCACGTCTATCCGCGCCAGGGGAACCGCCTGGGCGGCATTCCCCGACCCCAACAACAGGCCGGCGACGACAACAGCGCAAATGGGTCGCATGATCCTCTCCCGTTAGAGAAGCTGTATTCCAAAACAGCCAATGCAACCGCTGGTGGCGAGGTAGTGCGGAAAAACTGTAGGCGAAAAATCCCGCGGCGTCTCTCCAGCCTTTGGATGGCGCATCGCGGGCCAGATACCATCCGCGGGCCGCGATGATCTTTGCCGCCACCATGGAAACCGCTAGGGAAAACACCCATATCCGCTGCCTCCCCATTGCCGCAGAATCGCAAAAATTGTTCAACAATCCTGGTCCGGAAAATGCCTCCCGGCATGGGGCAGACCCAGTCTTGCCGCGGGTTCCAGGGCGTTCAATAGGGGAAATCATGTCCACTACGATTCTGGCGGCATCGCGTCGCGGCATCGCGCGAGCCCTGGCCGCATTCATGTTGTGCGCAGCATCTCCGCTGGCTTTCGCAGCCGCCACCATCAACGCGGACAGCCTTACCGTGGGCTCGGATCTCACCTATCCGCCCTATGCCTACATGGACGCGGGCAAGCCCGCCGGCTTCGACGCGGATTTCTCCCGGCTGCTCGCTTCCAAGCTGTCGCTGAAGCCGGTGTTCGTCGACACGCGCTTTCCCGATTTGATACTGGGCATGCGGGCGCATCGTTTCGATGCCGTGGCATCCGCCCTGTACGTCACGCCGGAGCGCACCAAGCTGATCGATTTCATTCCGTACCTGAAGACTGGCGCGTCGCTGGTGGTGCTGGCCTCCAGCCAGTACGCGCCCGCGGGGCCGGAGGCGCTCTGCGGCAAGCGGGTGGCGTCGATCAAGGGCGCGTCGTGGACGCCGAAGCTGCAGAAGGTCTCGCGCGAGACCTGCCAGCCCAAGGGACAGGGCGAAATCAAGGTGCTGGAGTTTCCGACTTCTCCGGAGGCGATGATGGCGCTGCGGTCGCAGGCCGCCGACGCGATGATCGAGGATGCCGCGGTGGTGCATGGCATGCTGGCGCAGTCCAAGGACAGCCTCAAATTGACCTCCACCACCCTGCTCTACCCGATCGTGATCGGGCTGGGCATCAACAAAGAGTCGAAGGAGCTTCAGGGCGCATTGGCCGGCGCGCTGCAGCGCGCTCGCGAGAGCGGCGAATACCAGGCGCTATTGGCTCGCTACGGGCTGGAGGAACCGTCCGCGGCGGAAATTCAGGCCGCCCTGATGGCCCCGGCCCGGTAACGCGCCAGGGAAGCCGGAAACATGCATTTCGATTGGGACTATGCCGTCAGCCTGCTCTGGGACACCGATTTCTGGAAGGCGTGCTGGGTGGTGGTAAAGCTGAGCACGGCGACCTGGGTGATAGGCGTGGCGGCGGGTTTCCTGCTGGCGCTGGGCAAACAGGCGAAGAACCCCGTCATCCGCCGGCTGGCGGGCCTGTACATCTGGTTTTTCCGCAGTCTGCCGCTGCTGGTGCTGCTGGTGTTCATCTACAACCTGCCGCAGGTCTTTCCGGCGGCCGGCGCATTGCTGTCGGATCCGTTCTACGCGGGCCTGACGGCCCTGGTCGTGAGCGAGACCGCCTTCATCGCCGAAATACACCGCGGCGGGATCCTGGGCGTGCCGCGCGGGCAGATCGAGGCCGGGCGCGCGCTGGGCATCCGCTACGCCGGCATCCAGCGCATGATCGTGATTCCGCAGGCATTGCGCATTGCGCTGCCGGCCCTGAGCAACGAGTTCATCACGATCGCGAAGCTGACCTCGCTGGTGTCGGTGATCTCTCTGGCCGAGATCCTGCTGGTCGGGCAGCGCCTGTATACGCAGAACTTCCTGGTGTTCGAGACCATGCTGGCGGTGGCGCTGTACTACGTGCTGATCGTGACACTGTTCGACAAACTGCTGGGCTGGCTGGAGTCGCACATGAACATCCTGCGGCGCACGCCCAAGCCGCTGGCGCTGGACGAACGGGCGCGCCGCGCGATACGGGAAAGCACGTCGGGGGCCGCGATGAAGGCCGCCGGCGACGAGCCCGCGCTGGAAGTGCGGCAGGCGCGCAAGCGCTTCGGCGACCACGAGGTGCTCAAGGGCATAGACCTGACGGTCCAGCCCGGCGAGGTCATCAGCATCATCGGCCCATCGGGTTCGGGCAAGACTTCCCTGATCCGCACCTTGAACGGTCTGGAGACGCTGGACGGCGGCGAGGTGCTGCTGCATGGCAAGCCCTTCCTCGGCTCGCCCAAGACCGGCGCGCAGGCGGGGCCCGGCGACCGGATCCTCGACATCGGCATGGTGTTCCAGAGCTTCAACCTGTTTCCCCATAAAACGGTGCTGCAGAACGTGATGCTGGCGCCGGCCTACCACCGGCGCGGCAACGCCGATACGCTGCGGCGCGAGGCGCTCGCGCTGCTCGACAAGGTGGGCATGCTGGACCACGCGCACAAATACCCGCATCAGCTTTCAGGGGGGCAGCAGCAGCGCGTTGCAATCGCCCGCGCCCTGGCCATGCGGCCGTCCATCATGTTGTTCGACGAGCCCACCTCGGCGCTGGATCCCGAACTGGTGGCGGAAGTGCTGAAGGTGGTGGAGACGCTGGCGCGCGAGGGCATGACAATGCTGATCGTGACGCATGAAATGGGTTTCGCGTTCAAGGTATCGGACCGCGTGGTCTTCATGGAGGCCGGCCGTGTTCTGCTCGACGCGCCGCCGGCACAGGTGCTGGGCAGCGCGGACCCGCGCGTGAAGGACTTCCTGAGCCATGTCCATGTATCTTGACCGCGATCTGTCTTTCGGGGCTGTGTCGGAATGCCTGGCGCGGACGGCGGCGGAACCCGTAGCCGCGGCGCAAGCCCTGCTCTCCCGCCGCGACGAGGAGGCGCTGGCCGAGGCGCGCGCGCGCGACGCGCTGCGCGGGCTGACGCCCGGCGGCGAACCGCTGGCCGGGATGGTGCTGGGCGTGAAAGCCTGTTTCGACGTGCGGGGATGGACGACGCACGCGGGTTCGCGGGTATTGGCCGATGCCCCGCCCGCCGCCGAGGATGCCGCGCTGGTGCGCGCGCTGCGGGCGGCGGGGGCGGTACTTCTGGCGCAGAACAATATGACCGAGTTCGCCTACGGGGCGCTGGGCTTGAATGCCGCCTACGGAACGCCGCTCACGCCGTGCATGACCGACGCGCCGCGCGTGGCGGGCGGCTCCAGCAGCGGCGGCGCGGTGGCCGTGGCGCTGGGCATGGCGCATGTCGCGCTGGTGTCCGACACCAGCGGATCGGCGAGGATTCCCGCGGCGTTCTGCGGCGTGGCCGGTTTCAAGCCGTCCCGAGGCCGATACGACGATGGCGGCATGATGTATCTGTCGCCCACGTTCGACGTGCCGGGCATCATCGCCGCGGACGCCGCCGGCTGCCTGCGTGTGGATAAGGCGTTGGCGCCCGACAGCGCGCCGCCGCACCCTGCCTGCGGCGCGATGCCGCTGGCGGGCAGGATTTTCGTGCTGCCGGATCACGTGGAGGATATGCTGGTTCCCCAAGTGCGGAACACGTTCTCGGCCTGGCTGGAACGCCTGAGGGAGGCCGGCGCCGTGCTGCGGCGCATGCCGATGCCTTGCATCGCCCAGGCAGGGGCCGTGGCGCGTGACGGCGGCATCATCGCGGCCGAGGCCTATGCGCTGCACGCACCGCGCCTGGCGGTCGACTCGGCCCGCTACGATCCCCGCGTGGGGCCGCGCATGCTGCTGGGCGCGCGCGTGCCTGCGCATGCCTATCTTGCCGCGCAACGCCGGCTGGCGGAATTGCGCGGGGAATACGACGCCTTGATGGCGGGTGCCGACGCGGTGCTCACGCCGACGGTGCCCATGCTGCCGCCGCCGGTGGCGATGCTGGACGACAACGACGTCTATCTGCGCGAGAACGCGCGGGCGTTCAGCCTGACGGAATTCGCCAACCGCCTGGACTTGCCGAGCATTTCGTTGCCGGGCGCTCCGGCGGCCGGAAACGCCGTGGGCCTGATGGCGACGGGGCTGCGCGGCGGCGACCGCGCGCTGCTGGCCGCCGCGGCGCAGATCGAAGACGTGCTCGGATCGGCTGCGCGCCGACGGAACTGATTTTCTCCACTCATTGCGGATCCGCATCCATGATAGTTATCCACAGCGACGACCTGACCGACACCGAACGCCATGCCCGGGGACCGGGCTGGGAAAGCAAGCGCATCATCGTCAAGCGCGACGGCATCGGTTATTCGGTGCACGAGACCCGCGTCTTCGAAGGCGCCGAGCTGCGCCTGCACTACAAGCACCACTACGAAGCGAATTACTGCATGGAGGGCGAAGGCGAGGTCGAGGACGTGGCCACCGGCGCGGTGCACGCCATCAGGCCCGGCACCCTGTACGCGCTGGACAAGAACGACCAGCACGTACTGCGGGCGATGAAGGGGGACTTGCGGCTGGTCTGCGTGTTCAACCCGCCCTTGAGCGGGCAGGAAACGCATCGGGAAGACGGCAGCTACGCGGAACCGGAAACGCAGGCGTAGGCGCGTGCCGGAGGCAGCCGGGCGTGCGCCCGGCCGGCCTTATTTGGCCTGCTGTTTCAGGCGCGTCAGGACCGCCATCAGCGTGCGTTCCGAATCGTCCAGGTAGTCCGTCAGGGATTGCGCGGCCAGGTCGCGCCGGCCTTCCACCAACAGGCCATGGATATGGCGTTCGCGCTCGATCCAGTCGGGCGTCTGGATACGGCTTTCATCGACCTCGGAGGCAAACACCAGGCGCAGTTGCGCACAGAGCGTGAGAAAGAACTCGTCCAGCAGCCGGCTGCCCAATTGCGCGACGATGTGCTGGTGCACTTGCAGGCTCAGCGTGCCGACGTTGCGCCATTGCTTTTTCGACAGCGCGCGCTCGGCCGCGTTGATGGCGGTGTGCATCTTGTCCAGCAAGGCGGGCTGCAGCGGCAGCCCGCCGGCGATGGCCTGCAGCTCCAGCGCGCGGCGGGCCGCGTAGATCTCGCGCAGGTCCTTGCGCTCCATGCGGCGCACCACCACGCCTTTGTGGCGGATGAACGTGGCCAGCCCTTCGCGGCCGAGCTGGTGCAGGACTTCGCGGATCGTGTTGCGCGATGCGCCGTAGTCCGCCGCCAGATCGACCTCGACCAACTGCGTGCCGGGCGGCAGCTTCCCTTCCATGATGTCGTCGCGCAACTGGTGGCTGATGCGTTCGGCGATCGAGATTCCGCTGTCGCGTTCGGCGGGCATGATGGCATAGGCTCCTGTAGAAAAGCGCCGCGGTTTGGCCGCGACGCCTGTTTTGCCGCCGGGCCGCCCCAAGGCGAAACGGCCCCCTTTTGGGGGCAGCAAAGCCGAAGGCGCGGCGTGGGGGTATTTTTGCCGCCGGGCCGCCCCAAGGCAAAAACAGCCCCCTCGGGGGGCAGCAAGCCGAAGGCGCGGCGTGGGGGCATTTCCCTCCCCCCCTTTTATTTCCACTCGACCTTTTCAGGGTGCAGTCCGTGGACGCCCTTATACGGTGAAACCCCGGGCGGTGTCCAGCCTCGCAGCAAGGCCGGATCCAGCGCGTAGACCTCTACGCCCAGCGGGCGGCAGACGTCGATGGGATCGCGCGCCTCGGGGCCCCACATCGGCACGGACAGGTCGCCGCCGGGGCAGGTGGACAAGGCGCACAGCAGGTCCATTTCGGCGAAGAACTCCAGGTAGTCGCCGGGCTTGGCCGGGCACGCCTTCATGAAGTACTTGTCGTCGTCGTTCAGCCCGGTGACCTGGAACACGTTCAGGACGTCGTGGACGTCGAATTCGGTCAGGCCGTGCGGCGCCACCGCGCGCGTCAGGTTGGAATGGCAATGGAAGTGGAAATCCTCGCCCGTCAGCAGCTTGTTGACGTAGGGATCGCAGCGAGTGCCCAGCAGGTCGTGGACCCGGCCGCCGTCGCTGTCCGTGCCGTAGCCGGCCAGCGTGTCGTCGGTGATGGTCACCATGGGGCGCAGATACGGCAGCGTGGACCAGATGCGGTCGTGCGTGCTGACGTGGGCCTGCTGGAGCTGCCGCGTGCGGGACGCCCACATGCGTTCGCGCGGATTGTGCAGGTTCCACATATTGAAGTCCGCCACCTGCGGGCCTTCCAGCGTGACGATGCGGAAAACATGGCCGGCGGGAACCTTCCAGGCGTAGCCGCTGCGGATGGGAACGACGTGCGATTCGACGAGCTTGCGCTGCGCTGGGTCGGCGACCAGCGTCCGGTAGAAATTCCGGTCCACGTTCAATACCGAACCCTTGCTTACCTGATACGCCGCGGGGTAATTCGACATGGCCTGCCTCCTGAAAACGCTCCCGGATCCGATGCCAGGATTGTTGAACAATCTTGGGGGAGTATACAGGAGCGAAGAGCGGCGGGAAGCCCCGCCTTGGGCAAGCGCGGTTCGGGGGGCCGGCTACAGCGAGCTGCCCAATTTCCGCATCGCCGCGCGGACTTCTTCGCCGGGAATGTCCCGGAATCGGCGGCCGGTGTCGAGGGATAGAACTGCGGCGACCGCGGCGGCGCGGCCGTATTCGAAACATTGGGCGGTGACGCGGGCCGAAGCCAGCGCTTCGTGCTCGGCGCTCAGGCAGCGGCCGGCGACGACGAGATTCTCCCCGTGTTCCGGCACCAGCGCGAGATACGGGACTTCGTAGTAATCGTCCAGCAGCCAGTGCAGCTTCGGTTTTTCACCCGCATGCAGTTCGATCGGCCACGGTACTTTGCATATGCCGTCGTCCCGCTTGCGGCAGGACAGCACGTCGTCATTGGTCAGTGTCTGCACGCCAACAATGCTGCGCGTCTGGCGCACGCCGACCTGCGTGCCGGTATTCATCACGTAGCTGGCTTCGCAGCCCGGGATGTTATCCGCCAGGAAGGCGGCGTACTCGCGAACCTGGCGGCGGCCGGCGATTTCGGCTTCGGTAAAGTCTTCCGGATCGATAACGTTGAGCATGTGGCCGTCGCGCGCCGTCAGGCGGGTCGCGTTGACCAGCAGTTCGCCCGGCCGGGTGGTCGGGAAGATCCAGATCTTTTTGCGCGGCAGATCGTAGCGCCTGTCCGCGTCGGCCTGCGCGATGGCGTCGCTGACCTTGGGCGGATTGATGGTGTCCTCGCCCCAGTACGCCAGAAAGCGCGGGATATCTATCTGGCCCAGCCGGAAGAACATGGTTGGGTTCTGGATCCTGCCGTGATCGCCGAAGACGTACCGGTATCCCGCGCGCGCGATGACCGCGGCATCGCCGGAGGCATCGATGATGCGCTTGGCCAGCACCACGGAACGTCCCGCAGCCGATTCGAGAATCACCCCGGTGCACGCGCCCTGCTGCACGATGACTCCGCTTACGCTGGTATGGAACAGTGTCCTGGCGCCGCTTTCCTCGACGAACCTGTCGGCGGTCTCGCTCCACATCAGCGGGTCATGCGTGACGGTCCAGGTCTTGCCGTAGCGCTGCGGCCCGGTGACGCCGTTGCGCTGGGCCAGCGCCGCGCGAAAACGTTCGGTGAATCCTTGCACGACCTGCCGCGGTTCGGCGTGAAGATCGCTCGCCAGGTACATGCCGCAAATGGTGCCGGACATGCCTGCCACCGCCGCGCCGCCGAAGAAACCGTAACGCTCGATCACCAGGGTGGACTTGCCATGTTCGGCTGCCGTGGTCGCGGCGGCCACGCCGGCGGCGCCGCCGCCGACCACCAGCACATCGACCTCGGCCAGGACGGGCAGGTCTGGCACGGTGTCGTAGCGGCACTCCAGATGCCATGCCGGAAAATCATTGTTGCTGTCCATGCTGTCTCCTTCAAATGCGGGAGCCGCCGAGGCCGGCGGCTGTACCGCTTTAATCGATTTCCTTGTGCACGGTTTCAGGCCCCAATGCGAGCGCGATCACAGTCAGCAGCCCCATGGCTCCCATGTAGACGACAATGGGCCACCAGTGCTGATAATAGGTGTAGAGCGCCGTGGCGATAAAGGGGGCCAGGCCGCCCGCCAACAACGATCCCAGTTCGCGCGAGAAGGCGAAGCCCGCGAGCCGGAATTCGGTGTCGAAGAGTTCGGCGTACCAGGCCGCCTGCGGCGAGAGCATGGCGGGATAGGCGAGGCCCAGACCCACCGCGAACCCTAGAGCCACCGCCCAAAAGGCGTGCACGTCCAGCAGCATGAAGAAGGGTGCGAGCCACAGTATCGAGAAGATTACGCCGGCCAGATAGACTTTCTTGCGGCCGACGCGATCGGACAGGGCTCCGTAGAAGGGTATGGTGACCAACTGGATGGCCGACGCGATGATGACGGCCCACAGGGCCATCGATTTCTCCATCTTCAGCGTGGTCACCATGTACGACACGCAGAACACAGGATAGAGGTAGGCGAAGCCGTTCTCTCCCATGCGCGATCCGATGACGATGAAGAAGCTGCGCGGGTGATGCTTGATGGCCGAAAGCAGGCCGATCTTCTTGAGCTGCTGGGATTGCTGCGCCTTTTCGAAGGCGGGAGGTTCTTCGATGTTGCGGCGGATCAGATAGCCGACCAGCACGCACGCGGCGCCGAGCAGGAAGGGAATACGCCAGCCCCAGGCCATGAATTGCTCTTCGCTAAGTACGTTCAGGAAGAAGAAAAACACGGCGTTGGCCAGCAAGGTGGCCGCGGCGAAGCCCAAGGGGGCCCAGGCGCCTGCCGCGCCGCGCTTGCCCTTCTGGGCGTGCTCCACCGACAGCACGACTGCGCCAGCATATTCGCCGCCCGCGCCAAAGCCTTGCAGCAGACGCATGAGGACCAGCAGAACGGGCGCCCAGACGCCTATGCTGTCGTAGCCAGGAAGCAGGCCGATCGCGGTGGTGGCGCCGCCCATCAGGAAGAGCGTCAGCACCAGCACGGTCTTTCTGCCGACCTTGTCGCCCAGATAGCCGAGGAACAGCCCGCCCAGAGGACGGGCGAGAAAGCCGACAGCATAGGTGGCGAAGGCCGCCAGCGTGCCGACCAAGGGGTCGCTGTTCGGGAAGAAAACCTTGTTCAGCACAATGGCCGCAGCGGTGCCATAGATGATGAAGTCATACCATTCCAGTACGGTTCCGATGAACGCCGCCAAACCCGCTTTTCTGGACTTCTGTGCCTCTGTCTGTGTGGACATGATGGGCTGTCTCCGTGTGTCGTTGTTCTAATGCACCTTGCCGGAGCGCCCGGGAAAGGGCGCCCCCCCGGCAGGTCAGGGAATGTGTGCGTGGACCTTGCGCTTGCCCAGTACCGCGCCTTGTTCGATGGGTTGCACCAGTTGGGCGTACTGGAGAAGATAGGTACTGCTACCGCCGCCCAATTCCAGCTCTCTGGGGCGCCATTCGCTCAAGCGGCGTTGTATCTCTACTGCCGGGACATCCATGTCGATACGCCGATTGACGAAGTCGATATGGATGGTCTCGCCCTGCTGGACCACCGCGAGCGGGCCACCGGCAGCGGATTCGGGCATCAGTTGGCCGACGATGATGCCTCGGTTCAGGCCAGACAGTTCCCCGTCGGTGACGACCGCTACGAACTCGGCGATGCCGGCCCCGTTCAAGGCCGCCACGAAGCTGCATGCGAACACTGTGCCGGGGCCCCCGCTGGGGCCCATGTTGCGCAGGACGATCACGTCGCCCTTGTTGATCTTGCCTTCGCCCAGGGCGGCAATGGCTTCGTCCTCACCTTCGTAAATGTTGGCGGGGCCGGAAAACTCGGCACGCTCGCCTGGAACGGCGGACAACTTCACGATGGCGCCATTGGGTGCGAGATTGCCGCGCAGGATGCCGACGCCAGGCCTGTGGCTGACGGGGTCGGCCAGCGAACGGATGATCTTGCTGTCCTTGACCCGCGCGTCGCGGATGTTCTCGCCGACGGTCTGGCGCGTGACGGTCAGGGCGTCGAGGTACAGGTGCTCGCGCAATTGGCTCATGACGGCGGGCGTCCCGCCGGCCGCTTCCAGGTCTTCCGTGCGGAAGGGGCCGTTGGGACGCACGGCGGTCAGCAGCTTGATGGCCTTGCCGTATTCCTCGTACAGCTTGACCACGTCCAGCGGCAGTTCCGCTTCGGTGGCGATGGCGGCGATGTGGCGCACGGTGTTGACCGAGCCCCCGACGGCCAGCACCATCATTACCGCATTGCGGATGGCCTTTTCGGTGATGATCGAGCGCGCGGAGACGCCGTGGCGGGTCAGCTCGACGATCTGGCGCCCCGCCTGTTGCGCGTACTCGTTGAGACGGCGGCCATTGGCCCAGATGGGTGAATTGCCGGGCAGCGTCATGCCGAGCGCCTCGGCCACGATGTGCATGGAGTTGGCCGTTCCCAGGCCGGCACAGACGCCGGGCGACTGGATGGCGGCGTCCGTCATATCGGTGAGGTCCTTGAGCGTGATCTGGCGGGTCGCCAGCGCTCCGATCTGCTCGTAGACGTCATCGATGTCAAAGAACTGGTCCTCGAATTTCTCGTTCGAGCATTTGCCGCCGATCTGGTAGCCGCAGGTGAGAAGCAATGACGGCACGTCCAGGCGCGCGGCCGCCATCAAATGGGCGGGCGTGGTCTTGTCGCACGAGGACAGGCAGATCATTCCGTCCAGCACCGCGCCTTCCATCATGCACTCCACCTCGTTGACCATCAGGTCGCGGGTCGGCATGAGGTAACGCGCCTTCTTGCCCGCGCTGGTGACGAAGTCGCTGGGCGCGACTGTGCGCACTTCGAAGGCGAGGCCGCCGGCATCCCGGATGGCCTGCTGGACCAGGGCGCTGATGCTGTCCAGGTGCACATAGCAGCAGGAGAGCTTGTTTGAGGTATTGATGATCGCGATCTTGGGTTTTTCCATGTCCTCTTCTCGGATTCCCATGCTGCGCCACTGGCTGCGCCGCACCGCCCAACGAGTGGAGCCGGGTTCGAAATTGCTTCTGTACATCGCTGCTGTCTCCTGGTTTCGCTGTCCGCGCGCGCATTCATCGCCGGCGGCCGAGCCCTTGGTAACCGGTATGCTATCCGACTTAAAGTGGTAGGACAACTTACCAATTAGTCCAAATTATCCCCTATTGATGACAGGATTGAAGTGGTGTACATGGAAGTGGACGGACCATTTGGCCGAAGAATGGTAAAGTCCAACGTCCCAGTTTTCGGATGTCCGGCATCGAGTCCACATGAGCAAGCCCCGTTTCTCAATGCTCCCCATCAAGCGGACAGACATCTTTCAGGAGGTCTGTCAGCAACTCGAGAATCTCCTGAACAGCGGCGAGTTCCAGATCGGCGACAAGCTGCCTTCGGAGCGTGAGCTGTCGGAGAGTTTTTCGGTAAGCCGCTCTTCGATCCGGCAGGCGCTCAAGGTCCTGGAGGCCGCCGGACGCATCGAGACGCGGGTCGGCAGCGGCACCTACTTCGTCGAGAAGCAGGCCGTCGCCAGCGGCAACGACAATCTGAACGCACTGCTGGCGCTGGGCGTCACCAAGGAGTTCATGCAGCAGTTGATCGCGGCACGGACCGCGATCGAGCGGGCGATTTTCGAGGCCTATGCCGTCAAGGCCAACAAAAGCGGCATCCGCGCGTTGAAAGAGCTGATCGACGAGAATGCCCAGGACAAGACGGCCAGCGGCGAGTTCGAAGAGAACGCCGGCCTGGATATGAGCTTCGAGGCCAAGGTGGCCGAACTGGCCGGAAATCCCATCCTGTCCGCCCTGCAGCGGCAGATCCATCAGTTATGGATACAAGCCTGGCGCGTGTACGGCTTCGTGCCGGAAAGCCGCCAGACCCTGCATCAGGAACACTGCGCGATCATCGAGGCGCTCGCTTCGAAGAACACGCCGCGCGTGATCGACTTGGTGGTCCAGCACGTGGACAAGGAAGTCGAGTAAAGCGGCCGGCCGCCGCGTCACCGCGCCGCCCGCGCCTTCAAATCCCCCATCTCTTCCAGCATGAGCTGGTGGGCATAGCGCGAGAACACGCTGACCAGCCGCGTGCGGGTATGGTACGGCGGGTAGAGCAGCGCCACGGTTACCGGCACCGCGGGGCTGAAGGGCCGCACTTCCACACCGTTGGCCTCGAATTCCTCGCGGGCCGCCAGCGGGTTGATGAGCGCCACGCCCAGGCCCGCGCCGACCAGGGCGCAGATGGACGAGCCCAGTCCGGCCTCGGCCACGGTCTGCCGCTCGACCTTGGCCGCCTTGAATACGTCGTCGATCCGTTCGCGCAGCGGCGTGCCGCTGGTGAAGGCCACGAACGGCTCGCCGGCGAAGTCGGCGGGCTTGAGCTTTTTCAGCCTGGCCAGGCGGTGCCCTTTCGGCACCACGGCCACGCAGCTCATCGACAGCACGGGCTCCACCTGGATGCCGGGGGATTCTCCCGACAGCATGGCCAGGCCGGTGTCGCAGAACCCCGAACTGATCCAGTTGTGCACCGTGCTGGCGTTGCCGGAATGGATGGACACCATGACGTCCGGGTATTCGGTCTTGAAGGCGGCGACGATGCGCGCCAGCAGGCCGCCGGCCAGCCGCGGCATGGCCGCCACGCTCAGGCGGCTGGCGCTGAATGAACGGATGCTGGCCGCCGCCGACTCCAGCCCGGCCAGGCCGATGAAGGTTTTCTCCACTTCCTGGAAGAAGCGCGACCCGTCTTGGGTGGGGGTCAGGCGGCTGCCGTTGCGGTCGAACAAAGGGAACTGGGTGATGGCTTCCAATTGCGCGATTAAGCGGCTAACGTGCGGCTGCGAGGTATGCACGCGCCGCGCGGCGGCCGTCATCGAGCCGGTCATCATGACGGCCCGGAACGCCTCGATGTGTCGCAAGCCCATCCGTGGAATGGCCATGTCAAATCCGTATAGAGGAATACTCGATTGGAACTGGATAAAACCATACTGCTAGTTGATACTTTTCGCCAGCCGCGGGGCTCATCGCGGGACGAGGCGGCCGCCAGCCAGACTGGAGCCGTTGGTCGTGAACATAAGCATGCGCCGCTCGAACGGCGCCAAGGGAATCAGATGAAAGCACTTGCTGCGATCTCCGTCGCCGCGGCCCTGCTTGGCAGCGCCGCATCCGCCCACGCCGAAGGCCCGAGCCGCCTGGACAAGATCAAGGAAACCGGCGCCATCACCCTCGGCCATCCCGAGACCTCGGTGCCCTTCGCCTACCTGGACGGCAACCAGAAGCCGATCGGCTACACGGTGGAGATCTGCCAGGAAATCGCCCAGTACGTGAAGGCCGCGCTGAAGCTGCCCAAGCTGGAGGTGCGCTACAACCCGACCACGTCGGCCACGCGCATTCCGCTGCTGGCAAACGGCACCATCGATCTGGAATGCGGCAATACCACCAACAATCTCGACCGCCACAAGCTGGTGTCGTTCGCGCCCACGACCTTCGTGGCCCAGGTGGTGCTGGTGGCGCGCAAGGACGGCGGCGTGGACCCCAACAACCTGGAGTCCTTCCGCGGCAAGTCGATCGCCGCGCAGGCGGGCGGGCAGACTTTCCGGCTGATTTCCCAGTTGAACGCCAAGGGCAACCTGGGCATCACCATGGCGCCCACCAAGGACACGGCCGAAACCATCCTGATGGTGGAGTCGGGCCGCGCGGCGGGGTCGGCCAATGACGACGGCATCGCCTATGGCGCGGTGGCCTCGTCGAAGAACCCCGATGCGTTCGTGATCGGCACGAAGGGCCTGGAAATGGCGCCCTACGGCATCATGGAGCCCAAGGACGACCCCGCCTTCAAGAAGGTGGTGGACGACGCCGTGCGGGACCTGATCAAGACGGGCAAGGTGGCCGCGATCTACGACAAGTACTTCAATTCACCGATCCCGCCCAAGCAGATCAACCTGAAGTACCCGATGAGCGACGCCCTGAAGCGCGCGCTGGCCAATCCCACCGATTCCGGCGACCCCAAGGCCTACGAGTAGGCAGGCGGCCCGCGGGAGGCGAACCTTCCCGCGGCCCTTGCCGCAGCATGGATGCCGCCCGCCGGGCGCGGACGGCATCGCCATCGGGGGAAAGGCATGAACTACAACTGGAGTTGGGACGTTTTCCTGGAGATGTCGCCGGATGGCGTGCATACGTTCCTGGAGACGATTCTGATCGGCGTGGGCTGGACCCTCGCGCTGGCCCTGACGGCGTGGGTTTTCGCGCTGGCGCTGGGGTCCTGGCTGGGCGTGATGCGCACCGCGCAGTCGCGCCTGATGAACGCGGTCGGCGCGACGTACGTGGAGGTGTTCCGCAACGTGCCGCTGCTGGTGCAGATGTTCCTGTGGTATTTCGTGCTGCCCGAGCTGCTGCCGCATGCCTGGGGCCTGGCCATGAAGCAGATGCCGCAGCCGTGGGGCCAGTTCGTGCCGGCCGTGCTGTGCCTGGGATTCTACGGGTCGGCGCGCGTGGCCGAGCAGTTGCGCGCGGGCATCCAGTCGCTGCCGCGCGGCCAGTTCCAGGCGGGCACCGCGCTGGGCCTGACCGAGACGCAGGTCTACCGCTACATCATCCTGCCCGAGGCATACCGCATCGTGCTGCCGCCGCTGACGTCCGAGTTCATGGGCACCATCAAGTATTCGTCGGTGGCGCTGACGATCGGCCTGCTGGAACTGACCGGCCAGGCGCGTTCGATGGCGGAATTCAGCTTCCACATCTTCGAGGCGTTTTCGGCCGCGACGGTCGTGTACCTGATCCTCAACGGCATCGTCGTCTTCGGCATGCGCACGATCGAACGCCGCGTGGCGGTGCCCGGCCTGATCGGCGCCGCGGGCAAGAGCTAGCGCCATGGGCAAATTCGATTTCGACGTCATCGGCAGCGCCCTGCCGTATCTGTTCCAGACGGGCATGGCGTTCACGCTGACGCTGACCGCGCTGGCGGCCGTGATGGGGCTGGCGCTGGGCACGCTGCTGGCCATGATGCGCCTGTCGCGGTACCGGATACTGTCGGTGCCGGCGGGCATCTATGTGAACGTGATGCGTTCGATCCCGCTGCTGCTGGTGATTTTCTGGTTCTACTTCCTGATGCCCTACATGGCCGCCTGGGTGGTGGGGTCGCCCACGCCGCTGCGCGTGGGCGCGTTCAACTCGGCGGTGATCACCTTCACGCTGTTCGAGGCCGCGTATTTCTGTGAAATCATGCGCGCGGGCATCCAGTCGATCGCGCGCGGGCAGGTGTCGGCCAGCATGGCGCTGGGCCTGACGCCCTGGCAGGGCATGCAGTACGTGGTGCTGCCGCAGGCGTTCCGCAACATGGTGCCGGCGCTGCTTACGCGCGTCATCATCCTGTTCCAGGACACCTCGCTGGTGTACGTGCTGTCCCTGACCGACTTCCTGGGCGCGGCGTCCAAGATCGGCCAGCGCGACGGCCGCCTGGTGGAACTCTACCTGTTCGTCGCGGTGGTGTATTTCGTCATCTGCTTCACGGCGTCCCGCCTGGTCAAGCGGCTGGAGAAGCGCACGCGGGTGCTGCGCTAGCCGTTTCCCGTCCCTTCCAAGTTATCCACAGGTTCAACGATGCAAGATATCCCCAAGCCTCCGATGATCGAGATCAGCCGGGTCAGCAAGTGGTACGGCGCGTTCCAGGTGCTGGACGATTGCTCGACGACCGTCGGCCGCGGCGAGGTCGTGGTGGTCTGCGGCCCGTCCGGGTCCGGCAAGTCCACGCTGATCAAGACCGTGAACGCGCTGGAACCCTTCCAGAAGGGCGACATCGTGGTCAACGGTATCCCGGTGGGCGATCCGCGTACCGACCTGCCCAAGCTGCGCGCCGTGGCCGGCATGGTGTTCCAGCATTTCGAGCTGTTCCCGCACCTGTCGGTGACCGAGAACCTGTGCCTGGGCCAGGTCAAGGTGCTCAAGCGCGGCAAGGACGAGGCCCGCCAGCGCGCGCTGGCGCTGCTGGAGCGAGTGGGCCTGTCCGCGCACAAGGACAAGCACCCCGGCGAACTGTCCGGCGGCCAGCAGCAGCGCGTGGCGATCGCCCGCGCGCTGTCGATGGATCCGGTGGTGATGCTGTTCGACGAGCCGACCTCGGCCCTGGACCCCGAGATGGTCAACGAAGTGCTGGACGTGATGACCGACCTGGCGGGCGACGGCATGACCATGATGGTGGTGACCCACGAAATGGGTTTCGCCCGCCGCGTCGCCGACCGCGTGATCTTCATGGACGGTGGCAAGATCGTGGAGGACTGCGCAAAGGAGCAGTTCTTCGGCAATGTGGAGGAGCGTGCCCCGCGCACGCGCCAGTTTCTTTCAAAAATTCTGCAGCACTGATAGCCATGACCCAGCGTATCCCCGCCGCCCGGCGCGCCCGCGTCGACCTGCGCAGCGACACCGTCACCCACCCCACCGAGGCGATGTACGAGCGCATGCGCGCCGCCCCGATCGGCGACGACGGCCTGGACGGCGATCCCACCGTGCGCGAGCTGGAAGCGCACGTGGCCGCCACCCTGGGCAAGGAAGCCGGGCTGTTCGTGCCTAGCTGCACCATGGCCAATCTGCTGGCGGTGCTGGCGCAGGGGCAGCGCAATGAACAGGCTGTGCTGGAATCGTCGGCCCATATGTACACCTCGGAGCGCGGCGCCGCCACGTTCACCGGGCTGTTCTACCTGGGCGTGGCCGGCGCCGACGGCGCCATGGACCTGGGCCGCCTGGAAGAGGCGCTGCAATCCGGCGGGCACCGGCTGAAGACTTCGCTGGTGGCGATGGAAACCTCGCACAACAACGCGGGTGGCACGGTGCTGCCCCTGGACCACATGCAGGCGGTCTACGGCATGGCGAACGCGGCCGGCGCGGCGGTGCACCTGGACGGCGCCCGCCTGTTCAACGCCGCCGTGGCGCTGGGCGTGGCGCCCGGAGACATTTCCCGCCACGCCGACACGGTGTCCCTGTGCCTGTCCAAGGGCCTGAGCGCGCCCGTGGGCGCCGTGCTGGCCGGAGGCCGTTCCGTCATGGCCAGGGCGCGCACGCTGCGCCGCATGCTGGGCGGCACGCAGCGCCAGTCCGGCATCATGGCGGCGGCCGGCCTGGAAGGCGTGCGGACGATGGGCGGCCGGCTGGCCGAGGACCACGTCCGCGCCCGCCGGCTGAGCGACGGCGTCAACCGGCTTGCGCCGGCGCTGTCCGCGACCGCGCCGCAGACCAATATCGTGCAGGTGGAGACGGCCGGCACCGGCATGAGCAACGCGGAGTGGGTCGCGGCGCTGCTGGCCGCCGGCCTGCTGGTCCGCCCCTGGGGCCGCACGCGCCTGCGCTGCGTAACGCACCGCCACATCGGCGACGAGGACATCGATGCCGCCGTGCGCGCCTTCGAAACGGTGCTGAACGCCCGCTGATCTGCTCCGTTCTCCGGGGTGCGCCCGGTGCGATAATGCCGCATGTCCACGACCCACCTTTCCCGAAAAGACTATCTCTGCGCATTGGCGGTCGTTGTCATCTGGGGTTCGAACTTCGTCGTCATGAAGATCGGCATGCGGGGCCTTTCCCCCATGATGCTCGGCGCTTTGCGCTTCGCCCTGGCGGCCTTCCCCCTGATCCTCTTCGTGCGTCCGCCGCGCCTGCCCTGGCGCTGGGTCGCGGCCTACGGGCTGGTGCAAGGCCTGGGCCAGTTCGGGCTTCTCTTCACGGCGCTGAAGTTCGGCATGCCGGCCGGCATGGCTTCGCTGGTCATCCAGACCCAGGCGTTCTTCACGCTGCTGCTGGCCGCGCCCGTGCTGCACGAGCGCGCCCAGCGGCACCATTGGATCGGGCTGTGCGTGGCGGCGCTGGGGCTGGCGGTCATTGCCGGCGGCCGCGGCGACGGGCCCGGCCAGATGACGATGCTGGGCTTTGCGCTGACGCTGGGCGGCGCCTTCATGTGGGCCGTGTCCAATATGATCGTGCGCCTGGCCAGCCGCAAGGCGCCGGGCTACGACCCGTTCGCCTTCATCGCCTGGAGCAGCGCCGCGCCGGTGCTGCCCTTCCTGCTGCTGGCCGTGCTGATCGACGGCTGGGATCCGGTGGTCGGCATGGTGACGGGCATGGGGTGGGGCGAGGCGCTGTCGGTGCTGTACCTGGCGGTGCTGGCGACCTTGCTGGCCTACACCCTGTGGACGCAGTTGCTGACGCGCCACGCCGCGGCCAAGGTCGCGCCGTTTTCGCTGCTGGTGCCGGTGGTGGGGCTGTGGGCGGCGTCCGCGGCCTTCGGCGAAAGCCTGCTGCCGATGCAATGGCTGGGGGCGGCCTGCGTCCTGGCCGGGCTGGTGCTCAACCAGTTGGGCGGGCGCTGGCTGCGCACCCGCTGAGCCTGGCGGCCGGCGCTCTCCAGCGCCTCCGCCGTTTCTCCCCCTATCGGACTACGCCTCGCCGCCGGGCAAGGCTGGGGGCCCTATAGCTGCTCAAAGCGGATGTAACGCTTGTCCGTGTACTCCCTGCGCGTCGTGAGCTCTTTCACGTCCGCGCCCGGGGGGCCGCGCCGCAGCCATTCCAGCATGTGGTCGACCTGGTCGGGCGTGCCTTGCACCATGGCCTCGACCGTGCCGTCCGGCAGGTTCTGCACCCAGCCCGTCGCGCCCAGCAGATGGGCGCGGCGGACCGTGGCATGGCGGTAGCCCACGCCCTGCACCGTGCCGCTGACGGTGACGTGGACAGTTTCGATGTGGGAGGCGGAGTTGGGGTCTTGCATGGGTTTCCTTCGGATGATGCGCCGCCCTTGGCGATGTGCGTAGGCGGTATTGGCTACAGCGGATGGTCTATAGGCCCCGGGGGCATCGAAGCGATACGTTAGAGCTCATGTCAAAACGTGCCAACGGGGACACCCACTACCAGAGCTTGGAGAAGCCATTATGGAAGAGACCAGTTTGTTGTCGGAAGCAGAGACAGCGCGCTACAGGGAACAAGGGTATCTGGCCCTGAAGGACATGTGCCCGCAGGACGAGGTGGGGTACATCCGCAGGACCCTGATGGATCTGTTCACGAACAAGACCGGCTACAACGAGGGTGCGCAGTACGACTTCGTCAGCCGCGACGATCCGTCCAAGCCCGCCAAGTTTCCCAGTTTGCACGATCCGCGCCATTATGCCCCGGGCCTCCTGAAGACCACGTATCACGAGCGCACGCTGGAGCTGGCCCGCCAACTGCTGGGCGAGGACGCGGCCCTCTATGGCGAGCACGCCCTGCTCAAGCCCGGCCCCAACGGTCCCGAGACCCCCTGGCACCAGGACGAGGCGTTCCGGTCGCCGGATTTCGTCTACAACGAACTGAGCATCTGGCTGGCGCTGCAACCCGCCACGACGGAGAACGGCTGCATGCAGTTCATCCCGGGCTCGAACAAATGGGAGGTGCTGGAGCATCGGTCGCCGGGGGGGGACAAGAGCCTGCATCCGCTGGAATGCTGCGGCGATTTCCCCCGCGAACAGGCGGTGCCCGAGCCGCTGGCGCCGGGCGGCATCACGGTGCACGACGCCCGGACGCTGCATTTCACCGGCCCCAATACCTCGCAGGCGCCGCGCCTGGCCTACATCCTGATCTACAACACGCCGCCGGTCTACAAGCCGGGCCGCCGCGAATTTCCATGGCTGGAAGGCCGCTGGACCGACAGCCAGACCCGCAAGAAACAGTGGCACAAGCGCGGCGGGCTGGCCGTGGACGTGATGCGCCGCCTGCCGGCGGCGCGGCTGACCAGCCCGCGCTGGGTGGCGTGGGCCACGATCCGGGCCGTATCCAAGGTCTGGCCACGATAGGGGGCGCAGGGGACGGAAGAGCCCTTGCGGCAGGGGGGCGACCGAGGCCGGCAAGCGACGCTTGCCGGCCTCGGCGCGTATACTGGGCGGCGCCGCGGGGTTCGTGAGCCCGGCGGAACCGCCTGGGCCGCCCGCAGCCGGTGGCCCCGGGATCTAAAAATAATGAATCGCAACTGGCGCCCCCCTCACTCCAAAGACCACTCCATGACCGCTAACCTTTCTACGATCACCTGCATCGAAGATTTGCGCGCCGTTGCGCAGAAGCGCGTGCCGCGCATGTTCTACGACTACGCGGATTCCGGCGCCTGGACCGAAGGCACCTATCGCGCCAACGAAAGCGACTTCCAGAAAATCAAGCTGCGCCAGCGTGTGGCGGTGAACATGGAAGGCCGGTCGCTGCGCACCACCCTGGTGGGCCAGGACGCGGTCATGCCGCTGGCGATTTCGCCCACGGGCCTGACCGGCATGCAGCATGCCGACGGGGAAATCCTGGCGGCCAAGGCGGCGGCCGATTTCGGCGTGCCCTTCACGCTGTCCACCATGAGCATCTGCTCGCTGGAAGACGTGGCGGAGGCGACCCGCAAGCCGTTCTGGTTCCAGCTCTACGTCATGCGCGACCGCGAATTCGTGGGCAACCTCATCGACCGCGCCAAGGCCGCCGGCTGCTCGGCGCTGGTGCTGACCCTGGACCTGCAGATCCTGGGCCAGCGCCACAAGGACATCAAGAACGGCCTGTCGACCCCGCCCAAGCCCACCCTGCGCAACCTCATCAACCTGGCGACCAAGCCGCGCTGGTGCATGGGCATGCTGGGCACCAAGCGCCGCACCTTCGGCAATATCGTCGGACACGCCAAGGGGGTGAGCGACCTGTCGTCGCTGTCTTCGTGGACGGCCGAGCAATTCGACCCGCGCCTGAGCTGGGACGACGTCCAGTGGATCAAGCAGCGCTGGGGCGGCAAGCTCATCATCAAGGGCATCCTGGACGTCGAGGACGCGCAACTGGCCGCCAACAGCGGCGCCGACGCGCTCATCGTCAGCAACCACGGCGGACGCCAACTGGACGGCGCCATGTCGTCCATCGCCGCCCTGCCCGCGATCGCCGATGCCGTAGGCTCGAAGATCGAGGTGTGGATGGACGGCGGCATCCGTTCGGGCCAGGACATCCTGAAGGCCGTGGCGCTGGGCGCGCGCGGCACGATGATCGGCCGCGCGTTCCTGTACGGCCTGGGCGCCTACGGCCAGGCCGGCGTGACCCGCACCCTGGAGATCCTGTACAAGGAAATGGACACGACCATGGCGCTTTGCGGCCGCCGCTCGATCGAGCCCGGCGACCGCAGCATCCTGCTGCCGGGGACCTACCCGACCTGAAAAGGCCGGCACCGACGAGAAAGCCTGGACGCGCGCGTCCAGGCTTTTTTTGTCGCTGAATCACAAGAGGCTCAAACGCGGGAGTCACCATGACGGACAGGAAAAAGAGCGCGGCGCGCTGGCGGCGCGCGGGGAAATGGCTGCTGGGCGCCGCCTTCGCGGCGCTGCTGCCGGCGGGCGCGCTGGCGCAGCAGAAGACGCTGTACGTCGGCATGAACGGCGGCGACATGGAGCGCGCGTTCACGCAATACGTGTTTCCGGATTTCGAGCGCGCCAACGATGTGAAGATCGTCGTGGTTCCGGGCACCTCGACGGACGTGCTGGCCCGCGCGCAGGCCTTCAAGGACAAGCCGCGGATGCACGTCATGTTCCTGGACGACGGCATCATGGCGCGCGCGATCTCCATGGGCCTGTGCGAGCCGCTCAACGACGATCCGGTGCTGAAAGAGCTGTACCCCACCGCGCTGATGAAGGGCCGCATGGCCGCGGGCATCGACGTCGGAATGACGGGCCTGGGCTACAACACCCGGATATTCGCCGACCGCGGGTGGGCCCCGCCGGCCTCCTGGATGGACCTGGCGGACCCGAAGCACAAGGGCAAGGTCGTGTTCCAGTCGGCTTCGGGCAGCACCTTCGGCCTGCATGCGTTCCTGATGTTCAACCGCATCCAGGGCGGCGACGACCGGAATCTCGAACCGGGCTTCCGGCAGTGGCCGGCCTTCATCGGCCCCAATGTGCGGGAATACATTCCCAATTCGGACAAGCTGGCGGAGATGATCCAGTCCGGCGAGGCCGCGATCTTCCCGCTCACGCCGACCGCC
Source organism: Achromobacter veterisilvae (assembly GCF_900496975.1). Classification (GTDB taxonomy): domain Bacteria; phylum Pseudomonadota; class Gammaproteobacteria; order Burkholderiales; family Burkholderiaceae_B; genus Achromobacter; species Achromobacter veterisilvae. Next base: position 89,305 of record NZ_UFQC01000015.1, read on the forward strand.
ATTTCCCGCCTGAAGCGGCGCGGGATCCCCGTGGAGTACGCCCATCCGAGGGAGGGGGCGGTGATCCTGATGGTGGGCGAATGCGTGGTCGCCGGGAACAGCGAGCCGGAACTGTCGCAGAAGCTGGCGCTGTATTTGCTTTCGGCGCAGGCGCAGGCCAAGGCGCTGGAATGGGCGGGCAACTTTCCGTCCAACAAGAACGTCCAGGCGCCCGCCGACAACGCCGAGGCGCTGAAACGCTTCCAAGGGTATATGGCGAACGCTAAGATCGTGGACTGGGACCAGATCAACGCGGCCCGGCCGGCCTTCAACGCCCGCTGGAACCAGACGATCGAACGTTGAACCGAAGGACCGACATGCGGCTCATCATCAATTCCGGCGGGGCTCAGGCCATCGACGACTGGCGCGCGAACTTCCAGGCGTTCGCGCCCGGACTGGAGGTGGCCGGCTGGCACGATGACGTCGACCCCGCCAGCGTGGACTACGCCCTGGTCTGGGAGCCCGACCCCGGCCGGCTGGCCACGTTCCCGAACCTGAAGCTCATCATCAGCGCCGGCGCCGGAGTGGACCACATCCTGGCCGATCCGCAGTGGCCGCGCCACGTGCCGATCGCGCGCATGGTGACCGCCCGCACCCAGACCGAAATGGCCGAATTCGTGCTGACGTCGGCGCTGATGCTGACCCGCGACATCAAGCGGGCTGTGGACAACCAGGCGCGCCGGCATTGGGAGTTCTTCGATTCCGTGCGCGTCGCCGCCGATCTGCGGGTCGGCATCATGGGCCTGGGCCACCTGGGCGTGGCGTCGGCGCAACTGCTGTCGCGCGTCGGCTTCCAGGTCAGCGGCTGGTCGCGCGGGGCGAGCCGGCTGGAGGGCCTGCCAAGCTACGCCGGGCAGGACCAGTTCGGCGCGTTCCTGGCCGCGGCGGACATCCTCGTCTGCCTGCTGCCCGCCACCGATTCCACCCGCGGCATCCTCAACGCCGCCACGCTGTCGCGGTTGCCCCGCGGCGCCTGTCTGATCAACGCGGGCCGCGGCTCGCACATGGTCGCGCGGGACGTCGTCGCCGCCCTGAACAGCGGCCAACTCAGCCAGGCCGTCCTGGACGTGTTCGACGAGGAACCCTTGCCGCCGGAATCCCCGCTGTGGTCGCATCCCGGCATCATCGTCACGCCGCATTGCGCGGCGATCCCGGACCGCCGGGAACGCGCGCGGCACACCGCGTTCCTGATCGCCGCCAACGAGCGCGGCGACGCCTTGCCGAACGTCTACGACGCGCGGCGGGGATACTGACCGGCGCCGGGCGCGCCTGCCAGCCTAACCGAGCACGCCGGCCAGGTACTGGCGCAGCCAGGCGTGCGCGGGATCGTCCTGGTAGCGTTCGTGCCAGTAGAGCGACACGGCGATCGGCGGCAGCGTCAGCGGCACCTTCTGCGTGACGATGCGCGCGCTGCCGGCCATGGCGCGGGCGATGCTGACGGGCATGGTCGCGATCAGGTCCGAGCCTTCCACGATGAACGGGCACACCAGGTAGCTGGACAGGGTCGCCACGATCTTGCGGCTGCGGTTGTGGCCCATGAGGATGCGGTCGATCGCGGTGCTGAAGTAGCGCGTGTGCGCGGCCAGGTCCAGGTGGCCGTAGCTCAGGTAGGCGTCCAGGTTCCAGCGCTTGCGCAGGCAGGGATGGCCTTCGCGCACGATGCATACGGCCGGCTCCTGGTACAGGAAGCGCGTGCGCAGGTCGGGCGCCGGGTCGGGAAAGTAGCCCGCGATCAATTCCACGTGGTTCGTGTCCAGCATGCTCAGGCCATGTTGCGGCCGGGCCGGCACGATCTGTAGCTGGAAGTGCGGCGCGTCCACGGCCAGCCGGGGAATCAGCCTGGGCAGCAGCGTGTATTGCACATAGTCGGTGGCGTAGAACGATAGCGTGCGCGACGAATGCGCCGGATCGAAGGCCTCGCGCGTGCGCGTGGCGCGATGCCAGCCCTCCAGCAGCGGCTTGAAGTTCTGGTGCAGTTCCAGCGCCCGCAGGCTGGGCTGCCAGGCGCCGCCCTCGCGCACCAGCAAGGGGTCGCCGAATAGCTGGCGCAGCCGGTTCAACGCCGCGCTCATGGCCGGCTGGCTGATATCGAGCAGTTCGGCCGCGCGCGACACGTTGCGGCAGGCCATCAGCGCATCGAAATGCAAAAGCAGGTTCAGGTCCGGATTCTTCACCGAGGCGTCCCTATAAATGGCGTTTATACAAATATAAACCTGCGGGGCTGCTGTCATCGAATCCACAGGCCTAGCATGGCCTTGTTGTTGCAGTGAACGAGGATTCGGCGGGCTCTTTCCGAGGCGCCGGACATAGGCCGGACACGCATGATCCGGCCACAAGGAAGTTCTATCAACAAGGGGAAACCAAGCATGGACCAAGGGCTTTTACGCAGTTGCTGTCGCATTGCCGCCGGTGTCGCATTGTCTGTGGCGGCCGGCTCGGCCAGCGCCGCCTGGCCGGAAAAAGTGATCCGCATCGTGGTGCCGTTCGCCGCGGGCGGGTCCACCGACCTGATCGCGCGCAAGGTGGCGGAAGGGCTGGGCCAGCGCCTGTCCGCCAACGTCATCGTCGAGAACCGCCCCGGCGCGGGCGGCACCGTGGGTACGGAGTACGTGGCCCGCCAGCCGGCCGACGGCTACACCATCCTGATGGGATCGGTCAGCACGCACGGCAGCGCGCCCTGCGTCTATTCCAAGCTGCCCTACGACGCAGTCAAGGACTTCACGCCGCTGGCCGTGGTGGCCACGATACCCAACGTGATGTCGGTGAACCAGTCGGTGCCCGCCAACAACCTGCAGGAATTCGTGGCGCTCTTGAAGAAGGAACCCGAGAAGTATTCCTTCGCCTCCAACGGCCAGGGCACGTCCAACCACCTGGCCGCGGAACTGTTCAAGACCACCGCCGGCGTGTCCATCGTGCACGTGCCATACCGCGGCTCCGGACCGGCGCTGATCGACCTGGTCGGGGGGCAGATCAACATGATGATGGACGTGGTGATGACGTCCTACCCCTACATCAAGGACGGCAAGATCAAGGCGCTGGCGGTCACGTCGCCGCAGCGTTCTTCCATGCTGCCCGACGTGCCCACGGTGGCGGAATCCGGCTACCCGGGCTACGAGGCCATGGTGTGGTTCGGCATGCTGGCGCCGGCGGGCATGCCCGAACCGCTGCGGCAGAAGCTCACCGACGGCCTGGTGCAGACCCTGCACGCGCCCGCCATGAAAGCCTATCTGGAGCAGCAAGGCGCGCAGGTGTCCGACGTGGCGGGCCCGGCGTTCGGCATCATGATCAAGGACGAGATCAGCAAATGGTGCAAGGTGGTGAAGCAGGCCGGCATCCACCTGGACTGATCCCCCTCTTCCGCGCGCCGCCGGCACGGGATTCCGTGCGGCATCCAGCCCGCCGGCACGCGCGGCGGCCGGGGAGGATTTTTTTCCGCGAGGCCGGCGCAGGCGGCCTGGCAAGACTTTATCTGGAACAAAAACATGTATCGCATAGGGATAGACGTCGGAGGCACGTTTACCGATTTCACGATGATCGACGAGGACGCCGGCGTGGTGCACTTTCACAAGGTGCCTTCCACGCCGCACGATCCCTCGGAGGCCATAGCCACCGGCATCGGCCAGATGCTGGCGGAGCACGGCGTGTCGCCCTCGCAGGTGTCGCACGTGGGGCACGGGACGACGGTGGCCACCAATCTCATCATCGAGCGCAAGGGCGCGCGCGTCGGACTGATCACCACGCGCGGCTTTCGCGACGTGCTGGAGATCGGCCGCCAGACGCGTCCGCACCTGTACGACTACAGCGTGGGCAAGCCGCCGGTGGCCGTGCCGCGCGAGTTCCGCGCCGAAGTCGACGAGCGCGTGAACGCGGCCGGCGAGGTCCTGACCGCCCTGGACGAAGAACAGGTGCGGGCGGCGGCGAACCAGTTCGCGCAGGCCGGGATCGAGGCGGTGACGATCTGCTTCCTCCACGCCTACCGCAACCCGGCGCATGAGCGCCGCGCGGGGCAGATCGTGGCCGAAGCCATGCCGGATGCCTACATCAGCCTGTCTTCCGACGTGCTGCCCGAATTCCGCGAGTACGAGCGCCTGTCCACCACGGTGCTGAACGCGGCGGTGGGGCCGAAGATGGCGCGCTATCTCGAACGCTTTCTTCAGCGGGTGCGCGACCTGGACATCCGCCACGAGCCGCACACCATCCATTCCAACGGCGGCCTGATGTCGATCGCCACGGTGCGCCAGTATCCCGTGCGCACCTGCCTGTCCGGCCCGGCCGCGGGCGTGGTCGGCGCCGCGGCGGTGGGCCGCGCCATCGGCAGCCCGGACCTGGTGACCTTCGACGTGGGCGGCACCAGCACGGACGTATCGCTGGTGTGCGACGGCCGTCCGTTGTTCACGTCGCACCGGCACGTGGCGGGATATCCGGTCAAGACGCCGATGGTCGACATCCACGTGATCGGCGCGGGGGGCGGCAGCATCGCGTGGCTGGACGACGCGGGCGCGCTGAAGGTGGGCCCGCACAGCGCGGGGGCGGTGCCGGGCCCGGTGGGCTACGGCCGCGGCGGCCAGGAACCGACCATCACCGACGCCGAGATCGCCTTGCAGCGCCTGAACCCCGTGGCCCTGCTGAACGGCCGCATGCCGGTGCATGCGCAGGCCGCCCGCGAGGTCATCGAGCGGCGCGTGGCCGAACCGCTGGGGCTGGGCATGGAAGCGGCGGCCGAAGGCATCCTGCGCATCGCGGCGGCGAACATGAGCCGCGCCATCCGCGCGGTGTCGACCGAGCGCGGCTACGACCTGTCGCGCTTCGCGCTGTACGCCTATGGCGGCGCGGGGCCGCTGCACGCGGTGGAAGTGGCCGAGGAATGCGGCATTCCCACGGTGATCGTGCCGCAGGAGCCCGGCACCATGTGCGCCCGCGGCATTCTGCTCAGCGACATTTCCTTCGACTTCGTCCAAAGCGAAATCTCGCTGGCCGGCGAAGCGACCTGGCCGGCGATCTCCGCCATCTTCGACGGGCTGCGCGCGCAGGCGCGGGACTGGCTGGCCGCGGAGCGCGTGGACCCCGCCCTGCGCGTCTGCCACAGCGCGATCGACGCGCGCTACGAAGGCCAGAACTTCGAAGTGCAGGTCGGCCTGGACGATACCGGCGCCGGCGGGTACGCCGAGTTCGCGCGCCGCTTCGCCGAGGCGCACGAACGCGAATACGGCTACACGGTGGACGACCGCAAGGTGCAGATCATCAACTGCCGCATGCAGGCCGTGGGCCAGGTGGTGAAGGCGCCGCTGGCGCCGCGCCACGTGGGCGGCGCGCTGGAAGACGCCAGGATCGGCGAGCGCAAGACCTATTTCGGCGCCGGGCGCGGCTGGCTGGATACGCCGGTCTACGACCGCGACCGCGTGCCCACCGGCGCACGCTTCACCGGCCCCGCGCTGCTGGAGGAAATGAGCTCCACCACTGTCGTGGGCGTGGGGCACGACGCGACCGTGGACGAATACGGCAACCTGATCATCCGTTTGCAGTGAGGCTTGCATGAACAAACCCAATAATCCCGGCGCCGCCGCCGCGCTGGCGGACCCCATCGGCATGGAGGTGTTCTGCAACCGCCTGCTGTCCATTACCGAGGACATGAACAACACGCTGGTGCGCGCATCGTTCTCGACCAACATCAAGGAACGCAAGGACTGCTCCGTGGCGCTGTTCGACGCCCAGGGCCGCCTGGTGGCCCAAGGCACGCAGATACCCTTGCACCTGGGTTCGCTGGACGGCGCGATGGGCGCGATCCTGCGCGCCTACCCCCTGGACCGGATCCGCGAGGGCGACGTCTTCATCTGCAACGACCCCTATCTGGCCGACGGCAGCCACCTGCCGGACATCAACGTCGTCACCCCGGTATTCTGGGACGGCGCGCTGCGCTTTTTCGCGGCCAATATCGCGCACCATTCCGACGTGGGCGGCGCGGTGCCGGGCTCGATCGCGGGCGGGCTGAAATCCATCTTCGAGGAGGGCATCCGCATTCCCGCCTGCCGCATCGCGAAGCACGGCGAAACGGACGAAGACATGCTGCGCCTGATCTGCGCCAACACCCGCGACCCCGAGGAGCGCGTGCTGGACCTGCGCGTACAGATGGCCACCAACCGGCGCGGCGCGGCCGCCGTGCAGGGTCTGATCCGCCAGATGGGCCTGGAGGCGGTGCTGCGTTCGGTGGACGACGTGATCGCCTATACGCGCCGCCGCCTGCTCAACCGGATCGCCGAATTGCGGCAGGGCAGCTATACCTTCCGCAGCGACCTGGACGACGACGGCATGGGCGGCGACCCCGTGCCCATCCAGGTGACGCTGACCGTCGGCCCGGACAACCTGCACTTCGATTTCGAAGGGTCGGGCAAGCAGGCGCGCGGCGCGATGAATCTGCCGTTCAATGCCTTGCGGGCCTGCGTGTACTACGCCGTGAAGGCCCTGCTGGATCCGGATCTGGCCCCCAACGCGGGCCTGTTCGATCCCATCTCCTTGTCCGCGCCCGTGGGCACCATCACCAACCCCGAGCATCCCGCGGCGGTGGGCGCGCGCTCCATTACGGCGCAGAAGGTGGCCGGCGCGATCTTCGGCGCCTTCCGCGGCCTGCTGCCGCCGGAGAAGATCATGGCGTCGAGCAACGATTGCTGCCCGGCGATCGTGTTCTCGGGCCGCTGGCGCGAGCGCGCCGGGCATTTCGTGTACCTGGAAACGCTGGGCGGCGGCGCCGGCGCGCGCCTGGATACCGACGGCATGGACGCGGTGCACGTGCACATGACCAACACGTCGAACCTGCCGGTGGAAGCGCTGGAAAACGAGTATCCGCTGCTGATGGACGAGTACGCGCTGATCCAGGATTCGGGCGGCGTGGGCCGCACGCGCGGCGGCATGGCGATCGCCAAGCAGATCCGCGCGGTGGGGCCGGGCATCGTGTTCTCGGCGCGCTCGGACAGCCACACGGTGGGCGTGGCGGCGGGCGTGGATGGCGGCGGCGATGGCAGGCGCGCGCGGCTCATCCGCAACTTCGGCACGCCGCAGGAAGAAGCGCTGTTTTCCAAGACCGCGAACATCGCGCTGGCGCCCGGAGAAAGCGTGCGCATCGAAACGCCCGGCGGCGGGGGATACGGCGTGCCCGCCGAACGCCCGCGGGCGCGCATCGAGCGGGACCTGGCGGACGGCAAGATCAGCGCGCAGGCGGCTCGCGCCGCCTATGGCGAGCGCGCCGCGGGGGACGTCACCCCACGTTGAGGGTCATGGAGTACTTCATTTTGTCGTGGGGGAACGTGGTGATGGTGGCCAGCAGCAGCACGCCGCCATCGCCGTAGTAGCGGCGCGTGATGACGAAGCCCGCCGTCCTGGGTTCGACCTGGAGCTGCCTGGCCATCGTTACGCCGATGGGCGTGGCGGAGAACTCCTGGTTGACCTCGGTGATGCGGTCGCCGAAGTGGTCTTCGATCAGGCGCAGCAGCGAGATGCGCGATTTGATTTCGACCCGCAGGTCCGAATGCGCGGGATCGGTGTAGATCAGCGTGCAGGCGGCCGCGGTGTCCTGGTCGTCCAGCGTTTTGATGGAGTTGATATGCAGCCAGGACAGGCCGGGTTCGCAGCCCAGCGTTTCGGCGAGCCGCTTGCCGAGCTTGATGGTGCGCACGTCCTGCACCAGCAGCGCGGCGTTGCGGGCGTACTGCAGCAGGTCGGGGAACTGCGAAATGCGTTGCGTGAAGCGGGTGCGGGCGCTGGCGGTCTCCACGCGTGTGCCCACGCCGGGGCGGCGCGAAACCATGCCCGCCACGGTCAGCATGCGGATCGCTTCGCGGATGGTGTGGCGGCTGGCGTTGAACTGGTCGCAAAGCTCGTGCTCGGTGGGCAGCAGCGTCATGACGGGGTAGCGGCCCGAGCGGATGTCCTGGGAAAGCGTTTGGTAAATGCTCTTGTAGCGGGGGCCGCCGGACGTGCCGCCGGGAGCCGGCGACTCCGGCTTGCCGTGCGCTTGCCGTGCTCCGCCGGGGCCGGCCGCGCGCTCGGAGGATCGGGTCATGGGGAGGCTCCTAGGATCGTTATATGGGGTTTGTACCGACAGTAACCCATTGACAAGGACATGTTGCCGGATTCATTATTTGTCCGGACATTCATGTACGGACAAATTGTACGCGGACATGAAGTCCAGGAACGTGGGAAGAGGAATTTTTGTGCCGCGCCGATCGCCCGGCCATTCCCGCGGATCTGGCGGCATTCGGCAGTTCTTGCAGTTTCTTCCAATATTCGGGGGTTCTCATGGGCAAGGTACTCGCAGTGCTAGCGGCGGCAACGGTGGCCGCCGGACTCAGCGCCAATGCGGAGGCGCAGAAGCTGGTGGTGGCCGGATACGGCGGCTCTTTCGAAGACATCATGCGCAAGGACATCTTCCCGCCCTTCGCCAAGCAGCACGGCGTCGAGCTGGACTATGTGGCCGGCAACTCCACCAACACGGTGGCGCGGCTGCAGGCGCAGAAAAGCAATCAGCAGATCGACGTGGCCATCATCGACGACGGCCCCATGTACCAGGCGATCGCGCTGGGCTTCTGCGAACCCATCAAGGGACTGCCGGCCGACGATATCTACGGCACGGCGCGCTACAAGGACGACAAGGCGGTGGCCATCGGCATCGTGGCGACCGGCATCATGTACAACAAGAAGGTCTTCGACGAAAAGAAGTGGGCGCCGCCCGCCTCGTGGAAGGACCTGAAGGATCCCAAGTACAAGAAGCAACTGGTGATCCCGCCGCTGAACAACACCTACGGCCTGCACGCGCTGGTGGAATACGCGCGCGAAGGCGGCGGCGGCGAAAAGAAGATCGATCCCGGCTTCGCCACCTTCAAGAACGAGGTCGGCCCGAACGTGCTGGTCTATGAACCCTCGCCGGGCAAGATGACGGAGCTGTTCTCCAGCGGCCAGGCGGTGATCTCGGTCTGGGGCAGCGGCCGCGTCAAGGCCTTCGCCGACACCGGATTCCCGGTGGGCTTCGTGTATCCGCAGGAAGGCGCCTACGCCCTGCTGTCGTCCGTCTGCCCGGTCGCCAAGTCCAATGCCAACCCGCTTGCCCAGGCCTTCGTGCAGTACCTGGTCTCTCCCGAGGTGCAGGAGAAGCTGGCGACCGCCTACGGCTACGGCCCGGTCAACAAGAAAGCCAAGGTCACCGACGATCCCCGCGTGCCGCTGCCTATCGGCAAGCGGGCCGCCGACCTGATCGTGATCGATTGGGACACGGTCAACCAGAATCGGGACGACTGGAACAAGCGCTGGACGCGGGAAATCGAGCGCTGAGGGCCGACATCCATGACCTACCTAGTGTTGAACCGCCTGAGCAAGCGCTACGGCGACACAGTCGCCGTGCAGGACTTGAGCCTGTCCGTGAACCGGGGCGAATTCATTTCGCTGCTGGGGCCGTCCGGCTGTGGCAAGACGACCACCCTGCAGATGATCGCGGGGTTTGTCGAGCCCACCGGCGGCAGCATCGTGCTGGACGGCAGGGACGTCAGCAAGGTGCCGGCCAACAAGCGCGGGCTGGGCATGGTGTTCCAGAACTATGCTCTGTTCCCGCACATGACCGCGGCCGAGAACGTGTCGTTCGGGCTGGAGATGCAGCGGGTCAGGAAGGACGAGCGCGAGGCGCGCGTGGCCGACGCGCTCAAGCTGGTGGGCCTGGAGCACCTGGCCGATCGCCATCCCGCGCGCATGTCCGGCGGCCAGCAGCAGCGCGTGGCGCTGGCGCGCGCGCTGGTCATCCGGCCCAGCGTGCTGCTGCTGGACGAACCGCTGTCCAACCTGGATGCCAAGCTGCGCGAGGAAATGCAACTGGAGCTGCGCAGCATCCAGCGCACGGTCGGCACCACCACCATCCTGGTGACGCACGACCAGTCCGAAGCGCTGGCGCTGTCGGACCGGATCGTGGTGATGAACCAGGGGCGCGTGGAACAGGTGGCCGAGCCCTTCCAGGCGTATGAAGGGCCGGCCAGCCAGTTCGTGGGCGGCTTCCTGGGCAAGGCCAACGTGTTCACGCCGCAGGCCGAACAGTACGGCGGCGAAACGCGCGCCCGCGTCGGCGAGGCGCACGTTTCGATGGAAGGGGCGCCCGTGCCGCGGGGCGCGGTGATCGTGCGCCCCGAAAAGATCCTGTTCTCCGAGCCGGCCGCCTGTGCCCTGCCCGGCCGCATGAAGACCCGCGTGTTCCAGGGCAACCACTGGCTGTGCCAGGTGGAAACCTCGGTGGGCGAAGTGATGGTGATCCGCCAGAACGACGGCGTGCCCGTGCCGGCCGAAGGCGAAACCGTGCACCTGCGCTGGCGCGCGCGGGACATGTGCGAGGTGGCTTCGGCGCCGCCAGGGCGGGCGCCATGAGCACGCGCGTCAATCCCTGGGTGCTGAGCACGCCGGCGCTGGCGGTATACGCCACTTTCCTGGTGGTGCCGATGGCGCTGGTGATCCTGATCAGCTTCTTCGATTTCCAGTTCTACGGCGGCATGCAGGCCACGTTCACGTGGAAGAACTACGTCGAGATCCTGTCCGACGGCTACTACTACGAGATCTACGCCCGCACCTTCGGCGTCGCCGCCGCCGTGACCGTGGCCTGTCTGGTGCTGGGCACGGCGGAGGCCTACGTGCTGTCGCGCATGGCCAACCCCTGGAAGGGACTGTTCCTGATGGTGGTGCTGGGGCCGCTGCTGATTTCGGTCGTCGTCCGCACGCTGGGCTGGGCGCTGCTGTTCGGTTCCACCGGGCTGATCAACAAGGTCTTGATGGGCATCGGGCTCATCTCCACGCCGGTCGACCTGATGTACAGCAACCTGGGCGTGGCCATCGCGCTCACGCACGTGCTGGTGCCCTTCATGGTGATTTCGGTGTGGGCGTCGCTGCAGCGGATCAACCCGTCGACGGAAGCGGCGGCGCTGTCGCTGGGCGCGACGCAGTTCACCGTGATCTGGCGGGTCGTCATCCCGCAGGTCATGCCGGGCATCCTGTCGGGCGCGATCATGGTGTTCGCGATGGCGGCCAGTTCCTTCGCCACGCCGGCCATCATCGGCGGGCGCCGCCTGAAGAACGTGGCCACCGCCGCCTACGACGAATTCCTGAACACCTTGAACTGGCCGCTGGGCGCGGCGCTGGCGGTGGTGCTGCTGCTGGCGACGGTCGTGGTGCTGCTGTCGGCCAACCGGATCATCGAGCGCAAGTACGGCGCGGTCTTCAATCAGGCGGGAGGCTGACATGCAGTTCAAGAACGGCCCCATCGGCCTGCTGTTCCACACGCTTTTCATCCTCTTCATCCTGGCGCCCATCGTCATGGTCTGCGCGGTGGCGTTCACGTCGGAAGGCTTCATCTCGCTGCCTTCGGGCGGCCTGTCGCTGCGCTGGTTCCGCGCCATCCTGGACAACCCGCGCTTCGTCGAGGCCTTCTGGTTCAGCCTGGGCCTGGGCACGCTGTCGGCCAGCCTGGCGATTGTGCTGGCCGTTCCCAGCGCGCTGGCGCTGGCCCGCAACCGCTTCCGCGGCCGCGAGGCGCTGGTGGCCTTCTTCCTGTCGCCGCTGATGATTCCGCACGTGGTGCTGGGCCTGGCCTTCCTGAAGTTCTTCACGACGGTGGACCTGGCGGGCACGTATGTGGGCCTGGTGGTGGCGCACGTGATCCTGATCATGCCCTACGCGCTGCGGCTGGTGCTGGCCTCGGCCACGGGCATCGACCCCGCGCTGGAACGCGCCGCGCAGTCGCTGGGCGCGTCCAACTGGACGGCCTTCCGGCGCGTGGTGCTGCCGCTGCTGCTGCCCGGCGTCGTCAGCGGCTGGGTGATCGCGTTCATCACGAGCTTCGACGAACTGACCATGTCCATCTTCATCGCATCGCCCTCCACGACCACGCTGCCGGTGCGCATCTTCCTGCATATCGAGGACACGATCGACCCGCTGGTGACCGCCGTGTCGGCCGTGCTGATCTACGTGACGATCATCGCCATATTCATCCTGGACCGCGTGGTCGGCCTGGAAAAGTTGTTTGTAGGAAAGGGACGCCAATGACGGACGAGAGAGAACTGGCGCCGCGCGCGCCCGCGCATCGCGGGATATACGACGCGGCGGTGATAGGCGGGGGGCTGGTCGGGTCGGCCGTCGCCTACGGCCTGCGGCGCGAGCTGGACCACGTGGCCGTGCTGGACGAAGGCGACGTGGCCTACCGGGCCTCGCGCGGGAACTTCGGGCTGGTCTGGGTGCAGAGCAAGGGCATGGGCCTGCCGCGCTACGGCGTGTGGACCATGACCTCGGCATCGGGCTGGCCCCGGCTGGCCGCGCAGTTGCTGGAAGAAACCGGGGTGGACGTGCACCTGGAACAGCGCGGCGGCCTGCATGCGCTGCTGAGCGACGAAGAACTGGAGGCCCGCGTCAAATTCATGCAGACCCTGCTGGCGCAGCCGGGCATGGCGAAGTACGACTGGAAGCTGCTCGACCGCGCCGAGGTGGCCGACCTGGTGCCGGGGATCGGCCCGGACGTGCGCGGCGCGACCTGGACGCCGGTGGACGGCATCGCCAATCCGCTCAAGCTGCTGCGCGCGCTGCACACGAGTTTTGCACAGCGGGTCGTGGATTACCTGCCGCGCCGTCCGGCGCAGCGCGTCCGCCAGCGCGACGGCGTGTTCGAGATCGAAACGCCGGCCGGCACGGTGCGCGCGCACAAGATCGTGCTGGCCTCGGGGCTGTCGAACAAGGAGCTGGGCGCGCAGGTGGGCCTGGACGTGCCGGTGCGCCCGCAGCGCGGCCAGATCGTGGTGCTGGAACGCACGCGCCGCATGCTCGAAACGCCATTGTCCACCTTGCGCCAGACCGACGAAGGCACCTGGCTGATCGGCGATTCGCAGGAAGAGGCGGGCTACGCGGACAATCAGGTGGGCCTGCCCATCCTGGGCACGCTGGCCGACCGCGCCGTGCGCACCCTGCCCGCGCTGCGCGAGGTGCGCGTGGTGCGTAGCTGGGCGGCGCTGCGCGTGATGTCCAAGGACGGCTTTCCCATCTATCAGCAATCCGAAACGTACCCGGGGGCATTCGTCGCCACCTGTCATAGCGGCGTGACGCTGGCCGCCGCGCACGCGCTCAATCTGGCGCCCATGATCGCCGCCGGCTCGCTGGCCGGCGACATGGCGCCCTTCTCGACCCGGAGGTTCCATGTTCAAGAGGCTTGACGAGGCGCAACGCCAGGCGCAGGGCGCGCCGGTGCGCGTAACGGTCAACGGGACCGAGCTGTTGTGCCGCCAGGGCGACAGCGTGGCCGCGGCGCTGTTCGCCGGCGGGGTGCAGGCCTGTCGCGATACGGCGGTCAAGGAAGTGCCCCGCGGACCCTATTGCATGATGGGCGTGTGCTACGACTGCCTGGTCACCATCGACGGCCAGGCGAACCAGCAGGGCTGCATGACGGCCGTGCGCGAGGGAATGAAGATCGAGCGCCAACTGGGCGCGCGCAAGGTGCAGGCATGATCGATACGACGCAATGCGATTTGCTGGTGGTGGGCGCGGGCCCGGCCGGACTGGCGGCGGCGACGCTGGCCGCGAAGCTGGGCGTGGACACGGTGCTGCTGGACGAGCAGCCGGCGCCGGGCGGCCAGATCTATCGCGCCATCACGACCACGCCCGTGACCGACCGCGCCATCCTGGGCGAAGACTACTGGCACGGCGCGTCGCTGGTGGCGCCCTTCCAGCAGTCCGGCGCGCGTTACGTGCCGGGCGCCACGGTGTGGGCGGTGGCCGAGCGCACCGCGCCGCAGCCTGAAAAGGGCTTCGAGGTGGCGTATTCCGTGGCGGGCGAGGCGCGCATCGTGCATGCGCGCCGGCTGCTGCTGGCCACCGGCGCCCAGGAACGCCCATTTCCCATTCCGGGCTGGACCCTGCCCGGCGTCATCACGGCCGGCGCCGCGCAGATTCTGCTGAAGTCGGCCGGCGTGGTGCCCGCCGACCGCACGGTGTTGGCGGGCAGCGGCCCGCTGCTGTACCTGGTGGCCTGGCAGTACCTGAACGCCGGGGTGAAGATCGACGCCCTGCTCGAGACCACGCCGCCCGGACGCATGGGCCAGGCGCTGCCCAAGATCTGGGGCTTCCTGCGCTCGCCATACCTGGGCAAAGGCCTGAAGCTGCTGCGCGCGGTCAAGGCCGCGGTGCCCATCACGCGCGGCGTGACGGCGCTGGAAGCCGTCGGCGACGGCAAGCTGCAAAGCGTGCGCTACACGGCTGGCGGCGTCACGAAGACGCTGCCCGCGGAGCAACTGATGCTGCACCAGGGCGTGGTGCCCAACGTGAACCTGTCGCGCGCCGTGGGCGCGGAGCACCGCTGGAACGAGGCGCTGGACTGTTGGGAGCCGCAGGTCGACGAATGGGGCCTGACCTCGGTGGATGGCATCGGCATGGCGGGCGACGGCGCGGGCATCGCGGGCGCGCTGGCGGCGGAACACCGCGGCCGCCTGGCGGGCTTGCAGGCCGCCCATTTGCTGGGCCGCATCGACGCGGCCGCGCGCGACCGCGAGGCCGCCGCGCCGCGCGAGGCGCTGGCCCGGGCGGTGCGGGGACGCGAGTTCTTCGACGCGCTCTACAAGGCGCCCGACGCCTTCCGGCGGCCCACCGGCGACACCATCGTGTGCCGTTGCGAGGAAGTCACCGCGGCGCAGGTGCGCGAGACGGTGAAGCTGGGATGCAGCGGGCCCAACCAGATGAAGGCCTTCCTGCGCTGCGGCATGGGGCCGTGCCAGGGCCGCTTCTGCGGGCTGACGGTGTCCGAGCTCATCGCCGAGGAACGCGGCGTGCCGACACCGGAGGTGGGCTATTACCGCCTGCGGTTCCCGACCAAGCCGCTGACGCTGGGAGAGCTGGCATCGCTGCCGCAGACGGACGATTCGCGGCAGGCCGTCGTCCGGCTGAAAAAGTAGACCGAAGGAGTAGACATGACCGGTGCCACGCGGTCGGCGGAAGTCATCATCATCGGCGGGGGGCTGCACGGCAGCTCGGCGGCGCTGCATCTGGCGCGCGCGGGGGTGCGGGCCCTGGTGATCGAGAAGAACTACGTGGGCCGGCACGCGTCGGGCGTGAACGCGGGCGGCGTGCGCACCCTGTCGCGGCATCTGGCCGAGGTGCCGCTGGCCCTGGCCTCGCGCGAACTCTGGTATAGCATCGGCGACCTGGTGGACGACGATTGCGGCTTCGAACAGCACGGGCAGGTGCGCGTCGCGGAGAACGCCGCGGACGCCGCGCTCCTGCGCGACCGCCTGCGGACCATGACCGGCCACGGCTATACCCACGAGCAGTGGATAAGTGCCGAAGACCTGCGGGACTTGATTCCGGCGCTGGCGCCGACCGTGCAGGGCGGGCTGATCGCGCGCGAGGACGCCGCGGCCGACCCCTACCGCACGACCCTGGCCTTCCGAATGAAGGCCGCCAGCCTGGGCGCTAGGTTCATGGAGGGCGTGCGCGTGCGTGAAGTCGCGCGCCGCGACGGCCAGTGGCGCGTGGAGACGGATGCGGGCGTGTACACCGCCCCGCAGGTGCTGAACTGCGCGGGCGCCTGGGCCGACCGCATCGCGGCGCAATGGGGCGAGCCGGTGCCGCTGACCGCCATCAGTCCCATGATGCTCGTGACGCTGCGCATGGACCATTTTCTGGACCCGGTGGTGCTGGGAACGGGCCGCGCCCTGTCGTTCAAGCAGCGCGCGAACGGCACGGTGCTGATCGGCGGCGGCCGGCGCGCCTGGGTGGACCGCGACGCGGAATGGACCGAGCTGGATTTCCGCTCGCTGGCCGAAGGCGCGCGCACGGTCTGCGACCTGTTCCCGCACATGCGGGATGCGGTCGTGAACCGGGGCTGGGCGGGCATCGAGGCGGCCATGCCGGACGAGATCCCCGTCATCGGCCGCAGCCGCCACCACGAGACCGCATTCCATGCCTTCGGGTTCTCGGCCCATGGCTTCGAACTGGGGCCTATCGTGGGCCGCATCATGGCCGACCTGATCACCGCCGGCGCGACGGACATGCCGATCGCGCCGTTCAGGATCGAACGTTTCACGGACGCCGCGCCGGGGTCCGATCCATCCGAAAAGGAGCAAGACGAATGACTGATATCGTGCGCAAGGATTCCAACCAGCGCCTGAGCCGCATCGTGATCCACGGCGATACGGTGTACGTGGCGGGAGTGACGTCGTCGGCGGCCGGAGGCATCGTCGGGCAGACCCGCGACGCGCTGGCGAAGATAGACGGTTATCTGGCGCAGGCGGGCACGGACAAGTCGCGCCTGCTGTCCGTGCAGATCTGGCTGAAGGACATCGACCGCGATTTCGCCGGCATGAACGCGGTGTGGGCCGAGTGGGCGCTGCCGCAGGCGATGCCCACCCGCGCCACCTGCGAGGCCAGGCTGGCCGCGCCGGAGCTGCTGGTGGAGATCATCGTGACGGCGGCGCGGCGCCCTGGCGCCGTCAGCGGGCCGGTGTCTGAAAGCTGACCTGGCCGGGACGTCCGGGCAGGTTCAGGGTGGCGGTGGCGGGCGGCGTGGTGGCGATCACGTTGCCGCCGCGCATCACCATCAGGCGGGTGGCGCGCAGACGCAGCGCTTCGACGGGATCGCGCGCCTGCAGCAGCACCAGGTCGGCGCGCTTGCCGACCGCCAGCCCGGTTTCGTCCAGCCCCAGGATCTGCGCGGGCGTGGCGGTCACCGCCGCGAAACAGGCGCGCATGGCGTCCTGGCCCGTCATCTGGGCGACGTGCAGGCCCATGTGCGCCACTTCCAGCATGTCGCCCGATCCCAGGCTGTACCACGGGTCCATCACGCAATCGTGGCCGAAGGCCACCGGCACGCCGGCCGCCAGCAGTTCGGGCACGCGCGTCATGCCGCGGCGCTTCGGATAGGTGTCGTGCCGGCCCTGCAGCGTGATGTTGATGAGCGGATTGGCGATGGCGGCCACGCCGGCCTCGCGTATCAGCGGAATCAGCTTGGACACGTAATAGTTGTCCATGGAGTGCATGGACGTCAGGTGCGAGCCCGTGACGCGGCCGTGCAGGCCCAGGCGCTGCGTATGGTAGGCCAGCGTCTCGATGTGGCGCGACAGCGGATCGTCGCTTTCGTCGCAGTGCATGTCCACGCGCAGGCCGCGCTCGGCAGCCAGTTCGCACAGGATGCGCACGGATTCGGCGCCGTCCTGCATGGTGCGTTCAAAGTGCGGAATGCCGCCCACCACGTCCACGCCCATGTCCAGCGCCCGCTTCAGGTTGTCCAGCGCGCCCGGCGCGCGCAGCACGCCGTCCTGCGGGAAGGCCACCAGTTGCAGGTCCAGATAGGGTTTGACCTTCTCGCGCACGTGCAGCAGCGCTTCGGTCGCCAACAGGCGCGGGTCGCACACGTCGACGTGCGAGCGGATGGCCAGCAGGCCGCGCGCCACCGCCCAGTCGCAGTACGCCAGCGCGCGCTCCACCAGCGCTTCCTGGGTCAAGAGCGGCTTCAGCTCGCCCCACAGCGCGATGCCTTCCAGCAAGGTGCCGGACTGGTTCACGCGCGGCAGGCCGAAGGACAGCGTGGAATCCATGTGGAAGTGCGCGTCCACGAAGGGCGGCGACACCAGTTGCCCCGCGGCATCGATGGTCTGGCCGGCCTCGGCCTTCAGCGCCGGCTCCAAGGCCACGATGCGGCCATTGGCGACGCCGATGTCGATGTCCTGGCGGCCGTCCGGCAGCGCGCAGTGTCTAAGAATCAGATCGAGCATGGGGTTCCCTGCGGGAGGTTTCAGTTGTTCATGGTACTGCCCAAGAAGCAGGCGCCCCACAAGCGGGGTCGCACGGAGCCGGCTCCGCCGGTCCGTAGCGACGCCCCTGGGGGAAGCGCGCAGCGCTTCGGGGGGGGCCTCTACCTTTCGCCCTTGCGGTACGGCTTCATCAGGGCCTGCGGGTAGGCGGCGCGGCGCGCCATCATCACCAAGGCCAGGATGGACAGGATGTACGGCAGCATCAAGTAGACCTGATAGGGCAGCTCCGGCAACCCCGGAAGCGCCGCTCCGCCCTGCTGCATGCGCAGTTGCAGTGCGTCGAAGAAGGCGAAGATCAGCGCGCCCAGTAAAGCCTTGCCGGGGCGCCACGAGGCGAACACCACCAGCGCCACGCAGACCCAGCCGCGGCCGTTGACCATGTTGAAGAAGAAGGCGTTGAACGCCGCCAGGGTCAGGAAGCTGCCGGCCACGCCCATCAGCGCCGAGCCGGCCACGATGGCGCCCATGCGCAGGCGCGTCACCGACAGGCCCTGGCCCTCGGCGGCGGCCGGGTTTTCGCCCACCATGCGGATCGCCAGGCCGACCGGCGTGCGGTTCAGCACCCAGGCGAGTATCGGCACCGCGGCCAGCGCGATCAGCGTCATGGGCGTCTGCCCCGCCAGCACCGGCCCGATGAGCGGGATGCCGGCGAGGAACTTCATTTCGG
Source organism: Achromobacter veterisilvae (assembly GCF_900496975.1). Taxonomy (GTDB): domain Bacteria; phylum Pseudomonadota; class Gammaproteobacteria; order Burkholderiales; family Burkholderiaceae_B; genus Achromobacter; species Achromobacter veterisilvae. Next base: position 107,812 of record NZ_UFQC01000015.1, read on the forward strand.
CGAACGGCACGATGGTGGGCGGCGTGTCCACGCTGGGGAAGGTGACGCGGTAGGCGAAGTAGCTCAGGCTGGTGGCGAGCAATGTCACGCCCAGCCCGGACACATGCTGCGACAGGCCCAGCGGCACGGTCAGCACCGCGTGCAGCAGGCCGAACACGGCGCCGGCCAGCGCCGCGGCCAGCACGCCCGCGTAGAGCGGCGCGCCCAGGTACACCACCAGCCAGCCGGTGAAGGCGCCGGCCACCATGATGCCTTCGATGCCCAGGTTCAGGACGCCGGCGCGCTCGCACAGCAGCACGCCCAGCGTGCCCAGTATCAGCGGCGTGGCCAGGCGCAGCACGGCGACCCAGAAGGCCGGGGAACTCATCAGATCCATCCATTCCATGATTCAGCCCCGGTTGTGGCGCAGGCGGTACTGCGCGAATAGCGTCGCGACCAGCATGGCGAGCAGCGAGGTGGCGACGATGACGTCGGCGATGTAGTTGGGGACGGCGATGGCGCGGCTCATGCTGTCCGCGCCCACCAGCATGCCGGCCACGAAGAGGCTGGCCAGGATCACGCCCAGCGGGTGCAGGCCGGCCAGCATGGCGACGACCACGCCGGTGTAGCCATAGCCCGGCGACATGTCCAGGGTGACGTAGCCGGTGCGGCCCGCCACCTCGATGGCCCCGGCCAGGCCGGCCAGCGCGCCGGACAGCATGGCGGTGCCCAGCATGACGCGGTTCACGGGCAGGCCCAGGAAGCGCGAGGCGTGCGCGTTGGCGCCCACGGCGCGCATCTGGAAGCCGAACACGGTGTAGCGGTTCAAGAGCCACAGGCCCAGCGCCAGGCCGGCGGCCCACAGCAGGCCGGTGTGGGCGCGCGTGCGTTCGATCAGCTTGCCCAGTTCCAGGTCGCCGTTGAGCGCCACGGATTGCGGCCAGCCCATGGCCATCGGATCCTTCATCGGGCCGTCGAGCATCATGGACACGAACAGCAGCACGATGAAGTTGCCCAGCAGGGTCGTGACCACTTCGTCCACGCCCAGGCGGGTCTTCAGCAGCGCGGGGATGAGCAGCAGCAAGGCGCCCGCCAGCGCGGCCGCCAGCATCATGCCCGCGAACAGCGCGGGCACCGGCAGGTCGAAGCCGGTGCCGTCGTGCAGCCCGCCCACGGCGACCGCCGCCAGCGCGCCCAGGTACAGTTGGCCTTCGGCGCCGATGTTGTAGAAGCGGGCGCGGAACGCCACGGCGCAGGCCAGTCCCGTCAGCATCAGCGGAGTGGCGCGCGTGAGCGTTTCCGACAGGGCGAAGCGCGAGCCGAACGCGCCCTCGAACAGCAGCGCGTAGGTGCGGCCCACGGGCGCGCCGGCCCAGGCCACCAGCACGGTGCAGACCGCCAGCGTGAAGAGGATGGCCGCGATGGGGGCCAGGGCCAGCGCCAGCCGGCTGGGCTCGGGGCGGCGTTCCAGGATCAGTTTCATGCGAACAATGCTCGATAGAAGGGGATGCGGCGGTCCATCAGGCGCGGGTGCCCGTCATGGCCAGGCCCACCGTGGCGGGCGTCCAGTCGGCCACCGGCTTGACGGCGACCAGCTTGCCGCCGCACAGCACGGCGATGCGGTCGGCCAGCGCGAAGATCTCTTCCAGGTCCTCGGACACCAGCAGCACGCCGGCGCCGCGCTTGCGCGCGGCCAGCAACTGCTCGCGCACATAGGCCACCGCGCCGATGTCCAGGCCCCAGGTGGGCTGGTCGGCCACGATGAAGCGCGGTTCGCGCGCCAGCGTGCGGCCCAGGATCAGCTTCTGCATATTGCCGCCGGACAGGCTGCGCGTGCGCACGTCCAGCGAAGCGGCGCGCACGTCGAACTGCCGGGCCAGCGATGCCGCGTAGGCCTTGCCCGCGCGCGCGCGGATCAGGCCGTAGCGCGCGAAGCGCTTGTCCTTCAGGTCCTCGACGATGGCGTTTTCCCATAAGGGGCTGTCGCCGATCATGCCTTCGCCGTGGCGGTCTTCCGGAATGCGGCCGACGCGGGCGGCCGTCCAGCCGGCCGGCGTCGTGGGCGCGGCCGCGTGCTCGGGGCCCAGGCGTATCGTGCCCTCGGACGGCTGGCGCAGCCCGGTCAGCACCGACACCAGCGCCTGCTGGCCGTTGCCGGCCACGCCGGCGATGGCGACGATTTCGTGTTTGTGCACCGTCAGGTCCAGGCCGTCCAGGCGCAGCGCGCCGTCGCGGCCGTCGCGCACACAGACCTGGGACAGGGTCACCACGGGCGCGGCCTGCTCGGCCGCCGCCACGGCCTCGGCGTGCGGCATGACGACCTTGCGGCCCACCATCAGCTCCGCCAGTTCGGCGGGGCTGGTGCCCGCGGTGTCGCGTTCGGCCACCAGCTTGCCCTGGCGCAGCACCGCCACGCGGCGCGACACGGCCATCACCTCGTCCAGCTTGTGCGAAATGAAGATGACGGCCAGCCCTTCGTCGACGAAGCCGCGCAGGGTGGCGAACAGATCCTGCACCTCCTGCGGCGTGAGCACGGCCGTGGGTTCGTCCAGGATCAGCACGCGGGCGCCGCGGTACAGCGCCTTCAGGATCTCGACGCGCTGCTTTTCGCCGACCGACAGCGCGCCGACGCGCGCGTCCGGATCCACGCCCAGGCCGAAGCGCTGGCCCAGCTCCACCAGGCGCTTGCGCGCCTTGCCGCGGCCCGACGCCAGTTTCCACAGGGATTCCGTGCCGACCATGATGTTGTCCAGCACGGTCAGGTTGTCGGCCAGCGTGAAGTGCTGGTGCACCATGCCGACCCCGGCCGCCAGCGCGGCGTCGGGCCGGCCGGCGGGCAGGGGCTGGCCGAAGACCTCGATGCCGCCGGCGTCGGCCACATAGTGGCCGAACAGGATCGACACCAGGGTCGATTTACCGGCGCCGTTCTCGCCCAGCAAGGCCAGCACTTCGCCCTGGGCGAGCGTCAGCGATATGTCGTCGTTGGCCGTCAGGCTGCCGAAGCGCTTGGTGATCCCCGTCAATCGCAGGGCGAGAGGCGCTGGTTTCATCGTGCCGAGGACTTGGGTTCTTTGTCGACGACCTTCACGCTGAAGCTGCCGTCCAGGATGGCTTTCTGCCTGGCTTCCACCTTGGCCACCAGGTCGGCGGGAATCTTGGCCGCGAAGGTGCCCAGCGGCGCCAGCGACGAACCCTGGTGCTTCATCAGCGAATACTGGCCGTAGTCGTCGGCCTTGAAGGTGCCGGCCTTGACCTGCTTGAGCGCTTCGTCGATCGTGGGTTCCATGCTCCACAGGGCCGAGGCGACCACGGTTTCGGGGTACTGCGGCTGCGTGTCGATCACGTTGCCGATGGCCAGCTTGCCGCGCTCCTTGGCGGCATCCGACACGCCGAAGCGCTCGGCGTAGAGCACGTCCGCGCCCTTGTCGATCATGGCGAAGGCGGCTTCCTTGGCCTTCGGGGGATCGAACCAGGAGCCGATGAAGGTCACGGTGAACTCGGCCTGCGGGTTCACTTCCTTGGCGCCTTCGATGAAGGCCTGCATCAGGCGGTTCACTTCGGGGATGGGGTAGCCGCCCACCAGGCCGATCTTGCCGGTTTTGCTCATGCCGGCGGCGATCATGCCGGTCAGGTAGGCGGGTTCCTGGATGTAGTTGTCGAACACCGAGAAGTTGGGCTGCTGCGGCTTGCCGGAGGAGCCCATGAGGAAGGCGGTCTGCGGATAGTCCTTGGCCACCTTGCGGGCGGCGGCTTCCACCGCGAAGGCCTCGCCCACCACCAGCTTGTTGCCCTGCTCGGCATACTGGCGCATGACGCGCTCGTAGTCGGCGTTGGTGACGTTTTCCGAGAACGTGTAGTCGATCTCGCCGCGGTCGCGGGCGGCCGTCAGCGCCTTGTGGATGCGCGATACCCATTGCTGCTCGACCGGCACCGTGTAGATGGCGGCGACCTTGGTCTTGGCGGGCGCCTGGGCTTGGGCGGCGCCGGTGAACAGCAGCGCGCCGGCGGCGGCGGCCGCCAGCTTGAGCAGGCCGCGGCGGGCGATGGCGCCGGACAGGGGGAACAGGGCTTTCATGCGGGTGACTCCTACGCGGGAAGGAAGGGGATCGGGAGTATGGCGGGACGCGCCGCAGAATGGCGGCCGCCGGCGGGCAGGCCGGGGCGAGCGGACGGAAGCGAGGGCGCGGGATCGGTCATTGGACGGGAAGCGCAAGGCAGGCGCGTCCCATCCGAAGGGGCGAGTTCGCGGCCAGTCCGAGCGAAGCAAGTTGTATGCCATGGGGCATTCCCGCGACAAGTCGGGGAAACCTGATGGCCGGGCAGGATTATAGGCACCCTGGCGGGGAAGCGCGGCACCGATGTGGTGCGCGCCGTTCCAGGAGGCGGACGATGCTGGCCCGGAACGGGCCGTTGCGGCGCCGGAGGCGATCCGGCGCGGGCCCGCGAGCCTAAAATCCGGGAATGAGCCGCGCGCGGCGCGGCGAGCTGGAAGACCCCATGCAAGATATTCAACTGCTGCTCGAACAGTACGGCGGGTGGCTGGTGTTCGCCAATGTGCTGGTCGAGCAGGCCGGCCTGCCGGTGCCCGCCTATCCCATGCTGATCGCCGCCGGCGCCCTGGCCGGCGCGGGCGGCTGGGCCGTGCCCTGGCTGGCGGCCACCGCCGCCTGCCTGCTGGCCGACACCCTGTGGTACCTGGCCGGCCGGCGCTACGGCTCGCGCCTCCTGGGCGTGATCTGCAAGATGTCGCTGTCGCAGGATTCCTGCATCCGGCAGACGCAGCGCCTGTATTTGCGCATCGGCGTGCGGGCGCTGCTGGTGTGCAAGTTCCTGCCGGGCGCGGGGGCCTTGTCCACCGTGATGGCGGGCCTGACGGGCACGGCGTACCGGCGCTTCCTGCTCTACGACCTGGCGGGCTCCCTGTTCTGGGTCGGTTCGGCCCTGCTGCTGGGGGGCGTGTTCCACAACGTCGTGAACGACGTCCTGGAGATCCTGGGCACCTACGGCGCGATGGGCCTGGGCGTGCTGGCGGCGGTGCTGGCGCTGTACATCCTGGCGCGCTTCCTGCGGCGCAGGATCCTGCTGCGCAGCCTGCGCGTCATTCCCCGCCTGTCGGTGGACGAACTGATGCAATGGCGGCAGGACGGACGCAATACGCTCGTCTTCGACGTGCGCCCGCAGGCGCTGCGCGACGAGCAGCGGATCCCGGGCGCCATCGCCGTGGACCTGAAGGCGCCCTTGCCCGAACTGGGCGCGAATGCGCTGGAGTCCGACATCGTCGTCTATTGCGCCTGCCCCAACGAGGTATCGGCCGCGCTGCTGGCCTCGCGGCTGCGCGCCGCCGGCTATCCCAACACCTGGGCCCTGCGCGGCGGTTACGAAGCCTGGGCCGAGCGCAAGCGCCCGGCGCCCGGGCAAGGCGCATAATTCCGCCATCGGCCCGCGGCATCGGCGGGCGGCCATGACAGGAGAGAGACATGCGGTTGTTGTTCTTGGGCGCCGGCGGCACCGGCGGGTATTTCGGAGGGCGCGCCGCCCAGGCGGGCGCGGACGTGACGTTCCTGGTGCGCGAACCGCGCGCCGCGCGGATCCGCGAGCACGGCCTGCGCATCCAGAGCCCGCTGGGCGACGTCACGCTGCATCCCCAACTGGCCACGCAGGATACCCTGCAGGGCAGCTACGACGTGGTGGTGCTCAGTTGCAAGGCCTATGACCTGTCCAGCGCCATCGAGGCGATCCGGCCCGCCGTCGGGCCGGACACGGCCGTGCTGCCCATCATGAACGGCGTGCTGCAATACGACGTGCTGGACCGCGAATTCGAGCCCCATCGCGTGCTGGGCGGCCTCTGCCAGATCAACGCGACGCTCGGGCCCGAGGGCGAGGTGGTGCACCTGGGCAAGTACGCCAGCATCGTCTTCGGCGAGCGCGCGGGCCCGGCCCGCAGCGCGCGCTGCGAGGCCCTGGAGCAGGCGCTGGCCGGGGGCGAGTACACCAGCCGCCTGAGCGGCGAGATCTACCAGGACATCTGGGAAAAGTACGTGTTCCTGACGACGCTGGCGGCCGGCACCTGCATGATGCGCGGCTCCGTCGGGCAGATCGCGTCCACCGACGACGGCGCGGACGTCCTGAGCATGCTGCTGCAGGAATCCCAGGCCGTGGCGGCCGCGTCCGGCCATGCGGTCCGGCCCGAGGCCGACGCGTCCGCGCGCAAGATCCTGGCCGACCCGTCCCAGTCCATGACTGCCTCGATGTTCCGGGATCTGCGCCAGGGGCTGCCGGTCGAGGCGGACCACATCGTCGGCGACATGGTCCGCCGCGCCCGCACGCTGGGCGTGGACGCGACCTACCTGCGCGCCGCCTACGCCCATCTGCAGGTCTATCAGGCGCAGCGCGCCGCCGGCTGAGCGCCCGCCGGTCCGCGGCCCCTGTTCAAGCGGGGCCGCGGGGTGCACACTGGCATGGCGGTCCGGGCCGTTCGGTTCGCCTCCTTGGCCTCATCCGATCCCATGGGATTGGTGCATGAAATGCAAAAAACTCTTCCGCTTTTGCGGGTTTTTTGATCGGATTCGACCGAATAGTATGGCTTTGCCTGAGCCGGACGACCCGGCTTCCCCTACCTAGGAGCAAGACCATGAAAGTCGCATTGATCGGAATTACCGGCCGCGTGGGTTCGCGCGTGGCGGATGAATTGCTCAAGCGCGGCCACCAGGTCACGGGCGTCGCCCGCAACCTGTCCGACGTGAATCCCCAGCCCGGCCTGACCATCAAGCAGGGCGACGCCACCGACCCGGAGGCGTTGACCGCCATCCTGGCCGGCCATGACGCCGTGATCAGCGCATCGCGCTTCGTTTCTTCCGACGCCAAGCCGCTGCTGCATGCCGTGAAGGACGCCGGCGTGCCGCGCCTGCTGGTGGTGGGGGGCGCGGGCAGCCTGATGGTGGCGCCCGGCAAGATGCTGATCGATACGCCCGAGTTCCCGGACGCCTACAAGCCCGAGGCCCGCGCGGGCGTGGTGTTCCTGGACGCGCTGCGCCAGGAAAAGGTGCTGAACTGGACGTTCCTGTCGCCTTCCGCGCTGTTCGAGCCGGGCGAGCGCACCGGCAAGTTCCGGGTGGGGGACGACACCCTGCTGGCCGACGAGGAAGGCAAGAGCTGGATCTCGATGGAAGACTACGCCATTGCGCTGGTCGACGAGCTGGAGACGCCCAAGCACTCGCGCCGCCGTTATACGGTCGGATATTGACCCCGCCGGAGGGCGGAGGGAAAAAAGGGGCCCGGTCGGGCCCTTTTGCCATTGGGGAAAAGGCCGCGATATCCGCCCTTTTATTTGTAAACTGGCACACCGCGCCAACCGGCGTCACGACCTGAGTTGTCCTGTATGCGTATGAAGTTGAAATCGTTGGCCCTCTGTATGCTGGTCGCCGCCGCCACCCTGGCGATCGCGCCGGCGCGCGCGGCCGGGCCCCAGTCCAACAAGGACATCGTGGTGGCGTTCTTCCGCATGATGTTCCAGGACCGCAACGTCGACGAGGCGGTGCGCCGGTACGTCGGTCCGGGCTATACGCAGCACAATCCGTACATGCAGGACGGCGTGGAACCCATGGTGGATTTCTTTCCGGCCTATTTCGAGCAGCATCCGCAGTCCATCGTCGAGATCAAGCGGGTGATCGCCGAGGGCGACCTGGTGATGATCCACAACCTGTGGCGCGATTCCCCGGAAGACCGCGGCCAGGCCGTGGTCGACATCTTCCGGGTGGAAAACGGCAAGATCGTCGAGCACTGGGACGTGAGCCAGGAAATTCCGGAGAATCCGGCCAACAAGAACGGCATGTTCTAGACCATGTCTTCCCGCATCGAACCCGTCGACCTGCCGCGCGCCTACCTGCTGCTGAACCACGGCCCCACGGTGCTGGTGACCAGCGCGCACGGCGAGGCGCGCAACGTCATGGCGGCCGCCTGGGCCATGCCCCTGGATTTCAGCCCGCCCAAGATGCTGGTGGTGGTGGACAAGAACACCTATACGCGCGAACTGATCGAAGCGTCCGGCGAGTTCGCGCTGTGCATCCCCTCGCGCGCGCAGGCCCAGGCCACGCTGCGGGTGGGTTCGCATTCCGGGCGCGGCGAGGACAAGTTCCTGGCCAGCGGCCTGACGACGTTTCCGGCCAGCAAGATCGGCGCGCCGCTGGTCAGCGGCTGCCTGGGCTGGCTGGAGTGCCGGGTCGTGCCCGAGCCGCACAACCAGCAGGCCTACGATCTGTTCATCGGCGAAGTCGTGGCCGCGTGGGCGGCGCCGGACGCGTTCTCGGGCAACCGCTGGCATTTCCCCGACGGCGAGCGCCGCTCGGTCCATTACCTGGCCGGCGGATCCTTCTTCGCCACGGGCGAAGCCTTCAACGTCTCCGATCCGGAGTAGCGCCATGCGCAGCGTGTACCTCGCCGGTTTCGACGTATTCCTGCCCGACGCCGAGGCGCACGGCGAACGCCTGAAGGCGCTGGCCGCCGCCCACGGCTTCGAGGGCCTGTTCCCGCTGGACAACCGGGCGCCCCGCAATCTGTCCGGCCCGGCGCTGGCGCAATGGATCTACCGCGAGAACGTCGCCCTGATCCGGCGCGCCGACTTGGTGATGGCGAACCTGAATCCGTTCCGAGGGGCCGAGCCCGATTCCGGCACGGCGTTCGAGGTCGGCTACGCCATCGCCTGCGGCAAGCCCGTCTGGGGCTATACCCGCCAGGCGGGGTCGCTGATCGACCAGGTGGCCGTGGGCGCGGCGGCCGACGACGGCGCGTCGCGCATGGTGGACGCCGAGGGCTATACCGTCGAGGATTTCGGCCTGAGCCTGAACCTGATGCTGGCGTGCAGCGCCCGCATCGTCCACGGCGACGCCGCCGACTGCCTGGCCCGCATGGCCGAGGCGCCCTAGCGCCGCGCTGCTTTCTTCGCCGCCGTCCTGCGCGGCGCCGGCCGGGCCGCGGGGGTGCCCAGATACCCCATCACCGCATCCACCACCGCCTGTTCAAGCTGTGCGGGCAAAAAGCCCGCGGGTGGCTCCAGCGCGGCCGCGTGCACCAGGGACTCCATGATGCGCAGCACCACGTAGGTCGCCAGGTCGCGGTCCTGCTGCGCGATCTCGTCGCGGTGGAATTCCAGCAGGTGGCGCATGCGGCGATGGATGTCCTGGTCGGCGCGGCTGTGTTCGCGCGGCAGGTCGAACAGCGGGAATTCCCGTTCCAGCACGCGGTGCAGCGCGGGCTCCAGCAGATGCGCGTGCAGCATGGCCTGGACGATGGCCGCGACGCGTTCGCGCAGCGTGGCGGCGGGATTGCTGTCCAGGACCTGGTCGATCACGTCCAGCATCTGGTTGTCGTGGCGGTCGTGCAGCGCCGCGATCAGCGCGTTCTTGTTGGGAAAGTACTGGTACAGCGACCCGACGCTGACGCCGGCGGTTTCCGCGATCAGGTTGGTGTTGGTGCCGGCATAGCCGTGCGTGGCCAGAATGCGAGCCGTGGCTTGAAGAATCGTCTCCACGGTGTGCTGGGACCTGAGCTGGCGCGGCGATTTCCGGGGCTGTGGGATGGCGGTCATGGTTGCGGTGAAAGGCGAGTATCGAACATGAGCAATCGCTCATAAAATTTTCGGCAGGCGGTCCTGACGGCTGCCCGCAAGGGCGGATTATGCCATCGCCGGTTTTGGCGCGATGGCGGCGGGCCCGCAATTACCTGATCGAGGAATATCCATGTCGAACTCATCTGCGGCCGGGGCCTTGCCCGCGGCCCACGGACCCGCGCGTTCCGTTTTCGCGCAAGTGTTGCCGCTGGCCCTGGCGGTATTCGTCGGCTTTTTCATGATCGGCCTGCCCATGCCGGTGCTGCCGCTGTACGTGGACGGCGCGCTGGCGCTGGGCGCGTTGGCGGTCGGGGTGGTGGCCGGCGTGCAGTTCGCCGCCGCGCTGTTGTCGCGCGCCTACGCGGGTTCGCTGGCGGACCGCCGCGGCGCCAAGCGGGCGGTGGCGGGCGGCTTCATACTGGGCTCGGTCGCAGGCCTGTTCTATCTGCTGGCCGAGGATCTGTCGCCGCGTCCGCAGGCGGCGCTGGCCGCCCTGCTGGCCGGACGCGCGCTGATGGGGTGCGCCGAAAGCCTCATCGTCACGGGCGCGCTCAGTTGGGGCGTGGGCCGCGCGGGGCCGCAGAACGCCGGCCGCGTGATGGCCTGGGTGGGCGTGGCCATCTACGCCGCCTATGCGCTGGGCGCGCCGGCGGGCATGCGGCTGTACGGCGTTGCCGGCTTCACCGGCATCGCCTGGGCCACCGTGCTGATCCCGCTGGCGGCCCTGGCGCTGGTGCTGCCGCTGCGCGGGGTGCGCGCCGCGGGCGGCTCGCGCTCGCCCTTCTACAAGGTGCTGGGGCTGGTGCTGCTTCCGGGCCTGGGATTGGCGCTTTCCAGCGTCGGTTTCGGCGTGATCACGGCGTTCGTGAGCCTGCTGTTCGCGCAGCGGGGCTGGGACGGCGCCGCGTGGATGTTCACCGCGTTCGGCGGCGGCTTCATCCTGGCCCGGGTGTTCTTCGCGGGCCTGCCGGACAAGCTGGGCGGCGCGCGCGTGGCGCTCGCATGCGTGCTGATCGAAGCGGCGGGGCAGTGGCTGATCTGGTCGGGCGCCACGCCGGCCAGGGCCTATGCCGGCGCCCTGTTGACGGGCGCGGGGTATTCGCTGGCCTTCCCGGCCTTCGGCGTGGAGGCCGTGCGCCGCGTGCCCGCCGCGAGCCGCGGCGCGGCCATGGGGGCCTACGTCGCCTTCCTGGACGTCGCCCTGGGCTTGAGCAGCCCGGCGGCCGGCTGGCTGGCCGGCGCGCAAGGCTATGGCGCGGTGTACGTGATGGGGGGCGCGTGCGCCCTGGCCGCGATGGTCGTCGCGATGGCGCTCAGGGGCCGCGCATGACGGCCGGGCGGCGCCTCCAGGCTGGGGGCGCCGCCCGCGGGATCAGGCCGTCGCGGCCATCTCCAGGATTTCATCGTCGATGGCTTCGGCCTGGCCGTCCTTCAACTGTTGCAGATGGTCGGCCAGTTCGGCGATGGTCAGCGCCACCAGCCCGTGCAGCGCGGCATAGCGCTCCAGCGCCGCGCCGCGCATCATCGTGCCGTCGGCGTTCATCAGTTCGCACAGCACGCCGGCCGGACGCAGGCCCGCCAGCACCGCCAGGTCCACGGAGCCTTCCGTGTGGCCGCGGCGGGCCAGCACGCCGCCCGGCTGGGCGCGCAGCGGGAACACGTGCCCCGGGCTGACGATGTCGTCGCTTTGCGCCGCCGGGGAGATGGCGGCGCGGATCGTGGTGACGCGGTCCACGGCCGACACGCCGGTGCTTACGCCTTCGCGCGCCTCGATGGAGACGGTGAAGGCGGTGGCGTAGCGGCTCTGGTTGCGCTGGACCATGGGCGGCAGCCCGAGGCGGTCCAGGGTTTCGCCCGGCAGGCACAGGCAGACGATGCCGCTGCCGTCGCGGATCAACTGGGCCATGACGGGCACGGTCAGCTTATCGGCGGCGACGATCAGGTCGGCCTCGTTTTCGCGGTCGAAGTCGTCCATGAGGATGACCGGCCGGCCCAGGCGCAGATGGTGCAGGGCGCGCTGCAGGCGGGCGGCGAAAGGCTGCGAAGCCAGGCTGGGGATGGGGGACTGCGGGGTAAGGGTAACGTTGGACATTGAAACGCTCTCGCAAGTTTGAAGGGGCGAAAAACGTTTCAGGGCTACTCGACAGCCGAACGCAATACGATCGTCTGGACGCGGGCGCGCCTGGACGAGCGGGTTTGTGCCGGCACATCTTCTCTCATCCGGACTGTGACCGTCGGCCCTGGCATCTCACCAGATCTGCTGACCCCGGTGTCCGTGAAGGACGCCGGGCGCTCGCGGGCTCGCCACATTGCATGGCATACCGCCGGTGGGGAGTTTCACCCCGCCCTGAAGACGTACTGCATGTCGTGTTAACGACCGGATGATTGTACGCCTGTCCGGGGCGGGGCGTTGAATATGCTTATTGCGCCCGGGGTCTTCGCCTGCCGCGAGGGACGGATCCCCTCCCGCTTACGAGGCGGCTTCGGGCTTGTCCGCCTTCTTCTTTTTTGCCGGCAGCGCCAGCATCGTGCCGCGGCACGGCGGCGTGCCGCAAAGGCAGCGGTAGCCTTCCTTGAGCTTCTTGGTGATGCGGCCGTCCAGGACCAGGCCGTAGTCGTAGGACAGTTCGGTGCCGCGTGGAATGTCCCGCAGCGCGACGATGTAGACGCGCTTGCCGTGCTTGCCTTCCTGGGCCTCGCAATTGGGTTCGCAGGAATGGTTGATCCAGCGGGCGTCGTTGCCCTGGTCGCCGCCGTCGATCACGCGGCCGGAGCTGAGCGCGAAGAAGAAAGTATGGAAGGGATCGTCCGGATTGGTGGGGTGGCGGCGGTCCGCTTCCTTGGCGCTGATGCGCTCGCCGCCGTATTCGATGATGCGCGTGCCGGCGGGGATCTTGCGCGCGGCGAAGACGCCGTTGCCGTGCAGCTTGGAGCGGCGGACGACGTGCCAGGGCTTGATCGGAGTAGCTTCGGTGGTCATTGGGCGGCGGCGGTGGCGGTGAGTCGAAACAGAATTATATCGGCGCGCATTTGGCGCGATGACGGGCGTATAGTGTGCGCCGCCCTGTTCCCGATCGAATACGCATCATGATCGTCCGTCCGCGTCCTTCCGCGCTGGCCCTGTTCTTCGTTCTGCGCGGCTCCATCATTCCGCGCATCCTCAGCCGCATCCTCGTCATCACGCTGCTGTCCTGTCTGGTGGTGTGGATGTACCACCGGCAATGGTTTTCGCCGGCGCACCTGTCGGCGGTGCCGTTTTCGCTGTTCGGCCTGGCCCTGTCCGTGTTCATGGGCTTTCGCAACAACGTCTGCTACGACCGCTGGTGGGAAGCCCGCAAGCAGTGGGGCGAACTGATCGTGCAGGCGCGCAGCCTGGCGCGCGAAAGCGCGGTGCTGCTGGCCGCCAGCACCGCCAACCCGGTGCAGGAGCGCATCGTGCGGCGCTGCATCGGCTTTGCCTACGCGCTGGCGGCGCGGCTGCGCGAAGAGGACATGGCCGCCGCGGCGCGCCCCTGGGTGCAGCAGGACGAGGCCGAGACGCTGGCCGGATGCCGCAATGTGCCGGACGCCCTGCTCATGGCCATCAACCGCGACCTGGCCGCCTGTCTGCGCCGCGGCGAGCTGAGCGACATTCTCTACGAGGGGCTGACCCGGCGCGTGGCCGCCTGCGCTGCCATCCAGGCGGCCTGCGAACGGATCAAGTTCACGCCCTCGCCGTTCGCCTATTCGCTGCTGCTGCACCGCACGGCGTGGCTGTTCTGCCTGTTGCTGCCGTTCGGGCTGGTGGGGGCGCTGGAATACCTGATGCCGGTGGCGGTCACCATCGTGGCCTACACCTTCTTCGGCCTGGATGCCGTGGGCGACGAGCTGGAAGATCCGTTCGGCGTCGACGAGAACGACCTGCCGCTGTCGGCCCTGGCCCGCGTGATCGAAATCGACCTGCTGGAAGGCCTGGGCGTGCGGCCGCTGCCCGAGCCCGCCCAGCCGGTGGATTTCGTGCTGCGCTGACGCCGTCAGTCCGCCGGGCCCGTCAGCGGCAACTGGGTTTCCTTCAGCCGGCGCAGCACGAAGCACGATTTGCTGTGCCGGATCCCCGGGATCCGGTAGAGCTGTTCGCGCAGCAGGCGTTCGTAGTCGCGCGTGTCGCGCACGGCGATGCGGATGTAATAGTCATAGTCGCCCGAGACCAGGAAGGCCTCCAGCACCTCGGGAATCTGCGCCAGCGCCCGGCCGAACTCGTACAGGGTCTCCTCGCTGTGGCTCTCCAGGGTGACGTGGACGATCACCGTATCCATGAAGCCCAGGCTGGCGGGGTCGATGTCCACGGTGTAGCCGCGGATCACCCCGGCGCTTTCCATGCGCTTGATGCGGTTCCAGCAGGGCGTGGACGACAGTCCCACCGCCGCGCCGATGTCGTTCAGGCTGGCGCGCGCGTTCTCCTGCAGGACCCTCAAAATCGCCAGATCAAACTTGTCCAGGTTCATTTTCTTTGATTCCTCCAAATCGAAGATAAATTTACTGCGTTTACGGGTTATCGGTGGAAAAGAAGATAAATATTCTTCCGATATACCAATAAGATAGATAGCATGAACGATCGCCTGCACCCCACCGCCGCCGCCGCGCTTGCCGCCTCTGATCGCCCCGCTGACAACGGGGCGAAAATTCTGCTCGATACGTTGATCGCCCACGGCGTGGATACGGTGTTCGGCTACCCCGGGGGCGCCGTGCTGCCCCTGTACGACGCCCTCTACGCCGAGCCGCGCCTGAAGCACGTGCTGGTGCGGCATGAACAGGCGGCCGTGCACGCCGCCGAGGGCTACGCCCGCAGCACCGGCCGCACGGGCGTGGTCTTCGTCACCTCGGGCCCCGGCATGGCCAACACCACGTCCGGGCTGCTGGACGCCATGTGCGACTCGATCCCGGTGCTGTGCATCAGCGGCCAGGTCGCCACGGCCGCCATCGGCACCGACGCCTTCCAGGAGTGCGACGCCATCGGCATCTCGCGCTCAGTGACCAAGTGGAACACCCAGATCCGGGCGGTGGGCGACGTGGCCGGTGTGGTGGGCCGCGCGTTCGAACTGACCCGCCAGGGCCGCCCCGGCCCGGTGCTGGTGGATTTCCCGAAGGACGTGCAGTTGGCCGTGCCGCGCGACGCGGACGACGGTATCCCGGCCGCGCCCTCGCAGCAGAAGCTGGCCGCGCTGCGCGCGCGGCGCCAGGCCGGCAAGCTGGCCCCCAAGCTGCCGCAGTCGGCCGTGCGCCGCGCCGCCGCGCTGATCGCCCACGCCAAGCGCCCCATCTTCTATGGCGGCGGCGGGCTGGTGAACGCCGGCCCCGAAGCCTGCGCGGCATTCACGGACCTGGTGCGCCATACCGGCGCGCCCTGCACGCTGACGCTGATGGGCCTGGGCGCCTTCCCGGCGTCGAGCCCGCAATTCGTCGGCATGCTGGGCATGCACGGCACGGTCGAGGCCAACCTGGCCATGCACAACGCCGACCTGGTGGTCTGCATCGGCGCCCGCTTCGACGACCGCATCACGGGCAAGCTGTCCGAATTCTGTCCGCATGCCCGCAAGATCCACATCGACATCGATCCCGCTTCCATCAACAAGGTGGTGCGCGTGGACGTGGCGCTGGTGGGCGACTGCCTGCCGCTGGTGAGCGCGCTGCGCGCCGAGCTGGGCGATCAGCCCCTGGAAGCGGCGCGGCTGGCGCCGTGGTGGTCCCGCATCGCCGCCTGGCGCGCCCAGGACTGCCTGGGCTACACGCCCGCGGCCGACGCCATCCTGCCGCAGCACCTGATGTCGCGCCTGAACGCGGCGCTGGAAGGCCGCGACGCCATCGTCTCGACCGACGTGGGCCAGCACCAGATGTGGGCGGCCCAGTACCTGCGCTTCGACGAGCCGAACCGCTGGCTGACCTCGGGCGGCGCCGGCACCATGGGCTACGGCGTGCCCGCCGCCATCGGCGCGCAGGTCGGCCATCCCGGCAAGACGGTGGTCTGCGTCAGCGGCGACGCGTCGGTGCTGATGAACATCCAGGAACTGTCCACCGCCATGCAGCACCAGACGCCCGTCAAGGTCGTGCTGTGCAACAACGGCTACATGGGCATGGTGCGCCAGTGGCAGGAACTGATCCACGGCGGCCGCTACAGCCACAGCTACAACGCGTCGCTGCCGGACTTCGTGGCGTTGGCGAAGGCGTTCGGCTGGGGCGCCGCCCGGGTGGACGATCCGGCAAAGCTGGACGCGGCGCTGGCCGAATGCCTGGCGCACGACGGCCCCTATTTCCTGGACGTGGCGGTCACGGCGCAGGAGAACTGCTTCCCGATGATGCCCGCGGGCCACGGCCACCAGAAGATGATGCTGGCCGAGGGGGTGTGGTATCAGGATGAGACGACTTGATTTTGTCTTTGGTGTCTGACACCCGGGGAAGGGCGCTTCAACTTGTTCCGCCGCCGCATCGGGTGTCAGACACCTGCGCAGTCCGTCTCGTACGGGTGTCAGACTCCTCTGCAAAGGGCGTCTGGTCGCGCAGGTGTCTGACACCCATACGAGACACTCTCTCGGACTGAAGCCGGCGCACCCGGGTGTCTGACACCCACCCCCCTAGCCCGTTTCAAAACTGTATCGACAACCCCCCATCCACCACCAGCACGTGGCCGTTCACGTACGAGGCCGCGGGCGAGGCCAGGAACACGGCGGCGCCGGCGATCTCTTCCGGTTCTCCCCAGCGGCCCAGCGGGTTGCGCGAAGCGACGCGCGGCCCGATTTTCGGGTCCGCGACCATATCCGCGTTGGTTTCCGTGGCGAAGGTGCCCGGGGCGATGGCGTTGCTGGTGATGCCGCGCGGGCCGAATTCCGCCGCCAGCGCGCGCACCATGCCCGTCAGGCCCTGCTTGGCCGCCGGGTAGACCGCGTCGCCCGGGCGGGCCAGTTCGCCGACCACCGAGGTGATGGCGATCAGGCGCCCGCCGCCCTGGCGCACCATGCGTTCGGCGGCGAACTTGGCCAGCAGCATGCCGGCCACCAGGTCCGTGTCGATCAGTTCGCGGATCTCGGCCGGCGTGGTGTCGGCCAGCGTCTTGCGGTTGCGCGCGCCCACGTTGTTCACCAGGATGTCCAGCCGGCCGTGTTCGGTATCGACGCGGCCGAACGCGGCCTGCATGGCGGCGTCGTCGCTGATGTCGAAAGCCAGCGCGTGCGCGTCCAGACCGTCACGTTTCAGCGCATCGGCGCTGGCCTGCGCGGCGGCCGCATTGCGGCCGTTGATCAACACGCGCGCGCCGCAGCCGGCCAGCGCCCGCGCGATGCAGAAACCCAGCCCGCGGGCCGACCCGGTCACCAGGGCCACCTGGCCGGTGAGGTCGAAGTTGCGCAGATACGGTAGCGTGTTCATGTCAGTCGTCCTCACCCTTCTCGGAACTCGGGCGCCCAATGCAGCAGCCGGCGTTCCAGCCAGGTCACGCAATAGACCAGTGCGATACCCACGACCGACAGCAGCGTCACCGCCGCGAACATGTCGGTGGCGTTCAGGGTCGCCAGCGCCGTGATCATCAGGTAGCCCATCCCCGTCGTGGAGCCGACGAATTCCGCCAGCACCACGCCGATCAGCGCGAAGCTGATGGCGTTGGGCAGCGCCGCGAAGGTCCACGCGGCGGCGGTGGGAATGCGCACCCGCCACAGGATCTGGCGCGGCGAGCCGCCCAGCGTGCGGCAGAAGTCCACCAGTTCGCGCTCCACGCTGCGGCCACCCTTGTAGGTGTTGAAGAACACCAGGAAGAACACCACGAACCACGACGTTACCACCTTGGAGGCCAGCCCCAGGCCGAAGAACATGGTGATGAGCGGCACGAAGGCGATGCGCGGCATCGAGTTGAACGCCACGATGAACGGGTTGAACACGTCGGCCAGGAAACGGCTGCGGCTGAGCGTCATGCCCACGATGAAGCCGCTGCCCACGCCCACCAGCAGCCCCACCATGGTGGCCTGCAAGGTCAGCCACAAGTGCGGCCAGACCGACCGGGGGCCGGGCTGCAGCCATTCCCACAGCCGCACCGCCACGCGCGAGGGCTGGCTGATGAAGAAGGGGTCGAACAGGGTGTTCTGGGCGAACCACGGAATGCGCGTCAGGATTTCCCAGGAACCCAGGATGACGGCAAGGATCAGCACCTGCCACAGCGTGATGCGCAGCCGGCGCGCCATGCCGGCGCGGCGGTCCAGCCGCAACTGGTCCTGCAGGGAATCGGAAGTATCGGTCGGGATCATGATGATTCAGGCGGCGGCGCGGAACTGCTGTCCCAATACGCTCCAGAGACTTTGCACGTGGGTCACGAACTGCGGGGTTTCGCGCAGCGTGAAGACGTCGCGCGGATGCGGGATGGCGATGCGCTCGTCCAGCAGCACGCGGCTGGGCGGGCCGGACAGCACCACCACGCGGTCGGACAGCAGGATGGCCTCGTCCAGGTCGTGCGTGACCATGACGATGGTCTGGCCCAGCTTGCGCCAGATCTCGATGAGTTCGCGGTGCAGGTGCGTCTTGGTGTGCGTGTCCAGCGCGCCGAAGGGTTCGTCCAGCAGCAGGATGCGCGGCTCCACCGCCAGGCTCATCAGCAGCGCCACGCGCCGCCGCATGCCGCCGGACAACTGGTGCGGAAAGGCGTCGGCGAAGGCCGACAGGTGGCCCAGTTCCAGCAGCTCGGCCACGCGGCGCTCGATCCTGCCGGCGGGCACGCCCTGGAACTTCAGGCCCAGCGCCACGTTCTTCCTCACGCTGAACCAGGGCAGCAGCGTGTCCTTCTGGAAGATGTAGCCCAGCGCGGGCGGCACCTGCCCGTCCACGATCCGGCCGTCCACGCGGATGGTGCCCGTGGTGGGGCGCAGGAAGCCCGCGATCATGTTCAGCAGCGTGCTCTTGCCGCAGCCCGAAGGGCCCACGATGGAGACGAATTCGCCCTCCGCGACCGTCAGGCTGACTTCGCCCACCGCGTGGGTCGTGGCCTGGCGCGTCTGGTACGCCTTGCCGACCTTGTCCAGCTCGATCATCAGAGACCCCGGGCGCGGCGCACGAAGCTCATGTTCACGCAACGGTCGTAGGGCACCGTCTTGATCTCCTCGTTGGAGAACTGGCGGCCGTCGCCCATGATGGCCGTCATGCGGTCGTAGGCTTCCTGGGTGATGAGGTTGTCCTTCAGGAACACGGTTTCCTTGTAGACGCCCAGCGTCTTCTCGATCGCCTCGCGCGGGAAGGCGTTGAGGTAGTCGTCGTAGATGGCGTCGGTGACGGCCGCGGCGCTGTTGGCGCTGATGAAGTCCTGCGCCCGCACCAGCCCCGTGACGAAGGCCTGCACCACTTCCGGGCGCTTCTGGATGGTGTCCTGCAGGGTCAGGGCCGCGATGCCGGGCACGTCGCCGCCCATGAACTCGTTCCACGAACTCTCGGTGGTGGCGTCGAAGATGGGCACGCCCCAGCCTTCCTGGCGGGCCTGCTCCATCATGGACATGGTGGCCATGCTGGCGGACACCGATCCCGTCTTGAGCGCGCCCAGCATGGTGGCCAGGTCGCCCAGGGGGCGGATGTCGACCTTGTCGGCCACGCCGGCTTTCTGCATCAGGTACAGCGCCATCAGCCAGGTGCTGGACTGCGGCTGGGTGGCGCCCACCCGCTTGCCCGCCAGGTCCTTCAAGGATTTGATCTTGCCGCTCTCGAAGTCCTCGCGGCGCACGATGATGTTGGCGTAGGTGAGCTTGCGGTCGAAGCCGAACACCAGGGTGGCGGGCTTGCCGGCCAGGGTCAGGGCCGGCGCCGCGGTGGCGGCGGTGGCGCCGAACACGATCTGGCCCGCGGCCAGCAACTGGTTGGTGCGCGGGCCGCTCTGCGAATTCAGGTATTCGACTTCGAGCCCGCCTTCGCCGAAATAGCCCTTCTTCAGCGCCACGTAGCCGGCGGCGAAGAACGGATCGATGCTGCCCTGGCCATAGGCCACGCGGCCGAGCTTGGGCTGGGCGAACGCGACGCGGCCGTTGACGAGGCCGATGCCGGCCAGCGCTCCGGCTGCGGCCAGCACGCGGCGGCGGGTGGTGAAATCGGGGCTAGCGCTCATTGTCATCCTCGGTTTTGGTCTGGTTGCTGCGGTTTGGCGTAGACAATACCCCAGCATCGGGCGTCCAACAATGGAAAACGCCCGGTTGCCCGGGCGTCGCGGAACTGCTGGCAGTGTGTCAGGTGTCTGACACCCGATGAGACGGCCTGGCCGCCCGCACCGGCATTCCAAGGGTGTCAGACACCCGCGGTCTTCTTCGGCGCTGCCTTCTTGACGGCCTTCTTCGCGGCGGTTTTCGTGGCCGTCTTGGTCGCGGTCTTTTTCACCGCGGCCTTCTTGGCCGGTGCCTTCTTCGCGGCGGTCTTGGCTGCCGTCTTCGTGGCTGTCTTGGCCGGCGCGCCCGCGCGCCCCGGTTTTTCGGGACGCGGTTCGAACTCGAAGCCGATCTTGCCGTCCGGCTGGCGGACGAGGAAGGCCTTGAACTTGCGGTTCGTGCGGCTGGAGACGAAGCCGTCGAGCAGGTCGGTGCGGCCGTCGGTCAAGAGCTTTTCCATCTGTTCGCGCGAGATCTCCTGCTGCAGGATGACCTTGCCCGAACGGAAATCGCAGCTCTTTTCGGGGCCGACGGATTTCTCGCAGACGTAGCTCATGCCGTGCTCGAACACGCGCGACTGGCACTTGGGGCACTTGCCCACCGGCGTGTGGCCGGAGAAGTCCACGGCCTCGTTGTCGTCCTCGTCGTTCTGGCCGAAGTCGAATTCCAGCTTGTACTCGTCGCTGATGCGCAGAATGGCGGCGAACGGGCGGCCCATCTTGCTGATGAAGCCCTGCAGCGGACCGATCTCGCGCTTGGCCAGCAGCTCTTCCACTTCGGGCAGTTCGAAGGTGCGGCCGCCCGGGTGCTTGCCGATGGAGAAATCGCAGGCGGTGCAGGCGAAGCGGCGATAGTTCTCCTTCACCACGGCGCCGCATTTCGGGCACGGCGTCTGCAGCGTGGCGTAGTCGCCGGGCACAGTGTCGCGCTCGTATTCCTTGGCGCGCTTGACGATCACCTGCGTCATCTGCGCGATTTCGCGCATGAACGCGGCGCGGTCCAGCCCGCCCTGCTCGATCTGCTTGAGCTTGTGTTCCCATTCGCCGGTCAGTTCGGGCGACGTGAGTTCGGAGACGTCCAGGCCGGACAGCAGCGTCATCAACTGGCGCGCCTTGGCGGTGGGCACCAGGTCGCGGCCTTCGCGGCGCAGATAGACTTCGTTGAGCAGGCCTTCGATGATGGCGGCGCGCGTGGCCGGGGTGCCCAGGCCGCGCTCGGACATGGCTTCGCGCAGTTCTTCGTCGTCCACCAGCTTGCCGGCGCCTTCCATGGCCGACAGCAGCGTGCCTTCGTTGAAGCGCGCCGGCGGCTTGGTGGTCAGGCCCACGGCTTCCACGTCCTCGGTGCGCACGGTCTCGCCGTCCGCCACCGGCACCAGGTTGGCGTCCTCGCCCTGGGCTTCCTTGCCGTACACGGCCAGCCATCCCGGGTTGACCAGCACCTTGCCGTCGGTGCGGAAGCGGTGCCCCTGCACTTCGGTCATGCGCGTGGTGACGCGGTATTCCGCGGCGGGGAAGAACACCGCCAGGAAGCGCTTGAGCACCAGGTCGTACAGCTTGCCCTCGGCCTCGCTGAGGTCGTGCGGAATCTGCAGCGTCGGGATGATCGCGAAGTGATCCGACACCTTTTTGTTGTCGAAAATGCGGCGGTTCGGCTTCACCCATTGCTTGCCGACCACCGTGTCCGCGTGGCGGGCCAGGCCGCCCACCGCGTTGGAGCCGCCCTTGGCCAGCGCCCGCATGGTTTCCTGCACGGTGGCGATGTAGTCCTCGGGCAGGTAGCGCGAATCGGTACGCGGGTAGGTCAGCGCCTTGTGGCGTTCGTACAGGGTCTGGGCCAGCGCCAGCGTGGTCTTGGCCGAAAAGCCGAAGCGGCCGTTGGCTTCGCGCTGCAGGGACGTCAGGTCGTACAGGGCCGGCGACATCTGGGTCGACGGCTTGGATTCTTCGGTGACATTGCCGGGCTGGTCGCGGCAGGCGGCCACCACGCTCTGCGCGGCGGCCAGCGACCACAGGCGCGATTCGCGCTTTTCGGGGTCGCGTTCGTCTTTCTTGAAGTCGGGGTCGATCCAGCGGCCTTCGTACAGGCCGGCGGCGGCCACGAACTGCGCGCGCACTTCCCAGTAATCGCGCGGCACGAAGCGGCGGATGCGCTCTTCGCGCTCGGCCACGATGGCCAGCGTGGGCGTTTGCACCCGGCCCACCGGCGTCTTGAAGAAACCGCCGTCCTTGCTGTTGAAGGCGGTCATGGCGCGCGTGCCGTTGATGCCCACCAGCCAGTCGGCCTCGGCGCGCGACCGGGCGGCCGCTTCCAGCGGCTTGAGCAGGACGTCGTCGCGCAGGTTGGCGAAGGCTTCGCGGATGGCGGCCTGGGTCATCGATTGCAGCCACAGGCGCTGGATCGGTTTTTTCACGCCCGCGTACTGAATGATGTAGCGGAAGATCAGTTCGCCCTCGCGTCCCGCGTCACAGGCATTGATGATGGCGTCCACGTCCTTGCGCTTGGCCAGGCGGACCAGCAGCTTCAGGCGCTCCGCGGACTTCTTGTCGGTGGGGCCCAGCTCGAATTCAGGCGGGATCACGGGCAGGTGGGTGAAGCTCCATTTCCCCTTGACCGGATCGTTGGGCGCGACCAAGCTGAGCAAATGACCGATGCTCGATGCGAGGACGTAACGTTCGCTTTCAAAATAGTCGCCCTCGCGCGCGAAGCCTCCCAAGGCGCGTGATATATCAAGGGCCACCGAGGGCTTCTCGGCAATAATCAGCGTTTTATTCATGTGTATCCAGTGGCGGTAGACCCGCCTTAGTAGCGCGGATAATAAGATCGGAGATTCGCGAGATGCAAGTCGGCACTGAAAGACAAGCGGGATCCGAACTGCACGCTTGGCGTCAATTTCTGGCGCGAAGCACCCTCTGGCTGGGCGTTTTGCTGCTGGGCAGCGCGGCGGTTTGCTGGGTCGCCGCCAACTGGCAGGACATGACAAAAGTACAGCGCTTCGCCGGTATCCAGGGGCTTTTGGCGGCCTGCGCGCTGGCCGCAGCCTGGGCCGGAATGCGCCTGCGCGCCACCCCCGGCGTGCGCCGCAGCATTCCCGGCGCCCTGCTGGCGCTGGCCGGCATCCTGCTCGGCGCCCTGCTCGCGCTATTGGGCCAAACTTACCAGACTGGCGCCGATACCTGGGAACTGTTCGCCTGGTGGGCGGTGCTGCTGCTGCCCTGGGCCCTGGCGGCGGCCAGCCAGGCGGTCTGGCTGCTCTGGGTGCTGGTGCTGAACGTGGCCATGGCCCTGTGGCTGGGCGAACGGGCCTTCGACTGGTGGATGGTCTTCGGCGGCCCCGGGGCCGCCAGCCTGATCGTGGCGGCCCTGAACCTCGTGCTGCTGCTGGCCTGGGAAACGGCCGCGCGCCGCTGGCGGGCCAGCACGCTCTTCGGGCCGCGCATCCTGGCCGCCCTGACCATCAGCGTGCTGGTCGTGTCCCTGATGTTCGGCGACTACATCCTGCGCGGCCTGGGCACCGCCAACGGCGTGGCCTGGCTGGCGGTCACGCTGGGCCTGGGCTTTTATTATCAGCGGGGCCGGCGCGACCTGGTCATCCTGGCCATGCTGGCCGCCGGCGTGATCTGTGTGTCGCTGCGGGTGGTGGGCGAATGGCTGCTGCGGCTGGAACCCGGCGTGTGGGCCGCCCTGCCGCTGGCCGCGCTGCTGATGGCCGAAGCGGTCTGGGCCGCCCGCTGGCTGCGCCGGCTGGGCGCGGAACCGGCGGCGCCGGTGGCGGCGGCGGATTCCGAACCGGCCGCCGCGTCGGCGGGCAACGCGGTCGATCCGGCCGAATCGGGCGCGCCGGTGGCGCAGTTGGCGCCGGCCGCCGCGGCGCAGGCCGACCCGCCGTGGTTCGTGCAGTGCCTGCTGGGCCTGAGCGCCTGGCTGGCCACCCTGCTGCTGCTGGTGTTCGTGGCCTTCTCCGGCGTGATCACGACCGAGGAAGGCGCGCTGGTGGCCGGCCTGGTGCTGTGCGCCGCGGGCGTGGCGGTGCTGCGCAGCGACGCCGGGCCCTTCTGGCGCCAGTGCGGCACGGCCATGGCCTTCACCGGCCAGATCCTGATCATCTACGGCCTGTCCAGTTCCACCTCGTTCACCAACGCCTGCCTGTTCGTGCTGCTGATGGCCGCGGCGGTCTATGCGCTGGGTCCGGACGCGATCCTGCGCTTCCTGAGCGGGCTGCTGATCGCCCTGGCGGCCGCCGGCCTGATCTGGCGCGGCGTGGCGCCGGAACTGATGCGCGACGACCTGCTGGACGCCTGGCTGGATTTCGACGTGGCGCAGGCCACCTTCGTCTGGCTGCCCATCGCGGTGACGGGCGCCTGGGCCACGGCGGTCCTGTTCACCCTTGGCCGCCGCCTGGGCGGCAGGCGCGGCCATACGCTGCAGCCGCTGGCCTGGGCTTTCCTGCTGTCGGTCCAGGGCATGGTGTGGCTGGCCAGCGGCATTTCGGCCCAGCAATTGCCGGCGATGTGGCAGCTCAACCCCCGGACGGCGGTGCTGGTGACGGCCGGCGCCGTGCTTCCCGCGGCCGCGGCCCTGGCGGTGCTGTGGCCGCGCCGCCGCATGCTGACGGCGGGCGTGACCTGGGGCGTCCCGCTGGCGCTGCTGGTCCTGGCCCTGTTCTGGCTGCCCAGCCCGGGCGTGGGCTTCGCCCTGGCCTGGCTGCTGCTGGGCTTCGGCCTGAACCAGCCGCGCCTGGTCATTTTCGGCGTGCTCAGCCTGCTGGCCTACCTGGGCGTCTATTACTACCAGCTCGACGTGCCGCTGCTGCAGAAGGCGCTGTGGCTGGGCGGCGCGGCGGTGCTGCTCTTCCTCCTGCGGGGCCTGGTGTGGCTGGTGCCGCGCCTGATGCGCACGCAGACGGCCGCCGCCCGCGGGCCGCTGCCGCCGGTGTCGGGCGCGCTGCGCTGGCGCACGCTGGCCATCCTGGGTGGCCTGGCGCTGGTGCTGGCGGTGGCCAACGGCGGGATCTGGCAGCGCGAAAAACTGCTGGCTTCCGGCAAGGTGGTCATCCTGGAACTGGCGCCGGTAGACCCCCGTTCGCTCATGCAGGGCGACTACATGGCCCTGAACTTCGCCGCCAGCCGGGAGGTCACGCGGCTGCGCCTGGGCGGCGAGAGCCAGCGCGATGACGCTTCCATCCTGGGCTACGAGCCCGACGGCTACGTCATGCTGGCGCGCGACGAGCGCGGCGTTGCGCAGCCGCTGCGCATCCAGTCCGAGGTGCATCCCCATACCGAGGGCGAGGTGCCGCTGCGCTACCGCGTCCGCAACAACGGCGTGCGCATCGTGACCAACGCCTATTTCTTCCCCGAGGGGCAGGCGGAGCGTTACCAGGTCGCGAAATACGGCGAACTGCGCGTGGCCGAGGACGGCGAGGCGCTGCTGGTGCGGATGCTGGGCGCGGACTTGCAGCCGCTGTAGGCGGCCGGGCCATGCCGGAAGCCAGGTGTCTGACACCCGTACGCGATGCCGGTACGGGCTGTCGCCGATCTTCCCGGGTGTCAGACACCCGGGAAACAGAAGCTTCAGCCCGACGGGCATCCCGTACGGGTGTCAGACACAGGCAGTTTTAGAGCCTACGGGAAGCGCCGCGCCCAGCGCGCGGCGGCTTCGCGCAGGAAGGCGGCGCGGTCCGGGGCCTCGAAGGAGGGGAAGCCCAGCGCGCTCCACGCGGCTTTCAGCGCCTCCAGCGGCGCGCTGGTATCGACCGCCGGCGCGCCGTTCTGCTTGGACAGCTTCAGCCCGCTGCCCGCGTCCAGGATCAGCGGCACGTGCAGGTAGCGCACCGGGGGCAGGCCCAGCAGGCGGCCCAGCACGCGCTGGCGCGCGGTGGAACTGAGCAGGTCCGCGCCCCGCACCACGTCCGTGACGCCCTGCGCCGCGTCGTCCACCACCACGGCCAGTTGATAGGCCCACAGGCCGTCCGCGCGCCGCAGGGCCATGTCGCCCACGGCCTGCGCCACATCCTGTTCCTGCGGGCCCAGCCAGCGGTCCTCGAAGCGTTCCACGCCTTCCGGCAGCCTCACGCGCCAGGCGCGCGCCTGGCGGCCTTCCGGCAGGCCGTGGCGGCAGGTGCCCGGGTAGGGCCGTTCGCCGTCGGCGCCGGGCTGGGCCTGGCCCCGCAGGGCGGAATCGGCGATTTCGCGGCGGGTGCAGCCGCAGCCGTAGATCAGGCCGCGCGCCGCCAGGCTGTCGAAGGCGGCCTGGTAGGCGTCGCCGCGGCGCGATTGCCACATGACCTCGCCGTCCCAGGCCAGGCCCAGCGCCTCCAGTTGCCCCATGATGCGCTCGGCCGCGCCGGGCACGGTGCGCGGCGTGTCCACGTCTTCGATGCGCAGCAGCCAGCGGCCGCCGTGCGCGCGCGCGTCCAGCCAGCTCGCCAGCGCGGCGACCAGCGAACCCGCATGCAGCGGGCCGCTGGGGCTGGGAGCGAAACGGCCTACGTAGTTCACGGGACTAGGCCCGCGCGGTAGCGCGCGGGGAGCGGCAAGGGGGATCCGGTGCGGCGGCGCGCCGCGCTCAATGCAGGCGGCGCGTGCCGTCGTCGTCCAGCAGTTCTTCCAGGACCAGATTGTCGATCTCGGCCTCCTGGCTCCAGAGGACCATGAGGGCGATGATCTTGATCTTGGAGAGCGGCACGGGCGATTCCGGCGCGGCCAGGCCCCGGTCGATGACGATTTCGCGCAGGGGCGCGGGCAGCACGCCGGCCGATTCCAGGAAGGCGATGAAGCCGATGGATTCGGTGCCGAGCTGCTGGTATTCGTGATCGGTGTAGATGCGGGTGCCGGTGGTGGGCGCCTGGGCCAAGTCGACGCATCGTTCCGTGGTCTCGGCCAGCCCATAGAGCCACCCGAGAGCGTCGTCGATGTCTTCGTGCTCGAACCCGGCGGCGGCAAGCCGCTTGGCCAGCACGTCGGCCGCAGGACAGGCTTGCGGCGTGTAGTAATTCTCGTACAGATAAACCAGGATATCGAACATATGGCGCAGTTTTGTGCCTGTTTGCACAGTCGGCCCGCATATCGGCAGACCAGCAAACATGAATTTTACTTTACGCTGATTTATAGGGCCGGGCAACCGGCCCGGCGGGGGAATGTTGTATGCCGTCACCCTGGGGCAACAGCCGCGCCTTCTTCGGTCAATTGCTGCCAAAATACCTGATTCCGGAATAAAAGGGGCGGATCAGTCCGATCCGCCCCTTTTATTTTGCGGGCAGGGGCCTCAAGCGGCCTTGGGCGCGCTTTCCAGCTTGAGCTGCGCTAACTGGCGCACGAACACCGGAATGCAGATCGCCAGTCCGATCAGGCCGCTGGTCAACCCCGGCACGATAGTCAGCAGCGCGCCGATCGTGCACAGCCAGCGTTCCCAGCTTTTCATGCCCACCAGCATATAGCGCGAGAACGCGGCCGACAGCAGCACCAGGCCGACGATGCAGCCGAACAGCGTCACGAAGAAGTCGTACCAGGTGAAGCCCTGGACCGAAATCAGCAGCGACGGCGAGAACACGAACACGAACGGCACGATGAGCTTGGTGATGCCCAGCCGGAACGCCGTGTTGCCGGTCTTGAATGGGTCGCTGCCCGCCATCCCCGCCGCCGCGTAGGCCGCCAGCGCCACGGGTGGCGTGATGTCCGCCAGGATGCCGAAATAGAACACGAAGAAGTGCGCCGCGATGGGCTGCACGCCCAACTGCACCAGCGTGGGGGCGGCCACCGCCACCATGATCAGGTAATTCGCCGTGGTGGGCACGCCGCAGCCCATCAGGACGCAGACGATGCCCGTCATCAGCAGCGCGGCGACCAGCGTCAGCGACTGCATGTCGGCGATCGACGCGGGCAGGATCATCGCGGCGCCGCTGGCCAGCACCTGCGAGGCCGAGATCACAATGTACGAGATCTTGAAGCCCACGCCGGTCAGCGTCACCACGCCGATCACGATGCCCACCGTGCCCGCCGCCGCGCCCACGGCCAGCGCGTACTTCGCGCCGGTCTCGAAGGCCTCGTAGAGATCGCGCCAGCGCAGCCGCTGGAAGGGGTTCAGCAGGCCCACCACAATGCAGCCCGTGATGCCCGCGAACGCCGCCAGGTAGGGCGTGCGGCCGCTGGCCAGCACGCCGATCAGCAGCACCAGCGGGATCAGGGTCGGCCAGCGCATCTTGAACGACTGCTTGAGCTTGGGCATTTCTTCTTCGGTCAGCCCGCGCAGGCCTTCGCGCTTGGCCTCGAAGTGCACCTGCATGAACATGCCGAAGAAATACAGGAAGGCCGGAAAAATGCCCGCGATGGCGATCTGCTGGTACGGGATGCCCAGGAATTCGATCATCAGGAAGGCGGCCGCGCCCATGATGGGCGGCGTGATCTGCCCGCCGGTGCTGCTGGCGGCCTCGACGCCCGCGGCGAAGTGCCGCGGATACCCGATGCGGATCATGGCGGGGATGGTCAGCGACCCTACCGTCACCGCGTTGGCCACCGAGGAACCCGACAGCATGCCGAACATGGCGGACCCGAACACCGACACCTTGGCCGGGCCGCCGGCGTAGCGGCCCGCGACGGTGGAGGCTACGTCCAGGAACAACTGGCCCAGCCCGATGCGCGTGGCCAGCACCCCGAACAGCACGAAGTGGAACACGTAGGTCGCCACCACGCCCACCGCCACGCCATATACCCCCTGGCTGGTGAGGTACATATGGTTGACGATCTGCGACCAGTTATTGCCCGCGTGCTTGAGCAGACCCGGGAAGTACGGGCCGAACATGGCGTATGCCATGAAGACCAGCGCGATGATGGGCAGCGGCCAGCCCATGGCGCGGCGCGTGGCCTCCAGCAGGCCGATCAGCAGGATCGACCCCATGAGCACGTCTTCGGGCAGCGGATTCCCGACCCGGAACGCCAGGTCCTCGAAAATGTAGGGGATGTACAGCACCGACAGGGCCAGCACGATGGCGATGATCCAGTCGTACAGCGGAATGCCGCCGGGCGCGTACCAGGTCGATTTGGGCTCGCGGGTGTAGTGCGCCTTGGAAAAGCCGAACACCAGGAAAATGAGGCTCAGCACGAACGCCAGGTGCACGCCGCGGTGCGTGGCCTCGCGCAGCAGCCCGAAACCCGCCGTGTAGTAGTGGAAGATCGAGAGCGTCACCAGCAGGCCGGAGACAATCCAGGTGGCTGTCTTGTCCAGCGGCCGGAAGCGGATTTCCGAATCGTACTTTTCCGCGAGCTGCTGGGTCTTGTCGTGGTCTATTTCCATCGCCGTGATTCTCAGGATGATTCAACAAGCAGGGCCGCTCATGGCGGCCCCACTCAAGCGCGGCGCAGCGCACCGCAGATAGGCAAACTTCGTTTCCCAAGCAGCAAACTCGCCGCACGCCGCCGCCGCCCCAATCGGGGCCGCGTGGGTCCGGCTACGCCGGCCCACTGCGGCGCCCCTGGGGGAAGCGCCGAAGGCGCTCGGGGGGGCCTACTTCAGCAAGCCGATTTCCTTGTAGAACTTCTCGGCGCCCGGGTGGAACGGAATACCCGCGCCCTTGACCGCGTTGTCGCGCGTGATGAGCTTGCCCTTGGAATGGCCGGTGTCCAGCGTCTTGCGCGTGGCGTCGCTGTACAGCGCCTTGGTGACGTCGTAGACCACCTGCTCGGGCAGCTTGGCCGACGTGACCATCTGCGCGTTGACCGAGATGGTCTTCACTTCGCCCACGTTCTGGTACGTGTTGGCGGCGATGCTGTCGGGCGTGAAGAACTCCTGCTTGGCGCGCAGCGCGTCGATCTCGGGACCGACCAGCGACACGATCTCGATGCCGGCGCCGCTGGAGGCCAGTTCCGAGATGGCGCCGGCGGGGGCGCCGCCCACGAAGAAGAACGCGTCCAGCCCGCCGTCCTTGAGCTTGTCGCCGGCCTGGTTGGGCTTGAGGTATTCGGCCTTGATGTCCTTGTCGGTCATGCCGTAGGCGCCCAGGATCAGGCGCACGTCGACCAGCGTGCCCGAGCCCGGCTCGTCCATCGACACGCGCTTGCCCTTCAGGTCGGCCACGCTCTTGATGCCCGACCCCTTGCGCGCCACCAGGTGGATGCTTTCCGGATACAGCGTGGAGATCAGGCGCAGGTCCTGCGCCTTGGGCTTGCCTTCGAAGGTGCCGGTGCCGCTGTAGGCCCAGTAGGCCACGTCGGATTGCGTGAAGCCCGACTCGAACGAACCGCCGAGGATGCCGTTGATGTTGGCCACCGACCCGTTGGAGGCGACCGCCGTGGCGATCAGTTTGCCGGGCTGCGACACCGCGTTGGCGATGATGCCGCCGATGGGGTAGTAGGTGCCGGCCGTGCCGCCCGTGCCGATACGGAAGAATTGCTGCGCCTGGGCGGTGCCCGCGGCGCCGACCGCGGCGACGGCCAGGGTCAGGGTGGTGATCCAGTGCTTCAGTTTCATGCGGGCTTCTCCGTGACGTTGCTGACGATTCGAATATTGTTGGTTTTTGCCGCCGGGTCTTGTGCCCGGCGGCAAAAACGCGCCTCCCCTCGGGGGCTTTCTTTATGATGAAATTCTGTCATGTCGACCTTCTGTAGCCAATGCTTACCGGGCTATCGTTTACCAGGGGGTCGCATGGCCTTTAGGTTATGACCGGCCCATGTTTGGTTATGGCGCGGTTACATCCCACGCGGTGCAATAACAACGGAGCGTCCCCGATGTCCCAGGAAGTCATACGCGGCATAGCGCTGCCCCCGGCGGCCCAGCCGGGCGATCCCTTGGCCCGAGTCGACACGCCCAGCCTGGTGCTGGACCTGGCGGCCTTCGAAGCGAACCTGCGCGCCATGCAGGCATGGGCCGACCGCCACGACGTGGCCTTGCGGCCCCACGCCAAGGCGCACAAATGCCCCGAGATCGCGTTGCGCCAGTTGGCCCTGGGCGCGCGCGGCATCTGCTGCCAGAAAGTCAGCGAAGCCCTGCCCTTCGTCGCCGCCGGCATCCGCGACATCCACATCAGCAACGAAGTCGTCGGCCCGGCCAAGCTGGCGCTGCTGGGCCAGTTGGCGCGCGCCGCGAAAATGAGCGTCTGCGTGGACAACGCCGAGAACCTGGCGCAGTTGTCGGCCGCCATGGTCCAGGCCGGCGCCGAGATCGACGTGCTGGTGGAGGTGGACGTGGGCCAGGGCCGCTGCGGCGTGTCCGACGACGCCACGGTGCTGGCGCTGGCGCAGCAGGCCCGCGCCCTGCCCGGCGTGAATTTCGCCGGCCTGCAGGCCTATCACGGCGCGGTGCAGCACTTCCGCACGCGCGAAGAACGCGCCGCCACCTGCCGCCAGTCCGCCCGCATCGCCGCGTCCTACGCCCAGTTGCTGCGCGAAAGCGGCATCGCCTGCGACACCATCACCGGGGGCGGCACCGGCAGCGCGGAATTCGACGCGGCCAGCGGCGTCTACACCGAATTGCAGGCCGGCTCCTACGCCTTCATGGACGGCGACTACGGCGCCAACGAATGGAACGGACCGCTCGTGTTCCAGAACAGCCTCTTCGTGCTGTCCACCGTCATGAGCACGCCGACGCCCGACCGCGTCATCCTGGACGCCGGCCTGAAATCCACTACCGCCGAATGCGGCCCGCCCGCGGTCTACGGCGAACCGGGGCTGGTCTACGCCTCCATCAACGACGAACACGGCGTGGTGCGCGTGGAGCCCGGCGCGCAGGCGCCCGCGCTGGGCGCGGTGCTGCGCCTGGTGCCCTCGCACGTCGACCCCACCTTCAACCTGCACGACGGGCTGGTGGCGGTGAAGGACCGCGTGGTGCAGGACGTATGGGAGATCGCCGCGCGCGGATTCTCGCGCTGAAGCGCGCCGCGGGAATCATGCGCCGGCCCGCCCGAACGCAAAAAGGGCCGGCGCGTGATCAGCGCGCCGGCCGTAAACGCAGGCTCCCCCTTGAGGGGGCTACTGGGCCTTCTGCTGGATCTTCTCCCCGCCACGTTCGATGTCTTTGCCGGCACCTTCCATCGTGTTGCAACCCGCCGTGACGGCGGCGACCGCCAGCATCAGCGCAAGCCAGATTCGATGGGTCATGTTCTTCTCCTTTAGGCGTTCATTGGACACAGCGAGGCATGCCGGCGGGCAGCCGCGCTTATTTCTTGCCCAGCAAGTCCCGTGCCTGATCCTTGGCTTCGCCTACA
Organism: Achromobacter veterisilvae; assembly: GCF_900496975.1. GTDB lineage: Bacteria > Pseudomonadota > Gammaproteobacteria > Burkholderiales > Burkholderiaceae_B > Achromobacter > Achromobacter veterisilvae. The sequence goes on from NZ_UFQC01000015.1 coordinate 139,724, forward strand.
TTGCGTTGCACTTTGCCGACGGTCTTTTCCGTCTTGCCTTCCACTTCCGTTTCGCGGTTGCCGGTCACCTTCCCGGCGGTTTCCTTGATCGCGCCTTTGACTTCCTTGGCGGCGCCCTTGATGCGGTCCTTGTCCATGCCGTCGCTCCTTGCGTTCCGGGTTACATGAGACCGCAAGCCAGGAGAACCCCGGCTGCGGACGAACCCACTATAGGAATCGCGCGGGAAGCGCGTAAGAAGCAGGCGCACCAGATGGAGGGGTGCTTTTTTACCGACTGTGGAAGCGCGGCCGCGAGATAGGCAAAAAGTACTAGAGGGATTCGTCCTGCGTGATCTGGGCGCGGCGGCCCGCCGCGCCTATCGTGGACTTGCACCGCGCGCGCCGCCCTGCGCGAATCGCAATCGCATTGGGCGCGGCCGGGGAGCACCCGCTCCAACGCACCTTCAGGAGACACTCATGAACGCGCACCAGCAGCCTGACGATCCTTCCATCCCGCCCATCGACGATCCGTCGCGCCCGCCCGGTCAGGATGACACCGAGCCCGGCCGCAAGCCGCCGGACGTGCCGGGGCAACCTGGCCGACCGGATCTGCCGGGAGGGCCGGGGCAGCCCGACGATCCCCCCCTGACCCAGCCGCGCTAGGCGCGGCGGGCGAGCGATCCCGGCAAGCGCCGGGATCGCGGCACGGCGCTCAGTCGACCTGCGCGCCGGATTGCTTCACGGCCTTGCCCCATTTCTCCACTTCGCCGGCGATGAACTTGCCGGTAGCGTCGGGCGTCAACGGCATCGGTTCCGCACCACGATCGCGGAAGAACTTCTGCATTTCCGGCGCATTCAGCACCTGGCCGATCTGCTGGCTCAGGTAGCCCGTCACTTCCGGCGGCGTGCCTTGCGGCGCCAGGACCGAGGCCCACCCAATGGCCTCGAAGCCCGGATAGCCCGATTCCGCCACCGTCGGCACGTCCGGCAGTTGCGGCAGCCGCTTGGCCGTCGTCACGGCCAGCGCCACCGCCTTCTTGCTCTGCACGTGCGGCAGGCCCGCCGTCACCGAATCCACCATCAGCGGAACCTGATGACCCAGGAAATCCGCCTGCGCCGGGCCGCTGCCCTTGTACGGAATGTGGCGGATGTCGATATCGGCGGCCGCCTTGAACATTTCGGCCGACAAGTGCTGCGTGCCGCCGATGCCCGCGCTGGCATAGGCCAGATCGCCCGGCTTGGCGCGCGCCTGCTCCACCAACTGCTTGAGCGACGTAATGCCCGAAGCCGGCGTCGCCAGGAACATCAGCGGCACCGAAAACACCCCCGACACCGGCGCGAAATCCTTGGTCAGGCTGTAATTGATGGTCTTGTACAACGTCTGGTTGACGGCCGCGGCAGAGCCCGCGATCACCAGCGTGTAGCCGTCCGGCGTGGCGCGGGCGGCCTGCTCCATGCCGATATTGCTGCCGGCGCCGGCGCGGTTCTCGACCACGATGGGCTGCTTCACGGCCGCGCCCAGCTTTTCGGCCAGGGCCCGGGCGAAGATATCGGTGGCCTGGCCGGGCGGGAACGGCACGATCAGGCGGATGGGGCGTTCGGGGAACGCGGCGTGGGCGGTAGCCGCCGCCGCCGTCAGAGCCAGGCCGGCGGCCAGACTGGAAAGAATACGTTTCATGATTGGTCAGTAAAAAGCAACAAAGGGCTGCGCGCGAGGGGCGCGCCACTTGCATAAAATAGAGCGCCCGCGCTGGCGGCCCTTTTGAGGCGGCCCGGGGCGGATCGGCAGGGGGTGCGTCACGATAGCATCCCTGCGTCGGTGCTACATTTGCGTTTTCTCGACCCCCGAAGTTTCCCTACCCTGTCCTTTCACCCCGCAGGAACCGCCATGGAATTCAGCCAGTTCAACGTCAACACCCTCATGGAGATCACCTCCCGCCCGGACCTCGTGTTCGTGCGAGGCCAGGGATCCTGGCTGGAGGATCACGCGGGCAAGCGATACCTGGACTTCGTGCAGGGCTGGGCGGTGAACACCCTGGGCCACTGCGCCCCGGAAATGCAGCGCGCCCTGCTGGAGCAGTCCAAGCTGTTGATGAACCCCTCGCCGGCCTTCTACAACGTGCCGTCCATCGAACTGGCCCAGCGCCTGACCGGCGCGTCCGTCTTCGACCGCGTCTTCTTCGCCAACAGCGGCGGCGAAGCCAACGAAGGCGCCATCAAGCTGGCGCGCAAATGGGGCCAGGTCAACAAGAAGGGCGCGTACAAGATCATCACCATGAACCACGGCTTCCACGGCCGCACGCTGGCGACCATGTCCGCGTCGGGCAAGCCGGGCTGGGACAAGATGTTCGCCCCGCAGGTCGAAGGCTTCCCCAAGGCCGAAATCAACGACCTGGAATCCGTGCGCAAGCTGATCGACGACCAGACCGTCGCCATCATGCTCGAACCCGTCCAGGGCGAAGCCGGCGTCATCCCGGCCAGCAAGGAGTTCATGCAGGGCCTGCGCAAGCTGGCCGACGAACACAAGCTGCTCTTCATCGTCGACGAAGTCCAGACCGGCATGGGCCGCACGGGCACCATGTTCGCCTACCAGCAATCCGACGTGGTGCCGGACATCATGACGCTGGCCAAGGGCATCGGCGGCGGCGTGCCGCTGGCCGCGCTCCTGGCGCGCCAGGAAGTCTGCGTGTTCTCGCATGGCGACCAGGGTGGCACGTACAACGGCAACCCGCTGATGGCCGCGGTCGGCGTCGCGGTGTTCGACGCCCTGGCCGCGCCGGGCTTCATGGAATCGGTCAACGCCCGCGCCAAGCAACTGTCCGAAGGCCTGCTGGCCCTGTCGGCCAAGTACGGCATGAAGGGCGAGCGCGGCCTGGGCCTGCTGCGCGCGCTGGTAATGGATCGGGATGATGGTCCCGCCATCGTCGACGCCGCGCGGAATCTGGCTCCGGCCGGGTTGCTGCTGAATGCGCCGCGCGGGAACCTGCTGCGCTTCATGCCGGCGTTGAATGTGACGGCCGAGGAAATGGATACGATGCTGACGCAGTTGGATGGGTTGATTGCGCAGGTGCGTAAGGGTTGATCGAATAGATTCGCCGAGCTGTGACGATGAGGGCCGCATAAGCGGCCCTCATTTTCTTGCATGCCCTGAACGCAAGACATGGACTATCATCAGCCGGCATTCATGTGTGTGCATCGCAGTATCGACCCATTGTTGAACTAGCCTGCGCTCAGGACGGCATTGCATCGTTCGCCAGAATTCGCCGCTGGACGACCGCTATCAGCGCAAGACCGCAACTGACGGCTCGCCTTATTTCACGTTGATTGCGGCGAATGGGCAGTCCATCGGGCGCAGTGAAATGTATTCGAGTACCGCAGCGCGAGACAACGGCATTGCGTCGGTAAAAACGAACGGACCCACGACCGTGGTGAAAGACAACACCTGAATGGTCTGCGGCCAAGCGTAAGGCTTGATTCGGCGCTATCGCTGACAGGCGCAAAGCGCCGCATAGCGCGGCGCTTTGCCACGGATCCCAAGCCCAAACCCTAAAACGCGTACTTCGCCGTCAACAAAAACGACCGCGGCGCGCCGAAGTGGTTGTTATCCTGCGTGCTGCCTATCGCCTGGTAGTAATACTTGTCGAACAGGTTGTACACGTTCAAGCGCAGATCCAGATTCGGCGACGCCCGATACGCCACCACCGCGTCCCATACGCTATACCCCGGCTGGCGCACGTTGTAGGCCGGCAAGCTGATCGCGCTCTGCACGCGCACTGCCCCGCCCACGCGCCACGCATTCAGCGCGCCCGGCAAGGTGTACATGGTCGAGAGCTTGAACAAATGGCGCGGGGTTTGCGTGTCGTAGGCCGCGCCCGCCCGCAGGCTGCCCGAATCCTCCAGGTACTTGGACTGGTTGTACGTATAGCCGGCCGACACCTGCCAACCCGGCGTGATCGCGCCCGCCACTTCGAATTCCACCCCCCGGCTTTGCACCTTGCCCGAGGGCGCATAGCATTCGATCACTCCCGGGCCGCACGCGGACGTGGCCAGCGCGACCGGACGGTTGCGTTGGCGGATCTGGAACACCGCCGCGCTGGCGTTGAGCCGGCCGTCGTAATACTCCCCTTTGATCCCGGCCTCCAGATTGGTGCCGATGACCGGGTCCAGCGGCGCGCCGCTGGTTGACTGGCTGCTTTGCGGCTGGAACACGCTGGTCCAGCTGGTGTAGACGGAATGCTGGCGGTCCAGGTCGTAGATCAGGCCCGCGTAGGGCGTCAGCTCGTGCTTGACCTTATAGTCCGCGGGCGGGCTGACGTAGTCGCCGGACTTCAGCGTCATGTCGTACTCATACCAGTCCAGCCGGGCGCCCAGCATCAGCGTCAGCGGATCGGCAAGGCTCAGGCGGGTGGTGGCGTAGCCGCTCATCTGGCGCTGGTATCCCTTGCGCGACCAGGGGTAGACGAACGCGGGCTTCTCCACGGCGCTGGAGTCCCAGTGTTCCGGGTCGACCGTCATGTTGTAGTCCAAGGGCCAGCCGCCGGGGCCGTCGTCGTCCTTGTTCTTCAGGAAGCTGCCGCCCAGCACCAATTCATGCGTGCGGCCCAGCAGTGTGAAGGGGCCGCTCAGATAGCCATCCACGCTGTACTGGGTCTTGTCATAGGCATACTGGCCCAGCCCCTGCCCGAAGAACGTCGAGTCTTCCAGGGGGTACAGATAGCTGCCCAGCATGTTCATCTTGGCGCGCAGCGTGCGGGCGGTGAGCTTGCCGGACCAGCCGTTCTCGAAACGGTGATCCAGTTCGGCGAAGAAGCTGGTGTTCTCCTTGTTCCAATAAGCCCAGTCCGGCGACAAGCGGATCGAGCGATTGAAGTCATAGAAGCTGCCGTCCCGGCGCGTGGGCAGCCCATTCCAATCCGCGCCCGGGTTGTCTTCCCGGTTGTAGTAGCCGCCGATGCTGAGCGTGGTGTTGGCCGTGAGATCGGCTTCGATGGTGCCGTAGAAGAGCTGGCGCTGGTGCTCGTAGGCCTTCTTGAAGGTATTCGAATCCTGATAGGCCACCACGCCCCGGGCGCGCAGGGTGCCGGCCTCGTTCAGCGGGCCCGAGCCGTCGACTTCGCCTCGGTAATTGTCCCAACTGCCGGCGCTGGCCGTCACCGAGAACTGCGGCACCGCCGTGGCGCGCTTGCGCACCAGGTTGATGGTGCCCGAGGGGTTGCCGGCCCCGGTCATCATGCCGGCCGCGCCGCGCAGCACCTCGATGTGGTCGTACATGGCCAGCGTCGCCACGCCCTGCGTGTCGTAGTCGTAGCCCAGCGGCACCCCGTCAGCCAGGAATGAACTGATCTCGAAACCGCGAGAGAAGAACTGCGTGCGTTCCCCGCCGCCGATCTGGCGCGTGGTCAGCCCGGTCGTATCGCGCGCCACATCGTCCAGCGACTGAAACCCCCGGTCCTCTATCTGCTGACGCGTCACCGCGCTGACCGACTGCGGCGTCTCGCGCGGAGACAGCGCGAACTTGGTGGCCGTGGACATGACCGGCGTGGTGTAGGAATGGGTGCCTTCCGTCACGCCCAGCGTGGCCGCTTCCACCGTCACCGGCGCCAGCGTCGTCGTGCTGGCCGGCGCCACCGTCAGGCTGCCATCCGGCGTGCGCCGCAACTCCAGCCCGCTTCCGGCCAGCGCGCGAGCGGTGGCTTCTTCCAGGGACAACTGGCCGGAGACGGCCGGCGCAGACTTGCCCGCCACCAGATCCGCCCGAAACGAGATCACCGCGCCCGCGATGCGCGCGATCTGGGTCAGCGCCACATCCAGCCGGCCCGCGGGCAAATCGTATTGGCGCAGCGCCTGGGCATGGGCGGTGCAGGCGGCGGCTGCGATGACGCAGGCGGCCGGAAACCTCAGGGAAAGCATGGAACACTCCGTGGATGCGTGAGCACGCGTTCCCTGTATGTGCATCGGCGCCATCAAAAAAACACCCGGCGCGTAAAAAAGATTCAGGCCAGATCGATCATCACGTACCAGCCGCTCAACCGCTGCACCCGGATCGGCAAGGTATTCCTCAGCGCCTCCAGCGCCCGGTCGCCATCGTCCAGCGGAAACAGCCCCGTCACGCGCAGCCGCGCCGCCTGCGGCGACATCCGCAGCCAGCCCGGCCGGTACCGGGCCAGCGCCTCCACCACGGTTTGCAGCGGCTCGTCATGGACTTCCAATTCGCCGTTCTGCCAAGCGGCCGCGTGTTCCTGGCCGTTCTGCACCGCATCCACCTGCCGCGCGTCGAACCACACGCTCTGCCCCGGCGCCAAGGGCTGGCGCACGCCCGCCAGCGTGGTCACCTCGGCGACCCCGCTCAAGGCCAGGCAGAAACTGCGCCCGGCCGCGCAGCGCACCATGGCGCGCCCCTGGGCAAGCCTGACCTCGCCTTGCGGCAGCCGCACGTGCAGCCCCTGGCTGCCCTCCACCTCAAAAATCGCCGCGCCGGCCGACACCCGCACCACGTGCGCCCCCTCCCACGACGCCGCGCTGCGCGCATCCAGCTCCATCGTGTTGCCGTCCGGCAAAGCCACCCGCCGGCGCTCGCCGGTGCGGGTCACATAGCCCGCCGCCAGGGATTGCAAGGGCACATAGCGGTCCGCCACGCCCGCGCCCAGCAGCAGCGCCCCGCCCGCCAGCGCCAGCTTCCCCAGCCGCCGGCGCTGCGCCAGTTGCGGCCCCACCAGCGAACGCCGCAGCGCATCGCCATCGGACAGCAACCCCGGCCGCAGCGCATGCAGCGTACCGTTCAGCGCCGCATTCAGCCGCTGCCACGCCGCGCCGTGGCTCGGGCTCTCCGCCAGCCACCGGTCAAACGCCGCGCGGTCCGCATCGCTGGCCTGCCCGCTGGACAAACACACCTGCCATTCAATCGCCGCCTCGCGGCTGCGCGCATCCAAGGCCGTCATACCCCAAACACCTCGCAGCAACGGCGCAAAGCCTGCACGATGTACTTGCGCACCATCGTCGGCGACACCTTCAGCCGCGCCGCAATCTCCACATGCGTCAGGCCGTCGAGCTGGCTATACAGAAACGCCATCCTGGCCTTGGCTGACAGCCCGTCCAGCGCCGTATCCAGCGCCTGCAAGGCCTGCAGCGTCTGCACCCGTTCCTCGGCCGACGGCTCCAGCGCCTCGGGCTGCAAGCGCAGCACCTCCAGCCACGCCTGCTCCAGCTCACGCCGCCGCCACAGCCGCCACGTAATACGCCGGGCGATCGTGACCAGCATGGCCCGCGGCTCGTTCAACTGCTCCAGCGCCGGCAGGCACAGCAACTGCGTAAACGTCTCGCCCGCCACATCCTCCGCGTCCTCGCGGTTGCGCAACCCATTGCGCAGCCGCCGCTCCAGCCACGGATGGTCGTTCTTATAAATGGTGGAAAACCGGCTATCGCGTGTCGAGTCCACGGCCTGCGCTGTCAATGAATGGGAATCGTTATCAATTATGGCATGGCGCGCGCTGCCGCTTCTAGTCCCCCCTGATCCTGCGTAAACTCCCCGCCATGCTACGACTCGACAATCTCAGCAAACGCTACGGCGACTACCTCGTCTTCCAGGGCCTGACCCACCGTTTCACGCCCGGGTGCGTGGCGCTATGCGAAGAAGACAGCACCGGCAAATCCACCCTCCTGAACATCATCGCCGGCGCCATCGCGCCCGATAGCGGAGATGTGTGGATAGATGGGCATTCCCTGACCCACGCGCCCCAACAAGCCAAGGCCCGCCTGGCCTACGTGCCCGACAACTGCCTCGCGTTTCCCACGCAGACGGGGCGCGGGCTGCTGGAACAGGTCGCGGCGGAAAAGAATGTGGCGCTCGATGAGGCCACGCTGGAGCTGGCCTATGACCTGGGCCTGGAGCCGCATCTGGACAAGCGCTTTGAACAGATGTCGACCGGCACGCGGCGCAAGGTGTTCGTAACGGCGGCGGCCTTGGGCGATCCGGCGGTGGTGATCGCGGATGGGCCCAGCAATGGGTTCGATGCGCGGGGGCGGGCGGTGCTGGCGGAGTTATTTAAGGCCTGGGGGAAGGATCGGGTGGTGTTGTTTGCGAGCCATGATGGGGAGTTGGTGGAGGGGTGTGGGGCAACGGTGACCGGCATTGTTGCACTGAGCTGATTCAACAGCATACGCCGCATGTTGAGCTGCGCTTTTCGGGCGGCTTCTAACCCAGCAGGGACGTGGCTAGCTAGGCATGTGCTGTGTGCTAGGGCGGTCCAACGGGTGGCGGAACGCGACTATTGAGTGCTCGCGCGCCGTAGGATTTTTCTAGGCGATATCAGCCCCTTCGCATCTGGCCGTCTTCGTGTGAATGTAGTCTGACACCATTATTTTCAGCGTCCGGTCCAATTCGAGATCACGGAGCAAATCCGTGAGAGTCTTGAAGCATGGATCGAGGCGCGAGGGCTACAGGCGGCGAATTTTCTGTTTCCGAGCAGGTCGCATACGTCGCTCAATCTGTCGACGCGGCGGTACGCCCGGATTGTTCATCGCTGAGTCGCATTGATTGGCCTCGACGATACTGCACATGGCACCCACACTATGCGCCGTACAAAAGCCTCGCTGATCTACCGCCGGACAAAGAATCTTCGGGCGGTACAGCTGCTTCTCGAGCATACAAAGCGGGAAAGCGCAGTTCGCCATCTTGGCATCGAGGTCGACGATGTTCTTGAGATAGCAGAGCAAACAGAGGTTTGATGCGTTCCGCCCGGCGAATGGTCACTTGACGGTCAGAACCGTTCTTCCAAACCAGAGGCCAATTTCTTAAAACGGAAGGTGCCGTCTTGCTACCCCGAGAAAGGCGGAGCTTTGCCAACGCCCGGTTGACGCAAAATTCGGTTACGCTTCTACGTAACAAACCATAACTACGCCGAGCGGAGAACAAGAATGGCTGATCATGCCAATATCACCTTTTACAAAATTGAAAGGTGCGGATACTACAACCGAAGTTCGGTCAGTCCGAAGTTTGGAAACATTGGTCAGATACTCCCGAGCCTAAAAAGTTGGTCTGAAACATTACCGTTGGAAGCAACAAAGGTGGGCTCCGACGATGACTCTGACACTCTGCCCACTTATATTGCGGCCATCGACCAATATCAGGGCGATTGGTGCGTCGCTCTGTGGAACGAAGCCCCGCCTTCTGAGGGAGGGATAGCAACAATCTCCGCACAATCAGCAGTGGGCGCGCCAGATGTGAAAATCGCGGATTTAGAAGCAGGACGCCTAGCCGGGTTCGCCACGTATTTTTGGATATTGCCCAAGGAGAATGTGTTCGCGACCTTGCGATTCGACAGACCATTCACTGGCCAGAAGGCATTTCAAAAATATATCAAAGCCTTTGTCCGTTATTACTCAAAGTTCGTTGTACATGATGCGGCCTTGACAGATAGCGATGATATTAAAGTCCTAGGCTATCGAGAGATAGCGGACGCTCCCCCCGAATCTTTAATCCCATCCTTTCGAGCAGCTATCGCGTCCAAGCCAGGCGAAATCGATTTCATAGCTTCGCAGTCTCATAACATCACAGCTATCCTCCATTCGGAACAACTCACGCTGACTACCCAAGCCGAACTTAAGACATGGCAAAAGGCTCTCACTCGCTTCGGCATCGCCAACCCGCAGCGCAAGTCATTGACGGAGGCAACGCTCAAGTCTTCTGTTAATGTTCGATTAACGAAGGCACAGGTTCAAGGATTAGCAGCTGAATGGCAGAAAGACGGTGGTACGGACAGCGGGACTGACATCGGATTCAAGATTACAGGCGAAAGTTCTCCGCGGTGGTTCAGCAAGTCTATCGCTCGCGATACTTTCAATGTAAACCTTGTTCGCACCATGCCGGAAATATTCGACCTGCAAGCTCTCCTAAAATCGCTCGCAGTTCAGCGGCAGGACATCGTAAAATTGCTAACATGAACGTCCACTCACCCATACTTCGTCGAGCTCGCTGGGTTCTTGCCGGTGTTGTCGTTATCGGAGGAGGATGGATTGGTCGAAGCATACCTTTCGCCGAACAGTGGCCACTGTTTGAAGCACTACGCACCACTGCTGCAATAGTGTTCGCTGTAGTAGGGGCGTGGGTCGCTATCATGTTTCCTGAGCGCCTAAAACAGCCTATCGTCAAACGCGCAGATGGGACGCGAATTGCTGGCCGTGAGGGCATAGATGGTTTCTTTACGCCAATAGTCCATTCCACGATTATTCTTTCGTTCGTTCTGATCATCGGGGTAGTTGCTCCAATTGCCAAACGATTTGAGTGGATGATCCTGCACTCCGAGTTATGGCGTGGAGTGACTTATGCTCTCCTCATAGGCCTGACCTTATGCCAAGTGTGGACGGTATTGATGTCGCTCGGCCAAGCAGATGAAGTTAAACAAACGTCTTTCACCCACATTTCAAAGTTCGCTCGTATCGTTAACCGAAAGGCTCAAGGCAGCACTTCTGCCGCCAAGGAGGACTAGGAGAAGGCCCGCCGGAGTGGTTATCCGTAAACCGTCGGTCGTTCAGTACGCCATTTTCGGACGAGTTCTACGAACTCTCTGCAACGAAGGAAGTGCGCAAAGCACAATCAGTTCTCCAAGCAGGCAGCTTAGCCCCGGGTGAACCAGCTCCATCCTCTTCCCCGACCTAAAGGTCAGCGCCATCGCGAGTGACCCAACAAAGTCGAGATGCCGTGCAGTTGGCTCACGACAGGGAATGGGGACTCGGCCGATGTCCGCTATGGGTCGAGGCTGTGTGGAAACTCCACTCGTCCTAACGAGCACAGCGCATTCGCCAGGACCGCATCAAATTGGGCGGTCTTCACTTAAGATAAAGATACCGTCTTGGCCGTCAAGCGATCAGACGTAGTCTGGTCGGTATCGTGATCGGGTTTTAAGCACGCCGAAGCATAGATGCACCAGCTTTCTCATGGCCGCGCCGAGCGCGGCCATTCTGCTTTTGCCCGCCAGCAGCAGTCGCTCGTAGAGCGCGCGGATATGGGGATTGCGACGAATGCC
>NZ_UFQC01000063.1 GCF_900496975.1 Achromobacter veterisilvae
CAGACGGTGTGCTCTTCCGATCTCCCGCGCCCGTCCCGCCGCGCGCCGCGGAGGCGCCGTCCGCCGGCCTGCCGCCCGGCATGCTGCGGCTGGCCCTGCATTACGGCATTTTCGGCGTGGGCTACATCGTCCCCGCCACCTTCCTGCCGGCAATGGCCAAGGAAATCATCCCGGACCCGGCGGTCTTCGGCTGGGCCTGGCCGCTGTTCGGGCTGGCCGCGGCGGCGTCCTGCCTGCTGGTCCCGCGGCTGGCCCGCGGCCGCGACGACCGGCGGGTCTGGCGCGGCGCCCAGGCCCTGATGGCCCTGGGCATGCTGGCCGTGGCGGTCTGGCACCACATCGCCGCCGTGATCCTGGCCGCCTTGCTGGTGGGCGGCACCTTCATGGTGATCACCCAGGCGGGCATGCTGGCCGCCCGGCGCGGGGCCGGCGCGGCGGCTCCCCGCGCGGCCGCCATCATGACCGCGGCCTTCGCCGCGGGCCAGATCCTGGGGCCGCTCCTGGCATCGTGGGCAACGCGCTGGGGCGCGGGCCTGCCGCAGGTGCTGGCGGGCAGCGCGGCGCTGCTGGCGCTTTCGGCATGGCGCTTGGGAAAAATCACGACAGATCGCAGGGACGCTGGGCATAATGCGATCGGCCCGCAGGGCTGTTCCACTAGAAAGCAGAAAGAGGAGTTCCCAGCATGAAACCGTTGCGTCCCCTTATCGCCGCCCTCGCGGCCGCCGCCGCCTTCAGCGGCGCCGCCCAAGCCCAGTCCGCCGACTGGCCGGCCAAGCCCATCACCATGATCGTGCCCTACGCGCCGGGCGGCTTCGCCGACACCCGCGTGCGCCTGCTGGCGCGCAAGCTGGGCGAATCGCTGGGCCAGCCCATCGTGGTCGAGAACAAGGCGGGCGCGGGCGGCGTGGTCGGCACCAACCTCATCGCCAAGGCGGCTCCGGACGGCTACACCATCGGCACGGGCAACCTGGCCCCGATGGCGGTCAATCCGTCGCTGATGAAGGAAATGCCCTACAACCCGCAAAAGGACCTGGCGCCGGTCATCCTGATCGAAAACAGCCCGCTGGTGCTGAGCGTGAACAACGAACTGCCCGTGAAGACGCTGGCGGACCTGATCGCGCAAGCCAAGAAGCAGCCCGGCAAGCTGTCCTTCGGCTCGTCCGGCGTGGGCGGCGCGCACCACCTGTCCGGCGAGATGTTCCGCGAACAGGCCAAGATCGACATCGTCCACGTCCCGTACAAGGGCGGCAGCCTGGCCGCGACCGACCTCATGGGCGGCCATATCTCGATGATGTTCGAAATGGGCTATTCGGCGCTGCCGGCCATCCAGGGCAAGAAAATCCACCCGATCGCGGTCACGTCGGCCAAGCGCCTGGACGTGCTGCCCGACGTCCCGACCATGGCCGAATCGGGCCTGCCGGGCTTCGAGTCGTACAACTGGCAGGGCATCGTCGCCCCGGCCGGTACGCCCGCGCCGATCATCGCCAAGCTCAACGCCGAGTTCAACCGCATCCTGAAGGAGCCCGACGTCCAGAAGGCGATCGCGGACACCGGCAGCCAGGCCGGCGGCGGCACGCCCGAGGAATTCGCCGCCTTCATCAAGAGCGAGACCGAGAAGTGGGCGCACGTCATCAAGGCTGGGAACATCCAGCTTCAATAACCTTCCAGGAGTAATCCCATGGCTTCCCGTCCGATCGATCTGCTCAAGCTGCTCCATCCCATCGTCCAGGCGCCCATGGCCGGCGGCGCCACGACGGTGGAACTGGTCTCCGAGGCATCGAAAGCGGGAGCCCTGGGCTCGCTCGGGGCGGCCTACCTGAGCCCCGAACAGATCGAGGCCGCGGCGCGGGCGATCCGCGCGCGCACCGAACGCCCGTTCGCCATCAATCTGTTCGCGTCCGTTCCGCAGGAAGCCATGCGGGGCGACGCCGGCCGCATGCTGGCGCTGATGGCGCGCTACCACCAGCAACTGGGCCTGGCCGCGCCCGCCGAACCCGTCCCCCAGCCCGACCCGCTGCCGGAACAGATCGAGGCGGTCCTGCGGGCGCGCCCGGCCGTTTTCAGCTTCACCTTCGGCCGCATGCCCGCCGAGGCGCTCGCGCGCTGCCGCGAACTGGGCATCCTGACCGTGGGCACCGCGACCACGGTGCGCGAGGCGGTCGCGCTGGAACAGGACGGCGTGGACGCCGTCGTCGCGCAGGGCGCGGAGGCCGGCGGGCACCGCGGCACGTTCCTGGGCGAGTTCGAGGAATCGCTGATCGGCACCATGGCCCTGGTGCCGCAGGTGGCCGACGCGGTCTCCGTGCCGGTCATCGCCTCGGGCGGCATCATGGACGGGCGCGGCATCGCCGCCGCCCTGGCCCTGGGCGCCAACCTCGCACAAATGGGGACGGCCTTCCTGACCACGGACGAGTCTGGTATCGGCGATGCCTACAAGGCGGTGCTGCCCGCCTCGCGGGCCGAGCAGTCGCGCGTGACCCGGGCATTTTCCGGCCGCCCGGCCCGCGGCATCGAGAACGCGTTCATGCGGGATGCCGACGCCATCGCGGCCGACATCCTGCCGTACCCCCTGCAGAACGCCCTGACGCGGCCGATGCGCACGGCGGGCGGCAAGGCGGGCAACATCCACGTGCTGTCCCTGTGGGCCGGCCAGGGCGCGCCCCTGGCCCGGCGCGAAACCACCGCCGATCTGATCGCGCGGCTGGCCCGGGAAACGGCGGCGGCGCGGGCGCGCCGCTGAGCCGGGATTGTTCCCCGCACCGAAAACACTGTTCCACGGGCGGCCCGTCGCGTTGTGATTACAGAGCGTCGGGCTACAATGGCGCCTCGCCGCTGGGAGCCAAGGCCCGCCTTCGTCCCCGGCATATGAGTAACAGGGCGCTTCCCGACGCCGCCTGTCCAGCCTGCGCCGGCCCTTGCAAGAGCCAGGCGCACCGGCCGGACAGCAGGGCAAGCTCCGCCGCCGAAACACCCGTTCGTTGCCCATGCCCGCTCAAACAAGCAGCACCCCGGAATTCGCCCTGCGCCTGGAAGGCGTGGCGCTCGGCTACGGCGATTTCACCGTCCTGCGCGATATCTCCATGGATGTGCGCGCGGGCCAGGTGGTCGCCATCATGGGCGGCTCGGGCTCGGGCAAGACCACGCTGTTGCGGGCGGCCACCGGCCAGCTCACCGCGCAGCAGGGGCGCGTGCTGGCCTTCGGCCAGGACGTGGCCCTCGCCACCCCGGCCGAACTGCAATCGCTGCGCACGCGCATGGGCGTGCTGTTCCAGCAGGGCGCGCTCTTCACCGACCTGAACGTCTTCGAGAACGTGGCCTTCCCGCTGCGCGAGCACACCCGGCTCGAAGAAGCGGAAGTGACCGAGCGCGTGCTCGACAAGCTCGACGCCGTGGGCCTGCGCGCCGCCGCGCACCTGAAAGTCTCCGAAATCTCGGGCGGCATGGGCCGGCGCGTGGCGCTGGCCCGCGCCGTGGTGCTGGAACCCGAGCTCATCCTGTACGACGAGCCGTTCGCCGGGCTGGACCCGATCTCGCTGGGCATCACCGCCCGCCTGATCCGCAGCCTGGCCGACCGGCTGGGCTGCGCGTCGGTGCTGATCACGCACGACGTGCAGGAATCGTTCTCCATCGCGGACCGGGTGTACCTGGTGGGGCAGGGCAAGCTTGCCGCGGCCGGCACCCCGGAAACGCTGTCGGCCTCGCAGGACCCCTACGTGCTGCAGTTCCTCAAGGGCGAGCCCGACGGCCCCGTCGCGTTCCAGTATCCCGAAACGCCCGCTTTCCAGAAGTGGCTTTCGCAACAGAAGGGGCGCAAGGCATGAGCGGATCCCGCAACACCATCGGCGCGCTGGGCGGCTGGGTGCGCACCCGGGTCTCCGGCATCGGCTACTTCACCCGGTTCTTCGGCGCCATGCTGGCGCGCAGCGGCATCGTGCTGTCGCGCCCCCGCCTGGTGTCGCAGCAGGTCCATTTCATCGGCAACTATTCGCTCTTGATCATCGCCGTGTCCGGCATGTTCGTGGGCTTCGTGCTGGGGCTGCAGGGCTACTACACGCTGAACCGCTACGGCTCCGAGGAGGCCCTGGGCCTGCTGGTGGCCCTGTCGCTGGTGCGCGAACTGGGGCCCGTCGTCACGGCGCTGCTGTTCGCCGGCCGCGCGGGCACTTCGCTCACGGCCGAGATCGGCCTCATGAAGGCCGGCGAACAACTCGCGGCCATGGAAGTCATGGCCGTGGACCCGATACGCCGCGTGCTGGTGCCGCGCCTGTGGGGCGGCATCATCGCCATGCCCATCCTGGCGGCGGTGTTCTCCATGGTGGGCATCCTGGGCGGCTGGGTGGTGGGCGTGATCATGATCGGCGTGGACGCCGGCGCCTTCTGGTCGCAGATGCAGAACGGCGTGGACGTCTGGAAAGACGTGGCCAACGGCGTCATCAAGAGCGTGGTGTTCGGCGTCTCGGTGACGCTGGTCGCGCTTTACGAAGGCTGGCAGGCCAAGCCCACGCCCGAAGGGGTCGCCCGCGCCACTACGCGCACGGTCGTCGTGGGCTCCCTGGCGGTGCTTGGGCTGGACTTCCTGCTCACCGCCTTGATGTTTGGAAATTGATACGGATCGATCATGTCACGCGAAAAAACCGACTTCTGGGTAGGCCTGTTCGTATTGCTGGGCGCGGTCGCGCTGGCATTCCTGGCGTTGCGCGCCGGCAACTTGAGCACTTTTTCTTTCGCCCCGACCTATACGGTAACGGCCAACTTCGATAACGTAGGCGGCCTCAAGGTGCGCGCGCCCGTCAAGAGCGCCGGGGTCGTGGTGGGCCGGGTCGACGGCATTTCGTTCGACGACAAGACCTTCCAGGCAATCGTGTCGGTCAAGCTGGAAACGGCCTATCAGTTCCCCAAGGACACGTCGGCATCCATCCTGACGTCGGGCCTGCTGGGCGAACAGTACCTGGGCCTGACCGCGGGCAGCGACGAAGAGAACTTTGCCGACGGCGGAAAGATCCGCTACACGCAGAGCGCCGTCGTCCTTGAACAGCTAATCAGCCAGTTCCTGTATGGTTCGGCGGAGAAGCAGGGCACGACCTCGCCGGAACCCGCCGCGAAGACGCCAAATTGAAGACCATGCGCAAGACGCGGCAACAAACCCCGTCCCGCGTACGCAACAGCATAAGAATTATGGATACGGATGCCCCGATCATGAATAAGAAAGCGATTTCCCGGATTGCCGTCGCCGCAGCCGCTGGCGCGCTGATGGCAGGCTGTGCCGCCCCCCAGAATCCGGATCCCCGCGATCCCTGGGAAGGCTTCAACCGGGGCATCTACAAGTTCAACGACACGGTCGACCGCGCCGTCTTCAAGCCGGTGGCGCAGGCGTACACCTTCGTCACGCCGGAACCGGTGCGCAGTTGCGTGCACAACATCTTCAGCAACGTCGGCGACCTCTGGTCCGGCACCAACAGCTTCCTGCAGGGCCGCGGCCACGACTTCGTCAACACGCTGGGCCGCTTCCTGTTCAACACCACCATGGGCGTGGGCGGCTGCTTCGACGTCGCCTCGGCCAATGGCGCGCGCCGCATCCCGAACGACTTCGGCACGACGCTGGGCGTGTGGGGCCTGGGCCAGGGCCCGTACCTGGTGCTGCCGTTCTTCGGCTCGTCCACCGTGCGCGACGGCGCCGGCCTGGTCGGCGACTACGCCGGCACGACCTACGGCTACATGGGCGTGGACGCCATCGACAACGTCCGCCTGCGCAATTCGCTGTGGGGCCTGCGCGTGGTCGATACCCGCGCCAGCCTGCTGGATGCGACCGATACGGTCGACCGCGTGGCGCTCGATCCGTACAGCTTCGTTCGCGACGCCTACCTGCAGCGCCGCGCCGCCATGGTGCTGGGCCACAAGGTGGACGACGAATCGTCGCTGCCCAACTACGAAGATGACGAGGACGACGCCGCGCCCGCCGCCCCCGCCGCGCCCGCGCCCCAACCCGCTGCCAAGTAGGCGCGGGACCGCGCCATCAGTACGAGTAAGGAGTTTTGATGCGAATTTCCCTTGTTTCCCTGTTGCAACGGCTGGTTTTCGCGGGCCTGCTGGGCCTCGCCGCCTCCGCCGCCGCGCAGACCAAGCCCGATCCCAACGGCCCTCCGGACCAGTTCGTACTGGCCGCGGCCAATGAAGCCCTCGATGTGCTCAAGGCGGATGGCGCCGTCAAGGCCGGAAACACCGCCCGCATCAACGAGGTCGTCAACGCCCACATCCTGCCCTACGTCGACTTCCAGAAGACCACCCGCCTGGCCGCCGGCCGCTATTGGCGCCAGGCCAACGAACAGCAGCGGACGGCCCTGGCCGAGGCCTTCCGCGGCACCCTGGTGCGCACCTACAGCGGCGCGCTGACCCGCGTCACGACCAGCACCACCGTCCGCACCCTGCCGTTCCGCGGCGACCCCAAGTCCGACGACGTCGTCGTGCGCACGCTCATCAGCCAGCCCAACGGCCAGCCGACGGGCGTCGACTACCGCCTGGAAAAGACCGCCCAGGGCTGGAAGATCTACGACATGAACGTCGAGGGCATCTGGCTGATCGAGAACTACCGCAACCAGTTCGCGCAGCAGATCAACCAGAACGGCATCGACGGCCTGATCCAGGCGCTGAACCAGCGCAATCAGTGATCCCCGTCACCGGCTGTCCCGGCCCGGCGCGCCCCCAGAGGCCCGCCGGGCCGATTATTTCAGGGACGGATAGGGCGCCGATCCCTACGGGCGCCGGGGCCATCGGCGCTTCCCGCCGCGGCGCGCTTATATAATGAGCGATTCGCTCTTTTCGGGCCACTTCCCCCCGTCATGTCCGCCGTCAGTCTAGAAAACGTCTCCAAGATCTACTCCCCGCGCCAAAGCGGCTGGCGGAAGCTGCTCGGGCGCGCGCCCGAATCCAGCTTCCAGGCCCTGGACAACGTCAGCCTGGAGATCGAACACGGCGAGTTCTTCGGGCTGCTGGGTCCCAATGGCGCCGGCAAGACCACCCTGATCTCGATCCTCGCCGGGCTGGCGCACGCGACCTCGGGCCGCGCCACCGTCTGTGGGTACGACGTCGTGGCCGACTACAAGTCGGCCCGGCGCGCCTTGGGCGTGGTGCCGCAAGAGCTGGTCTACGACCCGTTCTTCACGGTGCGCGAGACCCTGCGCATCCAGTCCGGCTATTTCGGCCTGCGCAAGAACGACGACTGGATCGACGAAATACTCTTCAACCTGGGGCTGGCGGACAAGGCCAATGCCAATATGCGGGCGCTGTCCGGCGGCATGAAGCGCCGCGTGCTGGTGGCGCAGGCGCTGGTGCACCGCCCGCCCGTGATCGTGCTGGACGAGCCGACCGCGGGCGTGGACGTGGACCTGCGCCGCACGCTGTGGGAATTCATCTCGCGCCTGAACCGGGCCGGCCACACCATCATGCTCACCACCCACTACCTGGAAGAAGCCGAAGCGCTGTGCGGCCGCATCGCCATGCTCAAGGGCGGGCGCATCGTGGCGCTGGACACCACCCAGGCCCTGCTGGCCCGCGTGGGCGGCGTTGACCTGGAAGACGCGTTCGTCCGCATCATGCACCAGGACGAACCCGCCGTGGCGGCCCTGCAACCCGAAGAGATCTCGTCATGACCCAGCCCCTCGCGAGCGCCAGCCAGCCGCTGGTGCAGCCCCGCCTGGACGCGGGCTCCGGCTTTCCTACCCTGCTGCGCAAGGAACTGCTGCGCTTCTGGAAGGTCAGCTTCCAGACCATCGCCGCGCCGGTCATCACCGCGCTGCTGTACCTGCTGGTCTTCGCGCACGTGCTGGAAGGGCGCGTCATGGTGTACGGCAGCGTGCCGTACACGGCGTTCCTGATCCCCGGGCTCATGATGATGAGCATGCTGCAGAACTCGTTCGCCAACCCGTCGTCGTCGCTCATCCAGAGCCGCATCACGGGCAACCTCGTCTTCATGCTGCTGCCGCCGCTGTCGCACCGCGACATCTTCGGCGCCTACGTGCTGGCGGCGATCGTCCGCGGCTTGGCGGTCGGCCTGTGCGTCTGGGCGGTGGCGCTGTGCTTCGTGCCGCTGGTTCCGGCGCATCCGCTGTGGCTGGCCGCGTTCGCGGTGCTGGCCTGCGGCATCATGGGCGTGCTGGGCCTGATCGCGGGCCTGTGGTCCGAGAAATTCGACCAGCTCGCCGCCTTCCAGAACTTCCTGATCATGCCGGCGACTTTCCTCTCCGGCGTGTTCTATTCCATCCATACGCTTCCCGCCTTCTGGCAGGGCGTATCCCACTGGAACCCCATCTTCTACACCATCGACGGTTTCCGCTACGGATTCTTCTCGGTGTCGGACGTCTCCCCCTGGCGCAGCCTGGCGGTGGTGACGGGGGTGTTCCTCGCGCTATCGCTCTATGCGCTGCGGCTCCTGGCCAGCGGCTACAAACTCAGGAATTGACGTCCATGCTTCCCACTCCCGCGCAAGTCCGCCAGTACATCGCGGACGGCCTGCCCTGTGAACATCTCGACGTGCAAGGCGACGGTTCCCACTTCGACGCCGTCATCGTCAGCGCGGCCTTCGAAGGCAAGCGCCTCATCCAGCGCCATCAACTGGTCTATGCCGCGCTGGGCGACCGCATGAAGGCCGAGATCCATGCGCTCTCCATGCGCACGCTGACGCCCGACGAATACCGGCAGGCAGGACAGTAATGGACAAACTGCGCATCACCGGCGGCTCGCCGCTGCACGGCGAGATCTCCATCTCCGGCGCCAAGAACTCGGCCCTGCCGATCCTGTGCGCCAGCCTGCTGACGGCCGACACGCTGGCCCTGTCCAACGTCCCGCACCTGAACGACACGGCCACCATGCTGCGCCTGCTCGCCCGCATGGGCGTGCGCGCGGAACGCGGCGCGGACGGCATCGTCACGCTCCAGGCCGACAAAGTCGACAACCTGGAAGCCCCGTACGACCTGGTCAAGACCATGCGCGCCTCCATCCTGGTGCTGGGCCCGCTGGTGGCGCGCTTCGGCGAGGCCCGCGTCAGCCTGCCCGGCGGCTGCACCATCGGCCAGCGCCCGGTGGACCAGCACATCAAGGGCCTGGCCGCGCTGGGCGCGGACATCAGCATCGAGCACGGCTTCGTGGTGGCGCGCGCCAAGCGCCTGAAGGGCGCCTCCATCCGCACCGACATGGTCACCGTCACCGGCACCGAGAACCTGCTGATGGCCGCCGTGCTGGCCGAAGGCCAGACCGTGCTGGAAAACGCCGCGCGCGAGCCTGAAGTGGTGGACCTGGCCGAACTGCTCATCAAGATGGGCGCCCGCATCCAGGGCCACGGCACCGACCGCATCGTGATCGACGGCGTGGACCGCCTGCATGGCGCCGAACACCGCGTCATCTCCGACCGCATCGAAGCCGGCACCTTCCTGTGCGCCGTGGGCGCGGCCGGCGGCGACATCGTCCTGCGCAACACCGACGCCGACATCCTCGGCGCCACCCTGGACAAGCTGGCCGAGGCCGGCGTCGCCATCGAAACCGGCCCCGGCTGGATCCGCGGCGCCATGTCCTCGCGCCCCCGCGCCGTGGGGTTCCGCACGCACGAGTACCCGGGCTTCGCCACCGACATGCAGGCCCAGGTCATGGCGCTGAACGCCGTGGCCGACGGCACCTCGGTCATCGTCGAAACGATCTTCGAAAACCGCTACATGCACGTGCAGGAACTGCGCCGCATGGGCGCGGACATCGACATCGACGGCCACACCGCGGTAGTGCGCGGCGTGCGGCGCCTGTCGGGCGCCACCGTCATGGCCACCGACCTGCGCGCCTCTGCCAGCCTGGTCATCGCCGGCCTGGCCGCCGAGGGCGATACCCTGGTCGACCGCATCTACCACCTGGATCGCGGCTACGACCAGATGGAAGTGAAATTGCGCGCCCTCGGCGCAAACATTCAACGCGTCACCGGCAAGGAACAGGCAGCATGAGCGATTCCCCCGTCAGGCCCCTGACCCTGGCTCTGTCCAAAGGGCGCATTTTCGAAGAAACCATGCCCCTCCTGGCCGAGGCCGGCATCGAGGTATCCGAGAATCCGGAAAGCTCGCGCAAGCTGATCCTGCCGACCAGCGACCCTGGCCTGCGCCTGATCATCGTGCGGGCCTCGGACGTGCCCACCTACGTGCAGTACGGCGCGGCCGACCTGGGCATCGCGGGCAAGGACGTGCTGATCGAGCACGCCAAGGAACAGCCCGGCGGCCTGTACCAGCCGATCGACCTGAACATCGCCAAGTGCCGCCTGGCCGTGGCCGTGCGCAACGGCTTCGACTACGAGGGCGCCGTCCACCAGGGCGCGCGCCTGCGCGTGGCCACGAAGTACGTGCATTCAGCCCGTGAACACTTTGCGTCCAAGGGCGTATACGTCGACATCATCAAGCTGTATGGTTCGATGGAGCTGGCGCCGCTGGTCGGCCTGGCCGACTGCATTGTGGACCTGGTGTCCACCGGCGGCACGCTGCGCGCCAACGACCTGGTCGCGGTCGAGGACATCATGCCGATCTCCTCGCGCCTGATCGTCAACCAGGCGGCGCTGAAAACCCGCGGCGCCCGCCTGCAACCGCTGCTGGACGCCTTCGAAAGAGCCGCCTCCCGCAACGCCTGACCCCCGCCCGCCGCGACGCCGCGGCGGCCGTTACCTGCACCATGACGCCATGGCCCTGATCAATCGTCTCGACTCCCGCGATCCCGGATTCAAATCCGCCCTGTCCAAGCTGCTGGCCTTCGAGGCCGCCGAGGACGAGTCCATCGACCGCGCCGCCGCCGGCATCCTGGCCGACGTGCGCGCCCGCGGCGACGCCGCCCTGGTGGAATACACGCAGCGCTTCGACCGCATGCCCGGCGCGTCCGCCGGCACGCTGGAGATTCCCAAGGCCGACTGGCATGCGGCCCTGGCCGCGCTGCCGGCCGCCCAGCGCAACGCCCTGGAAGCCGCCGCCGACCGCGTGCGCGGCTACCACGAGCGCCAGCGCGCCGAGACCTGGACCTACACCGAGGCGGACGGCACGATGCTGGGCCAGCAGGTGACCCCGCTGGACCGCGTGGGCCTGTACGTGCCCGGCGGCAAGGCGGCTTACCCCTCGTCGGTGCTGATGAACGCCATCCCGGCCAAGGTCGCGGGTGTGCAGGAACTGATCATGGTCACGCCCACGCCCGACGGCGCGCGCAATCCCATCGTGCTGGCCGCCGCCGCCATCGGCGGCGTGGACCGCGTGTTCGCCATCGGCGGCGCGCAGGCCGTGGGCGCGCTGGCCTACGGCACCGCCACCGTGCCGGCCGTCGACAAGATCGTCGGCCCGGGCAACGCCTACGTCGCCGCCGCCAAGCGCCGCGTGTTCGGCGTGGTCGGCATCGACATGATCGCCGGCCCCAGCGAAATCCTGGTCATCTGCGACGGCAACACGCCGGCCGACTGGATCGCCATGGACCTGTTCTCGCAGGCCGAGCACGACGAACTCGCGCAGTCCATCCTGCTGTGCCCGGACGCCGCCTTCATCGAAGAAGTCCAGGCCGCCATCGAACGCCTGCTGCCCACGATGCCGCGCGCCGACATCCTGCGGGTCAGCCTGGCCAACCGCGGCGCGCTGATCCTGGTCGAAAGCCTGGAAGAAGCCTGCCGCATCGCCAACGACATCGCGCCCGAGCACCTGGAGATCTCCACCGAGCATCCGGAGAAATGGACCGCGCAGATCCGCCACGCCGGCGCGATCTTCATGGGGCGCTTCAGCTCCGAGGCCCTGGGCGACTACTGCGCCGGCCCGAACCACGTGCTGCCGACCTCGCGCACGGCCCGTTTCTCGTCGCCGCTGGGTGTCTACGACTTCCAGAAGCGCTCCAGCCTGATCCAGGTCTCGCACCAGGGCGCGCAGACCCTGGGCCGCATCGCCGCCGAACTGGCGCTGGGCGAGGGCCTGCAGGCGCACGCCGCCAGCGCCCAGTACCGGGTCGACAAGCCATGAGCCCTGCCCCGGCGGCAAGCATCGCCGGCCGCATCGCCGGCACCGTCCGGGCGGACATCCGCGGGCTGGCCGCCTATCCGGTGGCCCACGCCGAAGGCTGCATCAAGCTGGACGCGATGGAATGCCCCTACGAGCTGCCGGAGGCGGTGCGCGAGGACATCGCCCGCGCCGTGCGCGATACGCCGCTGAACCGCTACCCCGCCGCCGACCTGTCGGCGCTGCGAGGCACCGTCAAGACGGCCTTCGGCGTCCCGGAAGCGGCGGACGTGCTGTTCGGCAACGGCTCGGACGAGCTCATCCACCTCATCGTGCAGGCCTGCTGCAATCCCGGCGACGCCATACTGTCGCCGTGGCCTTCGTTCGTGTACTTCGACATGGCGGCGCGTTTCGACCATGCCCGCTTCGTCGGCGTGCCGCTGACCGAAGACCTGGAGCTGGACCTGCCGGCCATACTGGCCGCCATCCGCGAGCACCAGCCCAAGGTGGTGTTCCTGGCCGTGCCCAACAACCCCACCGGGGGCCTGTGGCCCGACGGCGCGATCCAGGCCATCATCGACGCCGCCCCCGGGCTGGTGGTGCTGGACGAGGCCTACCAGCCCTTCGCCGGCAGCACCTGGATGCCCCGGGTGCTGGACGCGCCCAACACGGTCGTCATGCGCACGGTGTCCAAGATCGGCCTGGCCGGCCTGCGCTTCGGCTACCTGGCCGGCCACCCCGCCTGGATCGCGGAACTGGACAAAGTCCGCCCTCCCTACAATCTGGACGTGCTGACCCAGGCCACCCTGTCGGCCGTGCTGCGCCACAAGGCCGTGCTGGACGAACAGGCCGCGCGGCTGCGCGCCGACCGCGAACCGCTGGCCGCCGCCCTGGCCCGGTTGCCCGGGGTGCGGGTATTCCCTTCCGCGGGGAATTTCGTACTCGCCCGCTTTTCCGGCAAGCTGGACGGCAACGCCGTGCATCTTGCGCTGAAAACGCGCAAAATATTGATTCGCAACTTCTCCAACGCCCATCCGCTACTGGCCAATTGCCTGCGCATCTCGGTGGGCACCCCGGCTGAAAACGCCGCCTTGCTATCCGCCCTGCAAGAGATTCTGAGTGCTTAACATGCGTACCGCTGAGATCACCCGCAACACCAACGAAACCCGCATCCGCGTGGCCGTCAACCTCGACGGCACCGGCAAGCAGACGATCGACACCGGCGTGCCCTTCCTGGACCACATGCTGGACCAGATCGCGCGCCACGGCCTGATCGATCTCGACATCAAGGCCGAGGGCGACCTGCACATCGATGCGCACCACACGGTGGAAGACGTGGGCATCACGCTCGGCATGGCCATCGCGAAAGCGGCCGGCACCAAGGCCGGCCTGCGCCGCTACGGCCACGCCTACGTGCCGCTGGACGAAGCCCTGTCGCGCGTGGTGGTGGACTTCTCGGGCCGTCCCGGCCTGGAATACCACATCCCGTTCACCCGCGCCCGCATCGGCGATTTCGACGTGGACCTGACCCGCGAATTCTTCCAGGGCCTGGTCAACCATGCCCTGATCACGCTGCACATCGACAACCTGCGCGGCGTCAACGCCCACCACCAGGCGGAAACGGTCTTCAAGGCCTGTGGCCGCGCCCTGCGCATGGCCCTGGAAGTCGACCCCCGCATGGGCGACACCGTGCCCTCCACCAAGGGCGTGCTGTAACGTTCGCGATCCCACCGATCCAGGCAGAAAGAAGTGACCACTATCGCCATCGTCGACTACGGA
Organism: Achromobacter veterisilvae; assembly: GCF_900496975.1. Classification (GTDB taxonomy): domain Bacteria; phylum Pseudomonadota; class Gammaproteobacteria; order Burkholderiales; family Burkholderiaceae_B; genus Achromobacter; species Achromobacter veterisilvae. The sequence goes on from NZ_UFQC01000063.1 coordinate 13,758, forward strand.
ATGGGGAATTTCCATTCCGTCGCCCGCGCCCTGAAATACGCCGCCCCCGATGCCGACATCCGCATCTGCAACCAGCCCCAGGAAATCGCCGCGGCCGACCGCGTCGTGTTTCCCGGGCAGGGCGCCATGGCGGACTGCATGCGCACCCTGAATGAATCCGGGCTGCGCGAAGCCGTGGTGCGCGCCGCGCGCGAAAAGCCCCTGTTGGGCGTCTGCGTGGGCGAACAGATGCTGTTCGATTCCAGCGAAGAAGGCGGCACGTCCTGCCTGGGGCTGTTCCCCGGCGTGGTGCGCCGCTTCTCGGGCCCGCGCTTCGCGGACCCGCTGGCGGCCGATGACGCCTGCCTGGCCGATACCGGCGGCGCGGGCCCGGCCGACACCCGCCCCGAGCTCCTCAAGGTGCCTCACATGGGATGGAACAAAGTCCGCCAGACGCGCTCTCATCCTATCTGGGCCGGCATTCCGGACGAAACGCACTTCTACTTCGTCCATAGTTACTACGCCGATCCAGCGGATCCCGGCCTGACCGTCGGTGAAACCGATTATGGTCTTGCCTTTACCTGCGCGGTGGCGGCAGCTAACATTTTCGCGGTGCAGTTCCACCCGGAAAAGAGCGCCGAGCACGGTTTGCGCCTGTATCGCAATTTTGTAGACTGGCAGCCGTAGCTTTCCCGGCTCGCGGCCGCCCGCCCATTCAACCATTATTTTTCTCGCTGCCCACCATGCTGCTGATCCCCGCCATCGATCTCAAAGACGGACGCTGCGTGCGTCTGCGCCAGGGCGACCTGGACGATGCAACGGTGTTCTCTGAAGACCCCGCCGCCATGGCCGCCCGCTGGCTGGACCAAGGCGCCCGCCGCCTCCACCTGGTCGACCTGAACGGCGCCGTTGCCGGCAAACCCAAGAACGAAGCCCCCATCAAGGCGATCCTGGACGCCGTCGGCGACGACATCCCCGTCCAGATCGGCGGCGGCATCCGCGACCTCGACACCATCGAGCGCTACCTGGACGCCGGCATTTCCTACGTGATCATCGGCACGGCCGCCGTCAAGAACCCCGGCTTCCTGCAGGACGCCTGCGGCGCCTTCCCGGGCCAGATCATCGTCGGCCTGGACGCCCGCGACGGCAAGATCGCCACCGACGGCTGGAGCAAGCTGACCCGCCACGACGTGCTGGACCTGGCCAAGAAGTTCGAGGACTACGGCTGCGAGGCCATCATCTACACCGACATCGGCCGCGACGGCATGCTGTCGGGCGTCAACGTCGAAGCCACGGTCCGCCTGGCCCAGCACGTGCGCATCCCCGTCTACGCCTCGGGCGGCATCGCCGGCATCCAGGACATCGAAGCCCTGTGCGCCGTCGAAGAAGAGGGCGTCGAAGGCGCCATCCTGGGCCGCAGCATATACGAAGGCACGCTCGACTTCCGGTCGGCGCAGGCCCGCGCCGACGAATTGGCAAAATGACCCTCTCCAGCAGCACCTCCGGCGCCGCCGCGCCCGCGGCGAACGGACTGACCCGCCGCATCATCCCCTGCCTCGACGTCACCGCCGGGCGGGTGGTCAAGGGCGTGAACTTCGTGAACCTGGCCGACGCGGGAGACCCCGTCGAAATCGCCCGCCGCTACAACGAGCAGGGCGCCGACGAACTCACGTTCCTGGACATCACCGCCACCAGCGACGGCCGCGACCTGATCCTGCCCATCATCGAACAGGTGGCCTCGCAGGTCTTCATCCCGCTGACGGTGGGCGGCGGCGTGCGCCAGGTGTCCGACATCCAGCGCCTGCTCAACGCCGGCGCCGACAAGATCAGCATCAACAGCGCCGCCGTGGCCAATCCGGACCTGGTCCGCGCCGCCTCGGACTACCACGGCTCGCAGTGCGTGGTGGTGGCGATCGACGCGCGCCGCGTGTCGGCCGCGGGCGAACCCGCCCGCTGGGAAGTCTTCACCCACGGCGGCCGCAAGGCCACCGGCCTGGACGCGGTGGTCTGGGCGCGCCGCATGGCGGCCTATGGCGCGGGCGAAATCCTGCTGACCAGCATGGACCGCGACGGCACCAAGTCCGGTTTCGACCTGGAACTCACGCGCGCCGTCTCGGACGCGGTGCCGGTGCCCGTCATCGCCTCGGGCGGCGTCGGCACGCTGCAACATCTGGCCGACGGCGTCACCGCCGGCCGCGCCAGCGCGGTCCTGGCCGCCAGCATCTTCCACTTCGGCCAGCATACCGTGGGCGAATGCAAGCGGTTCATGGCTGAACAGGGCATCCCTGTAAGGTTGTGACCCCCCCCGAAGCGCCTTCGGCGCTTCCCCCCCAGGGGGGCGCCGCGACGGACCGGCGGAGCCCGGATCCGTGCGGCCCCACTTGAGCGGCAGCGGTTGTTTGCGGGGCGGTGGCGCGTGCAACAATGTATTGCCGTAAGATTATGGATCGCGCCGCGCTGGTTTTGGGCGCTGCGCGCGGGACTATGGATAGAGAAATGAGCAACGAACCCGCCTGGATCGCCGACGTCGTCTTCGACGCCGACGGCCTCATTCCCGCCATCGCGCAGGACGCCGACAACGGCCAGATCATGATGGTGGCCTGGATGAATCGTGAATCCCTGGCCGAAACCGCGGCCACCGGCCGCGCCGTGTACTGGTCGCGTTCGCGCCAGCGCCTGTGGCGCAAGGGCGAGGAATCCGGCCATGTGCAGCAAGTGCACGAACTGCGCCTGGACTGCGACGGCGACGTGATCCTGCTCAAGGTGCACCAGGAAGGCGGCATCGCCTGCCATACCGGCCGCGCCAGTTGCTTCTACCGCCGCCTGGAAGGCCAGACCGGCCAGGCCGCCTGGGTCACGGTGGACCCCGTGCTCAAAGACCCTGAACTGATCTACAAATGACCGACCACGCCGCAAGCGCCGCCGAGATCCTGGCGCGCATCGCCGACACCCTGGAAACCCGCCGCCCCGAGAACGGCGGCGACCCCAAGGCCTCCTATTCCGCCAAGCTGCTGGCCAAGGGGCCGGACGCCTTCCTGAAGAAAATCGGCGAGGAAGCCACGGAGCTGGTCATGGCCGCCAAGGACGGCGTGCCGGACCGCATCGTCAGCGAAACCGCCGACCTGTGGTTCCATTGCCTGGTCGCCCTGACCCACTTCAACCTGCGTCCCGAAGACGTGCTGGCCGAACTGGCCCGCCGCGAAGGGCTGTCGGGACTGGCGGAAAAAGCGAGCCGCCCGCAAGACTGACCACGGAAACCCGGATATGAGCGACAACTGTATCTTCTGCAAGATCGCCACTGGCGACATCCCGTCCAAGAAGGTCTATGAAGACGAGGATTTCGTTGCGTTCCACGACATCAATCCCGCCGCGCCGGTGCATTTGCTGCTGATCCCTCGACGTCATGTCACATCCATGCAGGATATTACGGCCGAGGACGCAGGCTGGTTGGGTAGAATGATGACATTGGCCCCGCGGCTCGCCGCCGAGAATGGCTGCCGCCCGGGCCCCGATGGCGGATTTCGCATCATGGTCAACTCTGGCGTCGAAGGCGGCCAGGAAGTCCCTCATCTGCATTTCCACATCATCGGCGGCTCGCGCCCCTGGAAAGGGCGCGTGGCCCCCACCGCGTAATTCGGAGAAACATCATGGGTAGTTTCAGCATTTGGCATTGGTTGGTCGTCCTGGTCATCGTGGCGCTGATTTTCGGCACCAAGAAGCTGCGCAACATCGGCTCGGACCTCGGCGGAGCGGTGAAGGGTTTCAAGGAAGGCATGAAGGAAGCCAACAGCGACAAGCCCGCGGAACCGATCGCGCAGCAGCGCGTCTCCGGCGAAACCATCGACGTGCAGGCCAAGGAAAAATCCAACTCCTGAGCCCCCGCCTGCCTCCCGGGCCCGCCCTGACCGGGCAGGCCCTCATCGCATCAACTTCCAAGCGGCCGTCGAATGTTTGATGTCAGCCTCACTGAACTGATGGTGATCGGCGTCGTCGCCTTGATCGTCATCGGACCCGAACGCCTGCCCAAGGTGGCCCGCACCGTCGGCCACCTGCTGGGGCGCGCGCAACGTTACGTCAATGACGTGAAGTCCGATATCCAGCGCGAAATCGAACTCGACGAACTGCGCAAATTCAAGAGCGAAATGGAAGACGCCGCCCAGGGCGTGCAAAGCTCCCTGAACGAAACGCAAGCCTCGCTCCAGGAACCGGTCCAGCAGTTCCGCGCGGAACTCGACGAAGTCGCCCGCGCCGCCAGCGGCAAGGCAGAGCCGGAGACCGCCGCGGACGCGCCGGCCGAACCGGCCCGCACGATCGCCCCGCCCGGCCAGAACCACAACCTGGACCTGGACCTTCCCCCGGCAGCCGAGCCCGCGCCCGCCGCCGCCCCGCAACCCGCCCCGGCGCCCAGCGCGCCCGAGGCCGGCGAGGCCAAGCCCGTCTCGCCCTCCGGAACACCGACGTGACCCAGGACGCCTCCCAAGAAGAAGGCCAGCAGGAGACCTTCATCTCCCACCTGGTCGAATTGCGCACCCGGCTGCTGCGCGCCGTCGCCGCGGTGGTCGGCGTGTTCATCGTGCTGTTCATCTACCCCGGCGCGTCGGCCATCTACGACGTGCTGGCCCAGCCCATGCTCGCCTCGCTGCCGGAAGGCACGCGCATGATCGCCACCGGCGTGATCACGCCGTTCATGGTGCCCGTCAAGGTCACGATGATGGCCGCCTTCATCGTGGCGCTGCCCGTGGTGCTGTACCAGGCCTGGGCCTTCGTGGCCCCCGGGCTGTACAAGCACGAAAAGCGCCTGGCGCTGCCGCTCATCATTTCCAGCACCCTTCTGTTCATCGCGGGCATGGCGTTCTGCTATTTCGTGGTGTTCCGTACGGTGTTCCACTTCATCGCCACGTTCGCGCCGCAGTCCATCACGCCGGCGCCCGACATCGAGGCCTATCTCAGCTTCGTCATGACCATGTTCATGGCGTTCGGCATCACCTTCGAAGTGCCCGTGGCGGTCGTGCTGCTGGTGAAGATGGGCGTGGTCGAACTGTCCAAGCTGAAGTCCGCCCGCGGCTACGTGGTGGTGGGCGCGTTCATCATCGCCGCCGTCGTCACGCCGCCCGACGTGGTCAGCCAGTTCATGCTGGCCGTGCCGCTGTGCCTGCTCTACGAAATCGGGCTGGTCTGCGCCCGCATGGTCACGCCCAAGCCGGACGCGGCGGACGAAGAGGCGTCGGACTCCCTGACCGAACGCCGATAGCGCTCCCTGGCGGTCCTGCGCGCAAGCAGGACCGTTTCACGTTGTAAGCCGCTGGCCGCAATCCTAAATTGCAGCCATGTCACTTGCCCAACGCCTGCACACCCTGATGCGGTGGCGCGGCATCAAAAGCCAGAACCAGTTGGCGCGCATCTCCGGCGTGCCGCAGTCCTGCATCCACCGGATCCTCACGCGCGAAGACCGCTACTCGCCATCGCGGGCCACCCTGCTGCGGCTGGCCCGCGCGCTGGATACCAGCGTGCCGTGGCTGACCGACGGCGTGGCGCCCTGCGCGGCCGCCGCCGCAACCGGCGGCGCCTGCCACCCCGACGATGCCTCCGACGGCTATTGCGCCGAAATCCGGGCGCTGCTGCGGCAACAGCCCGAAAGCACCAAGAAGACGGTCCTGCTGGCGGTCCGCCTGATGCTGCAGGGCGCCGCCGCGCCCCAGGCCTCCCGCGAAACCCCGGTCAATGCGGGCAGTTCCTAGCGCGGCTTGCCCGGGCGCGTGCCCACCACCACCGCCAGTTCCACCGGCTTGCCGCCGCGCAGGATGCCCAGCGTGGCGCGCTGGCCCGGCGGCAACTGCGCGATCTCCGACAGCAGGCTGCTGGTGTCGGCCATGCGCTTGCCGTTGACCGACTGCACGATATCGCCCACGCGCAGGCCGCCGCGCGCGGCGGGCCCATCGCGCATCACGCCGGCGATGATCACGCCCGTCGTATCGCGGTCCAGGTCGAACGCGCGCGCCAGTTCCGGCGTCACGTCCTGCGGCTCCACGCCCAGCCAGCCGCGCTTGACCCCGCCGGTCTTGACGATCTCGTCCATGACCTTGCGCGCGATCTCGATGGGCGTGGCGAAGCCGATCCCCATCGATCCGCCGGATTCGGAATAGATGGCGGTATTGATGCCGACCAGATTGCCCGCGGCGTCGATCAGCGCGCCGCCCGAATTGCCCGGATTGATCGCCGCGTCGGTCTGGATGAAATGTTCGTAGGTATTCAGCCCCAGGCCATTGCGGCCCAGCGCCGACACGATGCCCAGCGTCGTGGTCTGCCCCACGCCGAACGGATTGCCGATGGCCAGCACCACGTCGCCCACGCGCAGGCCCCGGTCGGGCGCCAGCGTGGCGGCGGGCACGGCGCGCAAGGTGGCCAGCCTGAGCACCGCGAGATCGGTGTCGGGGTCCGCGCCCACCACCTTGGCGGCGTCGCGGCGGCCATCGGCCAGGGCGACCTCGATCGCGTCGGCCGCCTGCACGACGTGGTAATTGGTCAGCACGTAGCCGTCCTGGTTCACGATCACGCCGGAACCCAGGCTGGTCGACGCCTGGCGCCGCGTCACGCCCGGCACCTGGCCGAACAGCTCTCGCAGCAGCGGGTCGTCGGGCAGCGGGATCAGCGGCACGTTCACGTGCTTGGTGGTGTATACGTTGACCACGGACGGCGCGGCGCGGGCCACGCCGTCGGCGTAGGACACCGTCGCCAAGGCGCGCCCGGCGGGCGGCCTGGCCGCCGCCGTGGCGGCCTG
>NZ_UFQC01000016.1 GCF_900496975.1 Achromobacter veterisilvae
ATTGACCATGATCGCAAGGTCGCATAATCTATGCCGCACCCGCCGTCCCAACCTTCAACTGTCTGTGGGACATTGCCGTGACCACTTCGCCTTGCCCCACGCGCATGTCCACGCCATGCAGGATATGCGATTCCCCGTACCAGGCCTGCAGGCCCGAAATTTCCAGTGCCGGGGTGCTCATGCGTGCGCTCCTTGAAGTTCGCCCTCGGTGGTGCCCATGTAGGCCTGCATCACTGCCGGATGGCGGGAGACTTCGGCGTAGGATCCTTCGGCCAGCACGGAACCGCGAGCCAGCACGGTGATGGTGTCGGCGATGGAGGACACGACATTCATGTTGTGTTCCACCATGAGGATGGTCCGTCCGGCGCTGACCCGCTTGATCAACTGCGTGACGCGGTCCACGTCTTCGTGGCCCATGCCCTGGGTGGGTTCGTCCAGCAGCATCAGTTCGGGCTCCATCGCCAGCGTGGTGGCGATTTCGAGCGCGCGCTTGCGGCCGTACGGCAGGTTGACGGTGGTTTCATTGGCGAACGCGCCCAGGTCCACCTGGTCGAGCAGGGCCCGCGCGGGCTCGTTCAACGAGGCTAGCTGCCTGTCGCTTTTCCAGAAGTGGAACGACAGGCCGGTCTTGCGCTGCAGGCCGATGCGCACGTTCTCCAGCACGGTCAGGTGGGGAAACACCGCCGAGATCTGGAATGAACGGATGATGCCGCGCCGCGCGATCTGCGAGGGCCGTTCGCCGGTGATGTCGACACCGTTGAACTTTATGCTTCCCGAAGTGGGAGAGAGAAACTTGGTGAGCAGGTTGAAGCATGTGGTCTTGCCGGCGCCGTTAGGCCCGATCAAGGCATGAATCTCGCCCCGCTTGATACGCAAATCGACCCCATTGACCGCGACGAAACCGCGGAATTCCTTCGTGAGGCCTTTTGTCTCCAGGATCGTGTCGTCCATATTCGCTGCACCAGCGTTGTATTTATTGGTCTGCACCTGCCGTGATTGCGGCAGGTCCCCGCGGGGTCGGAAAGACTGCGAAGTGCCGCAGTTTTACGATGAGTTGCCGGCGAGTATGCGCACCTATTTATCAAAATTCCATGAGGGTTTGTCATAGGTTTTGCAGTGCGGAAAGGGGAATTGTCGGCAGGCCGACAATGCTTGCACCTTAAGGGGAGAAAACGTTTCCAGAATGGAAATGCATCGCAGCAAATACGCGTTGACCGACATCAATGCGTCACATTTTCCCGGGCGAGGGAAAACCCGGTTTTCCCTTTCCCGCTGCGGCGGATGCGCCCCGGCGCGCGCCGTTCAGGCGGGCGTTTTCTGCTTGAATTCGCAGAGATCGGAAATGCCGCACTGGGGGCATTTGGGCTTGCGCGCCACGCAGACGTAGCGGCCCAGCAGGATCAGCCAATGGTGCGCGTCCTGCATGTATTCGGCGGGCACGAATTTCTCGAGCTTCCGTTCGACTTCCAGCACGTTCTTGCCGGGGGCGATGCCGGTGCGGTTGGACACGCGGAAGATGTGCGTGTCCACGGCCATCGTGGGCTGGCCGAAGGCGGTGTTGAGCACCACGTTGGCGGTCTTGCGGCCCACGCCGGGCAGGGCTTCCAGCGCCTCGCGGGTCTGCGGCACTTCGCCGCCGTGCTGTTCGATCAGGATCCTGCACGTGGCGATGGTGTTCTTCGCCTTGGTGCGGTAGAGCCCGATGGTCTTGATGTAGTCCGCCAGCCCTTCCTCTCCCAGCGCCAGCAGGCCTTGCGGCGTGCCATGCGCGGGGAAGAACTTGCGCGTGGCGATGTTGACCGATTTGTCGGTGGCCTGCGCCGACAGCAGCACGGCGATCAGCAACTGGAACGGCGTGTCGTATTCCAGTTCGGTCGTGGGATGGGGATTGGCCGCTTGCAGGCGGGCGAAGATTTCTCGGCGTTTGGCGGCGTTCATTGTTTCGTCGCGTTGCGGCGGGCCCGGGCGCGGGCCAGCGCGGATTCGATGGCGGAGCGCTTGCGCTCCTCGTTGCCGGCGTCGTCGGCGGGCGCGGGGGCGCTGGGCGCCGCTGGCGCCTCGGGGGCCATCAGGCGCGCGTTGTCGGCGGCCAGGCGTTCCGCCCGCGCCAGGTGGCTGCGATGGCGCTGGCGGCTGATCGCGGCGTCCTGCTCGCTCCAGCCGCGTCCCGCGGGGACCATTTCGATACAGTCCACCGGACAGGGGGCCACGCACAGGTCGCAGCCGGTGCACCAGTCGTCCAGCACGGTATGCATGTGCTTGTTGGCGCCCACGATGGCGTCCACCGGACAGGCCTGGATGCACAGCGTACAGCCGATGCAGTGGGATTCGTCGATGCGGGCGACCAGCAGCGGGCCGGGTTCGCCGCGGGCCGTGTCCAGCGGCAGGACAGGGGTGCCGAGCAGGGCGGACAGCGCGGCGATGCCTTCGTCGCCGCCGGGCGGACAGCGATTGATCGGGGCGGCGCCGCCGGCGATGGCGTCGGCGTAGGGCCGGCAGCCGTCGTATCCGCACTTGGTGCATTGCGTCTGGGGAAGCAAGGCATCGATGCGGTCGGCTAGAGAGCGACAGGACATGATAGGAAAACAGAAAGCCGTAGGATGGGTGGAGCGCGAGAGTTCTTAAGCAAGAACACGAACGCCCAACGCGCGTAACCCATGCTGCCGCAATAGACTGTTTTCCGGCCGGAGCCGGGTACAGTCTGCCCACGGCCGCATGGGTTACGCGCGCTGGATACCTGAGTCCTTGCTTAAGAACTCTCGCGCTTTACCCATCCTACGCAGATTGCCGGATGAATTCGGCAATTTTAGGACAGATCATTTCGCGCCAGCGGCGGCCCGAGAAAATCCCGTAGTGGCCGCAGTCGGGCGCGGTGTAGTGCATCTTGCGATCGGCCGGGATGTTCCTGCACAGCTTGATGGCGGCGCGCGTCTGGCCCTGGCCGGAGATGTCGTCCAGTTCGCCCTCGATCGTGAAGAGGGCGACCTTCTTGATGTCCGCGGGGCGCACGGGCTTGCCGTCCACTTCCCAGGTGCCGTTGGGCAACTGGAAGTCCTGGAACACCATGCGGATCGTGTCCAGGTAGAACTCGGCCGGCATGTCCAGCACGGCGTTGTATTCGTCGTAGAAGCGGCGGTGCGCCTCGGCGTCGCTGTCGTCGCCGCGCAGCAGGTCCAGGTAGAAGTCGTAGTGCGACTTCATGTGGCGGTCCGGGTTCATGGCCATGAAGCCCGCGTGCTGCAGGAAGCCCGGGTAGACCTTGCGGCCCGACCCCGGATAGCGCGGCGGCACCGGATGGATGACCTGGTTCTCGAACCACGAATAGGGCTTGGTCGTGGCCAGGCGGTTCACCTGCGTGGGCGACTGGCGCGGGTCGATGGGGCCGCCCATCATCACCATGCTGCGCGGCTGGCACGGATCGTCGGCGGAGGCCATCAGGGATACGGCGGCCAGCACCGGCACCGTGGGCTGGCAGACGGAAATGACGTGCACGTCCGGGCCCAGGTGGCGGATGAAGTCCTGCACGTAGCGCACGTAGTCGTTCAGGTGGAACGGGCCGGCCGACAGCGGCACCATGCGGGCGTCGATCCAGTCCGTGACGTAGACGTCATGGGCGGGCAGCAGGGCGCGCACCGTGTCGCGCAGCAGGGTCGCGTGATGGCCGGACAGCGGCGCGACCAGCAGGACCTTGGGGTCGTCGCGGTGGGCGTGGCGGACGTCGCGGTGGAAGTGGATCAGGCGGCAGAACGGCTTGTCCAGCACCAGGCCTTCGGTAACGCGGACGGATTTGCCGTCGATCTGGGTGGTGGGCAGGTTCCAGGCCGGCTTCTGGTATTCCTTGCCGATACGCGTCATCAGCTCGTACCCGGCCGCCATCTGGCGGGAAATCGGGGTATAGGCGAGAGGGCTGTAGGGGCTGGAAAACAGTTGGGAGCCGGCGTCCGTAAATGCAGCGAACGGAGTCAGGAAGGCGCGCTGCATTTCGTGCAATTGATACAGCATTTGGGAAAATCCTTCTGGGTCGTGCGTGTGCCCCGATTATTGCTCCGGGGACTAACGATATTTCGAAACAGCCTGAAGAAACGCCGTCAAAAAAAGCAAATATGTTGCTAAAAAACGACCCGATATCCGTTAGGCACCAGTTTAGGGCGCTTCTTATGCCCCAAGGCAATACCCAAATGGGGGATTTATGCACTACGCCGGACGGCGTGGCGTCACCAGTAGTTTTCGACCGCCAGGTTGCCGGGGATGCCGCGGCGGCCCGGCTTGAAGCCGCGCTCGCCCAGCAGCTTGCGGGCGTCCGCCAGCATGCCGGGATTGCCGCAGAGCATGACCTTGGCATGCTCGGGATCCAGGGGCTGGCCGGCCAGTTGCTCCAGGCGGCCGTCGGCGATCAGCGTGGTGAGGCGTTCCTGCGGCATGCCGGGCAGGGGCTCGCGCGTGGCGATGGGCAGATAGACGAGTTTTTGCGGATCCGCCGCGAACAGCTCGGCCAGGCCGGGCTGCTCGCGCCAGGATTCGATCTCTTCGCGATAGGCCAGCTCCGCGGCGGTGCGCACGCCGTGCACCAGGACGATGCGGCGGTAGGCGCGCCAGACGGCGGGGTCGCGCAGGATGGACAGATAGGCCGACAGCCCGGTGCCGGACGCCAGCAGCCACAGGTCTCCCCCCGGCGCGAAGCGCTCCAGGGTCAGGAATCCGTAGGGGGCCTTTTCGACGTACAGCGAGTCGCCGGGCTGCAGCCGGGCCATGCGCGGGCTGAACAGTCCCTCGGGGACCACGATGGAATAGAACTCCAGCCAGGGCTCGTGCGGCGCCGAAACCATGGAGTAGGCGCGCCACAGCGTGGGGGCGCCGTCGGGGGCGCCGGCTTCCGGCAGACCGACACGCGCGAACTGGCCCGGCAGGAAGGTGTACGCGTCGTCGCGCGTCACGCGCACGGAGAACAGCTTGTCTGGCACCCAGGTGTGGACGTGGGTTACGGTCTGGCGCGTGTATTTGGAGTCGTCGGTCATCGGGGCATCGCGCGATGCCGGCCGCCACGCGGGGGCCGGCGTTCGCGGATTATTTTTCCAGGTATTGCAGCTTGTCCTGCTTGCCGTTCCACTCGTCGGCGTCGGGCAGGGGCTTCTTGGCGCGGCTGATGCTGGCGAACTCGGGCGAGAGTTCCGCGTTCAGGGCGATGAAATTCAGTTGGTCCTGCGGCACGTCTTCTTCGGCGTAGATCGCGTTGGCCGGGCATTCCGGAATGCAGACGGCGCAATCGATGCATTCGTCGGGATCGATCACGAGGAAGTTCGGACCCTCACGAAAACAGTCCACCGGGCACACGTCTACGCAATCGGTGTACTTGCATTTAATACAGTTTTCGGTGACAACGTGGGTCATTCAGGAACTCCGGGATCGGCGGCTTTTGTGTCTTGTTGCGCCGATTTTACCCAATGCCGCGCGGATGTGCCGGCAATACCCGTATTGACATAGTGGCCCTTCGGCGCTTGCGGCGCGCGCGCTATGCTATGGTGTCGCGAAACGAAACGCGCAATCATGATAATTACCTCGCTGCTCGACACCGACCTGTATAAATTCAGCATGATGCAGGTGGTTCTGCACCAGTTTCCCGCTGCCCAGGTCGAGTACCGTTACAAATGCCGTACTCCCGGGGTCGACCTGCGTCCCTATCTGGACGAAATCCGCGAGGAAGTGCACCAGCTATGCCAATTGCGCTTCACCGAAGACGAACTTAAATATCTCGGCGGCTTGCGTTTTATCAAAAGCGACTTCGTCGATTTCCTCGAACTGTTCCACATGCCCGAGCGATGCATCCATATCGGCGAGGGCGAGGGACCCGGTGAAATCAGCATCGAGGTCAAGGGGCCGTGGCTGCACACGATCCTCTTCGAAATCCCGGTGCTGGCCATCGTCAACGAAGTCTATTTCCGCAATACGCGCAAGAGCCCCGACTGGGAAGAGGGCCGCAAGCGCCTGCAGTCCAAGATGCACCTGGTGCTGGACGATCCCGCGCTGGCGGATTTCCGCGTGGCCGAATACGGCACGCGCCGCCGCTTCTCCAAGGTCTGGCACGAGGAAATCGTGTCCACCATGAAGGCGCAGATGGGCCCGCATTTCGCCGGCACCAGCAACGTGCTGTTCGCCAAGCAGCACGAGGTCCTGCCGCTGGGCACGATGGGCCACGAATACCTGCAGGCCTGCCAGGCGCTGGGTCCGCGCCTGCGCGATTCGCAGGTGTTCGCGCTGGAAGTGTGGGCCAAGGAATACCGCGGCGACCTGGGCATCGCGCTGTCCGACGTCTACGGCATGGACGCCTTCCTGCGCGACTTCGACATGTATTTCTGCAAGCTGTTCGACGGCGCGCGGCACGACTCCGGCGACCCGTTCGTCTGGGGCGAGCGCCTGCTCGAGCACTATCGCAAGAACCGCGTGGATCCGCGCGCCAAGACGCTGGTGTTCTCGGATTCGCTGACCTTTCCGCGCGCCATCGAACTGGCCCGCCAGTTCTCCGGCCGCTGCAAAGTGTCGTTCGGCATCGGCACCAACCTGACCAACGACCTGGGCCACGAGCCCTTGCAGATCGTCATGAAGATGGTCCGCTGCAACGGCCAGCCCGTCGCCAAGGTGTCGGATGCGCCGGAAAAGACCATGTGCGACGATCCGGCCTACCTGGCCTACCTGCGCCAGGTCTTCCAGTTGCCTCCCGCCTGACGGCGGCTCGGGGTAAATTGCGGGTTTCCTTGCGTTGTTTCACCCAACCCACTCGATCCTAGGGGAATATTCATGAGCAGCATCAAGCGCTTCCACGTCGACAAGCGCCTGTCGGACATGGCCGTGTACAACGGCGTCGCGTACCTGGCGGGCCAGGTGCCGGACGATGCCACACTGGACATCACCGGCCAGACCGAGCAAGTGCTCGCGACGATCGACCGCCTGCTGGCCGAAGCCGGCACGGACAAGACCAAGATCCTGATGGCCCAGATCTACGTGGCCAACATGAAGGAATTCGACGGCATGAACAAGGCGTGGGACGCCTGGGTCGCGGCCGGCAATTCGCCTCCGCGCGCCACGGTCGAGGCCCGGCTTGCGAATCCGGATTACAAGGTGGAGATCGTCGTTACGGCGGCGGTCTAAAACCCTTTGGGTGTCTGGCATTCATTCGATGGGTGTCAGACACCCATGAGATGGCGGTGCATGGCGGAGTCCGCCTCCTCGGGTGTCTGACACCTGCCGATCGCTTGACGGCCAAGACGGTATCTGCCGCGCCGCGCCTGCCGCCCCGCCTGTCGCGGCCGACTCTCCGCCCGCTACCCCAGCAGCAGCGTCCCGGCCAGCAATCCCCCCAATTCCTCGCATTTCGCAAGGTCCGCCTGCGCCACGGTTTTGGGCGCCAGGATCTGCCGCGCCGTCTGCGCGCCCATGTTGACGATGAGCGCGGGCGCCACCGCCTTCAGCCGCCATCCAGTGCAGATGCGTTCCGCCTGCCGCGCCGCGCCCGCGCCGTCGCTGCCCGCGCTGATCGCGCAGGCATAGGGCAGCCCCTGTATCCGGTCCAGCACCGCGTAGTAGTTGCGGTCGAAGAATTCCTTCATTTCCCCGCTCAGCCCCGCCAGGTTCTCGGGGGCGCAGAACAGATAGCCCTGGCTGGCGAGCAGTTCGCCGGCCTCGGCGTCCGCGGCGCGCCGCAGCACGACGCGCAAATCGGCATCCTGTTCGAGCTGCGCGGCGGCGGACCGCGCGCCGCGGGCCGCGGCCTCGGCCATTTGCCGCGCGGCGCCGGTGCGGGAATGCCAGACGATCAGCAGTTGTTTCATGCGTGGCGTTCCAGGGGATCCTGCCGGTAGTAGGCCTTCAGCAGTTCATACCATTGCGGCAGGGCCTGCTGCATGGGGTAGGGGTCCACGAAGAAGTGTTCCGAGCTGACCGCGAAGAATTCGGCTTCGTCGGTGGCGGCGTACGGGTCCATCGGCAACTGGCCGTACCAGGCGTCCGCCTCCTCGCTGTCGGGATCGACGTCCGGCGGGATGGCCGCCTCCACCGCGTCGAGGGCGGCGATGAAGCGGTCCATGCTGTCGTCCAGGACGCGGCGCCAGGTCCGGGGCGTCAAGTCGGGGTGCGCCGCCAGCGACGGCATCCCGTCGGCGAAGCCGGAGCGCAGGTCCAGCTTGTGGGCGAATTCGTGGATGACCACGTTGAAGCCGCCTTCGGAGAGCTGTGTGTCTTCCCAGGACAGGACCAGCGGCCCGCCGTCCCAGGCCTCGCCGGCGGCGTCCTCGATGTATTCGTGCACCACGCCGTCCTCGTCCTGGCGCGATCGGGGAACGCGGAAGCCGGCCGGATACACGATGATCTCGTCCCAGCCTTCGTACAGTTCGGGTGCCAGATTCAGGATGGGCAGGCTGGCCTGGGCCGCGATCGACAGGCGCATGAAGTCGGATACTTCCAGCCCCTGCGCGCCATTGATGTTCTTGCTGGCCAGCAGCCAGGCCGCGCGCGCCAGCAACTGGGTGGCTTCATCGGCGTTCAGCGCCGCCAGGAACGGGTAGGCGTCCAGCACCTGCCGCCACAGTCCGGGCGAGATGCGGGACTGCATTTCGGCCACCGCGGACGGGCGGGCGCCGCGCCCCTTCAGCCAGCGCAACATAAGCTCGGGTTCCTTCCATATGCCGCGGATGGCGGCGTCTTTTGGGGTTGATACACGCTAGTGTAGAGTGTCGGCATATCAACCAATAACGCTTTCCGCCCGTCATGCCCGCCCCGCCTGTACTCGACGCGCCTTCGCCCTTCGACGCCGCCTGGCGCGAGGAGGTGGGGGCTGGCCTGGATCCCGACGGACTGGCGTTGATCGACCGGGCCGTCGCCTGGGCCGAGCCCCGCTTCGAAGGGCAGCACGCGCTGACGGGCGAGCCCCTGGCCGGACACGGCGCGGGCGTGGTCCGCGTGCTGGCGGGCCTGCACACCGACGCCGCGACGCGGGCGGCCGCCTTGCTGGCCGCCTTGCCGACCGACCTGATGGCGCCCGCGCCGTCCTTGCGCAGCGACCCGGTCGCGGCCGCGTTCGGCGCCGAGATCGCGCGGCTGGTGCAGGGCACGCGGGCCCTGCTGCGGCTGGGCGTGGTGGCCCGGCAGGCCAGCGACGCCGAAGCCGAAAGCGGTTCCCAGAAGGAAATGCAGCGCAAGATGCTGCTGGCCATGGCGGCCGACCTGCGCATCGTGCTGATGCGGCTGGCGTCCCGGCTGCGCAGCCTGCGCTGGCACGCGGAAAGCAAGGCGCCGTGCTCCACCGCCTTCGCCCGGGAAACCCTGGACCTGTACGCGCCCCTGGCCAACCGCCTGGGGATCTGGCAGATCAAGTGGGAAATGGAAGACCTGGCGTTCCGTTTCCTGGAGCCGGAAAAGTACAAGCAGATCGCCCGCCTGCTGGAAGAAAAGCGGGCCGAGCGCGAGGCCTTCATCGCCAGCGCCATCGAGCGCCTGCAGGCGGCGCTGGCCCGAAGCGGAATCGAGGCCGAGGTCAGCGGCCGGCCCAAGCACATCTACAGCATCTGGAACAAGATGCGCGTGAAGGGCCTGGATTTTTCCCAGATGTACGACCTGCGCGCGCTGCGGATCATCGTGGACGACGTGCGCGCCTGCTATACGGCGCTGGGCATGGTGCACGAGATGTGGACGCCGATCTCCGAGGAGTTCGACGACTATATTTCCCGGCCCAAGCCCAACGGCTACCGTTCGCTGCACACGGTCGTGACCGACGACGACGGCCGCCCGTTCGAAGTGCAGATCCGCACCCGCGAGATGCACCAGTTCGCCGAATACGGCATGGCCGCGCATTGGCGCTACAAAGAGGCGGGGTCCAAGGGCGGCCAGGTGGCGGCCTCCAGCGAATACGACCGCCAACTGGCGTGGATGCGCCAGTTGCTGGCCTGGAACACCGAGGTCGAGGGCGGCGGCGAACCCGCCGGGCCGGCCCCCGGCAAGCCCGCCGGCAAGGGCCGCAACGCGGCGGCGGCGCCGGCGCACACCGACGAACGCATCTACGTGCTGACGCCCCAGGCGCGCGTGATCGAGCTGCCCGCGGGCGCCACGCCGGTCGACTTCGCCTATCACTTGCATACCGACCTGGGCCACCGCTGCCGCGGCGCCCGCGTCGACGGCCAGATGGTGCCGCTGCAGACGCGGCTGTCCACCGGCCAGACCGTGGAGATCATTTCCGCCAAGTCGGGCGGCCCGTCGCGCGACTGGCTCAATCCCCAGTTGGGATTCCTGGCCAGCCCCCGGGCCCGCGCCAAGGTGCGCATGTGGTTCAACGCGATCGAACTGCAGCAGCGCATCACCCAGGGCCAGGCGCTGGTGGAAAAGGAATTGCAGCGCCTGGGCAAGACCGCCGTCAATCTCGAACAGTTGGCGCAGAACCTGGGCTTTGCCCGCGCCGACGACCTGTACGTGGCGGCGGCCAAGGAAGAATTCAGCCTGCGGCAGATCGACACGCTGTTCCAGCAGCCGGCGCCCGCCGCCGAGCCGCAGCCGGCCGCGCTGCGCAGCGCCAGCGCGGGCAGCGCCGAAAAAAGCGGCAAGAGCGGCGTGCTGGTGGTGGGGGTGGGGTCGCTGCTGACCCAACTGGCGCGCTGCTGCCGTCCGGCGCCGCCGGACGCCATCGCGGGCTTCGTCACGCGGGGGCGCGGCGTGTCCATCCACCGCAGCGACTGCCACAGCTATCTGGCCCTGGCCGCGCGCGAGCCCGAGCGCGTCATCGAAGTGGCGTGGGGCGAGACGTCCGACACCTTCTATCCGGTGGATATCAGCGTGCGCGCGCACGACCGTTCCGGCCTGTTGCGCGACCTGTCCGAGGTCTTTGCCCGGCTGCGCCTGAACGTGGTGGGCGTGAACACGCAGAGCCGGCAGTCGCTGGCCCATATGGTGTTCACGGTGGAGGTGCGCGGCGGAGAGTCCCTGTCGCGCGCGCTGGACGCGCTGGCCGAGGTGCAGGGCGTGTCGTCGGCGGTGCGCCGCTGAGCCCCCGCGGCGCGCGAGGCCGCCTGGCGCTCTTCTTCCTTGATCTGCTTGAAGACGTCGGTTTCGTCGACGTTGCGGCGGATATGGATGGCGATCGGCACGATGACCAGGCCGAAGGCGAAGGGCAGGCGCCACGCCCGGTCGGCGATCTGCTGCGGCGTGAAGAACTCGGTGATGAGCGTGCCGCGGGCGGCGCCTGGCTTTACACTGCTCTTTTTCCCCACGAGAGTAGTGACATGAACGCGCGCACCTGGCTGGAAACGCTGGTCGGTTTCGACACCACCAGCCGCAATTCCAATCTTGCCCTGATCGAAACCGTCCGCGATTGGCTCAAGGGCCAGGGCGTCGACGCATGGCTGGCGCACAATCCGGAGCGCACCAAGGCCAACCTGTTCGCCACCCTGCCGGGGCAGGACGGCGGCCTGCAGGGCGGGATCGTCCTGTCGGGCCATACCGACGTGGTGCCCGTGGACGGCCAGGACTGGAGCACGGACCCGTTCAAGCTCATCGAAAAGGACGGCCTGCTCTATGGCCGCGGCAGTTGCGACATGAAGGGCTTCATCGCCGGTTCGCTGGCGATGGTGCCGGAATTCCTGGCCATGCCCCGCAAGAAGCCGATCCACCTGGCGTTCTCCTACGACGAGGAAGTGGGCTGCGCCGGCGCGCCCTACATGCTGGCCGACCTGCACGACCGCGGCATCCGGCCGGAAGGCTGCGTGGTGGGCGAGCCCACCGGCATGCAGGTGGTGGTGGCGCACAAGGGCATCAACCTGTTCCGCTGCAAGGTGCATGGCAAGGCGGCGCATTCGTCCCTGACCCCGCGCGGCTGCAACGCCATCGAATACGCCGCGCGCCTGATCTGCCGCATCCGCGACCTGGCCGACAGCTTCAAGGCCAAGGGTCCGTACGACCAGTTCTACGACGTGCCGTTCTCGACCATGACCACCAACCAGATCCACGGCGGCATCGCGGTCAACACCATTCCGGAATCCTGCGAATTCAGCTACGAATTCCGCAACCTGCCCGGCATGCAGCCCGACGAGATCCAGGCGGAAGTCGAGAAATACGTGCGCGAAGAGCTCCTGCCGCGCATGCAGGCCGAGTTCGAGGGCGCCAGCATCGAGATCGAAACGGGCGCCGCGGCGCCGGCGCTGGAAGCGTCTGAAGAGGCCGCCATCACCCAGTTGGTGCGTGCCCTGACCGAAGACCGCGCGACCCGCAAGGTCGCCTACGGCACCGAGGCCGGCCTGTTCCAGGGCATCGGCATCCCGACGGTCGTCTGCGGCCCGGGCCACATCGAACAGGCCCACAAGCCCGACGAATACGTCGCGCTGGACCAATTGGCGTCCTGCGAGACCTTCCTGCGCCGCCTCGGGCAGTCCCTCTGAGGCCGCCGCGGCCGTTTGCGGAGCGGACGCGCGGCCGCTTCCGCTCCCGGCCGCAGCCGGCGTCAGGTAAAATGCCGGGTTGCAAACCGGATTTGCGGCGGGCAGTGGCCTGCCGCGATGCCGGGGGAGATGCTTGGTGAAACCTTACGACTTTCCGGATGCCAAGGGCCATTTCGGCCCCTATGGTGGCGTTTTCGTGGCGGAAACGCTGATGCACGCGCTCGACGAGCTGCGCGCGGCCTACGACCGATATCGCGTCGACCCCGCCTTCCAGGAAGAGTTCAACTACGAACTCAAGCATTTCGTGGGCCGGCCCAGCCCGGTCTACCACGCCCGCCGCTGGTCTGAACAACTGGGCGGCGCCCAGATCTGGTTCAAGCGCGAAGACCTGAACCACACCGGCGCCCACAAGGTGAACAACTGCATCGGCCAGGCGCTGCTGGCCAAGCGCATGGGCAAGCCCCGCGTCATCGCCGAGACCGGCGCCGGCCAGCACGGCGTGGCCACCGCCACGGTGGCGGCGCGCTACGGCATGGAATGCGTGGTCTACATGGGCAGCGAAGACGTCCGCCGCCAGGCGTCGAACGTCTACCGCATGAAGCTGCTGGGCGCGACGGTCGTGCCCGTCACCTCCGGTTCGCGCACCCTGAAGGACGCGCTGAACGAAGCCATGCGCGACTGGGTCACCAACATCGAGAACACGTTCTACATCATCGGCACGGTGGCGGGTCCCGACCCCTATCCCCGCATGGTGCGCGACTTCCAGACCGTGATCGGCAACGAATGCCTGACGCAGATGCCCGAGGCCGTCGGCCGCCAGCCCGACTACGTCGTGGCGGCGGTGGGCGGCGGCTCCAACGCCATGGGCATCTTCCATCCCTACATTCCGTACGAAAACGTGCGCCTGATCGGCGTCGAGGCGGCCGGCGAGGGCATGGACACCGGGCGCCATGCCGCGTCCCTGGCCGCCGGCCAGGTTGGCGTGCTGCACGGCAACCGCACCTACGTCATGCAGGACGCCGACGGCCAGGTGCAGGAAACGCATTCCGTGTCGGCCGGCCTGGACTATCCCGGGGTCGGCCCGGAACATGCCTGGCTGAAGGACTCCGGCCGCGCCGAGTACGTCGGCATCACGGACGAAGAAGCCCTGAAGGCCTTCCACGACTGCTGCCGCATCGAGGGCATCATGCCCGCGCTCGAGTCCTCGCATGCCATCGCCCAGGCGGTGAAGATGGCGGCCACGCTGCCGCGCGACACCGTCATCCTGGTCAATTTGTCGGGCCGTGGCGACAAAGACATGCATACCGTGGCCGAAAAGGCCGGTATCGAGCTTTAAGGGCCGACCATGGCAACTCGCACCGACCGCATCGCCGCCGCCTTTGCGCGCACCGCCGAATCCGGCCGCGCCGCGGCGCTGATTCCCTATATTGCCGCGGGCGATCCCTCGCCCGAGACCACCGTTCCCCTGATGCATGCGCTGGTCGAGGCCGGCGCCGACGTCATCGAGCTGGGCGTGCCGTTCTCCGACCCCATGGCCGACGGCCCCGTCATCCAGCGGGCCGCCGAACGCGCCATCGCGCAGGGCGTGGGCCTGGCCCGCGTGCTCGAAATGGTGGCCGAGTTCCGCCAGCGCGACACCGCCACGCCGGTGGTGCTGATGGGCTACGCCAACCCGATAGAACGCATGGGCCAGGAGCGGTTCGCGCGCGAGGCCGCACAGGCCGGCGTGGACGGCGTGCTGGTGGTGGACTATCCGCCCGAGGAAGTCGTCGAATTCGCCGCGGCGCTGGGCGGGCAGGGCATTGCCCCCATTTTCCTGCTGGCGCCCACCTCCACCGAGGAACGCATCAAGGCGGTCGCCGAGGTGGCCCGCGGCTACGTGTACTACGTGTCGCTCAAGGGCGTGACGGGCTCGGGCTCGCTGAACACCGATGACGTGGCCGAGCGCGTGGCCCTGATCCGCCGTCACGTGCGCGACATTCCGGTCGGCGTGGGCTTCGGCATCCGCGACGCCGAAAGCGCCCAGCGCGTGGCGCGCGCGGCCGACGCGGTCGTCATCGGCAGCAAACTGATTGAAACCATGGAGCAGGCGGTGGCGGACGTCCCGGCTGCCCGGAAAACCGATGCCGCAGTCGCCGCCGCCAGCGGCTGGCTGCGCACCATCCGGCAGGCGCTGGATCTAGTGAAACGAGAAAACGCGTCGGCCTGAACGGCGGGCGCGACCTCATACGGGATGAAAA
Source organism: Achromobacter veterisilvae (assembly GCF_900496975.1). Taxonomy (GTDB): domain Bacteria; phylum Pseudomonadota; class Gammaproteobacteria; order Burkholderiales; family Burkholderiaceae_B; genus Achromobacter; species Achromobacter veterisilvae. The sequence continues at coordinate 14,651 of NZ_UFQC01000016.1, forward strand.
AACAATGAGCTGGATCGAAAAACTCCTGCCTCCTCGCATCAATAAAACCAGCGACAGCGGCGCCCGCCGCGTTCCCGAAGGCCTATGGGTGAAATGCCCGTCGTGCGAATCGGTGCTGTACAGCGAAGACCTGGCCGCCAATCTGCATGTGTGCCCCAAGTGCGACCATCACATGCGCATCGGCGCCCGCGCCCGGATCGATTCGCTGCTCGACCTGGAAGGCCGCGTTGAAATCGGCCAGACCACGCGTTCGGTCGACACGCTGAAGTTCAAGGACACACGCAAGTACCCCGAGCGCCTCCAGGAGGCGGTCAAGCAGACGGGTGAAACCGACGCCCTGGTGGTCATGAGCGGCTCGATCCGCGGCGTGCCGGCGACGCTGGCCTGCTTCGAATTCGAATTCATGGGCGGCTCCATGGGGTCGGTGGTGGGCGAACGCTTCGCGCGCGGCGCCCAGGCCGCCCTGGACAACAAGACGCCTTTCATCTGCGTGGCCGCTTCGGGCGGCGCGCGCATGCAGGAAAGCCTGCTGTCGCTGATGCAGATGGCCAAGACGAACGCCATGCTGACCCGCCTGTCGGCCGCCGGCCTGCCTTTCATCAGCGTGCTGACCGATCCCACCATGGGCGGCGTGTCGGCCAGCTTCGCCTTCATGGGCGACGTGGTCATCGCCGAACCGAAGGCGCTGATCGGCTTTGCCGGCCCGCGCGTGATCGAGCAGACCGTGCGCGAAAAGCTGCCGGAAGGCTTCCAGCGCGCCGAGTTCCTGCTGCAGAAGGGCGCGATCGACATGGTCGTGGACCGCCGCCAGTTGCGCGAGGAAATCGCCCGCCTGCTGGCGCTGCTGACCAATCAGCCGGCGGACGTGGTCACGGCCTGACGAAACCGTTGCGGCCACCCCGGTCAACCGCTACTAGGCGGGCCGGGCTGGCGGTGGCAATATGCCGTCGGAGGCCTGGGCCCCGGCGGCTTTTTCATGCGCGCGGCCCGCGGGGCGCCCGGGCACGCGCCTTGCGGAGCAGGCGCGCATGTTTTGCGGAACAGTGTTTTCCATCCGCAATGTTGCCTGCGTGCGACACAAATCAAGTCGTGTGGCCCGTATTTTGCTATGTTGCGTTCTAGAGTTGAAATCTACGGAGTGATCCCAATGCAGTCGACCAAGAAGAAAATGCTTACGCGCCTTGTCGGGCTGGCCCTGGCGGCTACCGCGACGTTCGCCAGCGCCCAATCGTCCAACGGCACCCAGGGCGGCGTGAGCCTGCACTACGGCATTGGAGACCACTATCAGCGCCTGACGCTGAACTACGAAACGCCTTCGGTCTGGACCTACCAGTTCGGCGGCAACTGGGGGCGCCTGGACCTGACGCCCGAGTTCGGCGCCTCGTACTGGTGGGCGGACGGTTCGCGTTCCCCCGGCCACGTCTGGCAGTTCAATGCCATCCCCATGTTCCGCTGGTGGACGGGCGAACGCTTCTACCTCGAAGCGGGCATCGGCGCCACGCTCTTCTCCAGCACGCGTTTCGCCGACGAGAACATCAGCACGGCCTTCCAGTTCGGCGACCACGTCGGCCTGGGTTTCCTGCTGACGCCGAACAACCGCATCGGCGTGCGCTATTCGCACTTCTCGAACGCCAGCATCAAGCGTCCGAATCCCGGCCTGGACGTGGTGCAGTTGACCTACACCTACCAGTTCTGAACCGGCTGACGCCGCTACGAAAAACCCTCGGAGAAACCGAGGGTTTTTTTTCGCCGGGCCGCCTTAAGACAAAAAAAACCCCCGCCGAAGCGGGGGTCTTGCACAGCTTGCACGCTTAGTGGCGCGTCTCGACCTGAACCAGGGGTTCGTTGGAGACGGGCGCGACCGGCTTGCGCTCGCGGCCCAGGCGGACCGGCGTGTGCGTGGCGGCAATGCGCAACTGCGTCTGGGCGTGGCAGTCCGGATCGGTTTCCACCCACTGCAGGCCGGCGGCGTTCACCACGTCGTGCAGGGCTTGCGCCTTGGCCGACGGTGCGGCGGCCGGCACCACGATGGGCTGCTGCGCGCTGGCCGAGGCTGCCGCGGCGGGAGCCGGGGCGGGCGCGGCGGCCGGAGCCGGAGCTTCCTGCGGAGCCGGGGCGGCGGGAGGCGTCGCCACGGGTTCGACGGCGGCGGCTTCCACCGGAGCCGCCGGCGCTACGGGCGCGGAGACTTCGCTGGCGGGCTGCACGGCGACCGGCTGCGTCGTTTCGACGGCGGGGGCGGCTTCCTGCTCGGGTTCGGCGGTTTGCGCCTGCACGGGTTCGGCCTGCTGCGGGGCTTCGGCCTGAACCGGCGCGGCTTCCACCTGAACCGGCGTGGCTTCCACCTGAACCGGCGCGGCTTCAACCTGAACCGGCGCGGCTTCAACCTGAACCGGAGCGGCTTCGACCTGAACCGGCGCAGCTTCGGCCTGCTCGGCCTGTGCCGGCGCGGCGTCGGATGCCGGGGCCTGGACCGGTTCCGCGGCTTCGGGCTGTTCGCCGGCTTCTTCGTCGCTGCCGTCTTCGAGCTGATCGTCGCCGGCGGCCAAGCCGGATTCTTCCTGGCTGCGGCGGCCACGGCGGCTGCGGCGGCGGCGGCGCTTGCGTTCCGGATCGACCGCGCCTTCCGCGCCTTCGGCGGGAATCGCATCCGCCGATTGCTCGACGGCGTCCGCGGCTTCCAGGGAGGCTTCCGCGGCCGGCTGAGCGGTGTCAGGCAGGGCGGTGGCGACCGTCTGGGCCAGCGCGGCGACCATGCTTTCCTGTTCGCTCATCGGGGCGTCGGATTGGCCTTCCTCGCGGCGGTTGCGGCCACGGCCGCGGCGGCGGTTGCGGCCGGCGCCGGCGTCTTCCCCGGCGGCCTGTTCGGCTTGCTCGGGGCGGTTGGACGCCAGGGCCGACTGCGCGGCCTGGGTGTCGCGGTCGCCGCGGGCTTCATTGCGGTTGTGGCGCTCGCCGCGTTCCGGACGGTCGCCTTCGGCGCGGCGGCCGCCGCGCACGTGATGGCGGCCGCTTTCGCTGCCTTCCGCGCCTTCGCCGCGCGATTCGCCGCGGCGGTTGCGGTTGCGGTCCGAACCATGGCGTTCGCCACGGCGTTCCTGGCCGTCATGGCCGGAGCGGCCCTTGCCGCGGCCGGAGGCGGCGCGCTTGGCGCTGTCTTCCTGGGCGGCAGGGGCGGGCTTGGCCGTTTCGGCGCCGCCGGTCAGCCAGCCGACCAGGCGCTTGAACAGGCCGCCCAGGCCGCCGGAGGCAGCCGGAGCGGGCGCGGCGGGGGCGGGAGCCGGCGTCGAAACGGGGGCGGGTTGCGAGGGCGTGATGCCCTTGACCAGCGCTTCCGGACGGGCCTTGACCTCGTGTTCGCGGGGCTGCCAGGGGGAGTCGGTGGCGGGGGCCTCGACCAGCTCGAAGCTGGTCTTCAACTCTTCGAGGCGGGGGTCGTCGTGGCGCAGGCGCTCGATGTGGTGATGCGGGGTCTCCAGGTGCTTGTTGGGGATCAGCAGCAGGTTGACCTTCAGGCGGGCTTCCATCTTGGTGATGTCGGCGCGCTTTTCGTTCAGCAGGTAGGTGGCCACGTCGACCGGCACTTGGGCGTGCACGGCGGCGGTGTTTTCCTTCATCGCCTCTTCCTGGAGCAGGCGCAGCACGTGCAGCGCGCTGGACTCGGCGTCGCGGATCACGCCGGTGCCGTTGCAGCGCGGGCAGGTGATGTGCGAGCCTTCATTCAGGGCGGGGCGCAGGCGCTGGCGCGACAGTTCCATCAGGCCGAAGCGCGAGATCTTGCCCATCTGGACGCGGGCGCGGTCGAAATGGAGGGCGTCGCGCAGGCGCTGTTCGACGGCGCGCTGGTTCTTGCTGTCCTCCATGTCGATGAAGTCGATGACGATCAGGCCGCCCAGGTCGCGCAGGCGCAACTGGCGGGCCACTTCGTCGGCCGCTTCCGAGTTGGTGCGCAGCGCGGTTTCCTCGATGTCGGCGCCGCGGGTGGAGCGGGCCGAGTTGACGTCCACCGACACCAGCGCTTCGGTGTGGTCGATGACGATGGCGCCGCCCGAGGGCAGTTGCACGGTACGCGAGTACGCCGTCTCGATCTGGTGCTCGATCTGGAAGCGCGAGAAGAGCGGGATGTCGTCGCGGTAGCGTTTGACGCGCTGGACGTTGTCCGGCATCACCACGCTCATGAAGGCGGTGGCCTGGTCGGCGATCTCGTCGGTATCGATGAGGATTTCGCCGATTTCCGGGGAGAAGTAGTCGCGGATGGCCCGGATGACCAGGCTGGACTCCAGGTAGATCAGGATGGGCGCGGAGTTGTCGCGCGCGGCGCCGTCGATGGCCGTCCAGAGCTGCAACAGGTAGGACAAGTCCCACTGGAGTTCTTCGACGTTGCGGCCGATGCCGGCGGTGCGGGCGATGATGCTCATGCCCTGGGGCAGATCGAGCTGCTCCATCGTGTCGCGCAGTTCCTGGCGGTCCTCGCCCTCGACACGGCGCGAAACGCCGCCGCCGCGGGGGTTGTTGGGCATCAGGACCAGGTAGCGGCCGGCGAGCGAGATGAACGTGGTCAGGGCTGCGCCCTTGTTGCCGCGCTCTTCCTTTTCAACCTGGACGATCAGTTCCTGGCCTTCGCGCAGGGCGTCCTGGATGCGGGCGCTGCGGACGTCCACGCCTTCCTTGAAGAAGCTGCGCGCAACTTCCTTGAAGGGCAGGAAGCCGTGGCGGTCTTCACCGTAGTTGACGAAGCAGGCTTCGAGGCCGGGTTCGATCCGGGTAATGACACCTTTGTAGATGTTGCCTTTGCGTTGTTCGCGGCCGGCAGTCTCGATGTCGAGGTCGATGAGTTTCTGCCCATCGACGATAGCGACGCGTAATTCTTCCTGATGCGTCGCATTGAACAGCATGCGCTTCATGAGAGGGGTTCTCCGTTGTCATGACGCGCCGATATCGGCGCGTGACCTCGGGTCACTCGGGCTGCGGGCTGAAGCGGGCAAGAAAGAATGCGGACCGTACCTGGGCGGCGCCCAGGCGTATCCGCCGCGGGTCAGGCGGGCACGTCGTGCCGTGGGGCACGGGGTTCTGTCAGCAGGAGGGTCAGCTTCACTGAATGTGGTTTGACGGAAAAATTGCTGTGAACGGCAGTTGCAGCCGGAATGGTTGCCGACGCGCAACTGGTGCTTTAAATATGCGACGATTCTTGCAGTGCTTCAGAGCCGCTTGCGGCATGCAACGGACCTGCTGGGACAGCGGGCAAAATGAATGCCACACCACTATCAGGCAGGGCGCGGTTGCGCCGGCGACCAAGAGACCCAGGGACTGAACGAGCAGGCAGTACAATGGCGGCCCACGCGCTCGACGGAGTTGCGTACAGTTGCACCTCTACGTCAGGCGGCTGGTTCAGCCCCTTAAGGCTGTCCCGATTATATGTCGCTTTCCGCAATGCGCAAAGAAACTTCCTCCCCTGCCTCTCCCTCTAAAGCCGCCCCCGCCGTCCGCATGGTCGAGGTGGGCGCCGAACACGCCGGCCAGCGCCTGGACAATTATCTGGTCCGCCTGTGCAAGGGCGTCCCCAAAACGCATATCTACAAAGCCATCCGCGGCGGCGAGGTGCGGGTAAACAAGGGACGTATCTCGGCCGACTACCGCATCGCCGAGGGCGATATCGTGCGGATCCCGCCGCTGCGGCTGCCGGATCCGGGCACGCCGCGGCCGGTGCCGGGCGCGGAATTCCCCATCGTCTTCGAGGACGACGCCCTGCTGGTGGTGGACAAGCCCGCCGGGGTGGCGGTCCACGGCGGCAGCGGCGTGTCCTTCGGCGTGATCGAACAATTGCGGGCCGCCCGGCCCGACGCCAAGTTCCTGGAGCTGGTGCACCGGCTGGACCGCGAAACCTCGGGTTTGCTGATGGTGGCCAAGAAGCGCAGCGCGCTGCTGGCGCTGCACGCCATGCTGCGCGAAGGAAAAGGGGACAAGCACTACCTGGCGCTGGTCGAGGGCGATTGGGTCAACGACCGCCAGCACATCAAGCTGGGCCTGTCCAAGTGGACCACGCAGTCCGGCGAACGCCGCGTCAAGGTGGACCCGGACGGGCAGTCGGCGCACACCATCGTCACGCTCAAGCGGCGGTTCGGCGGCTACAGTCTGGTGGACGCCGAACTGCGCACCGGGCGCACCCACCAGATCCGGGTGCACCTGGCCGCCAGCGGGTTTCCCATCGTGGGCGACGACAAGTACGGCCACGACGAGGTGCGAGCGCACTTCGCGCGCATGGGTTTCGGCAGGATGTTCCTGCATGCCCACCGCTTGACCCTGGCCCACCCCGCCACGGGCGAGCCCCTGACGCTGACCGCCGAGCTGCCGCCGGCGTGCCTGAAAATACTGAAACAACTGGAGTCGGTCTGATATGTCGTATTCGCTGGTCGTTTTTGACTGGGATGGCACCTTGATGGATTCCACGCACAGCATCGTGGCCGCCATCCAGGGAGCCTGCCGCGACCTGGAACTGGCGGTGCCGTCGGCCTCCGACGCCAGTTGGGTGATCGGCCTGTCCCTGGAAAGCGCCTTGCGCCGGGCGGTCCCGGAACTGACGCAGGCCATGCTGCCGCGCTTCCTGGAACGCTACCGCACGCATTACCTGCTGCGGGATCCGGAACTGCGCCTGTTCGAGGGCGCGCGGGAACTCCTGACCGAGCTGGCCGGGCAGAACGTCCGCTTGGCGGTCGCCACCGGCAAGAGCCGCGTCGGCCTGACCCGCGCCCTGGCCGCGACCGGCCTGGGGCCGCTCTTCGACGCCACCCGCACCGCCGACGAAACGTTCAGCAAGCCGCACCCCGCGATGCTGCACGAATTGATGCAGGAACTGGACGTGGCGCCGGGCCGCGTGGTGATGATAGGGGATACCTCGCACGACCTGCAGATGGCGGCCAACGCCGGCGTCCATGGGCTGGGCGTGACCTACGGCGCGCATACGTCGAAGGAACTCGAGGGCTGCGGTCCCCAGGCGGTGCTCGACAGCGTGCCCGGGGTGCGCGAATGGCTGCTGCCGCGGATCTCGGCCGGCGCCGGGCTGTAGCAGCCCGGATTTCCGGGCGCGGAACGCCTCGCTTGCGGACGGGTCTATAAGAAATACCCGCAAGAAATAGCCGCAAGCACCGCATCCGCCGCGGAATATCATGGAGCCCCGCGTCGTCCATGGGTTGCGCGGGGCGCGATCCCGCAGGCGCCACACCGGAGACCATGATGCTGATACGCAGGCCCGACGATATTCTTCCCTCCGAGATCTCCTCCGAGGCCGTCTGGCGGTCGCGCCGCGAACTGATCCTGCGGGCCGGGCTGGCCGCCGCGGCGGCGGGCCTTCCGGGTTGGGCCGCGCGCAGCGCATTCGCGCAGGATGCCGGCGCCTTGCCGGGCAAGGCCGACCCCGCCTTGAGCGTCATGGACAAACAGACCTCGTTCGCCGACGTCACGTCCTACAACAATTACTACGAGTTCGGCGTCGATAAGGGCGATCCGGCCGAAAATGCCGGCAAGTTGCAGACGCGTCCCTGGGCCGTGAGCGTCGAGGGCGAGGCCGGCAAGCCGCGCACCTTCTCCATCGACGAACTGCTGAAGCTGGCGCCCCTGGAAGAGCGCGTCTACCGCCTGCGCTGCGTCGAGGGCTGGTCGATGGTCATCCCCTGGGTGGGCTATTCGCTTTCGGCGCTGCTCAAGCAGGTCGAGCCCACGGGCAACGCCAAGTATGTGGAATTCGTGACGGCGGTGCAGCGCGAGAACATGCCGGGCGTGCGCGCCGCGATCCTGGAATGGCCCTATGTCGAGGGGCTGCGCATCGACGAGGCGATGAATCCGCTGGCCATGCTGGTCTTCGGCGTCTACGGCAAGGTGCTGCCCAACCAGAACGGCGCGCCGCTGCGGCTGGCCGTGCCCTGGAAATACGGTTTCAAGTCGGCCAAGTCCCTGGTGAAGATCCGCCTGGTCGAGAAAGCGCCGGTTTCCTCGTGGATGCGGGCCGCGCCGCAGGAGTACGGCTTCTACGCCAATGTGAATCCCGGCGTGCCCCATCCGCGCTGGAGCCAGGCCACGGAGCGCCGCATCGGCGAGGACGGCCTGTTCTCGCCCAAGCGCAAGACCCTGATGTTCAACGGCTACGGCGAGCAGGTCGCATCGCTCTACCAGGGCATGGACCTGAAGGCCAACTACTGAGGCGGCCATGCCCGATGGCATTTCGCAGGCGCCGCCGCGCAAGGCGCAGCTTTCCGCCAAGGCGGTCGGGCGTTTCAAGCCCGTCCTGTTCCTGTTGGGGCTGGCGCCGTTCGCGCGCTGGTTCTGGCTGGGCGCGAACGACGGCCTGACCGCGAACCCGGTCGAATTCCTGACCCGTTCCTCCGGCACCTGGACGCTGGTCTGCCTGCTGGTCACGCTGGCCATTACGCCGCTGCGCCGCCTGGCGGGGCAGCCGGCCCTGGTGCGCCTGCGGCGCATGTGCGGGCTCTTCGCCTTTTTCTACGGCGCCATGCATTTCATGGCCTGGGTCTGGTGGGACCGGGGCCTGGATCCGGCGGCAATGCTGCGCGACATCGGCGAACGCCCCTTCATCACGGTGGGATTCGCGGCGTTCGTGCTCATGGTGGCATTGGCGGCCACCTCCACGCAATGGGCCATGCGCAAGCTGGGAAAACGCTGGCAAAGCCTGCACCGCGCCGTCTATGCCATCGGCCTGCTGGCGGTGCTGCATTACTGGTGGCACAAGGCCGGCAAGAATGATTTCGCGCAACCCTTGATCTATGCCTCCGTCCTGGCCCTGCTGCTGGGCTGGCGGGTGGTGGCATGGCTGCGGCGCCGCCGCTGACGGGGCCCCGCCCTACAGCATCGCCAGCATGATGGCGGCGGTTTCCGCGTCCGGCTGGCCATCGTGCAGGGCCGGGCGGTAGTGCATCTGGAACGCCGCCAGCGCGTTGATCGTGGCCTTGTCCAGCACGCCGTCCTGCGGGCAGGCGTAGCCCAGCCGCTGCAATTGTTCCTGGAACCACGCGGCGTCGGGGACGCCTTGCGATTGCAGGCGGGCCAGGTGCTGGGCCGCGCCGGTTTCGTCGTACCAGCGCCCGATGCCGGCGGCGGCCAGGGCCTTCCACGGGAAGAGGGGGCCGGGGTCCACCTTGCGCTGCGGCGCGATGTCGCTGTGGCCCACCACGTTCTCGGGCGCGATGCCGTGGCGCTGGGCGATGTCGCGCAGCAGGATGGTCAGCGCGCGCAGTTGGCGGTCGTTGTAGGGATGCCACATCGGCTTGCCGTCGGGGCCTTCGGTCCAGCCCGGATTCACGACTTCGACGCCGATGGACGTGCTGTTCATGGCGATGTTGCCGTACCAGGAACTGGCGCCGGCGTGCCAGGCGGCGCGGCTTTCGTCGACCAGCCGGTAGGTCCGCCCGGAATCGGTCACCAGGTAGTGAGCGCTGACTTTGCCCTTGGAGAGCAACTGCATCGAGCGGGCGTCGTCGACGGAGGTGTAGTGCAGCACGATGGAACGGACCCGGCTGGCCTGGCTGACGGCCGTGACCGAGGTGTCGAGGTCCAGGCCGGCGGGGCCGCGCGCGGCGCATCCGGCCAGGACTGCCGTGGCCAGCAGCGCGGAGGTCAGGCGGAGCATGGTTCAGCGGGCCAGGTAGAGGAACAGCGTGGGCAGCTTGTCGAGCTGGGGCGCGGGCTGCCGCTTCCAGTCGGCCACGCTGCGGGTCGCGATCCATTCGTCGGCGGTGGTCACCGAGCGGGCCACGCACAGCTTGGTATCGCCTTTCAGGCTGGCCAGCAGCGTGGCGAACATGGCGGCGTTGCGGTAGGGGGTCTCGATCAGGAGCTGGGTCTGGTTGTGCTTGGCCGAATGCTGTTCCCAGGCGCGCAACTGCCTGGCGCGTTCGGCCGGGTCCACGGGCGCGTAGCCGTGGAAGGCGAAGCGCTGGCCGTCCAGCCCGCTCGCCATCAGGGCCAGCAGGATGGACGAGGGGCCGACCCAGGGCTTGACGGTCATGCCCAGCCGGTGGGCGGCATCCACGACCTTTGCGCCCGGATCGGCGACGGCGGGGCAGCCGGCCTCGGAAACCAGTCCGATTTCCGCGCCGCTTTGGATGGGATCCAGCCAGGCCTTGATCTGGGCGGCGTCCACCTTGTCGCTCAGGGTGTGGATGGTGATTTCCTGGAGCGGCCGGGTGGTGCCGATCAGCTTGAGGAACGCGCGGGCGGTCTTGGCGTTCTCCGCGATATAGGTGTCCAGCCGACCGGCCAGGGCGCGGACTTCGGCGGGCAGCCAGCGTTCGGGCGGGGCGTCGCCCAGGCCGACGGGGATCAGGTGCAGGGCGCCTTTTACTGAGGTGCCTTCGCGCTGGCGCGCTGCGGCGCCATGAGCCTGCGGGGCGGCCGGGTGGTGGCTCATGCGGGCGCTCCGGGGGCGTCCAGCGGGTCCAGCCCGAATCGCGCCAGCATGCCGGTCAGCGCGATCAGCGGCAGGCCGATGATGGCGGTAGGATCGTCGCTCTGGATGCTCTCCATCAGGGCGATGCCCAGGCTTTCCGCCTTGGCGCTGCCTGCGGTATCGTAGGGTTCCTCGGCCCGCAGGTAGGCTTCGATCGCCTGGTCCGTCAGGCGGCGGAAGCGGCAGCGCGTGACGACGTCGGCTTTTTCCGCGCGCTGGCCGTCGGTGACCGCCAGCGCGCTGTGGAATTCCACGAGCTGGCCCGACAGGGCCCGCAATTGGGCCAGGGCGCGCGGAAAGTCGCCGGGCTTGCCGATGGGCTGCCCGTCCACGGTGGCCACCTGGTCCGAGCCGATCACGATGCTGCCGGGGCGGTTCGCCGCCACCGCCATGGCCTTGGCCACGGACAGGCGCAGGGCTAGGGCTTCGGGCGTTTCGCCCGGTTGTGGCGTTTCGTCCACATCGGGGGAAATGGCGGTAAAGGGCAGGCGCAGGCGGGACAGCAATTCTTTGCGGTAACGCGAGCTGGACGCGAGGATCAGGCTAGGCTTCAGGGGCATGCGATATTTGACGATGGTGCGTAAGTCACAGTATTATCTAACGTTTTGCGGCATTTTTGCAGGGACATCGGCACGGAAGTGTGTTGCCCGCCCAGGCAGGAAGCCGTGAATGCAAAGGACTGAATCATTAAGCGCATCGATGCATTCGCATTCGCCCATATGGGCAAGGAAGCGCATGGCACCATACCTCTTGTGCGGCTTTCGCGCGCGGTTGACGGATTACCCGAACAGCCGCTGGGCGATGCCGGGCTTGTGACGTGGTCTGTGCGCGGCGAAATGGGCAAGTCTGGCTTGTTGCTCGGCCGGCCGCTCCTGCATGTCCATGTGCAAGCGAATCCGGTGGTGGTATGCCAGCGTTGCAATGCGCCGTTTGCGTATCCGGTCGATAGTGAAGTTCTTTTGCAACTGGTCAAGTCCGAAGCCGATCTCGACGACGATACTTCCTACGGGGATCAGTCCGACGAGGACGACGAAGACGAAGAAGGAAAAGGTTTTGTGTCCAACCTGCCTGAAAAGGTGGTGGGTTCACATCATTTCGATTTGCTGGCCCAGATCGAAGATGAGCTCATTCTGAGCGTTCCGTATGTGCCCAAGCATGATGTATGCCCGGGCGCGCAGGCCAATGCCGGCGAAGCTTCTCCCGAGGAGCCCGCTGTCAAGCGTCCGTCGCCGTTTGCGGTGCTGGAACAACTGAAGCACAAAGATTGAGATCAACATCGGGCCGCATCGCGTACAATGCGCCCCGTTTCTAGGAGTCATCATGGCCGTTCAACAAAACAAGAAGTCCCCGTCCAAGCGCGGTATGCACCGTTCGCACGATTTTCTGGTGAACCCGCCGACCGCGATCGAGCCCACCACGGGCGAAGCGCATCTGCGCCACCACATCAGCCCCAACGGCTTTTACCGCGGCCGCAAGGTCCTGAAGACCAAGGCCGACGAATAAGGCCCCCGGGCCGAACTCGTACTCGGACCATTTCGGCTGAGCGCTGATACCTGGCACCCGTGATACGCATCGCCATAGACTGTATGGGCGGAGACTTCGGTCTGCCCGTCACGATTCCGGCTGCGATCGAGTTCGCCCGGCAATTTCCGGATACCCGGCTATTGCTGGTCGGGCTTCCCGACGCCATCGAAGCGGCGCTCTCCGAGCACCGCGGCGTGGCGCGCGATCGCCTTGAAATCGTGGCGGCTTCCGAAGTCGTCACCATGGACGACCCGGTCGAGGTCGCCCTGCGCCGCAAAAAAGACTCCTCCATGCGCCTGGCCGCCCAGTCCGTCAAGGACGGGCGCGCCGACGCCTGCGTTTCCGCGGGCAACACCGGCGCCTGGATGGCCATTTCACGCTACGTGCTCAAGACGCTGGACGGCATCGACCGCCCGGCGATCGCCACGTCCATTCCGAACCAGACGGGCCGCGCCACCACGGTGCTGGACCTGGGCGCGAATGTGGACTGCACGGCCGAGCACCTTCTGCAATTCGCCATCATGGGCGCCGCGCTGTCGCAGGCGGTGGACCATCGCGAGCGTCCCTCCGTGGGCCTGCTCAATATCGGCGAAGAAGTCATCAAGGGCAACGAAGTCGTCAAGGAAGCCGCCGAACTGCTTCGCAACAGCCCGCTCAACTTCTACGGCAACGTGGAAGGCAACGACATTTTCAAGGGCACGGTCGACGTCGTCGTCTGCGACGGTTTCGTCGGCAACGTCGTGCTCAAGTCCGTCGAGGGGCTGGCGAAGATGCTCTCCAGCGTCATCCGCGAAGAGTTCAAACGCAATCTGATCACGCTGCTCGCCGGCGCGGTGGCCCGGCCGGTGCTCAACCGGCTGCGCACCCGCGTCGACAACCGGCGCTACAACGGCGCCGCGCTGCTGGGCCTGCGAGGCGTGGTCATCAAGAGCCACGGCTCCGCCGACGTCTACGCCTACGGTTTCGCCTTGCAGCGTGCCCGCGAAGCCGTAGTGAGTAAACTGCTGGAGCGCACCGCTCAGACGGTCGCTCAGATTACCAAGCGCGTTCAATCCGGCGACGTCCCTTCGGCGCCGCCGCAAAACGTGGCTGGGGACACCGCTTGATGGATACCGCAATGAAATATTCCGTGATCGCGGGCACCGGCAGCTTCCTGCCGGAACGCGTGGTTTCGAATGACGAACTGGCAGCGGAACTGGCGACGCGCGACATCGCCACCTCCGACGAATGGATCGTCGAGCGCACTGGCATCCGGCAGCGCCACTTGGCCGAACGCGGCGTCACGACCAGCCAACTGGCCACCGAGGCGTCGCGCCGCGCGCTGGCCGACGCGGGCGTGGACGCGTCCGAGATCGACCTGATCGTCCTGGCCACCTCGACGCCGGACTTCGTCTTCCCGAGCACCGCCTGCATCGTGCAGGCCAACCTGGGCGCCAAGGGCTCGGCGGCCTTCGACGTGCAGGCCGTGTGCAGCGGCTTCGTTTACGCGATGACCACCGCCGACAGCTTCATCCGCGCCGGCCGCGCGCGTTGCGCGCTGGTCATCGGCGCCGAAGTCTTTTCGCGCATCCTGGACTGGAACGACCGCGGCACCTGCGTGCTGTTCGGCGACGGCGCGGGCGCCGTGGTGCTGAAGGCTTCCGACAAGCCGGGCATCCTGGCCGCGCAACTGCATGCCGACGGCAGCCAGGGCAAGATCCTGAACGCCGCGGGCAACGTGGCCTATGGCGACGTGACCGGCGACCCGTTCTTGCGCATGGACGGCCAGGCCGTGTTCAAGCAGGCCGTCACCGTGCTGGACCGTTCCGCGCGCGACACCTGCGCCGAGGCCGGCGTCGATCTCAGCGAAGTCGATTGGCTGATCCCGCACCAGGCCAACGTGCGCATCCTGAATTTCCTGGCGCGCAAGCTGTCCGTGCCGGTCGAGAAAGTCGTCATCACCGTCGACAGCCACGCCAATACCTCCGCGGCAAGCGTGCCGCTGGCCCTGGACGTCGCGCGCCGCGACGGCCGCGTCAAGCCGGGCCAACTGGTCCTGATGCAGGGCGTGGGCGGCGGATTCACCTGGGGCTCGGTCCTGGCCCGCATGTAGGGGCGAGCCCGGCCGGAGGCGGCGCGCGCCGCAACCGCCGGGATGACGCGCCCGACATTCCACACAGACACTGAATCAATCCATACGGTCAACCATGAAAATCGCTTTTGTCTTTCCTGGCCAAGGTTCTCAAGCTGTCGGCATGCTGGACGCCTGGTCCGGCGTCGCCGCCGTCGCGGACACCGTGGCGCGGGCGTCGCAGGCCCTGGGGCAGGACCTGGGCGCGCTGATCGCGCAAGGCCCCGCGGAGCAACTCAACCTGACCACCAACACCCAGCCCGCGATGCTGACGGCCGGCGCCGCGGTGTACGCGGCCTGGTGCGCCGCGGGCGGCCGCAAGCCGGACGTCGTGGCGGGCCACAGCCTGGGCGAATATGCCGCGCTGACGGCGGCCGGCTCGCTCTCGCTTGAAGACGCCGTGCGCCTGGTGCGCGTGCGCGCCGACGCCATGCAGGCCGCCGTGCCGGTCGGCACCGGCGCAATGGCAGCCATCCTGGGCCTGGACGACGACGCCGTGCGCGCGGCCTGCGCCGCCGCCGCCCAGGGCGAAGTGGTCGAGGCCGTGAACTTCAATGCGCCGGCCCAGGTCGTGATCGCCGGCCACAAGGCCGCCGTCGAGCGCGCCTGCGAACAGGCCAAGGCCGCCGGCGCCAAGCGCGCGCTGCTGCTGCCGGTGTCCGCGCCGTTCCATTCCAGCCTGCTCAAGCCCGCCGCCGAGGTGCTGGCCGGCGCGCTGGCCGGCGTCGCGGTGTCGGCCCCGCAGGTGCAGGTCATCAACAACGTGGACGTGGCCTCGCCGGTCGAACCTGGGGCAATCCGGGATGCGCTGGTGCGCCAGGCATGGCATCCTGTGCGCTGGGTCGAAACCCTGCGCGCGATGAAGGCACAAGGCGTCACGCACGTCATCGAATGCGGTCCCGGCAAGGTGCTGGCCGGTCTGACCAAGCGCATCGATCCCGAACTCACGGGCATGGCCATCACCGATCCGGCTTCGCTCGAAGC
The DNA here is from genome assembly GCF_900496975.1 of Achromobacter veterisilvae. GTDB lineage: Bacteria > Pseudomonadota > Gammaproteobacteria > Burkholderiales > Burkholderiaceae_B > Achromobacter > Achromobacter veterisilvae. The sequence goes on from NZ_UFQC01000016.1 coordinate 29,725, forward strand.
CGCGCTGGCCGCCGTCAACGGAAACCAATGAACATGGACAACACCTCGATCGAACTGCAGGGCAAGATCGCGCTGGTGACCGGCGCCACGCGCGGCATCGGCCGCGCCATCGCCCAGGAACTGGCGGCGCGCGGCGCCACCGTCGTCGGCACCGCCACGTCCGAATCGGGCGCGGCCGCCATCACCGAAGCGCTGGCGCCGTTCGGCGGCCGCGGCGTGGTGCTGGACGTGACCGACGCCGCGGCCTGCGACGCCCTGATCGACGCGCTGGGCAAGGAAGGCGGCGGTCCGCACATCCTCGTCAATAACGCCGGCATCACGCGTGATACGCTGGCGATGCGCATGAAGGACGAAGACTGGTCGGCCGTCATCGACACCAACCTGGCGTCGGTGTTCCGCCTGTCGCGCGCGGTGTTGCGCAGCATGATGAAGGCCCGTTGGGGACGCATCATCAACGTCACCTCGGTGGTGGGCTCCAGCGGCAACCCCGGCCAGGCCAATTACGCGGCCGCCAAGGCCGGCGTGGCCGGCATGGCGCGCGCGCTGGCCCGCGAACTGGGCAGCCGCAACATCACCGTGAATTGCGTGGCCCCCGGTTTCATCGACACGGACATGACGCGCGCCCTGGGCGAAACCCAGACCGCCGCATTGTTGCAGCAGATTCCGCTGGGCCGCCTCGGTTCGCCGGCGGACATCGCGCACGCGGTGGCCTTTTTGTCCGGGCCGCAGGCGGGTTACATTACCGGCACCACCCTGCACGTCAACGGCGGGATGTACATGCAATAAATCACGAATCGCGCGAAGGCGGCCCCGGCCGCCGCGCCGCCGCCGGATGATGGGCGGGGCAATGCGCGGTTCAACCGGAAACGCTGCACACGGGTTTCCTGCGCCATTTCGGGCGACAGATCAAGTGCGCAGTGTTATTTTTGTCACGGCCAGGCGTCGCAATACTCCGCGCTTGGCTATAATTCGCGGGATTTTTCCCAATTGGAGATCTGCATGGAAAGCATCGAACAGCGCGTCAAGAAGATCGTCGCTGAACAACTTGGCGTCAACGAAGCCGAGATCAAGAACGAATCCTCCTTCCTTGACGACCTCGGTGCCGATTCGCTCGACATGGTCGAACTGGTCATGGCGCTCGAAGACGAATTCGAGACCGAGATCCCCGACGAAGAGGCCGAAAAGATCACGACCGTGCAACAAGCGATTGACTACATCAATTCGCACGGCAAGCAGTAAGCTAGGCCTATACCCTTCCGGTGGCCCGAGGACGGACTTCGGAGCCTGCCGGAAAATCGGGGCGGTTTCAGGAATTTGCCGTGTGGTCCGCATGCGGGAAGGGCGTGGTAAAGCCCGACCCGCTTTTGCGTGGGCCGCACGTGCAGCGCATCCCGAAAACCGCCTTTCTTTTGTCTGTTTGAGGAGTCATCCGTGAAGCGACGTGTCGTCATCACCGGCCTGGGTATCGTTTCTCCCGTGGGGAACGACCTGACCACCGCTTGGGACAATATCGTCAACGGACGTTCTGGCATCAGCCGCATCACCCGTTTCGATCCCTCGGCCATCACCACGCATATCGCCGGCGAAGTCAAAGACTTCGACATCAGCACCTATATTTCGGCCAAGGAAGCCCGCCAGATGGATACGTTCATCCATTACGGCCTGGCTGCCGGAATGCAGGCATGGCGCGATAGCGGCCTGGAAGTCACCGAAGCCAACGCCGAACGCATCGGCGTGATCGTGGGTTCCGGCATCGGCGGCCTGCCGCGCATCGAGGAGACCCAGGTCGAATACCTGGCCAAGGGTCCGCGCCGCATTTCGCCGTTCTTCGTGCCGGGTTCGCTGATCAACCTGATCTCCGGCCATTTGTCCATCGCGTATGGCATGAAGGGTCCGAGCTACGCGGTCGTGTCGGCTTGCACCACCGGCCTGCATTGCATCGGCGATGCCGCGCGCCTGATCGAGTACGGCGATGCCGACGTCATGGTGGCCGGCGGCGCCGAGTCGACCGTGTCGCCGCTGGGTATCGGCGGCTTTGCCGCCATGCGCGCCCTGTCGACCCGCAACGACGATCCCGAGACGGCTTCGCGTCCCTGGGACCGCGACCGCGACGGTTTCGTGCTGGGCGAAGGCGCGGGCGTGCTGGTGCTGGAAGAGTACGAACACGCCAAGAAGCGCGGCGCGCGCATCTACGGCGAGCTTGCAGGCTACGGCATGAGCTCCGACGCGCACCACATCACGGCCCCCGACAAGGACGGCCCGCGCCGCGGCGTTCTGAACGCGCTGCGCAATGGCGGCCTGAACGCGGAAGACATCCAGTACGTCAACGCCCACGGTACCTCGACGCCCCTGGGCGACAAGAACGAGACCGACGCGCTGAAGCTGGCCTTCGGCGACCACGCCAAGAAGCTGGTGGTCAACTCGACCAAGTCCATGACCGGGCACCTGCTCGGCGCGGCCGGCGGCATCGAGGCGGTGTTCACCACCCTGGCCGTGTACAACCAGGTCTCGCCTCCGACGATCAACATCTTCAATCAAGATCCCGAATGCGATCTGGATTACTGCGCCAACGAAGCGCGGCAGATGAAGATCGACGTGGGCCTGTCCAACTCGTTCGGCTTCGGCGGCACCAACGGCTCCATGGCCGTTCGCCGGGTCTGATTTGGAAGACCCGGTCGGGGGGCGCTGGTCGTTCCGCGTGCCTGTCTCGCATCCGAGGGGCGCCAAGGTGATTTACGCCCTGGCGCTGGCCTCGGCCGCGGGCAGCGCGCTGACGGCCGCGTCCTGGCACGGCCTGCCCTGGGCGGCGGGCGCGGCGGTCGCGCTCCTGCTTGCGTTGGCAGGGCTGTTACACTCGGCACGGAGCGGCCCGTCCCCGGTATCGGCGCTGCGTACGGCGGCCGGGGCAGGGCGCTGGCAGTTGCGGCTGCCGCAAGGCTGGCAGGACGCAAGTCTCCTGGACCGGCAGCGCGGCCCCCGCTGGCTTACGCTCACTTTGCAGCCCTTGCCCACCGGGAGTACGGCCTTTACCCCTAGCAAAATCACTCTCACCGTCTGGCAGCGGACGTTGCGACCCGAGTCCTGGCGGCGCCTTTGCCTGCTGACGGGCACGGCGCGGCGCGCGCGGCCGGCGGCCGGCCCGCGGGAGGCCTCATGAGCGAGCGCGAAGTCGACGCCGAGCTTGTCGCGCGCGTTCAGCGAGGCGACAAGAAGGCATTCGACCTGCTGGTGCTCAAGTACCAGCGCAAGATTCTCCGTCTGCTGGCCCGGATGATCCGCGACCCCGCCGAAATCGAGGACGTGGCCCAGGAAGCGTTCATCAAGGCCTATCGCGCCTTGCCCCAGTTCCGGGGGGAGAGCGCCTTCTACACTTGGCTGTATCGTATCGCCATCAATACGGCGCGGAACTGGCTGGCCTCCCAGGGCCGGCGCCCCAGCGCGCCCAACGCGATAGAAACGGAAGACGGTGAAACTTTTAACGAAACCGACAACCTAACCGATATAAGCACGCCGGAATCCATGGTCGCCAGCCGCGAAATCGCCGAGACGGTGAACGCGGCTATCGAGGAATTGCCTGAAGAATTGCGCACCGCAATCGTCCTGCGTGAAATCGAAGGTATGAGTTACGAAGACATCGCCCAGAGCATGGATTGCCCGATAGGTACGGTGCGTTCCCGCATTTTTCGTGCGCGTGAAGCCATCGCCACCAAATTGCGCCCATTGCTAGGCACCGATGCCGAGCGTCGCTGGTAAGGAGTGGCAGTCATGCAAACAGCAGCCAAATCCGTCGTGATCTCCGAGTCCTCCTGGGAGGAGTCGGTCTCCGCCTGGATGGACGGAGAGGAATCCGACGATATTTTTCCCGGCTTGTTGTCCCGAGAGGGACGCCAGACCTGGGACACCTATCACTTGATCGGTGATTCCCTGCGCAACGCCGATCTGGCGCTGACCCCCAGCGCGGCTTTCCAGTCGCGGCTGGCACGGGCCCTGGATGCGGAATTGCCCATCGTTGCGGCGCCTCGGCGCCGTTCGCCTTTGCGCCTGGGCCTGTCCGGCCTGGCCGTGGCCGCCGCGGTGGCTACCGTCGCCTGGGTGGCGCAGCCCTATCTGACCGGCGAGCCGGGCGGGGAAGTGCGCGTGCTGGCCGACGCCAGCTCGCCGGCATCGGCGTCCGCCGCGGACGATTCGGGCTTGCGCGACTACCTGGAGGCCCACCGCCAGATGGCCGGCCCCAGCGCCGTCCGGCAGGTGTCGTTCGACATGGGAGCGGGGCGTTGATGGCGCTTGTGCTTCCATCACGCTGGCCGGTACTGGGTCTGGGACGCGCCGCTACGCTGCAGGCCCATCGCGCCGGCTGGTTTGCCGCAACGCTCCTGGCCGCTTTCCTGGCGGCGCACGAACCGGCGCGAGCCGCCGACGCGGCGCCCGCCGCCGATGACGTGGTCCAGTTGCTGACCCGCATCCAGCAGGCGGCGCGCAAGCAGGACTACGCGGGCGTCTTCATGTATCAGCAAGGCGAGACGATCCAATCCTCGCGCCTGGTGCACGTCCTGGACGGCACCGGCGAGCGCGAGCGCCTGGAGATCCTCGACGGCCAGCCCCGCGAATACCTGCGCCACAACGACGACGTGCAGTGCCTGATCCCCGAGCGCAAGACGGTGCTGATCGAGCGCCGCCGGGGCGACCGCTTTCCCGGGCTGCTGCTCGGAGACGCGGCCAATCTGCCCGAAAACTACAAGATCCGCGCCGAACCCGCCCTGCATCGCGTCGCCGGCCGGGAATGCCGCCTGATCACGATAGAACCGCTGGACAAGCTGCGCTACGGCTACCGGCTGTGCGCGGACGTCGAAACCAATCTGCTGCTCAAGGCCCAGACCCTGAACGCCGCGCGCGGCGTGGTGGAACAGGTATCGTTCACCTCGCTGCGCCTGGGCCCGGAAGTCGATCCCCAGCTCCTGACCTCGCGCTGGAGCACGCGCGACTGGAAGGTGCTCGAACCCTCCATGAAGCCGGTGGACCTCGCCGCCCAGGGCTGGCGCATTCCGGCCCCCAAGGGCTTCAAGACGGTCATGCAGGTGGCCCGGTCCATGGGGCGCGGCGCCACGGTCAGCCAGATGGTGCTGTCCGACGGGCTGGCGGCCATTTCCGTGTTCATCGAACCCTACGACAGCCAGCGCGGCCACCGTCCGCCGCATGGCGCCGCGCAACGGGGTTCCATTACCGTCTATGGCACGCGCATCGCGGATTTCTGGCTGACCGCCGTGGGCGAAGTGCCCGTGGCCACGCTGGAACAGCTTGCCGAGTCCACAGAATACGTGCCTGCCGCCGGGTCCAAGTGATCGCCAGGCGCGGCGCGCAGCAATTTCGGAGTAAGTCTATGAAAGCAATGACAGTGTCGAACGCGTTTTTCCGGCGCTTTCTGGCGGCGGCGGCGCTGGGCGTGACGATGGCCGTCGCCCAGGCGCCGGCGGCCCACGCCGAGTCGCCCGGAGTGATGCTGCCCGATTTCACGAGCATCGTCGAAAAGGCCGACCCCGCGGTCGTGAACATCCGCACCACGGCGACCGTGCCGGTGCGCGGGATGGGGCCCGGCGGCGGCAATGACCCGTACGAACTGTTCCGCTGGTTCTTCGGCCCCGAATTCCAGCCCCCGGGCGGCGGTGGCGGCGCGCCGACGCCGCGCCAGCGTCCGCAGCCCCAGCCCGAAGAGCGCACCGTGCCGCGCGGCGTGGGCTCGGGCTTCTTCATCTCCGAAGACGGCTACATCCTGACCAACAACCACGTGGTCGTGGACGCGACGGACATCTACGTCACCCTGACCGACGGCCGCGAGTTCAAGGCCAAGGTGATCGGCACGGACGAACGCACCGACGTGGCGCTGATCAAGATCGAAGCCAAGGACATGACCCCGCTGGTCATCGGCGACCCCAAGAAGCTCAAGAAGGGCCAGTGGGTGCTGGCCATCGGTTCGCCGTTCGGCCTGGACTCCACCGTAACGTCGGGCATCGTCAGCGCCATCGGCCGCGATACCGGCGAATACCTGCCGTTCATCCAGACCGACGTGGCGGTCAACCCCGGCAATTCGGGCGGTCCGCTGATCAACCTGGACGGCGAAGTGGTGGGCATCAATTCCCAGATCATTTCGCGCAGCGGCGGCTTCATGGGCATTTCGCTGGCTATCCCGATCGACGAGGCCATGCGGGTCGTGGACCAGTTGCGCGCCACGGGCAAGGTCACGCGCGGCCGCGTCGGCGTGCAGATCGGCGAAGTGGGCAAGGACGTGGCCGAAGCCATCGGCCTGCCCAAGGCCGAGGGCGCGCTGGTGAGCAGCGTGGAAGCCGAAGGCCCCGCCGAGCAGGCGGGCGTGCAGCCGGGCGACGTGATCCTGAAGTTCAACAATGAACCGATCAAGCGCTGGTCCGACCTGCCGCGCATCGTGGGCGAAACCAAGCCGGGCACCCGCGCCGACATGCAGGTGTGGCGCAAGGGCAAGACCCTGACGCTGAGCGTCAAGGTCGGGGAGATCCCGACCGAGAAGACGCCCGCCGCGGGCAAGCCGGGCGCCGCGCCCGCGCCCGAGGCCACCAATGCGCTGGGCCTGGGCGTGGCCGACGTGCCCGCCGACGTGCAGAAGAAGCTGCGCATCAAGGGCGGCGTCCAGGTGAAGGTCGCCGAAGGCGCGGCCGCCAAGGCGGGGTTGCAGGAAGGCGACATCGTGCTGGCCCTGAACGACACCGACGTCACCGGCGCCAAGCAATTCGGCGAACTCGTCTCCAAGCTGGACAAGGGACGGGCCGCGGGCCTGCTGGTCCGCCGCGGCGACCAGACGCAATGGGTGGCGGTGCCGGCGTCGAAGTGATGCGCGTGCGGCCCCTCCTTCGGCAAGAGGGAGGGAGCCTGTTTTTTGCCTTGGAGCGGCCCAACGGCAAAAAAGGCCCAAGAACGGCTAAAATGCCTGATTGCCGCAAGAGGGGGCGCATGGCGCCCCCTCGTTTTGCCCGGGCTATGCCCACAGGCACCCCTCACGTCAGCCGTGCGTACTCCGGCGGCGGTGTCTTCCGGCCCTGTGCCGAGTGTTCCGTCCCCTTATAATTTCAAGCATGCAGCATATCCGCAACTTCTCCATCATTGCCCACATCGATCACGGCAAATCGACCCTGGCCGATCGCCTGATCCAGCGCTGCGGGGGATTGGCGGACCGCGAAATGTCGGCGCAGGTCCTCGACTCGATGGAAATCGAGCGCGAGCGCGGCATCACCATCAAGGCGCAGACGGCCGCCCTGCACTACAAGGCGCAGGATGGCAAGGTCTACAATCTGAACCTGATCGATACCCCGGGGCACGTGGACTTCTCGTATGAAGTCAGCCGTTCCCTGTCGGCGTGCGAAGGCGCGCTGCTGGTGGTCGACGCCTCGCAAGGCGTCGAAGCCCAGACCGTGGCCAACTGCTATACCGCCATCGAACTGGGCGTGGAAGTGCTGCCGGTGCTGAACAAGATGGACCTGCCGCAAGCCGACCCCGAAGGCGCGCGCCAGGAAGTCGAGGACGTGATCGGCATCGACGCGTCGCAGGCGGTGCTGGCCAGCGCCAAGACCGGCATGGGCATCGACGAGATCCTGGAAATGGTCGTTGCCCGCGTGCCGCCTCCCAAGGGCGATCCGGAGGCGCCGCTGCAGGCGTTGATCATCGATTCGTGGTTCGACAACTACGTGGGCGTGGTGATGCTGGTGCGCATCATCAACGGCGTGCTCAAGCCCAAGGACAAGATCCTGCTGATGGCCTCTGGCGCCACCCACCTGTGCGAGCAGACCGGCGTGTTCACGCCGAAGTCGCAGCAGCGCCCGCACCTGTCGGCGGGCGAGGTGGGCTTCATCATCGCCGGCATCAAGCAACTGGAAGACGCCAAGGTGGGCGACACGGTCACGCTGGCCAACAAGCCGGCCGCCTCGCCGCTGCCCGGCTTCAAGGAAGTCAAGCCGCAGGTGTTCGCCGGCCTGTATCCAGTGGAAAGCTCGGAATACGACCAACTGCGCGATTCGCTCGACAAGCTCAAGCTGAACGATTCGGCGCTGATGTTCGAGCCCGAAGTCTCGCAGGCCCTGGGCTTCGGCTTCCGTTGCGGCTTCCTGGGGCTGCTGCACATGGAAATCGTGCAGGAGCGCCTGGAGCGCGAGTTCGACATGGACATCATCACGACGGCGCCGTCGGTGGTGTACGAGGTCGAGCAGCGCGACGGCTCCGTGATCACGGTGGAAAGCCCGTCGCGCATGCCGGAAGTGGGCAAGATCGCCGACATCCGCGAGCCCATCGTGAAGGTCACGCTGTTCATGCCGCAGGACTACGTGGGCCCGGTCATGACACTGTGCAACAACAAGCGCGGCGTCCAGGTCAACATGAGCTACCACGGCCGCCAGGTCCACCTGGTGTACGAGATCCCGCTGGCCGAGATCGTGCTGGACTTCTTCGATAAGCTGAAGTCGGTCTCGCGCGGCTACGCGTCCATGGACTACGAGTTCCTGGAATACCGCTCCGCCGACGTGGTGCGCGTGGACCTGCTGATCAACAACGACCGCGTCGACGCGCTGGCCGTGATCGTCCACCGCAGCAATGCGCGCCATCGCGCCCGCGACGTGGTCACGCGCATGCGCGGCCTGATTCCGCGCCAGATGTTCGACGTGGTCATCCAGGCCGCCATCGGCGCGGAGATCATCGCGCGCGAAAACGTGAAGGCGCTGCGCAAGAACGTGCTGGCCAAGTGCTACGGCGGCGATATCTCGCGCAAGAAGAAGCTGCTTGAAAAGCAGAAGGCCGGCAAGAAGCGCATGAAGCAGGTGGGTAGCGTGGAAATCCCGCAGGAGGCGTTCCTGGCCATCCTGCAAGTGGAAGACAAATAGAACCAAAAGAAGGCGGTTAGCTGATGAGTTGGAACTTTGCCCTGATCCTGTTTGTGTTGCTGGTGTTGACCGGCATTATCTGGGTGCTCGATCTGGCAGTGCTGCGCCGAGGCCGGGAGCGCCGGGCCCAGGCGGCGATGGCGCAATACGATGCGGCCCTGGTCGGAGACGCCCAGGAAGCCGAACGGCTGCGCCGCGAGGCGGGCGACGCCGCGCGCCGCATGCCCTGGTGGGTCGAATACGCGGTCAGCTTCTTTCCCGTCATCCTGTTCGTGTTCGTGCTGCGTTCGTTCGTGGTGGAGCCGTTCCGCATCCCGTCGGGCTCGATGCTGCCGACGCTGCAATCGGGCGACCTGATCCTGGTGAACAAGTTCAGCTACGGCTTGCGCCTGCCGGTCATCGACAAGAAGGTCATCGAGGTGGGCAAGCCCCAGCGCGGCGACGTCTTCGTGTTCCGCTACCCCGTGGATCCGGACGTCGACTACATCAAGCGCGTCGTGGGCCTGCCGGGCGACGAGATCGCCTACCTGGACAAAAAGCTGTACATCAACGGCGAATTGGTGCCGCATGTGCGCGACGGGGACTATTTCGAACCCGATCGTGTTTCTTATATTGCGCAATATAAGGAGAAATTGGGCGACGTTGAGCACAAGATATTGCTGGATGAGGGTAAACCCCAGGAATACGCGCCGATGTGGCAATTTCCCAACCGCCAAAACTGCCAATACAGCCGCAATGGGGTACGCTGCAAAGTACCCGAAGGCCAATTTTTCGCAATGGGCGATAATCGGGACAACAGCGCGGACAGCCGATACTGGGGCTTCGTTCCGGAATCCAATATCGTCGGGCGCGCATTCTTCATCTGGATGAATTTCAGCGATCTCAGCCGCATTGGCCGGTTCAACTGATTATGTCGCTAGCCACGCTAGAAAACCGCCTGGAGCACCACTTCGGTGATCCGGCCTTGCTTGAACAGGCGCTGACGCATCGCAGTCACGGTGCGCGCCACAACGAGCGATTGGAATTCCTGGGGGATTCCGTGCTGAACTTCGTCGTCGCGGCGATGCTGTTCGAGCGCTATTCCAAGATCGACGAAGGCGACCTGTCGCGCCTGCGGGCCAATCTGGTCAAGCAGGCTTCGCTGGCGGATATCGCCCAGCGGCTGGAATTGTCGCAATACCTGCGCCTGGGCGAAGGCGAATTGAAGAGCGGCGGTTTCCGCCGCCCCTCCATCCTGGCGGACACGGTCGAGGCGCTGTTCGGCGCCGTTTTCCTGGACGCCGGTTTCGATGCCGCCCGCCGCGTGATCGTGCGCCAGTACCAGCCGGTGCTGGCGTCCGTGGATCCCAAGACCCTCGGCAAGGACGCCAAGACCTTGCTGCAGGAATTCCTGCAGGGCCGCAAGCTGGCGCTGCCGCTGTATACGGTGGTGGCCACGCACGGCGCGGCCCACAGCCAGCAGTTCGAAGTCGAATGCGCCATCCCGGCGCTCGAAATCAAGGTGACGGCGCCTGGCGCCAGCCGCCGCGCCGCCGAGCAATCGGCGGCCAAGCTGGCGCTGGAGGCCGCGTTGGCCGTCAGCCCGGCCGCCAAGGCTGCCCGCAAGTCGGGCAAGGCGCGCAAAACCGCGCAATTGTCGCTGCCCGTGGCAGTGGCTCAAGAGACTAAATGAGCGATACCCCTTTCCGTACCGGCTTCGTTGCCATCGTCGGCCGTCCCAACGTGGGCAAGTCCACGCTGACCAACGCCCTGATCGGTTCCAAGATTTCCATCGTGTCGCGCAAGGCGCAGACCACGCGCCACCGCATCCATGGTGTGCTGACGCGCGAACACGAGCAATTCGTCTTCGTCGACACCCCCGGTTTCCAGACACGCCACGGCGGCGCCATGAACCGCATGATGAACCGCGTGGTCACGCAGGCCCTGGCCGACGTGGACGTGGTCGTGCACGTGGTGGAAGCAGGCAAGTGGTCCGAAGGCGACGCCAAGCTGCTGCCGCTGCTGCCTTCGCCGGAGCGCACGATCCTGGTCGTCTCCAAGATCGACGCGCTGAAGAACCGCGACGACCTGTTCGCGTTCGTGTCGAAGATCATGGCGCTGCATCCGTTCGGCGCCGTGGTGCCGGTCAGCGCCACCAAGAACCAGCAACTGGACCAGTTGCTGGAGGAAATCGCGTCCCGCCTGCCGGAAGGCGAGGCGATGTTCGAAGAGGACACGCTGACCGACCGCCCCATGCGCTTCATCGCGGCCGAACTGGTGCGCGAGAAGATCTTCCGCCTGGTGGGCGACGAGCTGCCCTATGGCTGTACCGTGGTCATCGAACAATGGGAAGAGACCAGCAAGGGCGCGAGCATCAACGCCTGCGTGGTGGTCGAACGCGACAGCCACAAGCCGATCCTGCTGGGCACGGGCGGCATGCACATGAAGCGCATCGCGACGGAGGCGCGGCAGGACATCGCCAAGCTGCTGGACAAGCCGGTGCACCTGGAGGTCTACATCAAGGTGCGCAAGGGCTGGTCCGACCGCGAGGGTGCGCTGCGCGACCTGGGCTATGAGTAGACGGGCGCCTCGCGTCCAGGATCGCCCGGGATATATGCTGCACGCCACCGCGTGGCGCGAGACTTCCCTCATCGTTCAGACTTTCTCGCGCGAGCACGGCTGTGTGGCCATGGTCGCCAAGGGCGCGAAGCGCCCGTACTCCGTGCTGCGTCCGGTGCTGTCCGCGTTCCAGCCCCTGCTGCTGTCCTGGACCGGCAATGGCGAAGTCAAGACGCTGACGCGCGCCGAGATCGCCGGCATCCGGCCGCTGACCGGCACCGCGCTGATGTCGGCCTGGTACATGAACGAACTGCTGCTCCGGCTGCTGCCGCGCGAAGACGCCCATCCGCTGCTGTTCGACGCCTACGACACCGCCCTGCAGCAGTTGTCGGGCGGCACCCGAGCCGCCGGCGCGCTGCGCCGCTTCGAATGGACGCTGCTGCGCGAGACCGGCTATGGCGTGGACGAAGCGCCGCCCGATTTCGACGACCCGGCGATCGAACCCGCCTTGCGCCGCGACCTGCGCGAGCGCCTGGCCGAAATCCTGGCCGGCCGGCCGCTGTCGACCCGGCGCGTGCTGCTGGACCTGCAGCGCATTTGAGCGCATCGTGTCCCGGCCATGACTTTCACGCTCAAGCAGGTCGAGACCTTCCGCACCGTCTACGAGACGGAAAGCGTCACGGCCGCCGCCAGGCGGCTGGACGTGTCGCCGGCGACCGTCAGCGCGACCCTGGCCGCGCTGGAAGCCAGCATCGAACTGCGCCTGTTCGAGCGAGTGCGCCAGCGCATGCAGCGCACGCCCGAGGCGACGCTGCTGTACGAGGAAATCCGCCGCCTGAACGTCGGCCTGGAAACCCTGGGGCGCAAGATCCGGGCGATCCGCGGCGCCGCGCAGCCGCGGCTGCGCATCGGCTGCATCCACGCCTATAGCGGCGCGGTCGTCAGCGACGCCATTTCCCGCTTCCGCTCGCGCTATCCCGACACCGCGCTGTATTTGCAGATCCGGGATTCCAACACCTTGCGCGACATGGTGGTGTCGGGCGAACTGGACCTGGCCGCGGTCGCGGACGAGTCGGAACTGGAAGGACTGCGGGGCCACCGGCTGGCCAGCCTGCGGGCGGTGGCCGTCTTTCCCAAGGGACATCCGCTGGCGCGCCTGGAACGCGTGGAGTTCCCGCACCTGGCCGGCGTCGACGTGATCGCGCTGAATGCCGAGGACGGTTCGCGCAAACGCCTGGACGCCCTGCTGGCGCAGGCGGGGCAGCACCTGAAGGTGGCCATCGAGACGCCGTATTCCAGCACGGTGTGCCAGTTGGCGCTGGCGGGCCACGGGGTCGGTATCGCCAACCCGGCGACGGCGGTCGGCATGGAGGCGGCGGGGCTGTGCTACCGCCCGCTGGCGGCGCCCGTGCATTTCGAATGCCACATGATCCTGCACGGCAGCCGCCCCTTGTCCGAGGCGGGGAAGTACTGGGCCACCTGCCTGCGGGGCGCGCTGGCGCCGCTCGTGGACAGCTTCGGCGTCTAGCGGGCGGCGCGGCCGCTAGCCGCGGCGCCCATCCGAGGTCAACAGCAGCACGACGGACGATTCCGCATCCAGCAGGCCCGAGCGGCTGAGCGGGGACACGGCGGCCAGCGCCGCGGCGGAGGAGAGTTCGGCGGCGAACCCCATCCGTTCCAGCCGCTGCCGAGCCTGCGCGGCGGCCGCGTCGGAGATTTCCACGGACGAGCCGCCCGAGCGCGACAGCACTTCCAGCGATTGCAGCGTGCACGTGCTGCCCGCGATCGAATACTGCTCCGTCACGCCTTCCCAGTTCTTGCGCGCGTCGCCCGAGGCGCGGGCGCGCGACAGGCGGGCATAGGGCTCCACCGCGTGCATCCGGGGCAGGCGGTCGATGCGCCCGGTCTGCAGCAGGTGCCGCCAGCCCAGGAAGATGCCCCAGAACAGGTCGCCGCGCGCCACCGGCACCACGATGTCGGTCGGAACGCCGCAGGCGTCGAAAATCTCCTGGGCGATGGGTTTGTAGCCTTCCACGCCGTAGGCATGCGTGCCCACCGGCGGATTCAGATAATTGGTGCCGGCGAACGCGCCGTGGTTGCGGCACAGGTCCGCGACGTAGGGCCAGCGGCTCAGGCTGTCCTCGAAGGCGCGGAGCCGGGCGCCGAAACGCTCCATGGCTTCGCGCTGCAAGGGCGGGCAGTCGCGGGTGATGGCGATGTCGGCTTCCAGGCGCGCCGCCGCGCAATAGGCGGCCAGCGATACGCCCGCGTTGCCGCTGGAAGCCGCGGCTACGCGCGTGGCCCCCGCCAGGCGGGCGCGCGACACCAGTTGGGCCGCCATGCGGTCCTTGTGGCTGCCCGTGGGATTGGCGCTTTCGCACTTGAGCCACAGCCGGCCGACGCCTTCGGCCTGCGCCAGCGCCGGCGCGGCGAGGCAGGGCGTGGCGCCCTCGCCCAGCGTGACGGGATCCAGCACGGGCATCGGCATGGCCAGGTCCGCGAACGGCTCGTAGCGGCATTCCAGGGAAGCGGGGTGGCCGGCCTCCAGGCAACTGGGGCAGCCTTCGGGGTAGTCGGCCGGGGGCCACAGGCTGTCGCAGCGGATGCAACGCAGGCCGGACAATCTCGGGTTCATCTGCATGGTTCTTCAATACCTCGACGAGAGGGAATCCAGGGGAAGGGCGGGCGCGATCTGGACCAGGCAATCGCCGTCGCCGCTGCGGGCGATGGCGCGCAGGCAGACGACGGTGCCCGCTTGCGGGCTGACCAGCGCGCGGGCGGGGGTGTCGGGGCGGGCGGGCTCGATCAGCCGGCCGATGCGCTGGCGGGCGGCCACCGACTGCCCCAGTTCGACGCCGGGGACGAATACGCCGGGTTCGCGGGCGCGCAAGGTGGCGGCCGGCGCGTCGAGATCGTAGAGCCGGATCTCCGGATTGCGCGGCGGAGGGCTGCCCGGCAGCAGGCCCAGTTCGCCGAGGCAGCCCAGCAGGCCGTCGCGGCAGCGTTCGACCAGGCCGCCGCTCGTTTCCCGGCCGCCGCCGATTTCCGCGCTCAGTCGCAACACGCCGTGGCGGCTGGCGGCGGCGGGCATGGAGCCCGCTTCGCCGCCGCGGAAGAACACGCAATGCGCCAGCCCGAAGGCGCGCGCCAGCGCGGGCAGGCGCGCATCGTAGGGGTCGTCGCCGTAGCGCGTGATGACCGAGGAGGGCAGGTAGCGCAGCGAGGCGCCGCCGCTGTGCACGTCCACCAGCGCCTGTATGCGCGGCAGCAGCCGGGCCTCCAGCGCGGCGGCCACGCTTTCCGTGTAGCCGCGCGCCGGCGCGCCCAGGAAGGCGCGGTTCAGGTTGCCGCCGTCGGAAGGCGACAGCCGCGTGCCGGCCAGCGAGGCCTCGGCGTTGACCGCGGGCAGCAGGTAGACCGTGCCGCGCTGCAGGATGCCCGGCAGGTGGTGCCACAGGTCCAGGATGGCGGCCTGGCCTTCCCATTCGTCGCCGTGCACGCCCGCCATCAGTGCGATGGCCGGTCCCGGCCCGGCTTCGATCTTCAGCACCGGGACCGTGACGCGCCGGTAGGCCGACTCGTTCGTGGCCGCGGCGCAGGAAAAGTCCTCGCGGCTTACCGTGGCCATGCGGGGCCTCCCAGGCGCGGCGGGGTTTCGATCAATCCAGCGTCGTGCCGGCGGCCTTGATGATGCCTTCCCATTTGGGCAGCTCCTTGCGAATCTGGGTCTGTACGTCTTGCGGCGTGCCGCCCAGGGGCTCCTGGGAGCGGCTGCGCAGTTCCTTGCCCACGCTGTCCGAGCGCAGCGCCTGGTTCATCGCCGCGTTCAGGCGGGCGATGACGGCCGGGGGCGTTCCGGCGGGCGCGACCAGGGCGCTCCAGGCCGATTGCTCGTAGTCGGGATAGCCTTGTTCGGCCACGGTCGGCACGTCGGGGTTGGAGGCGGCGCGGGTCCGGGTGGTGACGGCCAGCGCGCGCAGCCGGCCGTCCTTCAGGTTGCCGATCAGGGGCGGCAGGTTTTCCATCATGGAATCGACGTGGCCGCCGAGCAGGTCGGACAACTGCGCGGCGGTGGCTTTGTAGGGGATCTGGCGCACGGCGGCGCCGGTCTGGGCGATGAAGAGCTTCACGCCGACCTCGCTGGTCGTGCCGGGATCCGCCGAGGTCATCGTCAGGCGTTCCGGCTGGGCGCGGCTGGCGTCGATGAAGCTCTTCAGGTCGCGGTAGGGCGAGGCCGCGTTCACCACGATGACGTTGGGCGTTTCGGCCACCAGGCCGATCGGCGCGATGTCGCGGTCCAGGTCGTAGAGCTGCTGCTTGAACAGGAAGCGGTGCAGCACGAGCGTGCCGACGTGGGCGTAGCCGATGGTGTAGCCGTCGGCCGCGGCCCGCGCCACGGCCTGGGTGCCGATGCGGCCGCCCGCGCCGACGCGGTTCTCCACGACCACCGGCTGGCCAAGCTGGCGGCCCATTTCCTGGCCGATGAGGCGGGCGGTGATGTCGGCATTGCCGCCCGCGGCGGCGGGCACGATCAGCGTGATCGCGCGTTCCGGGTAGTCGGCCAGCGCGAGGGGCGCGGCCAGGCAAAGCGACAGGGCGGCAATGCGGGCGGTGGCGGTGGCGGTGCGGTTCATGGCGGTTCCCATGGCGTTGAGGGCGGTGCCATTGTGCGGCGGCGGCCCGGGGAATCCGTTTGGTCCAGTGATATGCGTATTCGATAAAACCTAATAATCGACGGGCTTGCGCGCGTCGGCGCGCTTCCCCAGCCCATAGCCCACCGCGGCGGCGCCCAGCGCGCAGGCGGCGCCCAGCAGCGCGATCAGCGCCGCCCCGTAGCCCAGCATGTCCACGCCCGCCTTGACCCAGCCGCTGGCCGCGTCGCCCGCCCGGTAGACCACCGTGTCGATGACGTTCTTGGTCTTGTACTTGTCTTCCGGCGGCACCGCGGTGAACAGCATTTCGCGGCCCGGCTTGATCAGCGCGTACTCGCCGACGCGGCGCAAGACCATGGCCGCGGCCAGGACGTCGAACACGGGATAGGCCGCCAGGACCAGGAACCCGGCCGCCACCGCCAGCGGCACGGCGGTCAGCAGGAAGCGCAGCCCCAGCCGCGCGGCGACGCGGCCGGTGATGAAGACCTGCGACAGCAGCGACAGCGCCTGCACCGCGAAGTCCAGCGTGCTGAAGACCCGGATGCGCTGCGCCGTGTCGGGGAAGGCGTGGGCCACGAGCCGCGCCTGCTCCATGTACAGGAAGGTGCTCAGCGTGGCCAGCAGGATCACCAGCAGCGAGATCCCCATCAGGTAGGGGGACTGGAAGATGCGCGATATGCCGGCCAGGACGGCGCCCTCGATGGGGCGCGCCATGTCGTCCGGCGCCGTGTCCTCGCGGGTGGCCGCGCGCCAGCGCAGCAGCCACCGCTTGAGCGGCAGCGTGGCGGTCAGCAGCAGCGCGGACAGGAGCAGCAGGCCGGCGGGGCCCAGGACGCCGGCCAGGAGGCCGCCCAGGAGCGGGCCGGACAGCCCGCCCGCGCTGGCGCCGGCGGCGATCAGGGCGAAGAGGCGCTTCGCGGAATCCATGCGGAACACGTCGGCCATCAGGCTCCAGGCGATGGACACGACGAACAGGTTGAACACCGACAGCCAGACGTAGAACGTGCGCGCCGCCCACACGCTGCCGGGCCGCAGATGGAGCAGCACGGCGAAACCCGCCATGGTGAGGGCGAAGACGGCGTAGACCCAGGTGACCAGCGTGGCGCGCGGCACGCGGGCGGACAGCCAGCCGAACAGCGGCACGACGGCCAGCATGGCGACGAAGGTGGCGGTGAACAGCCATTGCAACTGGTCGACGCCGGCCTGGATGCCCATCGTCTCGCGGATGGGGCGCAGCATGAAATAGCCGCAGAACAGGAAGAAGAAAAAAGCGAAGCCGCAAGCCGCCGGGGCCAGTTCGCCGGCGCGTATGCCCAGCGCTTGCGCCGCCCGGCCCCGCAGGGTGCTCTGGGCCGCCATGGCTTCAGGCCAGCAGGGCGGCGATGCGTTCCCGCAGGGCGGCGTCCGGCTGCCGCCCGAAGCCCGCCCGGGCGTTGTCCGCCATGTTGGCCGGCTTGGAAGTGGCGGGGATGACGGCCGTCACGGCGGGATGGCCGATGATGAACTTCAGGAAGAGCTGCGCCCAGGACGTGCAGTCGATCTCGGCCGCCAGCGCCGGCAGCGCCATGCCCTTGACCTGGCGGAACAGCGCCCCGTCCTGGAACGGCCGGTTGATCAGCACCGCGACGCCGTTGGCCTGGCACGCGGGCAGCAGGCGTTTTTCGGCGTTGCGGGCGCCGACCGACAGGTTGACCTGCAGGAAATCGGGCCGCTCGCGCTCGACCAGCGCCGTCAGTTCGTCGTGCGCATACTCGGTGTAATGGGTGATGCCGACATAGCGGATGACGCCTTGCCGCTTCAGGTCGCGCAGCAGGGCCAACTGGTTGGCGGTGTCGATCAGGTTGTGCACCTGGACCAGGTCCAGCTTGTCGCTGCCCAGCGCCTTCTGGGACTGCCGTAGTTGGCGCATGGCCGATTCGTGCCCTTGCGTGCTGACCTTGGTGGCCAGGAAGGTCCGCGGCCGCAGGCCGCCGCCGCGGGCCAGCAGCGCGCCCGTGACGGCCTCGGCCTGGCCATAGCTGGGCGCGGTGTCGATAAGGGTGCCGCCGGCCCGCAGGAAGGTGTCCAGCACCTGGGCCAGCGGCGCCATGGCGGCGGCGTCGCCGGGCGGCACGTTGAAGGTGTCCGCGGTGCCCAGGCCGATGACGGGCAGCGCCTCGCGGGTGGAGGGGATGGTCCGGGCCAGCATCGGGCCCGGCTGGCCGAGCGCGCGGGCGGCCCAGGACGGGCCGATCAGGGCGGCACCGGCGGCGGTCTGGAGGAAGCGGCGGCGGTCTGGCATGGCTTGTATAAAAAAAGGCCTACATGCGAATGTAGGCCCTTTGAGCAGGTTTGGCTGCTGGCGATTACTCGCGGTTGCCGCCGAAAATGCCCAGCAGCATCAGCAGGTTCGAGAAGACGTTGTAGACGTCCAGGTAGATGGCCAGCGTGGCGGACACGTAGTTGGTTTCGCCGCCGTTGACCACGCGCTGCAGGTCGACCAGCATGAACGCCGAGAAGATGACGATGGCCATGACCGAGATGGTCAGCATCAGCGCCGGCAGTTGCAGGAAGATGTTGGCCAGGGCCGCCACAATGATGACGACCGCGCCGATGAACAGGAATTTCTGCATTCCCGAGAGATCGCGCTTGATGGTCGTGGCCAGCGTGGCCATCGTGCCGAACACGACCGCGGTGCCGCCGAAGGCCGTCATGACGAGCTGCGAGCCGTTGCTCATGCCCATGACGAAGCCGAGCAGGCGCGACAGCATGATGCCCATGAAGAAGGTGAAGGCCAGCAGCAGCACGACGCCCAGCGAATTGTTCTTGTTCTTTTCGATGGCGAACATCATGCCGAACGCGCCCACCAGGAACACGATCGCGGACAGGCCGGGGCTGGCGCCCATGACGCGGTTGACGCCCGTGTACAGGCCCACGGCGGCGCCCAGCACGGTGGGGATCAGCGAGAGCGCCAGGAGCCAATAGGTGTTGCGCAGGACTTTGTTGCGCGCGACCTCGCCCGGCGCGCCGGCCATCGCGCCGGAACGGTTAAAAGGGGACGGACGATATTCGTTCATGGAGAACTCCTGTGTGCGGCAGAGTAATGGTTGCCCAGTAGGCTTAGAGGGGAAGGATACCTTACAGTTCCCTGAAGAATCCAGTTTTTGCCAAGAATTAGACCAGAGGCCGGGCCGAGGTTCCAGAGGGGTCAACCCGGCCTTACGTCCCGCAGCACGCGGGCGACGATGTCCGGCAGCTCCGCGTCCATGCGGGCCTGGATCCGCTCGACGGCGTCGGCCAGGGCCTCCCGCATGAGCTGCTCCACCTCGGCTTGCAGGCGGGCGCTCAGGACGGTCGTGTCGGGCGGCGGGACGGACGGCGCCGCGCCGGCGGGCTCCGCCACTTCGGTCAGCACCGGAAACGCATCTTCAGGGTACTCCGGCCCGGCGCCGCCGGCCAGTTCCGTCAGCACCGGCGCCTGCGCGCCGCCGCCGGAAGAAGGGACGTGAAGCACGGGCTCGGCCCGCTGGGTCAGGGTGGGGATGCCGGGGTCGTTGAGGCGAGAGGGCATGGGAATTCCCGAAAGTCGAGATGGCGCGGCGGGCGGGGGCGCGCCAGCGCCGGTGAGGCGATCAGCCGTCCGGCTGCTGGCGGCTGAGGTCGTGGCTGTGCGGCGTATGGCCGGCGCCCTGGTAGACGCGCCAGCGCTGGCGCGCGGCCTGCTTGTCCTCGGGATCGTCGGAGACGATTTCCAGCAGGCGCTCGAAGGCGTCGAACCCGGGCGGGCAGTCGTTGTCCAGGTTCAGCAGCCAGGAGGGCGGGGGCTGCCCGCCCTGGCTTGCCGCCGCCGCGGCCTGCTGCGGATCCCCCGCGGTCAGCACCACCGGCGTTTCAGCCGCCAGCGGGTCGTTGGCCAGCACGTGCGGCACGAAGGACGTATCGTCGAACGCCCACAGCATGCGGTCGAACGCGGCCAGGCGGCTGCCGTCCTTACAGTACACCACCAGCCGCTGGCCCGCCAGGTAGCGCTTGCGCACGACCTGGCAGGCCATGCGCAAGCGGTCGGGCGCGCCGAAGGCGAAATCGATGCGCGTCATGCCGGATACCGTTCCAGGCGGGTCAAGCCTGGTCCAGCAGGTATTGCATCAGCAGCGGCACGGGGCGGCCGGTGGCGCCCTTGTCCTTGCCGCCGCGCCAGGCCGTGCCGGCGATGTCCAGGTGGGCCCAGGGATAGGCCGTGGCGAAGCGCGACAGGAAGCAGGCCGCCGTCACCGCGCCGGCCGGAGGGCCGCCGATGTTGGCGAGGTCGGCGAAGTTGGACTTGAGCTGTTCCTGGTAGGCGTCGTCCATGGGCATGCGCCAGGCGGTGTCCAGCGATGCGCGTCCGGCGGCGGCCAGCGCGTCGGCCAGGGCGTCGTTCTTGGAGAACAGGCCGCTGTTGACGTTGCCCAGGGCGACCACGCAAGCGCCGGTCAGGGTGGCGATGTCGATGACGGCGGACGGCTTGAAGCGTTCGGCGTAGGTCAGGGCGTCGCACAGGACCAGGCGGCCTTCGGCGTCCGTGTTCAGGATTTCGATGGTCAGGCCGGCCATGCTGGTGACGACGTCGCCCGGCTTGTTGGCCTTGCCGCTGGGCAGGTTCTCGCAAGCGGGGATCAGGCCGACCACGTCCAGCGGGAGCTCCAGTTCGGCCAGGGCGCGGAACGAGCCCAGCACGCTGGCGGCGCCGCACATGTCGTACTTCATTTCGTCCATGGTGGCGGCGGGCTTGAGCGAGATGCCGCCGGCATCGAAGGTGATGCCCTTGCCGACCAGCACGATGGGGCCCGGCGCGGCCTTCGCGCCTTTCTTGGCGGCCTTGTTGCCGGCGTGGCGCAGCACGATGAAGCGCAGCGCTTCGTCTGAGCCGCGGGCGACGGACAGGAACGAGCCCATGCCCAGCGCCTCGACCTGCTTCCTGTCCAGCACTTCGACCTTCAGCGACTTGAACTCGCGCGCCAGGCGCTTGGCCGTTTCGCCCAGGTAGGCGGGCGTGCAGATATTGCCCGGCAGGTTGCCCAGCGTGCGGGTCAGATCCATGCCGTTGGCGATGGCGCCGCCTTCGCGCAGGCCCTTCTGGGCCTGGGCGGCGTCGGCGCGTTCGACGACCTGGACGATCTTCTTGAGCTTGGGGCGGGCGTCGCGGTCGGGTTTGCCGAAGCTGGCGTCGTAGTGATAGGCGGCGTTGCCGGCCGCGATGGCCGCGCTGCGCGCGCGGGCGACGATGGCGACGTCGGCGATGGGGTTGGCGGTCAGCGTGGACACGCCTTCGGCGAGCTGGGCGGCCACGCAGGCCGAGGCGAAGGCCTGCTCGGCGGAGGCGTGGGCGCGGGCCGAATATTCTTCCTGCTTGCCCAGGCCCACCAGCACCACGCGCTGCGCGGTCACGCCGGGCAGGTTGCGCAGCGTCAGGGTGGAGCCGGCGCGGCCGCGGAACTCGGCCTTGACCACCGAGCGCACCGCGCCGTTGGAGGCACGGTCGATGAGGTCGGCGGCGGGGCTCAACACGCCTTCCGCATACACCCCGACGGCCAGGGCGGCGGTTTTGACTTGGTGCAGGGAAGCGGTGGTCTGTGTGCTAAATTCCATGAGGGTTTCCCGTGTGCGTCTGTGTATGATGCGGTCGATTATCCCGCATATTCTCCCATGTCTCTATTTAAACGCTCCGTCGTCAGCGAGATCATCAGTCACGCTGGCGTTGTCTTTTCCACGTTGCTCGTCGTGTGGCTCAGCGTGCTGCTCGTGCGCTTGCTCGGCGAAGCCGCGGGAGGCAGCATCGGAGCCGACGTGGTGCTGGTGCTGGCCGCGCTGTCGACCATCACCGCCTTGCCGACCATCCTGGCGGTCTCCGTCTTCATCGCGGTCCTGACCACCGTCACGCGCAACTACCGCGAATCCGAAATGGTGGTGTGGTTCGCCAGCGGCCTGTCCCTGGCGGATTGGCTCAAGCCCGTGCTGCGCGTCGCCGTTCCCGTGGCGCTGGCCGTGGCGGGGCTGACGCTGGTGGCGGCTCCCTGGGCCTACCGCCAGATCGGCGAATACCACGAACGTTTCGAACAGCGCTCGGACCTGTCCAAGGTCACGGCCGGGCAATTCGCGGAATCGTCCGGCGGCAACCGCGTGTTCTTCGCGGAAGACCCCCTCGAACCCAGCGACGAACTGGGCAACGTGTTCGCGCGCGAAATCGGGCCCGAATGGCTGAGCGTGCTGACCGCCAGCAGGGCGCACAGCGAAACGCTGCCCAACGGCGACCGCTTCCTGGTGCTGGGCGAAGGCCACCGCTACGACCTGAAGCCGGGCACGCCCGAGATCCGGCTGGTGCATTTCGACAAGTACGGGCTGCGCCTGGAAAGCAAGGCGGGCGGCGACCCGGTGGCCGAGGCCCGCGCCGCCGCGGAGCGGTCCTCCAAGGCGCGCGCCACCATGCAACTGATGGAGGACAACACCGACAGCAGTTGGTCGCAGGTGATGTGGCGGATCTCGCTGCCGCTGGCCGCGCTGAACCTGGCGCTGCTGGCGATCCCGCTGGGCGCGGTGAATCCGCGCCTGGGGCGTTCGGGCGATTTGCTCATCGCCGGCCTGGTGGGCCTGCTGTATATGAACCTCATCAACCTGTCGCGCGCCTGGATCTCCAGCGGCAAGCTCAGCTTCGGCGTGGGCGTGTGGGCCATCCACGGGGCGGTGGCCATGTTGACCGTCTTCCTGCTGATGCGGCGCCTGCGGGTGAAGGCACCCAAGAACAGCGCGTAGCGGTTCCGGGCCGCCCTGGGGCGGCCCGCGGCGGTCACGGCAGGTACTTCATCGCGCCGCGCCTGCCGGCCAGCAGGTCGGCGTTCTTCAGCACCGACTTGCGGATGAACTCCCACAGGACCGTCACGCGCTTGAGCTTGCGCAGGTCTTCATGGCAGTACATCCAGAACGAACGCGTGATCTCCACTTCGTTTTCCAGCACGGGCGTGAGCCGCGGGTCCTGCGCGGCGATGAAGCAGGGCAGGATCGCCAGCGACTGGCCCTGCAACGCGGCGTGGTACTGCGCGACCACGCTGGTGCTGCGCAGCACCACCTTGCTGGCGGGCAGCAGGTCTTCCAGGTAGCGCAGGCGCTCGCTGAACAGCAGCTCGTCCACGTAGCCGATGAAGGTATGGTCGGCCAGGTCCGCGCGCGACGCGATCGACGGGTGGCGGGCGAGGTAGCCGGGCGTGCCGTACAGGCGCAGCGTGTAGTCGCACAGCTTGCTGCATACATAGGGGCCGCGCTGGGGCCGTTCGATGGTGATGGCCAGGTCGGCCTCGCGCTTGGACAGGCTGACGAAGCGCGGCACCGGCAGGATGTCCAGCGTGATGTGCGGATAGCGCCGCTGGAAATCGGCGGCCAGGGGCGTCAGCACGTAGCTGCCGAAGCCCTCGGTGGCGCCGATGCGCAGGTGGCCCGATAGCGCCTGGCCGATGCCCGACAGGTTCTCGCGGGCGGAATGCACCGTGCTTTCCATCTGCTCCGCGTGGACGAAGAGGCGCTGGCCGTCTTCCGTCAGCATGAATCCGGCGCTGCGCGACTTCTCGAACAGCAGCGTTTCCAGTTCGGCTTCCAGCGCGCGGATGCGCCGCGACACCGTCGTGTGTTCCACCCCGAGCTTGCGCGCGGCCGCGCTGACCCGCTGCGTACGGGCCACTTCGAGAAAATACCGCAGGCTGTCCCAGTCAAGCACGATCCGGCGCTCCAGGCCCCCGCGGCTCGGTGCGCGGCGGGCCAGAAATTCTATCGGTTATTTTTGCACAAGGAATGTGCATTTCTGGTGTTGCTCGTTGATTTTCACACATCTACACTGGGTTGGCAGACCCTGGGGCGATGTTCCGGGGGACCGCAGGCCGCAAAGACGGCGCCATAACGCATAAAACTCAGGAGACAAATCCATGAAATTGCACGCACGCGGGCTGGCCGTAGGTTTGTGTCTGGGCGCCGCCCTGGTTGCCCAGGCGCACGCGGCGGACAAGCCGCCAGTGAAGATCGGCATTCTGACGGACATGTCGGGCACCTATGCCGGCATGGGGGGCGCGGGTTCGGTGGCGGCGGCGCAGTTGGCGATCGACGACTGCCTGGCCGCGGAGTGCAAGGGGATGAAGATCGACCTGGTGTCCGCGGACAACCAGAACAAGGCGGACGTGGGCGCGGCCAAGGCGCGCGAATGGTTCGACCGCGACGGCGTCACCGCCATCGCCGACCTGACCAACTCCGCCGTGGCCCTGGCGGTGCAGGGCATCGCCCGCGAAAAGAACAAGGTCGTGATGTTCTCCGGCCCGGCCACGACGGCGCTGACCAACAAGGAATGCTCGCCCGTCGGCTTCCACTGGATGTTCGACACCTATTCGCAGTCCGCCGGCGGCGCCAAGGCCACGGTGAGGGCGGGCGGCAAGTCCTGGTACTTCATCACCGTGGACTACGCCTTCGGCCACTCGCTGGAAGCCGACACGGCCAAGGCCGTGCAGGCGCTGGGCGGCACCGTGGCCGGCAGCGTGCGCCACCCCCTGAACGCGCCCGACTTCGCGTCCTATCTCCTGCAAGCGCAGGCCTCCAAGGCCCAGGTCGTGGCGCTGGCCAACGGCGGTCAGGACACGGTCAACGCGGTCAAGCAGGCGCGCGAATTCGGTATCGTGGCCGGCGGCCAGCGCCTGGTGTCGCTCCTGATCTTCCTGTCGGACCTGCGCGCGCTGGGCCTCGAAAGCGCCCAGGGCCTGTCCTACGTGGACGGCTTCTACTGGGATTACGACGACGCCACGCGCCAGTGGTCCACGCGCTTCGAGAAAGCCTTCCGCGGCCTGAAACCCACCATGACGCAGGCCGGCGTGTACTCCAGCGTGCGGCACTACCTGCGCTCGGTCGCCGCTTCCGGCAGCACCGACGGCAAGGTGGTGGCCGACAAGATGCGCGCGCTGCCCATCGAGGATCCCATCATGCGCAACGCTTCCATCCGTCCCGATGGCCGCGTGATCCACGACATGTACCTGTATGAAGTGAAAAAGCCGTCCGAGTCCAAGGGCGGCTGGGACTATTCCAAGCTGGTGGCCACCATTCCGGCCGCCGAAGCCTTCCAGCCGTTGGCGGATTCGAGCTGCCCGCTGGTCAAGAAGTAAACCCGGGGGCGCCGGCAGGCCATTGCCGCCGGCGCCCCAATATCCATGTACGCGGATTCCATCCGCATCGACCATGCAGTGTGAGGAGCATCAAATGAGTGAAGTCCCGCGCGTTCCGCTATTGATCGGCGGCAAGCTAGTGCAGTCCAAAACCACCGAATGGCGAGACGTGATCAATCCCGCCACCCAGGAGGTCGTCGCCAAGGTTCCCTTCGCCACCCGCGAAGAACTGGACCTGGCCGTCTCCAACGCCAAGGAGGCCTTTCAGACCTGGCGCAACAGCGGGCAGGGCATGCGGATGCGCGTCATGCTGAAGTTCCAGGAGCTGCTGCGCGCCAATACCGGCAAGCTGGCCGAGATGATCACCCGCGAGCACGGCAAGACCCTGCCGGACGCCGAGGGCGAGGTCGGCCGCGGCCTGGAAGTGGTCGAGCACGCCTGCTCGATCGCCAACCTGCAATTGGGCGAATACGCCGAAAACGCCGCGTCGGGCATCGACGTCTATACGCTGATCCAGCCGCTGGGCGTGTGCGCGGGTATCACCGCGTTCAACTTCCCCGTGATGCTGCCCTGCTTCATGTTCCCGATCGCCGTGGCTTGCGGCAATACCTTCGTGCTCAAGCCCTCCGAACAGGATCCGACGGCCTCGTTGTTCCTGGCGCAGCTTGCGCTGGAAGCCGGCCTGCCGCCGGGCGTACTGAACGTCGTGCACGGCGGTCCGGAAACCGCCAACGGCCTGTGCGAACACCCCGACATCAAGGCCGTGTCGTTCATCGGCTCGACCCGCGTGGGCACCGAGATCTACAACCGCGCGTCGGCCGCGGGCAAGCGCTGCCAGTCCATGATGGGCGCCAAGAACCACTGCGTGGTCCTGCCGGACGCCGATCCCGAAGTCGCGCTGAACCAACTGCTGGGCGCCGCCTTCGGCGCGGCCGGCCAGCGTTGCATGGCCTCGTCGGTGGCCGTGCTGGTCGGCGACGCGCGCAATTGGCTGCCCGACTTCGTCGAGCGCGCGAAGAAGCTCAAGGTCAATTCCGGCACCGACCGCGCGGCCGACCTGGGCCCGCTGGTTTCGCCCAATGCCAAGAAGCGCGTCGAGAGCCTGATCCAGAAAGGCGTGGACGAGGGCGCCAAGCTGCTGCTGGACGGCCGCAACCTGCAAGTGCCGGGCTTCGAGCAGGGCAACTTCGTGGGCCCGACGATCTTCGACGGCGTCAGCGAAAACATGACCATCTACACCGAAGAGATCTTCGGCCCGGTCCTGTGCGTGGTGGGCGCCGAAACGCTGGAGGACGCGGTGGCGTTCATCAACCGCAACCCCAACGGCAACGGCGTTGCGCTGTTCACCCAGGACGGCGGCGCGGCCCGCTACTTCCAGAACAATATCGACGTGGGCCAGGTGGGCATCAACGTGCCGATTCCGGTGCCGGTGGCCTGGTTCAGCTTCACCGGTTCGCGCGGCTCCAAGCTGGGCGACCTGGGCCCCAACGGCAAGCAGGCGGTGCAGTTCTGGACGCAGACCAAGACGGTCACCGCGCGCTGGTCGGCCCATGCCAAGAGCGTGAACACCACGATTACGATGCGCTGAAAGGGGGACGTCTTGCACCTAAGCTTATATAAATAAGTCATATAACAAGGCGTCCTTATTACTTATAATTGGTCCGTCTATCAGGGGCCAATTCATGAACCTGCAGCAATTTCGTTTCGTGCGGGAAACCATCCGGCGCGACTTCAATCTGACCGAAGCCGCCCGGATGCTCTACACCTCCCAACCGGGGGTATCCAAGGCGATCATCGAGTTCGAAGACGAACTGGGCATCAAGATCTTCGAACGGCATGGAAAACGCATCAAAGGGCTGACCAAGCCGGGCCTGGCGGTATCGCAGGTCATCGACCGCATCATGCGCGAAGTGGACAACCTCAAGAAGGTCAGCGACGAGTTCGCGCGCCGCGACGAGGGCGGGCTGGTGATCGCTTGCACGCACACCCAGGCGCGCTACCTGCTGCCGCGGGTCATTCCCGCGTTCCGCAAGCAATTCCCCAAGGTGCACCTGTCGCTGGCCGAAGGCAGCCCCGCGCAACTGGCGGAAATGGTGCTGCACGAACAGGCCGACCTGGCGCTGGCGACGGAATCGCTGGCGCTCACGCCCGGCCTTGCAACGCTGCCGGTCTATGCCTGGGAGCACACCGTGGTGGTGCGCCCGGACCATCCGCTGGCCGAACTGACTTCCAGCGCAGCCAAGCGGCTGTCGCTGGCGCAACTGGCCGAATTCCCCATCGTGACCTATGACCGCGCCTTCACCGGCCGCAGCACCATAGACGAGATCTTCGCGAACCAGGGCATCCATCCGGACATCGTGCTGGAAGCCATCGACGCCGACGTGATCAAGACCTACGTCGACGTGGGCCTGGGCATCGGCATCATCGCCGGCGTGGCCTACGATCCGCGGCGCGACTCGAACCTGGTGGGGCTGCCCGTGGGCCATCTGTTCGGCACGCATACGACTCGCGTGGGCGTGAAGGCGGGCGTGTTCCTGCGAGACTACGTCTACACCTTCCTGGAAATGCTGGCGCCGTCCCTCACCCGGGCCGTGGTGACGGAAGCCGTGCAGGGCACGTCCAAGTAGGCGCCCCACGGCCTTCCCGCATGCGAACCAGCGCGGCGCCTTCGGGCGCCGTTTTTTTTCCGGCGGCGCGAGATCTCGCTATCCCTCCACGCAGGCTCATAAAAATAATTAAATAAGAACTGATCTCATTTAAGTTGACTAAACAATAGGAATCATTATCATTACACCTAGTCTCAACGACCCAGTGAGGTTCATCATGACGGCAGGACTCAGTGCAGTGGTAGTGGGGGCCGACCGCCTCGGCAACATTCCCGACCTTCTCAAAGGACACAATATTTCGATCACGCACCACATCAGCGGACGTGATCCTTCGCATCAAAAGAAGACGCTGCAACTGCCTTCGGGCACCCAGTTGGTCATCCTGCTGACCGACTTCCTGGGCCACAACGTCATGAAGACCTTCCGCAACGCGGCGCAGCGCGGCGGCATCCGGGTCGTGGCTTGTCGGCGTTCGGTATGCAGCATGCAGCAGGCCTTGCAGCAATGCGGCCTGTGCTCGCGCGCGGGCACGGTGCACTAAGCAGCGGCCGCCGCCTGCCGCGGCCGGACAAGAAAACTGGGGAGGCCGAAACGGCCTGCGGCCTATAAGCCGCGAAGAGAAACGAAAACGCCGCCGGACTGGAAAGTCCGGCGGCGTTTTGCTTGTCTTGTACGAAGAGCCGGGCGCGGGGGATCAGTTGGCCGCGCGCGCGGAGGCCATCAGGCTGTTGTCCAGGCGGCGCGCGCCGTTGTAGCGCTTGGCCCAGTAGGTCATGGCCATGCTTTCGACGCGGACCACGCCGCCGGCGCTGGGCGAGTGCACGAAGCGGTCGTCGCCCAGGTAGATGCCGACGTGCGAATAGCGGCGGCCCAGCGTATTGAAGAAGACCAGGTCGCCGGCCTTCAGTTCGTTCTTGTTGACGGCGATGCCCTGTTGCGCCATGTCGGCGGCATTGCGCGGCAGTTTCAGGCCCAGCGAGCGTTCGACCGTGTAGCTGACCAGCCCGCTGCAATCGAATCCGGTATCGGGGGAAGTGCCGCCGAAGCGGTAGCGGATGCCCAGGTAGTTCAGGGCTTCGCTGACCATGGCGTTGTCGCTGTTCACGCCCGTGTGGGCCTGCTGGCGTTCGCGCTTGAACTTATGCACCACCAGCATGCCGATGGGGTCATCGGCGGTGGCGACCCACTCCATTTCGTAGGGGTCGATCTCCGACGTATAGGCGGTTGACTTTTGGTTCATACCGGCACAACCTGCCAGACCCGCCACGCACGCTACCAGCGCCAGCAAACGCAGACCGCGAGTTGCCTGGCCAGTGGATGAATTCTGTCGCGCGCGTGTGGAGTGTCGATGCATTCGCCAGGGGATGATTTGCGGATAACGGCAAAAAACACGGGATTCGCCGTGAATCTGGCCGAGATGTCAGCAAAATCAACATTTTTGTACAACTTCGCGGGGATTCTACCAAACTTTCAAGACCGGTTCGCTACGTTACCGGCTTAAATGTCCATGCAGCGTGGACGCCTGGTGGAACTTTTTGACTTGCGGCAAGCCTCGTGCAAGGTTCGCCTACCAAAATGACCGAAAGATCCAAAAAGAAAGCAATCAGTCTTAAGGCTTACGAACGATAACAGGAGACATAAATGCAAAAAACCCGGGATTTCCATTACCGCTCAGTGCACGATCGCGATGCATTCTGGCGGGAAGAGGCCGGCCGCATTCATTGGGAGACGCCGTTCGAGTCTGTGCTGGATTTCTCCCGGCCGCCGTTCGCCAAATGGTTCACGGGCGGCCGGACCAACCTCTGCTACAACGCCGTCGACCGCTGGCTGCCGACCCAGGCCGACGCGCCGGCCCTGATCTGGGTGTCCACCGAGGTGGACCGCGAGTGCGTCTATACCCGCCAGGACGTCTTCGAAGAGGTCAATGCCGCCGCCGCCATGCTCAAGGAACTGGGAGTGGGACGGGGCGACCGCGTGCTGCTCTACATGCCGATGGTGCCGGAGGCGGTGTTCACGATGCTGGCCTGCGCCCGGATCGGGGCGGTGCATTCCGTCGTGTTCGGCGGTTTTGCCTCGGTCAACCTGGCCCAGCGCATCGACGACGCCGCGCCCAAGGTCGTCGTCTGCACCGACGGCGGGTCCCGCGCCGGCAAGGTCGTGCCCTACAAGCCGCTGCTGGACCGGGCGCTGGCCCTGGCCAAGACGCCGCCGGCCTCGGTCGTGGTGTTCGACCGCGGCCTGGCCCCGTTCGAGCCCGTGGCGGGGCGCGACCTGGACTACGCGACCCTGCGCGAACGCCACCGCGGCGCCCGGGTGCCGGTCGAATGGCTGGAATCGTCCGAACCGAGCTACATCCTCTATACCTCCGGCACCACCGGCCGCCCCAAGGGCGTGCAGCGCGACACGGGCGGCTACGCCGTGGCGCTGGCCTCGTCCATGGAATACATCTTCAACGGGAAGGCGGGCGATACGTTCTTCTGCACCAGCGACATCGGCTGGGTGGTGGGCCATTCCTATATCGTCTACGGTCCCCTGATAGGCGGGCAGGCCACGGTGCTGTACGAAGGCACGCCGGTGCGGCCCGATGGCGCGATCCTGTGGAAGCTGGTGGAACAGTTCGAGGTCAACACGCTGTTTTCGGCGCCGACCGCGGTGCGCGTGCTCAAGCGCCAGGATCCGGCCTTGCTCAAGCAGCACGACCTGTCGTCGCTGCGCGCGGTGTACCTGGCGGGCGAGCCCCTGGACGAGCCGACGGCGCAATGGATTTCCAGCGGCCTGGGCAAACCCATCATCGACAATTACTGGCAGACGGAATCGGGCTGGCCGATCCTCTCGGCCCAGCCGGGCGTGGAGCAAGTGCCCACCCGCTACGGCAGCCCGTCCTTTCCCGTGTACGGCTTCGACGCGCGCATCGTCAGCGAATCCACCGGCGAGGACCTGGGCCCCGGCCAGAAGGGCGTGGTGGCCATCGTGCCGCCGCTGCCGCCGGGGGCGATGTCCACCATCTGGGGCGACGACGAACGCTTCGTGCAGACCTACTTCACGTCCATCCCCGGGCGCCAGGTGTATTCCACGTTCGATTGGGGCCTGGTGGACGATGACGGCTACTGGTTCATTCTGGGTCGCACGGACGATGTGATCAACGTGGCGGGCCACCGGCTGGGCACGCGCGAGATCGAGGAATCCGTCAACAGCCATGCCCTCATCGCCGAATGCGCGGTGGTGGGCGTGGCGGACGCGCTCAAGGGGCAGGTGGCCATGGCGTTCGCCGTGCTGAAGAATCCCGCCGGCGCCGAAACGCCGGAGGGGGCAAAACAACTGGAAGGCGATATCATGCGGCTGGTGGAAGATCAGCTCGGAGCGGTGGCCAGGCCCGCCCGGATCCGGTTCGTGGGCGCGTTGCCCAAGACCCGTTCCGGCAAGGTGCTGCGCCGCGCGATCGTCGCGGTATGCGAAGGACGCGATCCCGGGGACCTGACGACCATCGAAGACCCAACCGCCCTGGAACAGATCAAGGAGTCGCTGCAATGAATACCAAACCCGTGCTGAGCGCCGAAGACGTCAAGAAAGTCCTGGCCGCGGCCGAAGCACACGCCCTGCAGAACAAGTGGGCCGTCACCATCGCCGTGGTCGACGATGGCGGCCACCTGCTGGGCATGCTGCGCCTGGACGATGCCGCCCCGATCTCGGCGCACATCGCTCCCGCGAAGGCCAAGACCGCCGCGCTGGGCCGCCGCGAGTCGCGCGTCTACGAAGAAATGATCAACAACGGCCGCTACTCGTTCCTGTCGGCCCCGCTGATCGACGGCCTGCTGGAAGGCGGCGTGCCGGTCGTGGCCGGCGGCCACGTGGTGGGCGCGGTCGGCGTGTCGGGCGTGAAGTCGACCGAAGACGTGCAGATCGCGCAAGCAGGCATCGCCGCCCTGGGGCTATGAGCCTGCCGAGGCAGGACGCCGGAGCGGGGGGCGACAGCCCCCTGAATCCGGGCGTGGCCAAACGCGAAGTCTGGGCCTGGGCCATGTACGACTTCGCCAATTCCGGCTACACCACCGTGATCCTCACGGCGGTGTTCAGCACCTATTTCGTCGGCGTGGTGGGCGGGCGCGCCCCGTGGGCCACGCTGGCCTGGACCGCGGCCCTGTCGCTGTCCTATCTGCTCATCATGCTGACCATGCCCAGTCTGGGCGCCCGCGCGGACGCGCGCGCGGGCAAGCGCCGCCTGCTCTACACGAGCACGGTGGGCTGCGTCGCCGCCACCCTGGTGCTGACCCAGGCGGGGCCCGGCGACGTCTGGCTGGCGCTGGCCGCCATCGTCATCTCCAATTACTGCTATTGCGTGGGCGAATCCGTGGTCGCGGCCTTCCTGCCCGAACTCGCCAAGCCCGCCGCGCTGGGGCGGGTGTCGGGGTGGGGCTGGAGCTTCGGCTATTGCGGCGGCATGCTCACCCTGGGCCTGTCGCTGGTCGTCGTGACGCTGGCGGAGGCGCGCGGCGCGACGGCCGAGCATTTCGTGCCCTGGGTCATCGTCGTCACCTGCTCGGTGTTCGCGCTGGCGGCGCTGCCGTCGTTCTTCCTGCTGCGTGAACGCGCGAAGCCGCAGGCCGGCCAGCCCGAGGCGCTGCACATGTTCAAGCGCCTGGCCTATGCCTGGCGCGAAACCGGGCAGCACTTTCCGGAATTCCGCCGGCTGCTCATGTGCATCGCCTGCTACCAGGCCGGGATTTCGGTGGTGATCACGCTGGCGGCCGTGTACGCCTCGGAAGTCATGGGCTTCACCACGCCCCAGATCATGCTGCTGGTGTTCACCGTGAACATCGGCGCGGCGGCGGGGGCGTTCTCGTTCGGCTACGTGCAGGACCGCATCGGGCACAAGCCCGCGCTGGCCATGACGCTGGTCGGCTGGATCGCGATGGTGCTGGTGGCCTACGCCGCCGTCACGGCGCCGGTGTTCTGGGTGGCCGCCACGCTGGCCGGGCTGTGCATGGGCACCACCCAGAGCGCGGGCCGGGCCATGACCGGCGCGCTCGCGCCCGCGGGCCGGCTGGCCGAGTTCTTTTCGCTCTGGACCTTCTCGGTGCAACTGGCCGCCGTGATCGGCCCGCTGACCTACGGCCTGGTGACGTGGGCTACGCACGGCAACCACCGGCTGGCGATCCTGGTGACCGGCCTGTTCTTCGTGGGCGGCCTCATCCTTTTGTCGCGCGTGGACATGAAGCGCGGCCTGGCCCGGCAGGCGGCGTGAAGCCCGCGGCTCGCGGAAGCGGGGCCGCGGCTGCTATCCTTACGGTCTGCCCAGCGGCGCCGCTTTCGCTAAGCGGCGCCGGTGCGCAGTTTGCTTGTGCATGCCGCCAGCTCGATGCCTTCCGGCCTGTCTCGCCCGAGACCGGCATTGCCGAAGCTCCGCGCTCCTGCGCCATTGCGGGCTCCGGCCCGCATTTTGCGTAAGGTGCCCGTAAGAGCGTGGCGATACGGTTGCAGGTGGGTAATAAAAAAGCGGCATAAACAACAGAATCACCGATTGGAGACAAAGATCATGTCGAACGCTATTGAGTCCGTCTTGGTGGAAACCCGCGTTTTTCCGCCGCCCGAACGCGCGGCGCGGGGCGCCGCCATTCCCAGCATGGAAGCCTATAACGCGCTGTGCGCGCAGGTCGAGAACGATTTCGACGGATTCTGGGCCGGGCAGGCCCGCGACAATCTGCAGTGGACCAAGCCGTTCACGCAGGTCCTCGACGAATCCGACGCTCCGTTCTACCGCTGGTTCGGCGACGGCGAACTGAACGTCTCGGCCAACTGCCTGGACGTGCACCTGACCAATGGCAACGCCGACAAGACCGCCATCGTCTTCGAATCCGACGACGGCAAGGTCGACAAGGTCACCTACCGCGAACTGCTGGCCCGCGTGTGCCGCTTCGCCAACGGCATCGCCGCGCTGGGTTACAAGAAGGGCGACCGCGCCATCATCTACATGCCGATGTCGATCGAAGCCGTGGTCGCCATGCAGGCCTGCGCGCGCCTGGGCGTGACGCACTCGGTGGTGTTCGGCGGCTTCTCGGCCAAGAGCCTGCAAGAGCGCATCATGGACGTGGGCGCCTCGCTGGTCATCACCGCCGACGAGCAGGTGCGCGGCGGCAAGACCATTCCGTTGAAGCCCGCGGTCGAAGAGGCCTTCACGATGGGCGGCTGCGAGGGCGTCTCCAAGGTCATCGTGTACCGCCGCACCGGCGGCAAGGTGCAGTGGAACGAAGGCCGCGACCTCTGGATGCACGACGTGGAAGCCGGCCAGGCCGACACCTGCGAGCCCGTGCCGGTCAACGCCGAGCACCCGCTGTTCATCCTCTACACCTCCGGCTCCACCGGCAAGCCCAAGGGCGTGCAGCATTCGTCGGCGGGCTACCTGCTGTGGGCGCTGCTGACGGTGAAGTGGACCTTCGACGCCCGCAAGGACGACGTGTACTGGTGCACGGCCGACGTGGGCTGGGTCACCGGCCACACCTACATCACCTACGGCCCGCTGGCGGCCGGCCTGACGCAGGTGGTGTTCGAAGGCGTGCCGACCTATCCGAACGCCGGCCGCTTCTGGGACATGATCGCCCGCCACAAGGTCACCACGTTCTACACCGCGCCCACCGCGATCCGTTCGCTGATCAAGGCGGCCGAGGCCTCGCCCGAAGCGCATCCGAAGAACTACGACCTGGACAGCCTGCGCATCATCGGCACGGTGGGCGAGCCCATCAACCCCGAAGCCTGGATGTGGTATCACAAGAACGTGGGCCGCGAGCGCTGCCCCATCGTGGATACGTGGTGGCAGACCGAGACCGGCGGCCACATGATCACCCCGCTGCCGGGCGCCACGCCGACCAAGCCGGGTTCGTGCACCTTGCCCCTGCCGGGCATCGCGGCGGCCATCGTCGACGAGACCGGCGCCGACGTCGAACAGGGCAATGGCGGCTTCCTGGTGATCAAGCGGCCGTGGCCCGCGATGATCCGCAACATCTGGGGCGACCCGGAGCGTTTCAAGAAAAGCTATTTCCCGCCCGAACTGCGCGGCTATTACCTGGCCGGCGACGGCGCGCAGCGCGACGCGGACGGCTATTTCTGGATCATGGGCCGCATCGACGACGTGCTGAACGTGTCGGGCCACCGCCTGGGCACGATGGAGGTCGAGTCGGCGCTGGTGGCTCACGAAATGGTGGCCGAAGCCGCGGTGGTGGGCCGTCCGGACGACACGACCGGCGAGGCCGTGGTGGCCTTCGTGGTCCTCAAGCGGACGCGTCCGGAAGGCGACGAGGCCCAGGCCATCGCCAAGACGCTGCGCGACTGGGTGGCCAAGGAAATCGGCCCCATCGCCAAGCCCAAGGACATCCGCTTCGGCGACAACCTGCCCAAGACGCGCTCGGGCAAGATCATGCGCCGCCTGCTGCGCGTGGTCGCCAAGGGCGAGGAAGTCACGCAGGACGTCTCCACGCTGGAAAACCCCGCCATCCTGGAACAGTTGTCCAAGCCCCTGTGAGCGCGTCCGGCCGCCGCCTGGCGGCCGCCCCGCGCGCAACAGGCGCATAATGAGGCGCCCGGCGCCGGCAATCCGCCGGCGCCGGGCGCTTTTTCTTTTTCCATTTCCGCACCTCCACGGAGCCATAGACGTGAGCCGCAGCAGTTTCGATCGGGCGGGGCTAGCCCTGATGTTCAGCACCATCCTGGTCTGGGCGGGTAGCTGGATCGCGATGAAACTGGTCGTGTCCTACATCGGCCCGTTCGATTTCGTGGCGCTGCGCTACGTGGCGGGCAGCCTGGTGCTGTTCGCGCTGGCGATCGCGACCCGCCGCCCGCTGGCCATGCCGCCGTGGAAGCTGACCCTGCTGATCGGCCTGACGCAGACGGCCGGCTTCCAGGGCTTCGTGCAGACGGCGCTGGTGACGGGCGGGGTGGGCAAGGTCTCGCTCATGGCCTACACCATGCCGTTCTGGGTGATCCTGTTCGCGTGGGGGCTGCTGCGCGAACGGCCTACCGCGAGGCATGGGCTGGGCATCGGCCTGGCGGCCGTCGGGCTGGTCTGCTTCGTGGAGCCCTGGAACGGCCTGGGCGACATCCGCCCGGTGGCGCTGGGGCTGGGCAGCGGCTTGAGCTGGGGCGTGGGCACGGTGCTGTCCAAGCGCATGTTCGAGCGCCATGCGCCGGACGTGATGACCTTCACCGCCTGGCAGATGCTGCTTGGCGGCCTGGCGATGGCGCCGCTGGCCTTCCTGGTGCCGCAGATGTCCGCGCAATGGGGCTGGCAGCTCTGGACCGGCATGGTCTACATCGTGCTGATCGCGACGGCGGCGGGCTGGCTGCTGTGGCTGCAGGTCGTGCGCCGCGTGCCCGCGTCCATCGCCGGCCTGTCGAGCCTGGGCGTGCCGGTCGTGGCCATGCTGTTCGCCTGGGCGCTGTTGTCCGAGCGGCCCACGCCGGCCGAACTGGGCGGCATGGTGCTGATCCTGGCCGGCATCTGGGTGGTGAGCCGGGCCGCGCCCGCGCCGCGCGCCGGCTGAGCGGCTTCCCTGAATTCCATTTCCTCTCCAAGGATTTTCCATGATCGATCTGCGCAGCGACACCGTTACCCAGCCCTCCGCCGCCATGCTCCAGGCGATGGTCGCCGCGCCCCTGGGCGATGACGTGATGGGCGACGACCCCACCGTGATCCGCCTGCAGGAAGCGGTCGCCGAGCGCGCCGGGAAGGCGGCCGGCCTGTTCTTTCCCTCCGGCACGCAAAGCAATCTGGGGGCGCTGATGGCGCACTGCGACCGGGGCGACGAGTACCTGGTGGGACAGCAGGCGCACACCTACAAGTACGAAGGGGGCGGGGCGGCGGTGCTGGGCAGCATCCAGCCGCAGCCGGTCGAGCACGCGGAAGACGGCTCGCTGCCGCTGGAGAAGCTGGCCGCGGCGCTCAAGCCCACGGGCGATCCGCACTTCGCCCGCACCCGCCTGCTGGCCCTGGAGAACACCTTCCACGGCAAGCTGATCCCGGCGTCCTATGTGCAGGCCGCCACCGCGTGGGCCCGCCAGCACGGCCTGGCGACGCACCTGGACGGCGCGCGCGTCTGCAATGCGGCCGTGGCCAGCGGCAAGCCGGTGGCGGATCTGTGCGAGCCCTTCGATTCGGTGTCGATCTGTTTTTCCAAGGGGCTGGGCGCGCCGGTGGGCTCGGTGCTGGTCGGCAGCGCCGAGCTGATCGCCCGCGCCCGGCGCTGGCGCAAGATGCTGGGCGGCGGCCTGCGGCAGGCCGGCGTGCTGGCCGCCGCCTGCCTGTATGCGCTGGAGCACAACGTCGAGCGCCTGGCCGAGGACCACGAGAACGCCCGCCTGCTGGCCGACGGGCTGCGCGGCATCGCCGGCGTCAAGGTGCTGAGCCAGGACACCAACATGGTGTTCGCGGAATTCGAGCCTTCGCGCTGCGAAGCGCTGACCGCCGCGCTGGCGGGCGACGGCATCCTGATGCGGGCCGTCTACGGCGGCCCGACGCGCCTGGTCACCCACCTGGACGTGTCCGCCGGCGACGTGCGGCGGGTGGTCCAGGCGGTGGCGCGGCACCTCGCCTGACTAGGCGGCCGCGCGCAGCACGTCCGACAGGACCGAAAACAATTCGTCGATCTGGGCGCGCTCGATGATGAGTGGGGGCGACAGCAGCATCGTGTCGCCCGCCGAACGGATCAGGCAGCCGCGTTCCAGGCAGGCCTGGTGCGCGGCATAGGCGCGCTGGCCGGGCTTGCCGTCCAGCGGCGCCAGTTCGATGGCCGCCAGCAGCCCGATGTTGCGGATGTCCACCACGTGCGGCAGGCCCTTCAGGCTGTGCGCGGCGTCTTCCCAATAGCGCCAGAGTTCGCGGCTGCGCTGGAACAGGCCTTCGCGGCGGCAGATGTCCAGCGTGGCCAGGCCGGCGGCGCATGCCACCGGATGGCCGGAATAGGTATAGCCGTGCGATAGCTCGATGGCGCTGTCCGGGCCCTGCATGAAGGCATCGTGGACATGCCGCTGCACCAGCGTGGCGCCCATCGGAATCGCGCCGTTGGTCAACCCCTTGGCGCTGGTGATGATGTCCGGCGTGACGCCAAAATGCGGCGAGGCGAAGGCGCCGTCGATGCGGCCGAAGGCGCAGATGACTTCATCGAAAATCAACAGGATGCCGTGGGC
This sequence comes from Achromobacter veterisilvae, assembly GCF_900496975.1. Lineage (GTDB taxonomy): Bacteria > Pseudomonadota > Gammaproteobacteria > Burkholderiales > Burkholderiaceae_B > Achromobacter > Achromobacter veterisilvae. The sequence goes on from NZ_UFQC01000016.1 coordinate 67,734, forward strand.
GTCGCAGATCTGGCGCAGTTTCTGCAAATAGCCCTTGGGCGGCACCAGCACGCCGGTGGAGCCCGCCACCGGTTCCACGATGACGGCCGCGATGGTGGACGCGTCATGCAGCGCGACGATGCGTTCCAGCGTATCGGCCAGGTGGGCGCCCCAATCCGGCTGTCCCCGCGTGTAGGCCATCTGGCTGCGGTCGTACGTGTGCGGCAGGTGGTCCACGTAGGGCAGGAGATTTCCGAAGGGCTTGCGGTGACCGGCGATGCCCGACACCGACAGGCCGCCGAACCCCACGCCGTGGTAGGAGCGCTCGCGTCCGATCAGGCGCACGCGCTGGCCCTGCCCGCGCGCGCGGTGGTAGCCCAGCGCGATCTTCAGCGCCGTGTCCACGGCTTCGGAGCCGGAGTTCGAGAAGAACACGTTGGAGAATCCCGGGGGCGCTTCCTGGCGCAGGGCCTCGGCCAGCTCGAAGGCCAGCGGATGGCTCATCTGGAACGACGGCGCATAGTCCAGTTCATGGGCGGTGCGGGCGATGGCGTCGACGATTTCGGGGCGGCGATGCCCCGCGTTCACGCACCACAGGCCCGCGATGCCGTCCAGCACGCGGCGGCCGTCCGGGCGGATGTAGTGCATGCCTTCCGCGGCGGTGAACAGCACGGGCGCGCGCTTGTACCGCCGGTTCGCGGTAAAGGGCATCCAATAGGCTTCGGCGTTGAGGGCGGGAGTGGGGTGGGACGCTGACGAGGACATGGGGAGCCTGCTTCGGGGTGGTTCGGGTTTTCTATTTTGTATTAATATAATTAAAAATACAATATGGGATGGACCTGGGGTGGCGGGGTTAGTGTCTTTGGGGGTGTCAGACACCCGGGGGCGTGCGCTTCAGCATGCCGGGCGGGGCGTAGGGGTGTCAGACACAGGGCTGGTGTTGGGCACAGGGCTAGTGTCAGACGCAAGGCTGCGCTTGCCGGGAAGAACGGCGTCCTTCGGCAAAGCGGGGGCCCCTTGAAGGGGCGCGTAAGCGGCAGCGGGTGGGTCTTACGACACTTGCAGCGAGGTCTTCAGGTGGCGGCGCATGAGCTGGGAAGCCCATTCCTGGTCGCCGACCTCCAGGGCCTCGATGATCTGCAGGTGTTCGCTGCCGGAATTGGCGTAGCGCGCGTCGCGGTAGAACGCGGCATGCTCTTCCAGCCGGCGTAGCTGGTTCTGCTGCTGCACGGCCTGCAGGATGTAGCGGTTGCCCGAGAAGCGGGCCAGCATCTCGTGGAACGAGGCGTTGAGGTTGAAGAACTCGGTGGCCGAGATGTCGGCGTCGCTGCGTGCGGCCAGGGCTTCATGCGCGGCGCGCATGCGCGCCAGGGCCTCCCTGTCCAGCCGGAACGTGGGTTCCAGCAGGCCCGCGCATTCGACCGTCATCCGGAAACGGTAGCTCTCGTTGAGGGCGTCGCGGTTCTCCAGCGACGGCGCGAACTGCCAGCCGTGGCCTTTGCGCTTTTCGATCAGGCCGTCCGCCGAGAGTTGCAGCAGCGTCTTGGCCAGCACGCTGCGCGGCGCCGGATAGCGCTGCTGCAGGTCGCGTTCGGTGAAGGTTTCAGGCAGCGCGCGCGAGGCGCGGTCGTCGATCAGCCGCCGGTACAGCTCGTCCTGCGTGGGGCCCGCGCCCGCGATGGCGGGAGCGCCCGCGGCGGCATTATCGGCCACGGTGTAGCCGCTGTTGGGGCGGTGCGTGATCAGGCCTTGCGCGGCCAGCAGCCTGAGCGCGCCGCGCACGGGCGTGCGCGACACCTCGTAGGCCGCCGCCAGCGCTTCCTCGGACAAATGGTCGCCCGGCGCATAGCGCCGGGCCACGATGTCTTCCGCCATGTGGCGTGCCAGGTCGACTTGCAGCGGAGTGGGGCGGGCGGGTGCGGCGTTGGGCATGGACGGGGGCGGGCGCTAGGAGCGGCGGATTGGGAATGGTACCGGAGAGCGTTGTGGCGAGGGCGGCTGGCCAGTGGTGTCCGTAGAAACCCTTGTATTGAACTTTTTTCTATATTAGTACAAAATTTGTCGGTCTGAATGAACTCGCACCGGAGCCTTGCGCCGTGACTTTGCCTACCCCCTTTCCCCTGGTCGACGTACAGGGCAGTCCTTATGAGCGGGGGCGCCAGCATGGCGCCGCCGTGCCGGAGCGCGTGGCGCGCAGCGTGGCCCTCTATCGCGGCCAGCTCGAGCGGCGCGGCGTGGGCGCGGACCGCCTGAAGGCGCTGGCCGCCGCCATGGTGCCCGTGGTGGGCGATTACGACGCCGCCTACCTGGAAGAACTGCGCGGGATCGCGGACGGTTCGGGCCAGGCGCTGGAAGACGTGGTGGTCATCAACTGCCGCACCGAGATGATGTTCGGCCATGCCGAACTGGCCCGCGCCCGCAAGGGGCTGGACGACGGCTGCACCGGCCTGGTCGTGCTGTCGGAGGCCGCGGCCGGCGGCAAGCTCATGCATGCGCACAACTGGGACTGGCGCGAGGAATGCGCGGACACCGGCATCGTGCTGCGCATGCGCCGCGAGGACGGGCCCGATCTGCTGATGTTCACGGAGGCGGGCAGCCTGGCGCGCCACGGGTTCAACAGCGCGGGCGTTTCGCTGTCCGGCAACTTCCTGTCCTGCGAGCACGACTATCAGCGCCCCGCCGAAGTGCCGCTGGTGCTGGTGCGGCGCAAGATGCTGGAAGCCTCCAACCTCTGCAACGCCATGAAGGTGCTGTGGGCGTCGCGGCGCTTCTGCTCCAACAACCTGATGCTGGCGCAGGCGCAAGGCGAGGCCGTCGACCTGGAATGTTCGCCCGACGAAATCTTCTGGATCACGCCGGAAAACGGCCTGCTGGTGCATGCCAACCACTGGATCAGCGCGCCCGCGCGCGCCAAGCTGTTCGACAAGGGGCTGGCCGCCAATCCGGACTCGATCTATCGCCAGCGCCGCGTGCAGGACGGGCTGGCGCGCGCCGCCGGCGGGATCGACTGGGCCGCGGTCAAGCGCATCCTGGCCGACGACTTCGCCGCGCCGGACGGCGTGCTGCGTTCGCCCAAGCCCGCCAGCTTCGACAGCATTTCGGCCACGGTGGCCACCACGCTGATGGAGCCGGAAAGCGGCGTGATGTGGATCGCCCGCAAACCGTACGAAGGACGCAACTACGCGGAGTACCGGCTCTTCTGAGCCGGCCCTGGACCTGTCCGCGGCGAACGCCGCGCCTGGAGTGACCCTATGAATTCGCATGGTTCGCGCGTCAAGAGCGCGCTGCTGTTTTCCGCCGCGCTGGCGGGCGCCATGGCCGGCATGCCGGCCGCGGTCCGGGCGCAGGCCGCCCTTCCCGAAATCCGCTACGCCGAAGGCTCCGGCACGCCGACCACGCTGCCCGGCGGACGTTCGCGCAACACCTCCACCGACAATGTGCTGGCGCACGTGGTGGAGTCCCTGGTGGCGCTGCGCGCCGACATGAGCGTGGCGCCCATGCTGGCGGACGCCTGGACGCTGTCGGACGACAAGCGGGCCTACACGTTCAAGCTGCGCCAGGGCGTGACGTTCCACGACGGCTCGCCCATGACCTCCGCCGACGTCAAATGGAGCTACGACTACCTCAACGGCGCCCAGTCCGAGTATTCGTGCAAGAACCTCTACGACGGCAGCAAGGGCGCCAAGGTCGTGGCGGTGGAAACGCCCGATCCGGCCACGGTGGTGTTCCGGCTGGAGCAGCCCTACGCGCTGTTCCTGGACCAGATGGCCAGCGTGCAATGCCCGATGCCGGTGCTGAGCCCGAAAAGCGTGGACGCCGAGGGCAAGTGGGTCAAGCCCATCGGCACGGGGCCCTATGTCCTGGCCGAATGGAAAAAAGAACAGTACGTGCTGCTGACGCCGTACGCGGGCTACAAGCCCCGCGGCGAGGCGCCCAGCGGCATGGCCGGCAGGAAGGCCGCGCAGGCCAGCGTGCGCTTCGTCGTGATCCCGGACGCCGCCGCGCAGAAGGCGGCCCTGATGGCCGGGCAGGTCGACGCCTACAACGCCGACGAAGACAATCTGCCGGCCAAGGACCCGCGCTGGAACATCGTGACCGAGCAGGGGCTGGACACCGTCAACCTGTTGATGCAGACGCGCGCGCCCTTGCTGTCCGACGTGAACATGCGCCGCGCCATCGCGCTGGCGCTGGACTTCCCGGGCATCGCCCGCGCGCTGAACAACGGCCAGGCCGCCTACAACCCGTCGCTGGTGCCGGCGGCCAGCGCCTACTACTCCGAGGCGGACCGGGCCGGCTACGAGAAGAACCTGCAAGAGGCCAAGCGCCTGCTCGAGGCCGCCGGCTACCGCGGCGAACCCCTGAAGCTGCAGGCGAACAAACGCTATCCCTACCTGTACCGGGTCGCGGTGGTGACGCAGCAGCTACTGGGCAAGGCCGGCATCAAGGCCGAGCTGGACATGCTGGAATGGGGCACCCAGGTGACCAACTTCCGCGAAGGCAAGTTCCAGCTCATGGCCTTCGCCTATTCGGCGCGCACCGAACCCGCGCTGATGTTCCGCGACGTGATCGGCGACAAGTCCAAAACGCCCATGGCGCAATGGGAAAGCCCGGAGGCCGCGGCCATCCTGGAAGGGATCGAGGCCGAGTCCGATCCGGCGGTGCGCAAGCAGGCGTTCGACAAGCTGCATGCGCTGATGCTGCGCGACACTCCGCTGCTGATGTACTACAACAAGCCCGGCTACGTGGCGGTGTCCAGCAAGCTGCAAGGTTTCACGGGCTGGCCGCTGCGCAAGCCGCGCTTCTTCAACGTCACCAAGAACTGAGGCGCCGTGCTGGGCTATCTACTCAAGCGCATCGCGGCGTCGGTGCCCACCGTGATCGTGGTCACGGTGCTGGTGTTCGCGCTGATCCGCGCCATCCCCGGGGATCCGGCCTCGCTGATGCTGGGCGATATCGACAATCCGGCGCTGCTGGCGGAAATGCGCCACGCGCTGGGGCTGGACCGCCCCGTCGGCGAGCAGTTCCTGATCTGGGTCGGGAACGCTCTGCGGGGCGATCTGGGCATGTCGATCGCGCGGCGCGAGCCGGTGATGCACCTGGTGCTGACGCACTTCGCCGTGACGGCCCAGGTGGTGCTGACCGCCACGCTGCTGGCCTGCCTGGTGGCGGTGCCCGCCGGCATGGTCGCCGCCTGGCGCCAGAACCGCCGCGCGGACACCGCCATCGTGTCGACCTCGATCCTGTTCGTGTCGATGCCGAGCTTCTGGGTGGGCATCCTTCTGATCTGGCTGTTCGGCGTAAAGCTGAACTGGCTGCCAGTGTACGGCTTCGAATCCATCGCCCAGGGCGGCCTGGGCGCGGCGCGTTACCTGGTGCTGCCGGTGTGCGCCATCGTGCTGACCGAGATCGCCGCCATCACCCGGATGATGCGGGCCAGCACCATCGAGACCCTGCGGCTCGAATACGTGGCGCACGCGCGCGCCAAGGGCCTGCCCGAAAAGCGGGTGATGCTGCGCCACGTGCTGCCCAACTCGTTCGGCCCCACGCTGACGGTGATCGGCCTGATGCTGGGCCATCTGCTGTCGGGCGCCGCGGTGATCGAGACCGTGTTCACGCTGCCGGGCATCGGCCGCCTGCTGGTCGAGAGCATTTATGCGCGGGACTATCCGGTGGTGCAGGGCTGCCTGCTGTTCATCGCGCTCCTGTACGTGGCGGTCAATCTGGCGGTGGATCTGCTGTATCCGCTGTTCGATCCGCGCGTGAAGCTTCAATAGGATCATCATGGGCTTGAAACATACCAATGCCGTCCTGGGCGGCGCGCTGGTCGGCGGCGTGGTGCTGCCGGCCTTGGTCGGGCTGGTCTACACACCGCACGACCCGCTGGAAGGCGACCTGCTGGCGCGCTTTTCGCCGCCGTCGGCGGAGTACTGGCTGGGCACCGACGAGTTCGGCCGCGACGTGCTGTCGCGGCTGATGGCGGGGGCCGGGGTCAGCGTGGCGGTCAGTGTGTTCTCCGTGCTGCTGGCGCTGGTGCTGGGCACCACCGTCGGCGTCGCGGCGGGCTACGCGGGCGGCTGGGTCGACCGCGGCATCACGGTGCTGGTGGAATCGCTGATGGCGTTCCCGGGCCTGCTGCTCGCGCTGGGCATCATGACGGTGCTGGGTCCGTCAAAATGGGGCGTGGTGCTGGCGCTGGGCCTGGCGTATTCGCCATCGGTGTCGCGCATCGCGCGCGGCGCCGCGCTGTCGCTGCGCCAGCGCGATTTCGTCGTCGCTTCGCGCGCCACCGGGCATGGCGGCCTGTGGACGGTGTTCCGCCACGTGCTGCCCAACTGCCTGCCGCCGCTGCTCATCTTCGCGACCTCCATCTTCGGCTCGGCCTTGCTGGCCGAGAGCGCGCTGAGCTTCCTGGGCCTGGGCGTGCCGCCGCCGCTGGCCACCTGGGGCGGCATGCTGTCCGAAAGCCGCAACGCCATGGACCAGGCCATCTGGCTGGCCGTGTTCCCCGGCGCCATGATTTCGCTGAGCCTGCTGGGCATCAATCTGCTGGGCGACGCCGTGCGCGACCTGCTGGATCCGCGCATGCGGGGGGTGACGGCATGAGCGTGCCCCTGCTGTCCGTGCGCGACCTGGAAATCCGTTTTCCCGGCAGGCGCGATGCGGCGCCGGTGGTGAACCGGGTGTCGTTCGACCTCCATGCCGGCGAGTCGCTGTCCATCGTCGGGGAATCCGGCAGCGGCAAGACGCTGATCGGCAAGACGCTGCTGGGCCTGCTGCCGGATGCCGCGCGCATCGCCGGCGGGCAGGCGCTGTTCGAGGGCCAGGATCTGTTGCGGCAGGCGCCGCAGGATTGGCTGGCGATGCGCGGCACGGGCATCGGCATGGTGTTCCAGGAGCCGATGGTGTCGCTCAACCCCGCGTTCCGCGTGGGCGAACAACTGATCGAAGCGCTGGTGCTGCGCCGGAGCATGGCGCGCCGCGACGCCTGGGAGGCCGCGGTCCGGATGCTGGAGCGGGTGCGCGTGCGCGACGCGCGCGACTGCATGAAGCGCTATCCGCACGAATTCTCGGGCGGGATGCGCCAGCGCATCCTGCTGGCGGGCGTGATGCTGCTCAAGCCGCGCCTGCTGATCGCGGACGAGCCGACCACGGCGCTGGACTGCGTGGTGCAGAAGGAAGTGCTGGACCTGATGTGCGAACTGACGCGCGAGCAGGGCACCGCGCTGATTTTCATCAGCCACAACCTGGCCCTGGTGGCCGCGTACACGCAGCGCGTGCTGGTCATGTGCCGGGGCCGGGCGGTCGAGACCGGCCCGGTGGCCGAGGTGCTGTCGCGGCCGCGGGACGCCTATACGCTCAGCCTGCTGGACGCGCTGCCCAAGCGCGGGCCCGCCCGGGCGGCCGCGGACCGTCCGCCCATCCTGCGGGTGGACGAGCTGGCGATCGACTACACGGTCCGAGACGGCTGGTTCCGCAAGCGCGCCCTGCGGGCGGTCCATCGGGCGGCCTTCGCGGTAGCGCCGGGGGAAACGCTGGCCATCGTCGGCGAATCGGGCAGCGGCAAGACCACGGTCATGATGTCCATCCTGGGCCTCGTGCCGCAGGCGCGGGGGCGCATCGAACTGGATGGCCGGGCCTTGCCCGCGGGCGGCTCGGGCCAGGCGTGGCAGGCGGCGCGCCGCCGCATCCAGATGGTGTTCCAGGATCCCTATTCGTCGCTGGATCCGCGCATGACCATCGGCGCCCTGGTGGGCGAGGGCCTGCGGCTGGAGGCCGGAATGACGGCCGAGGCCAGGAGCAGGCGCGTCGAAGAGGCGTTGCGCGACGTGGGTCTGGGCGAGGGCTACGCGGAGCGCTACGCGCACGAACTGTCGGGCGGGCAGCGCCAGCGCGTCGCCATCGCGCGGGCGCTGGTGCTGCGGCCCGAAGTTATCATCGCGGACGAGCCGGTGTCGGCGCTGGACGTCACCGTGCAGAAGCAGGTGCTGGAAACGCTGATGTCGCTGCAGAAGTCCCACGGCTTCGCCTGCCTGCTGATTTCGCACGACCTGGGCGTGGTCGAGCAGATCGCGGACCGCGTGGTGGTGATGCTGCGCGGCCATATCGTCGAAGAGGGCTCGCGCGACGAAGTGTTCGACCGGCCGACGCATCCCTATACGCGCCGGCTGCTGCGGGCGGTGCCGGAATTGCGGGGCAGTCCGGCCGAGGGCTTCCGTGTTGAGGTGCGCGACCTGCCGGCCGGGCAGGGGCGCGACGAGTCCGACTATTTCGATCCTTCTACGGCCATGGGCCCGCCGGCCATGACGGCGGTGTTCGAATCCGGCGCCACGCACCGGGTGGCGCTCGCGGCGGCCGCGGCCGGAGCCTGAGGCGGCCGGGCCTCAGCCGTGCCGTTCGCGGCTGTCGGCAGGGGCTTCGCCGCGTTCTTGCAGGCCGTAGTCGCGCAGCACCTGCGCGACGCGCAGGCGGTAGCCCGAGAAGACGCCGCCGCGCCCGGCCTCCTGCGCGCGGCGGTGCGATTCCAGCGTGCGCCAGCGCCGCACGGCTTCTTCGTCCCGCCAGAACGACAGCGACAGCAGCTTGCCCGGGTTGGACAGGCTCTGGAAGCGTTCGACCGAGATGAACCCGTCCACGGCTTTCAGTTCTTCGATGAGGCCGGCGGCGATGTCCAGATAGGGCTGGGGGTTGCCGTTGGCGGGTTCGACTTCGAATATCACGGCGATCATGGGGTGTTGTCCTCGGGAAAATCAAACTGGGGCACGCGCGCGTTGGGCAGCGGCCGGTATCGGAAGCGGGCCGCCAGCGCGGGAGCGTCGGCGCCCGCGCGCAGCAGGTGCGCGAGCGCCGACGCCGCGTGGCGGCGGGCGAGGCCGGCGCCGGGACAGGCATGGCCCAGCGCGCCGAACGGCCAGCCCGCCTCGGGTTCGGCCATGGCCGCCGCGGCCAGCACCAGCAGCACGGTCTGGCCGGCCTTGATGCGCTGGCCGCCGGTCTCGATGCCGGCAGCCAGGAAGCGCCGGGTGTTGTGCACGGGCGGATCCTTGCGCAGGACCTCGTCCACCAGTGCCTGGACGTCCGCGTCCGTGACGGGGCCACGGACGCCGCGGCGCCCGGCCAGGACGAGCGCATTGCCCAGCAGGCCGGCGCCGGCCTCGCAGGACTGGAACAGCAGGCCGGCCAGGTTCGCCGCCAGCAGCGCGGGCGCAAGACCGGCCCGTTCGCCGGCTTCGCGCAGCCGGCGCAAGGCTGGCGCCGCCTGCGGCGCCAGCAAGTGGGATTCCAGGCGGAACTGCAAGCGTTCGGCCGCGGCGTGCGCGGCGGCGGCCTGCGCGCTGCCGGCGGTCCCGGGCAGCGCCGATATGAAAGCGCCGATGTCGGCCGCGCAATCGGCGTGGAGGGCGGGCGGCAGGCCGAGGAACGCGGCCTGCGCGTGCACGGGAGCGGCGGCCAGATAGCGGTCGACGGCCGCCGCATGCGGCGGTCCGGCCTCCGGCCATGCCGGCGGGGAAGGCCGCGCGCCCTGTTCCTGGATGAAGTCGGCCAGCAAGGCCTTTGCCCGCGCGTGCGCGGCGCCGTCGTTCATGCGCACGAAGCGGCCGAACAGCATTCCCGCCGGGCCCGGGCACAGCGCGGGCGGCACCGGCGCATCGGCGGGCCGCACGCGCGCGGCCGGGTGGCGCATGACGGCCCGGATGGCGTCCGGATGACAGGCGATCCACAGGCCGAGCGCCGGCTCCCGGTACAGCGGCCTGCCGCGAGCCAGCGCGGCGTAGTACGGGTAGGGGTCGGGGTGAGTGACGGCTGCGAGAGGATCGGAAGGAAACATGGCGACGGCCGGCGGTGACGAAGGACGCCAGTATCCGGCAGGCTTGCGGCCGACGATTCGGCGCGGGGCGAACTATGCCTGCGGCGCGCCGTCCCGGTCCGCCAGCAGCGCCGCATAGCCAAGGCGCGAGTCCGGCCATCGCAGCGTGAAGCCGCTGGCGCGCAGGCGGGCGTTGCTGAGCTTCTTGCTGCCGACATGGGCGGGGGCGGGCGCCACGCCGGGCGCGGGCGCGCCCGCGAGCCTGGCCAGTTCGGCGTACAGCGCATGCAGGGGCAGGGGCGTATCGTCGCAGCCGATGTACACCGGCGCTGCCTCGGGCAGGAGCGCCAGGTGGACCACGGCCGCGGCGGCGTCGTCGATGTGCATGCGGTTGGCCCAATGCTCGGGCTGGACCGGCGCGCCGGCCCCGCCGCCGCGCAGCCTGTCGATCAGTTGCAGGCGGCCGGGACCGTACAGGCCCGCCAGCCGCAGCGCCGTGGACGGCAGGCGCCGGGCCGCCAGCGCGGCCTCGGCCTCCAGCAGCACGCGGCCGTTGGCGCCCAGCGGGGCCGGCGGCGTGTCTTCGGTCACCCAGTCGCCATGGTGTTCGCCATAGACGGCGCTGGACGAGACGAACACGACGCGTTCGAGCCGGGAGGCGTCCAGCGCGTCCAGCACGTTGGCCAGGCCGTCGATGAATACGCCCCGGTAGGCGGCGTCGCCGCGCGCGCCGGGCGCGGGCAGATGGATCAGGCGGGTCACTCCCTGGGGCAGCGCGGGAAGCCCGCCCGGGCGCGCGATGTCGCCGCGCAGCCAGCGGATGCCTGGCGGGCCGCCCGCGGGCGGATTGCGGCGCAGGGCGTGGACCTCGTCGCCGCGCGCGAGGAAGCGCTGGGCGACGCGCTGGCCCAGGTCGCCGCAGCCGATGAGGAGTACGCGTTCGGTCATGGAATGTCCTGCGGCCCCGGGGGCAGCCAGGCGCCCCGCGGGGCGCCTGCCCGTTACATGCCGCTGTAGACGGGGCCTTCGCCGCCTTGCGGGGCCACCCAGACGATGTTCTGGGTGGGGTCCTTGATGTCGCAGGTCTTGCAGTGCACGCAGTTCTGCGCGTTGATCTGCAGGCGGTCCTCGCCGTGGTCGTCCTTGACGAATTCGTACACGCCCGCCGGACAGTAGCGCGACTCCGGCCCGCCGTACTTGGCCAGGTTGACCTGCACGGGAATGTTGGGGTCCTTCAGCGTCAGGTGGACGGGCTCGTTCTCGTCGTGGTTGGTGTTCGAGATGAACACCGAGCTGAGCTTGTCGAAGGTGAGCTTGCCGTCCGGCTTGGGGTAGTCGATGCGCGCGCATTGCGACGCCGGCTGCAGGCAGGCGTGGTCGGGCTTGCTGTGGCGCAGGGTCCAGGGCATCTTGCCCTTGAACAGCAGTTGTTCGACGCCGGTCATCACCGTGGCGATGGTGCGGCCCTTCTTGAACCACTGCTTGAAGTTGCGCGCCTTGTTCAGTTCGGCATGCAGCCAGGACGCCTCGAACGCCCGCGGATACGCGGAGAGTTCGTCCTGGCGGCGGTCGGCGGCCAGGGCGTCGAAGGCGGCTTCGGCGGCCAGCTTGCCCGACTTGATGGCCGCATGGCTGCCCTTGATGCGCGAAGCATTCAGGAAGCCGGCCTCACAGCCGACCAGCACGCCGCCCGGGAACGCCAGTTTGGGCAGCGACAGCAGGCCGCCGGCCGTGATGGCGCGCGCGCCGTAGGCGATGCGCTTGCCGCCTTCGAACGTGCCGCGGATGGCGGGGTGGGTCTTGTAGCGCTGGAATTCGTCGAACGGCGACAGCCAGGGGTTGGCGTAATCCAGGCCGACGATCATGCCCACCGCCACCAGGTTGTTGTCCAGGTGATAGAGGAAAGAGCCGCCGTAGGTATCGGAATCCAGCGGCCAGCCGGCGGTGTGGATGACGAGGCCGGGCTTGGACTGGGCCGGATCGACTTCCCACATTTCCTTGATGCCGATGCCGTAGGACTGCGGGTCGCGGCCGTCGTCGAGCTTGTAGCGCTCGATCAACTGGCGACCCAGTTGGCCGCGCGCGCCTTCGGCGAACACCGTATAGCGCGCATGCAGTTCCATGCCGGGCTGGTAGTGGTCGGTGTGGCTGCCGTCGCGGGCCACGCCCATGTCGCCGGTGGCCACGCCGCGCACGGCGCCGTTCTCGTCGTACAGGACTTCAACCGCGGCGAAGCCGGGGAAGATGTCCACGCCCAGGGCTTCAGCCTGTTCGCCCATCCATTTGACGACGTCGCCCAAGCGGACGATGTAGTTGCCCTCGTTGTGGAAACAGGGCGGCAGCAGCCAGTTGGGCGTGCCGCGCGCGCCGGTCTCGGACAGGAACAGGAACTTGTCCTGCGTGACGGGCACGGTCAGCGGCGCGCCTTTTTCCTTCCAGTCGGGAATGAGCTCGGTCAGCGCCAGCGGGTCCATGACGGCGCCGGACAGGATGTGCGCACCCAGTTCCGCGCCCTTTTCAAGTACGCAGACGCCGATTTCCTGATTCTTCTCAGCGGCTAGCTGCTTAAGACGGATAGCGGTGGCCAGGCCGGCGGGTCCACCGCCAACCACGACCACGTCATATTCCATCGACTCGCGTTCAGACATTTGCAAAGCTCCCCGTATGTATTCCATATATGGCTGGAAGTATTATCGGCGATTGTATTGCAGGCGGCGCCCTGCATGCCTTCGTATTTCATTCAGCCATCAGGAGCCATTGGTGAACCCGGACAATATGTCTGCACGGATTCTTGCGGTAGGCGATATCCATCAAATCGAATTGCCTTTGCGTTGGGGCGACTCGGACGCCTTGAACCATCTCAATAACACGCTGTATTTCAGGCTCATGGAAGAGGCCCGGATGCAGATCCTCTACGGGGCGGGCTTCCAGTTGCCCGCGGACGAGGGGCCCATCCTGGCCCACGCATCCTGCGATTTCCTGCGTCCCCTGACCTATCCGGCCACTGTGCGCGTCACGCACAAGGTCACCCGCATCGGCCGTTCCAGCGCGGACTTCGAGCTGCTGCTGGAAAAGGCGGACGATCCCGCGGGCCCCTATGCCCGCGGCCGCAACGTGCTAGTCTGGCTGGATTACGTGGCCAGCGCGTCTACTCCGTGGCCGCCGGAAGTGCTGTCGCAAATGGGCGCCATGTTCCAGCCCGCGGCCTGAGGCGTTCGCGCCGCGGCGAGGAGACCGGCAAAATAGGGCGTGCGTAGTCCCGGCATGCCGGTAAAATCTAGCGCAAAAGCACAAAAGCAACAGGAAAAACAGGGCTCATCCCGATTTTTTCGATCCCCGGGCGGGACGGGCTCTCTTCAGTTCGACCTTAACTAGGAGTTGGAGCGATGGACAAGGTTTATGCAAGCGCCACGGAGGCGCTGGCAGGCATCGTCAAGGACGGTCAGATGATCGCCGTGGGCGGTTTCGGCCTTTGCGGCATTCCCGAGGCCCTGATCGCCGCGTTGCGCGATTCGGGCGTCAAGGACCTCACCTGCGTCAGCAACAATGCCGGCGTCGACGGCTTCGGCCTGGGCCAGTTGCTCAACACGCGCCAGGTCCGCAAGATGATCGCGTCCTACGTGGGCGAGAACAAGGAATTCGAACGCCAGTACCTGTCGGGTGAACTCGAACTCGAATTCACGCCCCAGGGCACGCTGGCCGAAAAACTGCGCGCCGGCGGCGCCGGCATTCCGGCGTTCTTCACGCGCACCGGCGTGGGCACGATCGTGGCCGACGGCAAGGAAATCCGCGAGTTCGACGGCCAGCAATACGTGATGGAGCGTTCGCTGGTGCCCGACGTGTCGCTGGTCAAGGCGCACATCGCCGACCGCAGCGGCAACCTGGTGTTTCGCAAGACGGCCCGCAACTTCAACCCGAACGTCGCCATGGCGGGCAAGTTCACGGTGGTCGAAGTCGAGGAAATCGTTGAGACCGGCAGCCTGGATCCCGATCAGATCCACCTGCCCGGCATCTATGTGCAACGGATCGTGCTGAACGCCACGCCCGAAAAGCGCATTGAACAACGCACCACTCGCCCGGCCTAAGGAGAACAGACATGGCATGGTCCCGCGATGAAATGGCGGCTCGCGCCGCGCGCGAACTGCAAGACGGTTTTTACGTGAACCTGGGCATCGGCTTGCCGACCCTGGTGGCCAACCACGTGCCCAAGGGCGTGGAAGTGTGGCTGCAATCCGAGAACGGCCTGCTGGGCATCGGCCCGTTCCCCACCGACGACGAGGTCGACGCCGACCTCATCAATGCCGGCAAGCAGACGGTCACCACCCTGCCGGGCTCCTCGATCTTCTCGTCGGCGGATTCGTTCGCGATGATCCGCGGCGGCAAGATCAACCTGGCCATCCTGGGCGCGATGCAGGTCTCCGAAAAGGGCGACCTGGCCAACTGGATGATCCCGGGCAAGATGGTCAAGGGCATGGGCGGCGCCATGGACCTGGTGGCCGGCGTGGGCCGCGTGGTGGTCCTGATGGAGCACGTGGCCAAGAAGAAGGACGGCACCGAAGACATCAAGCTGCTGCCCGAATGCAACCTGCCGCTCACCGGCGTGGGCGTGGTCAACCTGATCATCACCGACCTGGGCGTGATGGAAGTCACCGAGAACGGCCTGAAGCTGCTGGAAACGGCGCCCGGCGTGACGGTGGACGAAATCCAGTCCAAAACGCTGGCCAAGCTGGACGTGTCGGCGGTCAAATAAACCGGCTGCCGTTGTCTCGCTGAGAACGCCCCGCAAGGGGCGTTTTTCATTGCCGTGCAAAATGAACCCCAGGTGTCTGACACCCGAGGAAGCGGAGTACCGGCTTGAGGCGGTGCTTCAGGGGTGTCAGACACCTTCCTCTCATCGGGCGTCGGCGTGCCAAGATGAACCCCAGGTGTCTGACACCCGAGGGAGAGGAGTATCGGCTTGAGGCGGTGCTTCAGGGGTGTCAGACACCTTCCTCTCATCGGGCGTCGGCGTGCCAGGATGAACCCCAGGTGTCTGACACCCGAGGGAGAGGAGTACCGGCTTGAGGCGGTGCTTCAGGGGTGTCAGACACCTTCCCCTCATCGGGCGTCGACGTGCCGGGATGAACCCCAGGTGTCTGACACCCGAGGAGGCGGAGTACCGGCTTGAGGCGGTGGTTCAGGGGTGTCAGACACCTTCCTCTCATCGGGCGTCGGCGTGCCAAGATGAACCCCAGGTGTCTGACACCCGAGGAAGCGGAGTACCGGCTTGAGGCGGTGGTTCAGGGGTGTCAGACACCTTCCTCTCATCGGGCGTCGGCGTGCCAAGATGAACCCCAGGTGTCTGACACCCGAGGAAGCGGAGTACCGGCTTGAGGCGGTGGTTCAGGGGTGTCAGACACCTTCCTCTCATCGGGCGTCGGCGTGCCAAGATGAACCCCAGGTGTCTGACACCCGAGGGAGAGGAGTATCGGCTTGAGGCGGTGCTTCAGGGGTGTCAGACACCTTCCTCTCATCGGGCGTCGGCATGCCGGGATGAGAACCCCAGGTGTCTGACACCCGAGGGAGAGGAGTGCCGGCTTGAGGCGGCGCTTCAGGGGTGTCAAACACCCGTCGCGCCAGCGTGAAACCTGGATTCAGGCGGCCTCGTCCAGCCGCATCCCCACGTGCGGGATGCCGTCTTCGATGTATTCCTCCGTGACTTGAACGAAGCCGTGTCCGCCGTAGTAGTTGCGCAGCCGCGCCTGCGCGCCCAGGTACATCGCGCGTCCCGGCCAGCGCTGGCGCACCTCCGCCATGGCATGGCGGATCAACTCATGGCCCAGCCCCTGTCCGCGTGTCCACGGCGCCGTGATGACGCGCCCGATCTCGATCTGCCCATTCTTCAGCGACGGGTCCAGGATCCGGCAATAGGCGGCCAACTGGCCGTCCTGCCACGCCATCAGATGGGAGGTCCGGCCCGTCAAGTCCTTGCCATCCATGTCCTGGAAGATGCACTGCTGCTCGATGACGAACACCTCCGTGCGCAGCCGCAGGATCGCGTAGATCTCCGGTACGGTCAGTTCCTGGTGGGGCTTGCAGATCCAATCGGGCATTGCGTCAATCCAAGGCGGCGGGGTGAAAGACAGGGGCGAGAAGCTGGGGTAAGAACGGCGGCGTTAGCGTACCTCAAACCCGGCCCCGATTCTTTTGGAAGCACTGTTACATAAATTCACGGGTATACCCTTAGTATGAAAATGAATTTTCTTATCTAAAATTTGCGTGTAAACAGATTTACACAAACACCCGCTACGACCCCACCCCCCCGAATCGATGAACAAGGCCGCACTAACGATCGCTGATCGGATCGCCCGGGCTCAGCCCGCGCTGAGCCGCACGCAGCACAAGATGGCCGAGTACGTGCTGGCGCATCAGTTCCGCGCTGCGACGATGACCATCGACGAATTCGCGGCGGCGGTCGGGGTGTCGGTCGCCACCGCCAACCGCTTCGCGCGCGCCCTGGACCTGCCGGGCTACCCCCAATTCCGCGCCGAACTGGCGCGTGGATTCGAAGCCGCGCTGGAACCCGTTGAAAAGCTGCGCACCGAACTGGCGCATTCCGCCAGCGCCGTGCAGATCTTCGCCGCCACGCTGGAAGAAGACATCCGCAACGCGCAGCGCAACCTGCAATCGCTGGATTCGGCCGCCTGTGAGCAGGCGGTAGAGGCCATTCTGGCCGCCGACCGCGTGTTCATCATCGGTTTCGGCGCCAGCGGCTTTCTGGCTGGCCTGCTGCAACGCGGCCTGTGCATGCACCTGCATTCGGTCGAATCGCTGGCCGGCCCGGGCGGGGTGTCGCACGCGGCGCGCCAGATGTCGCGCATGACGTCCAAGGACCTGGTCATCGCCATCGGCTTTCCCCGGTATCTGGCCGACACGGTCACGCTGGCCGCGGCCGCCAAGCAGGCCGGCGTGCCGGTGCTGGTGCTGACCGACAAACCCACGTCTCCGCTGGCGCCCACGGCTTCCGTGGTGCTGTACGCGTTTTCCGCGCGCCAGTTGATTCCCAATTCCGAAACCGCCGCGCTGGGGCTGATCGAAGCCTTGTCCGCCGCGGTGGCCTATCGGGCCAAGAATTCCGTCGCGGCCGCCGCTGGGGTCACCCAGTCCGTGATGCCGTGGCTCATCCATGGAGTAGGTAAACGATGATTCAACCCGTGATCGCCATTCACGGTGGCGCCGGCGCGATGTCCCGCGCGGCCATGTCGCCCGAGAAAGAACAGGAATACCTGGCCGCCCTGGAGTCCATCCTGACCGCCGGCCAGGCCGTGCTGGCCAACGGCGGCAGCGCCATCGACGCCGTCACCGAAGCCGTGCGCCTTTTGGAAGACTGTCCGTTGTTCAACGCGGGCCACGGCGCCGTGTTCACCAGCGCCGGCACCCACGAGCTGGACGCCGCCATCATGGACGGCGCCACGCTGCGTTCGGGCGCCATCGCCAACGTGAACTGCGTGCGCAACCCGGTGTTCGCCGCGCGCAAGGTCATGGAAAACAGCAAGCACGTGCTGTTCGTGGGCGAGGGCGCCGAAGCCTTCGCCAAGGAACAGGGCCTGGACATCGTCGACCCGTCGTATTTCTCGACCGAAGCCCGCCGCGAACAACTGCTGCGCGTGCAACGCGAAACGCCGGACGCGGCCGTCCTGGACCACGACGGCCAGGCAATGGTCGCGCGCGGCCAGCCCGCGCCGGCCGATCCGCTGGACGCCGACAAGAAGTTCGGCACGGTGGGCGCGGTGGCGGTGGATGCCCAGGGCAACCTGGCCGCGGCCACGTCCACCGGCGGCATCACCAACAAGCAGGTCGGCCGCGTGGGCGACGCGCCGCTGATCGGCGCCGGCACCTATGCCAGCAACAAGACCTGCGCCGTGTCCACGACGGGCACGGGCGAAATGTTCATCCGCATGGTCGCCGCCTACGACGTGGCGGCGCAGATGGAGTACTGCGGCGCCTCGCTGGAAGCGGCGGCCGACCGCGTCGTGATGGAAAAACTGCCCACCATCGGCGGCAAGGGCGGCCTGGTGGCCGTCGACGCCCAGGGCAACGTGGCCTTGCCGTTCAACACGGAAGGCATGTATCGGGGTTACGCCCGCGTAGGCGAAAAGCCGGTCACCGCCATCTATCGATGAGCGGCGGCGGGTTCTGTATTGATATTGGGGATTAATAAAGATGGTTGATCGCGCAAACAGCCTGGCGCTGCCGGATAACCGCGTGGTCCAGGTCGACGACCTGACGGTGCGCTTCGTGGGATCCGAGCGCACGGTCGAAGCCGTGCGCAACCTGTCGTTCCATGTGGACCGGGGCGAAACCCTGGCCATCGTGGGCGAATCGGGTTCGGGCAAGTCGGTGACGTCGCTGGCGCTCATGCGTCTGGTGGAGCATGGCGGCGGACGCATCGCCCAGGGCAGCATGGCCCTGCGCCGGCGCAACGGCGCCGTGATCGACCTGGTCGGTTCCAGCCAACGCGTGATGCGCAATGTGCGCGGCGCGGACATGGCCATGATTTTCCAGGAGCCGATGACCTCCCTGAACCCGGTGTTCACGGCCGGCGACCAGATCGCCGAATCGATCCGCCAGCACCAGGGCAAGGACGCCGCGTCCGCGCGCGCCGAGGCGCTGCGCATGCTGGAGCAGGTCCGCATTCCGGAAGCGAAGTCGGTGCTGGACCGCTATCCGCACCAATTGTCGGGCGGCATGCGCCAGCGCGTCATGATCGCCATGGCGCTGGCCTGCAAGCCGGCGCTGCTGATCGCCGACGAACCCACCACCGCGCTGGACGTCACCATCCAGGCGCAGATCCTGCAACTGATCCGTCAGTTGCAGGAAGAAATGCACATGGGCGTGGTGTTCATCACCCACGACATGGGCGTGGTCGCCGAAGTGGCGGACCGCGTGCTGGTCATGTACCGCGGCGACAAGGTCGAGGAAGGCCCGTCGGACCAGGTGTTCGCCTCGCCGCAGCACGCCTACACCAAGGCGCTGCTGTCGGCCGTGCCGAAGCTGGGCGCCATGCAGGGCACCGACCTGCCCGCGCGCTTCCCGCTGCTGCAGGTGGACGGCCAGGCCCGGCCGGAGGAGGCGCCCGCCGCCAGCGCGCCGCAGGCGTCCGCCGGCAAGCCCGAGCCCATCCTGAGCGTGCGCAACCTCGTCACCCGCTTCGACCTGCGCGGCGGCATCATGAGCCGCGTGCAGCGCCGCGTTCACGCCGTGGAGCAGGTCAGCTTCGATCTGTACCCCGGCGAAACGCTGTCGCTGGTGGGCGAATCCGGCTGCGGCAAGTCCACGACCGGCCGCTCGCTCCTGCGCCTGGTGGACAGCCAGGGCGGCGAGATCCGCTTCGGCGGGCGCGACATCGTGCGCCTGAAGAACAACGAGCTGCAATCCCTGCGCCGCGACATCCAGTTCGTGTTCCAGGACCCCTTCGCCTCGCTCGATCCGCGCGTGACCGTGGGCTTCTCCATCATGGAGCCGCTGCTGGTGCACGGCGTGGCCAAGGGCCGCGACGCCGAACGCCGCGTGGCCGAACTGCTGGAACGCGTGGGCCTGCCGCCCGAGATGGCGCAGCGCTATCCGCACGAATTCTCCGGCGGCCAGCGCCAGCGCATCTGCATCGCGCGCGCCCTGGCCCTGAATCCCAAGGTCGTGATCGCGGACGAATCCGTGTCGGCGCTGGACGTATCGATCCAGGCGCAGATCGTGAACCTGCTGATCGACCTGCAACGCGACATGGGCATTTCCTTCCTGTTCATCTCGCACGACATGGCGGTCGTGGAACGCGTCAGCCACCGCGTGGCCGTCATGTACCTGGGCCAGATCGTCGAGATCGGTCCGCGCCGCGCCATTTTCGAGAACCCGCAGCACCCGTACACCAAGAAGCTGATGTCGGCCGTCCCGATCGCCGATCCGGCGCGCCGCCATCTCAAGCGCACCTTGTTGTCCGATGAAATCCCAAGCCCGATCCGCAAGCTGGGCGACGACCCGGTGGTGCAGCCGCTGGTGCAGGTCGGAACGGATCACTTCGTCGCCCGCCATCCGGTCGGCGGAGCGTATTGAGTCAGTTGTCGTACTTGTTTTTCTTCCACCAAACCCCCTAATTCC
Organism: Achromobacter veterisilvae; assembly: GCF_900496975.1. Lineage (GTDB taxonomy): Bacteria > Pseudomonadota > Gammaproteobacteria > Burkholderiales > Burkholderiaceae_B > Achromobacter > Achromobacter veterisilvae. The sequence continues at coordinate 87,649 of NZ_UFQC01000016.1, forward strand.
ATTTTGGAACCAGGAGTTGCAATGATGAAAGTTCTGCGCCCCACCAAGCTGATGGCCGCCGCCGCGGTGGCCTTCGGCATGCTCAGTTCGCCGCTGGCGCACGCTGCCAAGGACGTGACGTTCGCCGTCTCCATCGCGCTGGAAACGCTCGATCCGTACAACACCAACAGCACCCTGAACCAGGCGGCCGGCAAGGCCTACTACGAAGGCCTGTTCGAGTTCGACAAGGACCTCAAGGTCCAGAAGGTGCTGGCCACCGATTACACCGTCAGCGAAGACGGCCTGGTCTACACGTTCAAGCTGCGCCCGGGCGTGAAGTTCCACGACGGCACCGATTTCAACGCCGAAGCCGTCAAGATCAACTTCGACCGTCCGGCCAATCCGGACAACCGCCTCTCGCGCTACATCCAGTTCAGCGTCATCGAAAAGACCGAAGTGGTCGACCCGATGACCGTCAGGATCACGCTGAAGAAGCCGTTCTCGGCCTTCATCAACGCGCTGGCCCACCCGGCCGCCATGATGATCTCGCCCGCCGCCCTGGCCAAGTACGGCAAGGAAATCGGCTTCCACCCGGTGGGCACCGGCCCCTTCGAATTCGTCGAATGGAAACCGGCCGAATACCTGAAGGTCAAGAAGTTCGACGGCTACTGGAAGACGGGCTATCCCAAGGTCGACACCCTGACGTTCCGCACCGTCACGGACAACAACACCCGCGCCGCCGTGGTGCAGACGGGCGAGGCGCAGTTCGCCTTCCCGGTGCCGTTCGAGCAGGCCGCCGTCCTGAAGAAGAACGAAAAGCTGGACGTGGTCGACCACCAGAACTCGATCATGGCGCGCTACCTGTCGATGAACACGCAGCAAAAGCCCTTCGACAACGTCAAGGTGCGTGAAGCCATCAACTACGCCATCAACAAGGAAGCCCTGGCCAAGGTCGCTTTCTCGGGCTACGCCACCGTCGTCGACGGCGTCGTGCCGAAGGGCGTGGACTTCGCCCACCAGACGGGTCCGTGGCCCTACGACATCAAGAAGGCCAAGGCCCTGCTGGCCGAAGCCGGCTACCCCAACGGCTTCGAAAGCCAGCTCTGGTCCGCCTATAACGATGGCACCTCGGTGAAGGTGGTCCAGTTCCTGCAGCAGCAACTGGCGCAGGTCGGCATCAAGGTGTCGGTGGAAGTGCTGGAATCGGGCCAGCGCGTGCAGCGCGTGCAGCAGGTGCAGAAGCCTGAAGACGCCAAGGTCCGCATGTACTACGCCGGCTGGTCGTCCTCGACCGGCGAGGCCGACTGGGGCCTGCGTCCGCTCCTGACCACCGCCGCCTTCCCGCCGGTGCTGAACAACGTGTCGTACTACTCGAACAAGTCGGTCGACGACGGCATCCAGCAGGCCCTGGCCACGACGGACCGCGCCAAGAAGACGGAAATCTACAAGAACGTCCAGGAAACGATCTGGAAGGATGCCCCGTGGGCCTTCCTGGTGACCCAGAACAACCTGTACGTGCGGTCGAAGAACCTGTCGGGCGTGTACGTTGAGCCGGACACCTCGTTCTGGTTCGGCGACATCGACCTGAAGCAGTAACCCCTGCAGTAATCCGCGGGGCCGCGAGGCCCCACAGTAAGGCCGCATGCGGCGGGGACGCGGTGTCCCCGCCGATGTCGCAGGAATTTCAATGCTGACCTACATCGTCAAACGTCTTTTGGGCATGATCCCCACGCTGCTTCTGGTGGCCGTGGTCGTGTTCCTGTTCGTGCACATGCTTCCGGGCGATCCGGCTCGTCTGGCCGCCGGCCAGGAAGCCGACCAGGCGACCGTCGAACTCGTGCGCAAGGAACTCGGGCTGGACCTGCCCCTGCCGCAGCAGTTCGTGCGCTACTTCAGCCACATGCTGCAAGGCGACCTCGGCACCTCGCTGCGCACCAAGCGCCCCGTGTCGACGGAAATCGCGGACCGCTTCATGCCCACGTTGTGGCTCACCGTCGCCAGCATGGTCTGGTCGGTGACTTTCGGCATGATCATCGGGATCGTGTCCGCCGTGTGGCGCAACCGCTGGCCCGACCGCCTCGGCATGACGCTGGCGGTGTCCGGCATTTCGTTCCCCGCCTTCGCGCTGGGGATGATGCTGATGCAGGTGTTCTCGGTGAATCTCGGCTGGCTGCCGACCGTGGGCGCCTCCAGTTGGAAACACTACATTCTGCCGTCCATCACGCTTGGCGCCGCCGTCGCCGCGGTGATGGCCCGCTTTACCCGCGCCTCTTTCGTGGAAGTCATCCAGGAAGACTTCGTGCGCACCGCCCGCGCCAAGGGGCTGACGGAGCGCCGCGTGGTGATCAAGCATGCCTTGCGCAACGCGCTGATCCCCGTGGTGACCATGATGGGCCTGCAGTTCGGCTTCCTGCTGGGCGGCTCCATCGTGGTCGAGACCGTGTTCAACTGGCCCGGCCTCGGCCGCCTGCTGGTGGACGCCGTGACCCAGCGCGACTATCCGGTGATCCAGGGCCTCGTGCTGCTGTTCTCGCTGGAATTCATCCTGATCAACCTGATTGTCGACGTGCTCTACGGCGTCATCAATCCCAGCATCCGTTACAAGTGAGGCGGCCATGAGCAATACGACACCCGCCGCGACCCTCGCCGCCACGCCCAAGAACGACGTGCGCACGCCCGCCACCGAGTTCTGGCGCAAATTCAAGAAGCAGAAGCTGGGCGTGGGCGCCGGCATCTTCGTCCTGCTGCTGGTCCTGGTGGCGGTCTTTGCGCCCTGGATCGTGCCGTTCGACGCCGAGAACTTCTTCGACTACGAAGCGCTGAACGCCGGCCCGTCCGCCACCCACTGGCTGGGCGTGGACTCGCTGGGCCGCGACATCTTCAGCCGCATCCTGATGGGCGCCCGCATCTCGCTGGCCGCCGGCTTCCTGTCCGTCGCCATGGGCGCCATCGTGGGCACCTTCATGGGCCTGATGGCCGGCTACTACCAGGGCTGGTGGGAACGCATCACGATGCGCATCTCCGACGTGCTGCTGGCCTTCCCGGGCATGCTGCTGGCCATCGGCGTGGTCGCCATCCTGGGTTCCAGCATGGTCAACGTGATCGTCGCCGTGGCCGTGTTCAGCGTGCCGGCCTTCGCCCGCCTGGTGCGCGGCAACACGCTGTCGATCAAGCAGATGACCTACGTCGAGGCCGTCAAGAGCGTGGGCGCGTCCGACTGGACCATCATCATGCGCCACATCCTGCCCGGCACGATCTCGCCGATCGTGGTGTACGGCACGATGCGCATCGGCACCTCGATCATCACGGCCGCCAGCCTGTCCTTCCTGGGCATGGGCGCGCAGCCTCCCACCCCGGAGTGGGGCGCGATGCTGAACGAGGCCCGCGCCGACATGGTGATCGCGCCGCATGTGGCGATCTTCCCGGCCCTGGCCATTTTCCTCACCGTGCTGGCGTTCAACCTGCTGGGCGACGGCCTGCGCGACGCGCTCGATCCCAAGATCGACCGCAAGTAATCCCGCCGCCGGGGCGGCAAGCCCCCGGCAGGACGGTGTACTTCTCGCCGCCGCCGTCCTCGCCCGCCCGGCGAAGACGGCGGCGTTTCGCATTCTGGAGCGTGGCGACACGCAGCAAGCATGGATAGACAAACGCTGGAAATTCCCCGCATCGGCGTGCGGCCCTCGGGGCCGCTGGATTCGATCTGCGACGTGGGCGACGTGACGGTGGGGCACAGCACCCTGTCCGACGGCGCCGTGCAGACGGGCGTCACCGTGGTGCGTCCGCATGGCGGCGACCCCTACCTGGACAAGGCGCCCGCCGCCGCGACCGTGCTCAATGGCTTTGGCAAGAGCACGGGCCTCGTGCAGGTGCAGGAACTGGGCGTGCTGGAAACGCCGATCGCGCTGACCAACACCTTCGGGGTGGGAACCGTGGCCAATGCGCAGATCCGCGCGGCGGTGGCGGCCAACCCCGGCATCGGCCGCGGCCTGCCCACGGTCAATCCGCTGGTGTTCGAGTGCAACGACGGCTATCTGAACGATATCCAGGCGCTGGCGGTGCAGGAATCACATTACGCCCAGGCCCTGGCCGGCGCGGGCAAGGCGATGGAGCAGGGCGCCGTGGGGGCGGGGCGCGGCATGTCGTGCTTTTCGTTCAAGGGCGGCATCGGCTCGGCCTCGCGCATCGCCGAGATCCAGCCGGGCCAGCGCCATCTCGTCGGCGCCCTGGTGCTGGCGAACTTCGGCCGCCTGCCCAACCTGACCGTGGCGGGGCGGCCGTTCGGCCGCCGGCTGGCCGACAGGCTGGACCGCGGGCTGGACCAGGGCGGCGAGAATGCCGCGATCGTCCCCGAAAAGGGGTCCATCATTTTGCTGCTGGCGACGGACGCGCCGCTGGATGCGCGCCAACTGCGCCGCCTGTCGCTGCGCGCGGGCGCCGGGCTGGCGCGCACCGGTTCGGTGTTCGGGCATGGCAGCGGCGACATCGCGCTGGCGTTCTCCACCGCCTACACGGTGCCGCAACTGGCCGAGCGGCCGATGCCGGCCATCGCCATGCTGCACGAAACCCGCATCGACCCGCTGTTCGAGGCCGCGGCCGAGGCGTGCGAACAGGCCATCATCGCCGCGTTGTGGCGGGCGGAAGGCGTGCGCGGCCGCGACGGGCACCACCGCGACGCCCTCCGGGAGGCCGCTCCCGACTGGCGGCAGTGGCTGTCGGACACCGAATTCTGAATTTCAAAGGCGCTTACCCATGAAAATCCTCATCTCCACCGATATCGAAGGCGTCGCCGGCGTCTTCCACGCAGAGCAGGTCCGCGCCGGCAACGGCGAATACGAGCGCGCCCGCGCCTGGATGACCGCCGAGGCCAACGCGGCCGTGCAGGGCGCCATCGCCGGCGGCGCCGAGGAGATCCTGGTCAACGATTCGCACGGCGGGTTCCGCAACCTGCTGCCCGACGGCCTGGACGAGCGCGTCCGCCTGGTGCTGGGCAAGCCCCGCTACCTGGGCATGATGGGCGGGCTGGAAGAGGGCTGCGACGCCGTCTTCATGATCGGCTACCACTCGCGCTCGCAAGGCCGCGGCATCCTGGCCCACACCATCAACAGCTTCGCGTTCGCCCGCGTGCTCATCAACGGCATGGAACTGGGCGAGGCCGGCCTGTACGGCGCGCTGGCCGGCGAAATGGGCGTGCCGGTCATCCTGGGCACCGGCGATGACGTGTTCATCGCGGAAACCCGCGACACCTTCCCGGGCGCCGAATGGGTGCAGACCAAGGTCGCCCACGGCCAGGGCAGCGGCATCACCTTGTCGCCCGCGGCCTCGCGCCGCGCCATCGCGGCCGCGGCCGAGACCGCCGTGCGGAACCTGAAGAAGCAGGCCCCCGTTCCTTTCCGCATTCCCGCCCCTATAGAATGCCGGTTGCAGACCCAGAGTTCGGCCCTGGCCGACCTGTTCTGCATGTGGCCCACGCTGGAACGCGTGGACGGCGTCACCTTGCGGTTCACCACGGACAGCATGCAGTCCGCCGTCCGCACGCTGAACAGCCTGGCCGCCATGTCCTTCATGTTGCGCTAAGGATCACTCCCTCCCATGTCTAGCACCGACGCCCGTATCGCCCAATTGCGGCAGGCCATGCGCCGCCGCGGCCTGTCCGCCTATATCGTTCCCTCTTCGGACCCGCACCTGTCCGAATACCTGCCGGCGCGCTGGCAGGGGCGGCGCTGGCTGTCGGGCTTCACGGGATCGGTCGGCACGCTGGTGGTCACCGCCGATTTCGCCGGCCTGTGGGTGGACAGCCGCTACTGGGTGCAGGCGGAAGCGCAATTGGCCGGCACCGGCGTGCAGTTGATGAAGATCGCGCTGGCGTCCACGCCCGGCCACGTGGACTGGCTGGCCGCCAATACCAAGGCGGGCGAGGTCATCGGCGTCGACGGCCAGGTGCTGGGCCTGGGCGCCTTCCGCGCCTTGTCCGCGGCCGCCGCAAGCTCGGGCGCCGCGCTGGAGATCCGCGAGGACCTGCTCGACGAGATCTGGCCCGAACGCGCCGGCCTGCCCGCCGCGCCGATCTACGAACACGTCGCGCCCGAGGCCTGCGTCTCCCGCGCCGACAAGCTGGCGCAGGTGCGCGAGGCCATGCGCGGGCATGGCGCGGACGCGCATTTCATCAGCACGCTGGACGACATCGCCTGGCTCTTCAACCTGCGCGGCGTGGACGTGGACTACAACCCGGTCTTCGTCGGCCATGCGCTGGTCGGCCTGGACCACGCTACGCTGTTCGTGGCCGGCGGCAAGATCGACGGGGCGCTGCGTTCCGTCCTGGCCGCCGATGGCGTCGACGTGGCGGACTACGTCCAGGCCGCCGACGCGCTGGCCTCGCTGGAACTGGACCAGAAGCTGCTGATCGACCCGGCCCGCGTGACCTGCGGCGTGTTCCACGCCATGGATCCGGCCGTGCCGCGAGTCGAGGCCATCAACCCGTCCACGCTGCTGAAGTCCAGGAAGACCGACGCCGAACTGGCCAACGTGCGCCAGGCCATGGCGCAGGACGGCGCGGCGCTGTGCGAGTTCTTTTCCTGGTTCGAGGGGGCGCTCGGCAACCAGACCATCACCGAACTGACGATCGACGACCGGATCACCGCCGCCCGCGCGCGCCGCCCCGGCTACGTCTGCCCCAGCTTCGCCACCATCGCCGGCTTCAACGCCAACGGCGCGATGCCGCACTACCGCGCCACGGCCGAGGCGCACGCCGTCATCGAAGGCGACGGGCTGCTGCTGATCGATTCGGGCGGCCAGTACCTGGGCGGCACGACCGACATCACGCGGGTGGTCGCCGTGGGCACGCCCAGCGCCGACCAGAAGGTGGATTTCACGCTGGTGCTCAAGGGCATGATCGCGCTGTCGCGCGCCTCGTTCCCGCGCGGCACGCCGTCGCCGATGCTGGACGCCATCGCGCGCGCCCCGATCTGGGAAGGCGGCGCGGAGTACGGCCATGGCACGGGCCACGGCGTGGGCTATTTCCTGAACGTGCACGAGGGGCCGCAGGTCATTTCCTATCGCGCCGCGCCGGGCCCGCACACCGCGATGGAGCCGGGCATGATCACCTCCAACGAGCCGGGCATCTATCGTCCGGGCCGCTGGGGCGTGCGCATCGAGAACCTGGTGGCCAACCGCGCCTGGCTGACCTCCGAGCTGGGGGAATTCCTGTGCTTCGAGACGCTGACGCTCTGCCCGATCGACACCCGCTGCATCGAGCCCGCGCTGATGCGCGCCGACGAGATCGCCTGGCTGAACGATTATCACAAGACGGTGTTCGAACGCCTGTCGCCCCTGGTCGAGGGCGAGGCGCTGGCCTGGCTGGAGCGCCGCACCGCGGCGATCTGAGCGGACAGGGCGGGGACGCCCGCCAGAAACGGGGACGTAGAAAGCGCGCGGCGGCGGCTTCGGCCGCCGCGGGAGTGCTGCCAAATGTTACTCCTCCTCGCTAGGGGAAAACCCAAATAACTTTCGCCTCCCGGCTATAATCCAAATTTCCCGCACGCGCCCGCTCGTCCCGGGTGCTCATTACGATGACCAAATACGTATTTGTCACCGGCGGTGTGGTGTCTTCCCTGGGCAAGGGCATCGCCGCTGCGTCGCTTGCCGCCATCCTCGAGTCGCGTGGCCTGCAAGTCACCATGCTGAAACTCGATCCGTACATCAACGTCGACCCGGGCACCATGAGCCCGTTCCAGCATGGCGAGGTTTTCGTCACCGAAGACGGCGCCGAAACCGACCTGGACCTCGGCCACTACGAGCGTTTCATTTCCGCTCGGATGCACAAGGTGAACAACTTCACCACCGGCCAGATCTACGAATCCGTGCTCCGCAAAGAGCGCCGCGGCGACTACCTGGGCAAGACCGTCCAGGTCATTCCGCACATCACCAATGAAATCCAGGACTTCATCGCCCGTGGCGCCGACGCCGCCTGGAACGGCAACACCGACGTCGCCATCGTCGAAATCGGCGGCACCGTGGGCGACATCGAGTCCCTGCCGTTCCTGGAAGCCGCGCGCCAGATGAGCCTGCGCATGGGCCGCAACAATGCGGCGTTCGTGCACCTGACGCTGGTGCCGTTCATCGCCTCCGCCGGCGAACTGAAGACCAAGCCCACGCAGCATTCGGTGCAGAAACTGCGCGAAATCGGCATCTACCCGAACGCGCTGCTGTGCCGCGCCGACCGCCGCATCCCGGACGACGAGCGCGCCAAGATCTCGATGTTCTCCAACGTGCCCCTGGACGCGGTGGTTTCCGTCTGGGACGCCGATTCGATCTACAAAATCCCGGCCATGCTGCACAAGCAGGGCGTGGACAACATCGTCTGCGAAGCGCTGGGCCTGACCCCGCCGCCGGCCGACCTGTCCATGTGGGACAACCTGGTCGAAGCGCTGGAACACCCCCAGCACGAGCTAACCATCGGCATGGTCGGCAAGTACGTCGACCTGACCGAATCGTACAAGTCGCTCACGGAAGCCCTGGTTCACGCCGGCATCCATACGCGCTCGAAGATCAAGATCGAATACATCGACTCGGAAGACATCGAGACCCGCGGCACCGACCAGCTCAAGCACCTGGACGCCATCCTGGTGCCGGGCGGCTTCGGCAAGCGCGGCACCGAGGGCAAGATCGCCGCCATCCGCTACGCCCGTGAAAACGGCGTGCCGTACCTGGGCATCTGCCTGGGCATGCAACTGGCCGTCATCGAGTTCGCGCGCCACGTCGCCGGCCTGGGCGGCGCCAACAGCACGGAATTCGATCCCTCCGCCCCGCACCCCGTGGTGGCCCTGATCACCGAGTGGATGGACCGCGAAGGCAAGGTCGAAAAGCGTGACAATTCCTCCGACCTGGGCGGGACGATGCGCAAGGGCGCGCAGCGCGTGCCGATCAAGCCCGGCACCCGCGCGCAGGCCATCTACGGCGACGAGGTGAACGAGCGCCACCGCCACCGTTACGAAGTCAACAACGTCTACGTACCCCGCCTCGAAGAGGCCGGCATGGTGATCAGCGCCCGCACGCCGACCGAGAACCTGCCGGAAATGATGGAATTGCCCAACCACCCGTGGTTCGTGGGCGTGCAGTTCCACCCGGAGTTCACGTCCACCCCGCGTGACGGCCACCCGTTGTTCTCCAGCTATATCCGCGCCGCCATCGAGCAGAAGGCTCGCCGCGGCCAGGAGGCGTAATGGGCGCCTGCGGTCTCGAGTTCCGCGTGCGGATCTTCGGGACCGCGGGCCGCCGCCCCAGCGCCGCCCTGTACGGCGGCGCTTCTTTCAGATACAACCGATTAGCATCGGATATGTGTCGCCGGATCGCCTGCGCGACACTGGCGGCATCGCCGTATCCGGCGCCAGACCGAAACCAACGCAACTGTCCTGAAGGAACCCCATGAGTGCTTACCTCATCGCCGACGTCACAGTGACCAAGCCCGCGCAATACGAGGATTACAAGCGTCTGTCCACGCTCGCCATGCGCGCGTACGATGCAAAGATCCTGGCGCGCGGCGGCGAGTCCAAGCACCTGGAGGGCCGTAAGCCTGGCCGCACCGTCGTCATGGAGTTCCCCTCCATGGCCGCCGCCCAGGCCTTCTACGACTCCTGGCAGTACCGCCGCGCCCGCAATGCCCGCGAAGGCGCGGCCGTGATGAATATGTTTATCGTTCAGGGAATGTAAAGTCATGAGTGCAATCGTCGATATCATCGGCCGCGAGATTCTGGATTCGCGCGGCAACCCCACCGTGGAATGCGATGTGCTGCTGGAATCCGGCGCCATGGGCCGCGCGGCCGTGCCGTCGGGCGCTTCCACCGGCGCCCGCGAAGCCATCGAGCTGCGCGACGGCGACAAGGGCCGTTATCTGGGCAAGGGCGTGCTGCGCGCCGTCGAGAACCTGAATACGGAAATCTCGGAAGCCCTGATGGGCCTGGACGCCCAGGAACAGACCTTCGTCGATCGCACGCTGATCGAGCTGGACGGCACCGAGTCCAAGGAACGCCTGGGCGCCAACGCGATCCTGGCGGCCTCGATGGCCGTGGCCCGCGCCGCCGCCGACGAATCCGGCCTGTCGCTCTACCGCTATTTCGGCGGCAGCGGCCCCATGAGCATGCCCGTGCCGATGATGAACGTCATCAACGGCGGCGCGCACGCCAACAACACGCTCGACCTGCAGGAACTGATGATCCTGCCGGTGGGCGCGGGCAGCTTCCGCGAAGCCCTGCGCTGGGGCGCCGAAGTTTTCCACATGCTGAAGAAGCTGATCCACGCCCAGGGCATGTCCACGGCCGTGGGCGACGAGGGCGGTTTCGCGCCCAACGTGGCCAGCCACGAAGCCGCCATCCAGTTGATCCTGAAGGCCATCGCCGAAGCCGGCTACGAGCCGGGCTCGCAGATCGCCCTGGGCCTGGATTGCGCCAGCTCCGAGTTCTACCGCGACGGCAAGTACACGCTGGCCGGCGAAGGCGGCATTTCGCTGTCCTCGCAGGAGTTCACCAACCTGCTGGCGACCTGGTGCGACAAGTACCCCATTATTTCCATCGAAGACGGCATGGCCGAAAACGACTGGGAAGGCTGGAAGCTCTTGACCGACCAGTTGGGCAAGAAGGTGCAACTGGTGGGCGACGACCTGTTCGTCACCAACACCAAGATCCTGCGCGAAGGCATCCAGAAGGGCGTCGCCAACTCGATCCTCATCAAGATCAACCAGATCGGCACGCTGACCGAAACCTTCGCCGCCATCGAAATGGCCAAGCGCGCCGGCTACACCGCCGTCGTGTCGCACCGTTCGGGCGAAACCGAAGACTCGACCATCGCCGACATCGCCGTGGCGACCAATGCCATGCAGATCAAGACGGGTTCGCTGTCCCGTTCGGACCGCATGGCCAAGTACAACCAGCTCCTGCGCATCGAGGAAGAGCTGGCTGAAGTGGCGTCGTATCCCGGCCTGGAAGCTTTCTACAACCTGCGTTGATATGAAGCGCGGCCCGGGGGCGCAAGCCCGGGGCCGCATCCACGCCACGACTGCTGAGGGTTCTCGCGTATGCGCCTGTTGTTCCTGGTGCTGTTCGTGCTGCTAGGCCTGATCCAATACCCGCTGTGGCTGGGTAAGGGCGGCTGGTTCAAGGTCTGGGATCTGCAACGCCAGGTGGCGGAGCAGCGCGAGACCAACGAAGGCCTGCGCGCGCGCAACGCCGCGCTCGAAGCGGAAGTGCGCGACCTGGAAGGCGGCTCCGGCGCCATCGAGGAGCGGGCCCGCGGCGAACTGGGCATGATGCGCGAGGGCGAAGTGTTCGTGCACATCCTGCCGCAGAACACGCCCGCGCCCGCGGGCGGCGCGTCCCTGGCGGCCGAACCCGCCGCCAGGCCCGCCGCGCGCGCCGGCGCGCCGGCCACCCGGGCGTCCGCCCCGGCGCCCAAACCCTCCAATCCGGCGAACGCGCGGCACTGACCGCCGCCCGCGTTCCCGCGTCCATTTTCCGTTCCGCTCAGCCGCAGCGCACGCTGCGGCACTCGCCGTACACGATGCCGGCGGGCGGCGGCGCCCTGCGCGCCCAATCGGCCGGATGCGAGTGCATTTCCGTTTCCAGTTCGACCTGAATGGGCAGCAGGCCCCGGGCCTGCGCGCGGCCCGCGTAGCCGGCGCCGTCGCGCCCCAGCACCGCCAGCAGGGCCCGCAGCGGCGGCAGCAGCGGCTTGTGCAGATAGGTCAGCCGCAACTTCAGCGTGTTGGCCTGGAATATGCTCTGGCCGCCCGGCCGGGGCGGCCGGCGGGCATGCTGCAGGTCCTGGTAGTCGTTGTCGATCGCCCGCAAGCCTGCTGCGGCGGCGATGCGCAGGCCCGGCCGGGCATGCTCGCGGAAGGAACGTTCGTCCGGAAGCAGCACTTCGATGCGCCAGGGGTGCATGCCTGAAATGGCCGCGAGTCCGGCCTGGGCGTCCGCCTGGCGGCGCCGGGCGTCGGCCTGGCCCCGCGAGGACGCATGGCGCGGCAACAGGGCCCGCAGAAAGGCCGCGCGCATGCGCGCCGGGTCGCCGTGGGCGGTGGCGCCGGCGCGCGCCGCTTCCGTCAGCGCCAGGTGGGCCATCTGGCGCGCGCCCTGCCAATGGGCGGCCTCGACCGCCAGCAGGCCCAGCAGCAGCACGACGGCCGCCGCCACCGCGAACTCGATGGCGGCGGCGCCGCGTTGCCGGCGGCGGGGCGGGGCAGGAAAAAAGGCGGTCATGGCTGCGCAGTCTGGCGCGGGCATGACCGCCTGTCGATGAGGACAATCCGGTGTGATGGAAACGCCGCGGCGGCCGGGCCGCCGGCGCGCGTCAGTGGACGGTAGGAGGCGCGTCCCCGGCGGGCGGCGGGTTCGGCGAGAACAGGGCGGCGCAGTCGACGGCGTCGAACTTGTACGGTTTGCCGCAGAAATCGCAGGACACGTCCACTTCACCGCGTTCGGCCAGGATGTCCTGGATTTCCTCTTCGCCCAGCGAGCGCAGCATGTTGGCCACGCGTTCGCGGGTGCAGGGACAGTGCCAGCGCACCTCCAGCGGATCGAAGGCCAGCAGGGTCTCTTCCCAGAACAGTCGGTGGACCAGTTTGTCGATCTCGGTGGCCAGCAGTTCGTCGCGCTGCAGGGTGCCCGCCAGCGCGCAGACGCGGTCCCAGGTTTCGGCGGCGTCCTGCGGGGTCAGCACGGGCGCCTCGGAGCCGCCGTGGTGCGGCAGGCGCTGGGCGAGCATGCCGGCGGCATGGCCGGCGTCGGCCGCCAGCCACAGGCGGGTGTCGAGCTGTTCGGAGGCCTTCATGTAGTGTTGCAGCGCCTCGGCCACGGTGTCGCCTTCCAGGGGCACGATGCCCTGGTAGGCCTGCTGGCCGGGGAGCTTGCGCTGGGGGTCCAGCACCACGATGAAACGGCCGTTTCCACCCGGGTTCAGCAGGCTTTGCATATCGCCGTCGGTGGGGACTTCGTGCCCCTCGCGCATCTTGACGGTGGCGCGCAGGCTGAGGTCGTGGCGGCATTCCACCACCAGCAGGGCGATGGGGCCGTCGCCCTGGATCTGCAGCACCAGCGAGCCGTCGAACTTGATGTTGGCGGCCAGCAGGGTGGACGCCGCCACCAGTTCGCCCAGCAGGTTGGTGATGGCGGGCGGGTAGTCGTGGTTGGCCTGCACGGCCTTCCAGGTGGCTTCCAGGCGCACGGCCTGGACGCGGACGCTGCGGTCTTCGGTAAGGTATTTTTTGAGCTGATCGGTCATGGGGGAATGTTAGCCGATCGGGCGGGCCAAATTCCCCTGCCGGCAGCAGGGGCTGGGGCGCCGCGGGGGAGCGTTCAGGCGATCCGCTTCAGGGCGGTCTTGTAGTGTTGGCCCCGCGCCACGTAGTGGGCGGTGTTCTTGTGCATGTTGGCGATTTCCTCGTCCGAGAGTTCGCGGACGACCTTGCCGATGCCGATCACCAGGGAATTGTCCGGGATGACGCGGTCTTCGGGGATGATGGCCCCGGCGCCGATCAGGCAGTTGCGGCCGATGACCGCGTTGTTCAGCACGATGGCCTGCATGCCCACCAGCGCGCCCTCGTGGATGGTGCAGCCGTGCAGCATGGCCTGGTGGCCCACCGTGACGTTGGGGCCGACGGTCATGGGACAGCCCGCGTCCACGTGCAGCACGCTGCCTTCCTGGATATTGCTGCCCTGGCGGATCAGGATGGCGTCGTTGTCGCCCCGGATCGACACGTTCGACCAGATGCTGACGCCGGCCTCCAGCGTGACGTTGCCGATGATGTCGGCGCTGTCGGCCACGTAGGCCGCGGGGTCGATGCGGGGGATCAGGTCGTCGAGCTGGTAGATGGGCATGCCTTGGGTCTCTCCGGTTGCGGCGTCAGGCCTGCGGGGCCTGCGGCGCGTCTGTAGTGTCTGCGGCGGTCCGCGCGAGGTCTTCTTCGCGCTGGCGCAGGATGCGGCGTTGGATTTTACCGGTGGTCGTCATGGGCAGCTCGTCGACGAATTCGATCTCCTTCGGGTACTCGTAGGGGGCCAGGCGCTCGCGCACGTGTTCCTGCAGGTTCTCGATGATGTCGTTGCGGTCGCGCTGCGCGAATTCCGGGGTCAGCACCACGTAGGCCTTGACCAGGGCGCCGCGTTCGGCGTCCGGCTTGGGCACGACCGCGGCGTTGGCCACGGCGGGGTGCCCGACCAGGCAGCTTTCGATTTCCCCGGGGCCGATCCGGTAGCCGGCGGACTTGAAGACGTCGTCCGCCCGGCCCGCGTACCAGAGGTAGCCGTCGGCATCCACGGTGGCGAGGTCGCCCGTCAGGCACCAGTCGCCCTTGAACTTGGCCTGCGTGGCGGCTTCGTTGCGCCAGTAGCCCAGGAACATCACCGGGTCGGGGTAGCCGTGGATGTCCAGGCGGTTGACGGCGATCTCGCCGGTGCCGCCGGGGGCCACCGGCTTGCCGTCCTCGTCCAGCACCGCGACGTTGTGGCCCGGATAGGGACGGCCCATGCTGCCGGGCTTGGCGGGCCAGCGCTTCTGGCTGTTGCCCACCACGTAGTTCATTTCGGTCTGGCCGAACATCTCGTTGGGCGTCACGCCCAGCGCGGACTGGCACCATCCGAACACGCTTTCGCCCACGCTTTCGCCGGCGCTCATGATGGAACGCAGCGCGAGCTGGTAGCGGTTGCGCGGCTCCGGCACCGCCTTCATCATCATTTTCAGCGCGGTGGGGAACAGGAAGGTATTGGTGACCTGGTAGCGCTCCATGAGTTCGAACGCGCGCTCGACGGAAAAGCGGCCGCGCGTGCCGACGATGGCGTGCCCGAAGTAGAGCGTGGGCAGCAGGGCGTCCATCATGCCGCCCGTCCAGGCCCAGTCGGCGGGCGACCAGAACACGTCCCCGGGCTTGGGGAACCAGTCCTGCGAGGCCACGAAGCCCGGCAGGTTGCCGATCAGCACACTGTGCGGCAGCAGGGCGCCCTTGGGCGCGCCGGTGGTGCCGGAGGTATAGAGCAGGATGGCCGGATCCGACGAGCGGGTCTGGACGGCCTTGAATTCGCTGGGCTGGCGGGCCAGCAGGCTGCGCCAGGGCAGCACGCGTTCGTCCGCGAAGCCGATGCCGATGATTTGTTGCAGGGCAGGGCAGTCGTCGCTGACGGACAGCAGGTTCGCGCTGGAGGCGTAGTCCACGATCGCGACCCGGGCTTCGGAGTCGCGCAGGCGGCTTTCCAGGGCTTCCGGGCCGAACAGGGCGGACAGCGGCAGCACCACGGCGCCGACGCTGTAGATGGCCATGTGGGCGACGACGGTCTCGGGGCGTTGTCCTAAAACCACACCCACCCGGTCGCCGCGGCCCACGCCCATTTTGATCAGGCCGTTCGCCAACTGGTTGGCCGCTTCCGCCAGACGGGCATAGGTCCAGACCTCGCGGTTGCCGGATTCGTCTTCGTAGTAGATGGCGATGCGCCGCGCATCCGGACTGCTGGACGCCCAGCGGTGGCAGCACGCTTCCGCGATGTTGAACTGGGTGGGTACCAGCCAGCGGAATGTTTGGTAGAGCGCCTGATATTGGTCGTTCATGGCCCTATGTTGTGAGCATGTTGCAGCGTGAACGGGTCAGATCGCCCGTTGCCCCAGATGCAAGCATGACCTAGAGGGCCGTGAACTGCAACATCCCCGTTGCGTAACGGGGACGCATACGGGTTATCACGGATGTTTGCCTTGGCGGCGTAGTGCGGAGGGCAGGGCGGGCAGGGTCAGGGAGCGCGGAGGACGGGGAGCGGGCCCGGCCCGGCGCTCGGCCTGGATGGCGCCCCAGTCCAGTAACTGGAGCTGGCCGTCGTGGGTTTCGCCCAGCGCCGACAGGCTCTCCACCCAGTCTCCGTCGTTGCAGTAGAGGATCCCGCCCACGTCCCGCAGTTCGGCCTTGTGGATGTGGCCGCAGACCACGCCGTCCAGGCCGCGGCGCCGCGCTTCGCCCGCCAGCGCTTCCTCGAAGTCGGTGATGAAGGACACGGCGTTCTTGACCTTGTGCTTCAGGTATTGCGACAGGGACCAGTAGTGCAGCCCCAGCCGGTGGCGCAGCCGGTTGAAATGGTGGTTGATCCACAGCGCCAACTGGTAGAGTCCGTCGCCCAGGTGCGCCAGCCAGCGGCTGTGCTGGATCACTCCGTCGAACTGGTCGCCGTGCAGCACCAGCAGCCGCAAGCCCTTGGCGGTGACGTGCACGTCCTCGTCGAGGATCTCGATGTCGCCGAAGGCATAGCCGGCGAACTCGCGCGCGAATTCGTCATGGTTGCCGGGGATGAACACGACCCGGGTGCCGTTGCGCGCCTTGCGCAGGATCCGCTGGATGACGTCGTTGTGGGCGCGGGGCCAGTGCCAGTGCTTGCGCAACTGCCAGCCGTCGACGATGTCCCCCACCAGGTACAGGGTGTCCGAATCGTTGTGGTCCAGGAAATCGAGCAGGAATTCCGCCTTGCACCCGGCGGTGCCCAGGTGAATATCGGAAATCCAGAGGGCGCGCCAGTGCGCAGGGTGGATTTCGTTCACGGTCGCTTCCCCAAGGGCTGTGGTCATGCCTGGGAATGAAACCACCCGGCGATGACCGGGATATGAAGAATCCGTGACGCTGTTGTGACGGCTCGCCGCGGGCGGGCCGGCTCAGGCCTTGCCCATGCCCGCCTGGCGCGCCTTGTTGCGCTGCGGCGCATTGCGCAGCCGCGTGCCCAGGATGCGGTCGTGCAGGAACTGGCCGTCGGGGTCGAACCACGACCAGATGAAGATAGTGAAGGGCGCGGCGACGATGAACATGTCCATCGACGGCCAGCCGCTGGCGCTGGCCGCCGCCCAGACCACGGCGGCGCCGGCCAGCACCAGGGGCCAGACCAGGATATAGCGCAGGACGAGCCGGGAGGTGGACGGGGTATTGCCGTCGCGGTCGACCAGCCGGATGTTCCAGGTCTTCATGGGCAGCGTCTGGCCGCGGCGGCGCCAGCAGAGCACGAAGTACGCGCCGATCGCGACGAACAGCCAGGCTTGCCGGACCGGACGCAGATCCAGGGCGTTCTTGCTCTGGGTGAGGGTGTCCATCAGGTATCCGGCAAGGAAAACCACGCCGAACAGCAGCACGGCTTCGTACATCATGCAGGCGAATCGGCGCAGCCGATTGGGAGTCTGGTCGAGATGGGCGTCGGTCATGGACGCGTATTATGCCCGGGAATGCCGGGCCGCCCCAAGGCGGGCCAGCCCCCCCGGGGGGCAGCAAGCGCGCAACGCGCGCGTCGCGTGGGGGTCCTATCCGGCCTGCGCAAAAATGGCCGGCCCGCCGCCGGGCCGCCCCAAGGCGGGCCAACCCCCTCGGGGGGCAGCAAGCCCGCGAAGCGGGCGTCGCGTGGAGTCCTATCCGGCCTGCGCAAGAATGGCCGGCCCGCCGCCGGGCCGCCCCAAGGCGGGCCAGCCCCCTCGGGGGGCAGCAAGCCCGCGAAGCGGGCGCAGCGTGGGGGCAAAAAAAACCCGCCGGTAAGGGCGGGTCTATAAAAGGGGCTGTGCAGCCCCCAAGGGGAAAACTGTTCAGGCCCGAAGGCCTGGGGCCTTGCTCAGGCGGCGGAGTGCGCGTTCTTGGCGCTCGTCTTGCCGGCCAGGGCCTTGACGCCGTGGGCCAGCTTACGCAGGCCTGCGGCCAGCGCCCGCATCGGGTGCGGACGGAATTGTTCTTCAATAGCCTGGAGCATCAGTTGGCGCTCGAGTTCGTCGGTCAGGCGGATGGTGTTGTTCGGGTTGATCACAATAGCCTCCACGGGCTTGCACATTTGTTTAGCTACTAGGGATAACCCGAATTATAGGGTTAACCCTGGTCGTGTGCAAGGGGCCGGTGCATATTGGCAACACCTTGGTTCGATGATGCCCCAAAACGGCGCCGCGGGGCACCATAAGCAAAGATACGCGCACCATGTTGCGGCGCTTTTACAACGCGTGGCGGGGGATGGCGCGAAGGGGGCGGCGCCAGGGCCGCCCCGCGAGACGGCCGCGCTCAGGCGTCGCGGTAGCCGGCCGCGACCAGTTCGAAACCGAACAGGCGGCAGTCCAGCGAACCGTTGTGCAGGGGAACCCGGCGCTTGGGCTTCAGGCGCATCTGGTTGGGCAGGGTCATGTCGCTGGTGATGGCATGTAGCTGCCAGCCGGCGAAATTGCGCTTCAGGCAGGCCGCCCAGTCGCGCCAGAGGTCCGGGTCCTGTTCCGTCCCCATGCGTTCGCCGTAAGGCGGGTTGGTGACGATCCAGCCATGGTCGGCGGGAGCCGTGATGTGGCGGGCGTCGCCGACTTCGAAGCGGATCGAATCGGCCGTCAGCCAGGCGCGCTCGGCGTTGTTGCGGGCGAATTCGATGGCCTGGGGGTCCAGGTCGTAGCCGACCAGCGGCGCGTCCAACTGGGGCAGGATGCGCGAGCGGGCGTCGTCCTTCAGATCGCGCCAGCGGTAGGCGTCGTGGCCGCGCAGGCGTTCGAAACCGAAGGGGCGGGAGATGCCGGGAGGTACGCCCAGGGCGATCCAGGCGCCCTCGATGAGGATGGTGCCCGAGCCGCAGAACGGGTCCAGCAGCGGGGCCGACGGGTCCCAGCCCGCCAGCGCGAGCATGCCGGCGGCCAGGTTCTCGCGCAGCGGCGCCTCGCCCTTGTCCAGGCGCCAGCCGCGCTTGAACAGGGATTCGCCCGAGGTGTCCAGGTACAGCGTCGCGGTGTGGCCGGTCAGGAACAGGTGCACGCGCGCGTCCGGCCGCACCGTGTCGATGCTGGGGCGCTCGCCTTCGAGTTCGCGCAGGCGGTCGCAGATGCCGTCCTTGGCGCGCAGATTGCAGTATTGCAGGCTTTGAACCGGGCTCTTGATGGCCGAGGTGTCCACGCGCAGCGTCTGTTCGGCGCCGAACCAGCGTTCCCAGGGCGTGTCGCGGGCCAGGTCCAGGATGTCGTCTTCGTGCGAGATCTCGGCATGCGCGACCTGCACCAGGATGCGGGTCGCCAGGCGCGAATACAGATTGGCGCGCTGCACGCCCGACCAGTCGGCGGTGAAGGAACAGCCGGCGCGGCCGACCTGCGCGTCTTCGAAGCCCAGCGCCTGCATTTCCGCCGTCAGCGCTTCTTCCAGCCCCTGGGGGCAGGGGGCGAAAATCGGGAACACCTCCGCCTGGCGCGTTTCGCGCGGGCGGCGGCCGCGGATTTCCACGATGGGTTCGCGTTCGCCGGCGAGTTCCGCCGCGTGGGCGTCTTCGGGTTCCGCCAGGTATTCGGGCGCGGGGCCGTCGTCCTCGAACGGGTCGTAGAAGCGTCCGGCCGGCGTGGCGGGCGCGATGTACTGGTCGTCCAGGCGCGGCGCGCGCTGCGGTGCGCGGCCGGAACGCGAACCGGGGGCGGCGTCGCGCCGCGGGCTGTCGCCGCGGCGGCCATCGGCGCGGCTCGCGGAGCCGCGGGCATCCTGTTCCCGGCCGGCGGGGCCGCGCTTGCCCGGGGCCGGGGACTTGCCCGGGCCGCGCGCGGATTCCTGCTGGCGGCGTTGATAGCCTTCAGGGTCTTTCTGGCGCTCGAGGTTGTCCTTGGTGCGCTCGTTCTGCGCGACCAGGCGGGCGCGGGCTCCGGTGCGCACGCGCTTGGGCGCGGCTTCGGCATGCGCGTCGCGCGCGGTTTTCTTGATCGTCAGCGTCTTGCGCGGACGGTCCTGTTCATCTGAGGACATACGAATCCTGGCGAATGTGCAGAGGTAGGGGGAATCAGAAGGGTTTGACGACGACCAGCGCCACCACCACCAAGAGCAGCAAGACGGGAACTTCGTTGAACCAGCGATAGAACTTGTGCGAACGGGTGTTCTTGCCCTGTTCGAATTTGCGCAGCATCGAGCCACAGGCGTGATGGTAGCCGATCACGAGCAGGACGAAAAAGAGCTTGGCGTGCATCCAGCCGTTGCCGGGGCCCACGCCGATGCCGTAGCCCAGGTACAGCCACATGCCGAACAGCACGGCGACCACGGCCAGGATGGTGGTGAAGCGGTACAGGCGCCGGGCCATGCCCAGCAGCGTCGCCTGCACCGAGGGGTCGGACTGCTGCGCCAGGTTCACATAGATGCGCGGCAGGTAGAACAAGCCGGCAAACCAGGAGGCGATAAAGACAATATGAAAGGTCTTGACCCAAAGCATGGCCATGGCGCGATCCGTCCGAGGAAAGCAGCATTGTAAGGCCGGCGCTGTGGATGCTTCCGGTGCGCGTAGGATGGGTGGAGCGCGGCAGTTCCTGGGCAAGAACTCAAGTATCCAGCGCGCGCAACCCATGCGGCCGCAATCGACGGTTTTCCAGCCGATGCAGAGCACCGTCTGCCCACGGCCGCATGGGTTGCGCGCGTTCAGCATCGAGGTTCTTACCCAGGAACTGCCGCGCTCCACCCATCCTACGATCCTTCCCATGGGCCGTGGCGGTGGCTCAGATTACGTACAGGTCCACGTATTCGTGCACCGGCATGGCTTCCAGCGTCCGCTGGTCCAGCGACGCGTCCAGGATGCGGTTTTGCTGCCGGGCCGGGAACATGCGGGCCAGATTGGTGCGGAACTTGGCTTCCAACAGCGGGATGCCTTCGGCGCGGCGGCGCTTGTGGCCGATGGGGTATTCGCAGACGACCTCGTCCAGGCGGGTGCCGTCGTTGAACTCCACGGTCAGCGCGTTGGCGATGGAGCGCTTGTCGGGATCGTGGTAGTCCCGGGTGTAGGCCGGATCCTCGACGCAGACGATCCGGTCGCGCAGCGCGTCGATACGCGGATCCCGGGCGACCGAGTCTTCGTAGTCGCCCGCGGTCAGGCGCCCGAACAGCACCGGCACGGCCACCATGTACTGGATGCAGTGGTCCCGGTCGGCCGGGTTGGCGAGCGGACCCTGTTTGTCGATGATGCGGATGCAAGCCTCGTGGGTGCGGATCGTGATCTTCGCGATGTCCTCGGGGCGCTTGCCCGCGGCCTGCAGTTGCCGGTGGATGTCCATGGCGCATTCGACGGCGGTCTGCGCATGGAATTCGGCCGGGAACGAGATCTTGAACAGCACGTTCTCCATCACGTAGCTGCCGTAGGGGCGCTGGAACTTGAATGGCTGGCCCTTGAAGAGCACGTCGTAGAAGCCCCAGGTCCTGGCCGTCAGCACGGACGGGTAGCCCATTTCGCCGGTCTTGGCGATCAGCGCCAGGCGCACCGCGCGGCTGGTGGCGTCGCCGGCGGCCCAGCTCTTGCGGCTGCCGGTGTTGGGCGCGTGGCGGTAGGTGCGCAGGCTCTGCCCGTCGACCCAGGCAAGCGACACCGCGTTGATCACTTCGTCGCGGTCCAGGCCGAGCATCTGCGCCACGACGGCGGTGGACGCCACCTTGACCAGCACGACGTGGTCCAGGCCGACCTTGTTGAAGGAGTTCTCCAGCGCGATGCAGCCCTGGATTTCGTGCGCCTTGATCATACCGGTCAGCACGTCGCGCATCAGGAGCGGCGGCTTGCCGGCCGCGACGGCGGTACGCGACAGCCAGTCGGCGGTGGCCAGGATGCCGCCGAGATTGTCCGACGGGTGGCCCCATTCGGCGGCCAGCCAGGTGTCGTTGAAGTCCAGCCAGCGGATCATCGTGCCGATGTTGAACGCGGCTTGTACCGGGTCCAACTGGAACTGGGTGCCGGGCACTTTGGCGCCGTGGGGCACGACGGTGCCCGGCACCACCGGCCCCAGCAGTTTCCTGCAAGCCGGATACTCCAGCGCTTCCAGGCCGCAGCCCAGCGTGTCGATCAGGCAGTTGCGGGCGGTCTCGTAGGCCAGGCCGCCCTGGATTTCATAGTTCAGTACGTAGTCCGCGATATCGACCAGGACCTGGTCGGGATCGGGACGGACGTTGGATATCGGGGCAGACATGTCGGTACCTCTCCTGAAATGGTGTACAGGAGGTCCCGGGCCCGCGCGGCGCCGCTTTGTTTTCCGACGACGGGCCCATGGGTTGCCTTACTTCCGCTTTTCGATCGGCACGAACTTCTGATCTTCCGGACCCACGTAGTTGGCGGTGGGGCGGATGATCTTGTTGTCGATGCGCTGTTCGATGATGTGGGCCGACCAGCCCGCCGTGCGCGCGATGACGAACAGCGGGGTGAACATGGCGGTGGGCACGCCCATCATGTGGTAGCTGACGGCCGAGAACCAGTCCAGGTTGGGGAACATCTTCTTGATGTCCCACATGACCGTTTCCAGGCGTTCGGCGATGTCGAACATCTTGGTGCTGCCGGCCTTCTTGGACAGCTTCTTCGCCACTTCCTTGATGACCTTGTTGCGGGGGTCGGACACCGTGTAGACCGGGTGGCCGAAGCCGATGACGACTTCCTTGGCTTCCACGCGGCGGCGGATGTCGGCCTCGGCCTCGTCGGGGGTCTCGTAGCGCTTCTGCACTTCGAAGGCGACTTCGTTGGCGCCGCCGTGCTTGGGGCCGCGCAGCGCGCCGATGGCGCCGGTGATGGCGGAGTACACGTCGGAGCCGGTGCCGGCGACGACGCGGGCGGTGAACGTGGACGCGTTGAACTCGTGTTCGGCGTACAGGTTCAGCGAGATGTGCATGGCCTTGACCCACTCTTCGCTGGGCTTCTCGCCGTGCAGCAGGTGCAGGAAGTGGCCGCCGATGCTGTCGTCGTCGGTCTGCACGTCGATGATGCGGCCGTTGTGGCTGTAGTGATACCAGTACAGCAGCGCCGAGCCCAGGTTGGCCATCAGGCGGTCGGCGATGTCGCGCGCGCCCGGGGTGTTGTGGTCGTCCTTTTCAGGCAGCACGCAGCCCAGCACCGATACGGCGGTGCGCATCACGTCCATGGGGTGGCTGGCGGCGGGGAGGGCTTCCAGCGCGGCCTGCAATTGGGCGGGCAGGCCGCGCAGGCTGCGCAGCTTTTCCTTGTAGGCCTTCAGTTCGGCCTTGTTGGGCAGCTTGCCATGGACGAGCAGGTGCGCGATTTCCTCGAACTCGCTGGTGTGGGCGATGTCCAGGATGTCGTAGCCGCGGTAGTGCAGGTCGTTGCCGCTGCGGCCGACCGTGCACAGTGCGGTGTTGCCGGCGACGACGCCGGACAGCGCAACCGACTTCTTGGGCTTGAAACCGGCTTTTTCCTCCGGCTTGGCGTCCGTTTTCGCTTCCTGCTTCTTGGGAGCCGTGCTCATGTCTCTACTCCTTTCCTTACGCGGTGGTCGTTGCAATAGGGTGGCATGCATGGCGCCGCGGCGGCGGCCCCGGCGCCGGGTATCGCAGGCTTACGCCTTGCCCTTCTGGAAAAGCGCGTCCAGCTTCGATTCGAATTCGTGGTAGCCGATGCGGTCGTACAGTTCCTCGCGCGTCTGCATCAGGTCCACCACGTTCTTCTGGTGGCCGTCGCGGCGGATGGCGGTGTAGACGGCTTCGGCGGCCTTGTTCATGGCGCGGAAGGCGGACAGCGGGTACAGCACCATGCCCACGCCGACGCTCTTGAGTTCCTCGACCGAGAACAGCGGGGTCTTGCCGAATTCGGTGATGTTGGCCAGCACCGGCACCTTGACGGCCTTGACGAAGCGGTCGTAGGTGGGCAGGTCGTAGGCGGCTTCGGCGAAGATGGCGTCGGCGCCGGCTTCCACGCAGGCCAGCGCGCGCTCGATGGCGGCGTCCACGCCGTGCGAGGCGATCGCGTCGGTGCGGGCGATCAGGTAGAAGTCGCTGTCGGTGCGGGCGTCGGCCGCGGCCTTGACGCGGTCGGCCATCTCTTCGGTCGAGACGATTTCCTTGCCGGGGCGGTGGCCGCAACGCTTGGCGCCGACCTGGTCTTCGATGTGGCAGGCGGCCGCGCCGAACTTGATCAGGCTTTTGACGGTGCGGGCGATGTTGAACGCCGACGGGCCGAAGCCGGTGTCGATGTCCACCAGCAGGGGCACGTCGCAGACGTCGGTGATGCGGCGCACGTCGGTCAGGACGTCGTCCATCGTGTTGATGCCGAGGTCGGGCAGGCCCAGCGAACCGGCCGCGACGCCGCCGCCGGACAGATAGATGGCGCGATAGCCGGCGCGCTTGGCCAGCAGGGCGTGGTTGGCGTTGATGGCGCCGATGATCTGCAGCGGGCTTTCTTCGGCCAGCGCGCGGCGAAAGAGGGCGCCGGCGGATTCGGGTCTGGACATGGTGGGTCTCCGTAGAATAAATCTGTCCCCTTCGCGACAATTCTTTGCGCGGGCGCAAAGAGACAGATTTATGTTGCGGACCGACAGGGAAGCCCCATTCATTGGGCTTCCCCTAGGAATTGGGCCCGCGAACGGGCCCAATCCTTTGCTCAAGCGCTGCTTACTTCAGCAGGTCCTTCACGCCGTCGCGCTCTTCGAGGAGCTCTTTCAGCGTGAAGTCCAGGCGTTCGCGCGAGAAGGCGTCGATTTCCAGGCCTTCGATGCGCTTGTATTCGCCATTTTCGGTCGTGACCGGCACGCCGTAGATGATGCCTTCGGGGATGCCGTAGGAGCCGTCGGACGGGATGCCCATCGTGACCCACTTGCCGTTGCTGCCCAGGACCCAGTCACGGACGTGGTCGATGGCGGCGTTGGCGGCCGAGGCGGCCGAGGACAGGCCGCGGGCTTCGATGATGGCGGCGCCGCGCTTGCCCACGGTGGGGATGAACGTGTCGCGGTTCCAGGCGTCGTCGTTGATCAGCTTGGACAGCGACTCGCCGCCGACGGTGGCGAAGCGGTAGTCGGGGTACATGGTGGGCGAGTGGTTGCCCCACACGACCAGCTTTTCGATGTCGGCGACGGCCTTGCCCGACTTGGCGGCCAGTTGCGACAGGGCGCGGTTGTGGTCCAGGCGCAGCATGGCGGTGAAGTTCTTGGCGGGCAGGTCCGGCGCCGACTTCATGGCGATGTAGGCGTTGGTGTTGGCGGGGTTGCCCACGACCAGCACCTTGACGTTGCGGCTGGCCACGTCGTTCAGGGCCTTGCCCTGCGCCGTGAAGATCTGCGCGTTGACGGACAGCAGGTCCTTGCGCTCCATGCCGGGGCCGCGCGGACGGGCGCCGACCAGCAGGGCCACGTCGGCGTCCTTGAAGGCGGTGCGGGGATCGCTGTGGGCGGTGACTTCCTGCAGCAGCGGGAAGGCGCAGTCATCCAGTTCCATGATGACGCCCTTCAGGGCCTTTTGCGCTTTCTCGTCGGGGATTTCCAGCAGTTGCAGGATGACGGGTTGATCTTTACCCAGCATTTCGCCCGAGGCGATGCGGAATAGCAGTGCGTAACCGATTTGGCCGGCGGCGCCGGTGACGGCGACACGCAAGGCAGGCTTGGACATGGACGTTCTCCGTAATGGTTTGGCGAGAAAAAAATCTCACCAATCAGTGTAATCGTTGGGCGTGAAAATCAACGCGCGCAAGGCTGGGCGCGCGGCGCCCGGGCAGCGGTGAATCCTAGATTGATTTTACGTATGCGTCAATTGCTCTTCTATCTTATATAAGACATAAGACGTTGGACAGCGTCCCTCGCGGTGTGCCACAATAGAGCGTTTATTCGAATGCGCCGCAGCCTTGCTTGGCCGCGCGCCTGTATCAAGCCAGAAGACTGGCGGCAGCGGCGTATTGCGGATGGGTTCGCGTCCCTTGCGCCGCCTTTCCATCCACCCGGATAAACATGACACAACCAAGAAGATCCATGGCAGAGCCCCGGCCCGAAACCTCCTTACGCACTCGCGCCGCCCGTCCGTCGGGCGAGGGGGCCGCTTTCAGTCCGCTCTACCGGCAGATCAAGGATCTGCTGGTCCAAAGCCTGGAGCGCGGCGAATGGAAGCCGGGCGAACTCATCCCCAGCGAAATCGACCTTGCCGCCCGTTTCCAAGTGAGCCAGGGCACGGTGCGCAAGGCGGTCGACGAGCTTGCCGCCGAGCACATGCTGCTGCGCCGCCAGGGCAAGGGCACGTTCGTCGCCACCCACCACGAAGCCCGCGTGCGCTACCGCTTCCTGCGCCTGGCCCCCGATGACGAGGGCGAAGCCGGCAGGGCGGAAAGCCGCATCCTGGAATGCCGCCGCCTGCGGGCGCCCGCCGAGATCGCGCGCGCCCTGGACCTGCGGGCCGGCGAAACCGTCGTGATGATCCGCCGCCTGCTGTCCCTGGGGCATGCGCCCACCGTCGTGGACGACATCTGGCTGCCCGGTTCCATTTTCCGCGGGCTGACCCTGGAGCTGCTGACCGCCAACAAGGCGCCGCTCTATGGCCTGTTCGAATCCGAATTCGGCGTGAGCATGGTGCGCGCGGACGAGAAGCTGCGCGCGGTGCCCGCGCCGGCCGAAGTCTGTCCGCTGCTTAATGTTGCCGTCGGGACGCCGTTGTTGCAGGTGGATCGGGTGTCCTACACCTACGGTGACCGCCCCATGGAAATCCGCCGGGGCTTGTACTTGACCGATCGATACCATTACCGCAATAGTTTGAATTGATGAGCTTTTTGACTACGATTTGATACCGACCCTATCTCTGGGCGAAAATACCGTGTTTGCCCGCAAGGGCCACGGCATTCTTGCCGTCACGATTCCCTAGTTCCGAAACACCGAGGCCGTCATGTCCGACACCGCTGCCAAGCCACGTCCGCAGTTTCGCAATATTGGCATTGCGCAACTCGCCAGCTACCGCCTGCCCCTGGCCGGCAAGCTGTCCATCCTGCACCGCGTCAGCGGCGCGCTGCTGTTCCTCTGTCTTCCCTTGGTCATTCTGCCGCTGTTCGCGGCCAGCGTGGCCGCGCCGCAGACGTTCGCCGCCGTGGCCGCGTACGCCGGCAACCCGATAGTCAAGCTTGTCTTCCTGGTCCTGGTCTGGGGCTACCTGCACCATTTCTGTGCCGGCATCCGCTACCTGCTGCTGGACCTGCACATCGGCATCGACAAACTGTCGGCCAAGAAGAGCGCCGGCGTGGTTTTCGGGGTGAGCCTGGCGCTGACCCTGGTGTTCGCCCTCAAACTGTTCGGAGCGCTGTAATGGCCGACGTCAAAAACTACGGACCCAAGCGTCTGGTCGTGGGCGCCCACTACGGCGTCATGGATTTCATCATCCAGCGCGTCACCGCCGTCATCATGGCCGTGTACACGCTGGTGCTGCTGATCGGCATCCTGGCGATGCCGGCCTTCACGTACGAACACTGGACCTCGCTGTTCAATTTCTACGTGGGCGTTCTTCCGGTCGGCCAGATCCTGGCCACCCTTGCATTCGTTGCGCTGGCCTGGCACGCCTGGATTGGCGTGCGCGACATCTGGATGGACTACGTCAAGTCGGTGGGCGTGCGCCTGCTGCTGCAAGTGCTGACGATCCTCTGGCTGGTCGGTTCGGTCGTTTACTTCGCGCAAATCCTCTGGAGCATTTAAGCCGTGGTCTCTGTCCTGAAATCCCTGCCGCGCCGCCAGTTTGATGTGGTGGTCGTCGGCGCCGGCGGAGCCGGCATGCGTTGTTCGCTGCAACTGTCCCAAGCGGGCCTGTCCGTTGCGGTGCTGTCCAAGGTGTTCCCCACGCGTTCGCACACGGTTGCCGCCCAAGGCGGCGTGAGCGCCTCGCTGGGCAACATGAGCGAAGACAACTGGTACTGGCACATGTACGACACCGTCAAGGGTTCGGACTGGCTGGGCGACCAGGACGCCATCGAATTCATGTGCCGTGAAGCGCCGAACGCCGTGTACGAACTCGAACACTTCGGCATGCCGTTCGACCGCAACCCCGACGGCACCATCTACCAGCGTCCGTTCGGCGGCCACACCGCCAACTTCGGCGAAAAGCCGGTCCAGCGCGCCTGTGCCGCTGCCGACCGCACCGGCCACGCGCTGCTGCACACCCTCTACCAGCGCAACGTCGCCGCGCGCACCCAGTTCTTCGTCGAATGGATGGCGCTGGACCTGCTGCGCAACGAAGCCGGCGACGTCGTCGGCGTGACCGCCCTGGAAATGGAAACGGGCGAGATCTACATCCTGGAAGCCAAGACCACGGTGCTGGCCACCGGCGGCGCCGGCCGCATCTGGGCCGCGTCCACCAACGCCTTCATCAACACCGGCGACGGCCTGGGCATGGCCGCCCGCGCGGGCATCCCGCTGCAGGACATGGAATTCTGGCAATTCCACCCGACCGGCGTGGCCGGCGCCGGCGTGCTGATCACGGAAGGCGTGCGCGGCGAAGGCGGCATCCTGCTGAACAAGGACGGCGAACGCTTCATGGAGCGCTACGCGCCCACGCTGAAGGACCTGGCCCCGCGCGACTTCGTGTCCCGCTCGATGGACCAGGAAATCAAGGAAGGCCGCGGCTGCGGTCCCGACGGCAGCTACGTGGTCCTGAAGCTGGACCACCTGGGCGCCGACGTGATCAACAAGCGCCTGCCCTCGATCCGCGAAATCGCCATCAAGTTCGGCAACGTGGACCCGATCAAGGAACCGATCCCCGTCGTCCCGACCATCCACTACCAGATGGGCGGCATCCCGGCCAACTACCACGGCCAGGTGCTGACGCGCGAAAACGGCGAGAACAAGATCGTCAACGGCCTGTACGCCATCGGCGAATGCGCCGCGGTGTCGGTGCACGGCGCCAACCGCCTGGGCACGAACTCGCTGCTGGACCTGATCGTGTTCGGCCGCGCCACCGGCAACCACATCGTGAATTCGCATCCGGAACGCCAGCACGCGCACCAGCCCGTGCCGCAGCAGGCCGTCGAATTCTCGCTGGACCGCGTGAACAAGCTGGAATCGCGCACCTCCGGCGAAAAGACGCAGGACATCGGCAACGCCATCCGCTTCTCGATGCAGCGCCACTGCGGCGTGTTCCGCACGCTGGACCTGCTGAACGAAGGCGTGGAGCAGATCGAGGACCTGGCCAAGCAAGCCGACAACATCTACTTCAAGGACAAGTCCAAGGTGTTCAACACCGCGCGCGTCGAGGCGCTGGAACTGGCCAACATGACCGAAGTGGCCCGCGCCACCATCAAGTCGGCCGCCAACCGCACCGAAAGCCGCGGCGCCCATGCGCTGGACGACCACCCGACCCGCGACGACGAGAACTGGCTGAAGCACACGCTGTGGTACTCCGAAGGCAGCCGCCTGGATTACAAGCCCGTGCAGATGAAGCCTCTGACGGTCGAGTCCTTCCCGCCCAAGGCGCGTACCTTCTAAGTCCGGATAGAGTCCTACTATGAGCACCAAGAGAATCGTCAAGTTCGAAATCTACCGCTACGATCCGGACAAGGACGAGCGCCCGTACATGCAGAAGCTGGAAGTCGAACTCCAGCCCACCGACAAGATGCTGCTCGATGCGCTGGTGCGCATCAAGAACGACGTCGATGACAGCCTGGCCCTGCGCCGCTCGTGCCGTGAAGGCGTGTGCGGTTCGGACGCCATGAACATCAACGGCAAGAACGGCCTGGCCTGCACGACGAACCTGCGCGAACTGAAGGAACCGATCGTCCTGCGTCCGCTGCCCGGCCTGCCGGTCATCCGCGACCTGATCGTGGACATGACGCACTTCTTCAACCAGTACCACTCGATCCGCCCGTACCTCATCAACGACACGCCGCCGCCCGAAAAGGAACGCCTGCAGTCGCCCGAGGCGCGCGAAGAGCTGGACGGCCTGTACGAGTGCATTCTGTGCGCGTGCTGTTCCACTTCCTGCCCGTCGTTCTGGTGGAATCCGGACAAGTTCGTCGGCCCGGCCGGCCTGCTGCAAGCCTACCGCTTCATCGCCGACAGCCGCGACGAAGCCACGGGCGGCCGCCTGGACAACCTGGAAGACCCGTATCGCCTGTTCCGTTGCCACACCATCATGAATTGCGTCGACGTCTGTCCCAAGGGCCTGAACCCGACCAAGGCGATCGGCAAGATCAAGGAACTGCTGGTTCGCCGCACGGTCTAGTATCAAGCGGTGTGTTTTTATCGCCGCGCCGCCTCTTGAATGGGCATGTCCCCTTTAAAGGGGCGGCGCGTCTGCCTGGCGGACGTGGCGAGGGACTTTTTATTTAGGTGTAACGATGAGCAGGCTTACTGAACTAGAGCGGGCGCGTTTGCGTTGGCGGGCGCGCCGCGGTCTGCTCGAAAACGACTTGATCATCACCCGGTATCTGGACGCCCACGAGGCCGAACTTACCGACGATGACGTAGCCGCATTGACGCAGTTGTTCGAAATGGGAGACAACGACCTTCTCGACCTGCTGCTGGCTCGCAAGGAACTCGAGGGCGCGCTGGACACGCCCAGGCTTCGGAGCATTATTGGCCAGATGCGCGCGCTCTGATTAATTGAGAGGAAAAAACATGAACCTGTCTGACAAAAAAGCCACGCTATCCTTCTCGGATGGCAGCGCCCCCATTGAGTTCCCTGTCTACAAGGGCACGGTCGGTCCGGATGTGATCGACATCCGCAAGCTTTACGGCCAGACGGGCATGTTCACGTTTGACCCGGGCTTCATGTCCACCGCCGCCTGCGAATCGGGCATCACGTACATCGATGGCGACAAGGGCGAGCTGCTGTACCGCGGCTTCCCCATCGAGCAACTGGCCGTGAACTGCGACTTCATGGACATCTGCTACCTGATCCTGAACGGCGAACTGCCGAACAAGGACCAGAAGGCCGATTTCGACTCGCAAGTGACCCATCACACGATGGTGAACGAGCAACTGCATTTCTTCCTGCGCGGTTTCCGCCGCGACGCGCACCCCATGGCCGTCCTGACCGGCCTGGTCGGCGCGCTGTCCGCGTTCTACCACGACTCCACCGACATCACGAACCCGCAGCATCGCCACATCTCGGCCATCCGCCTGATCGCCAAGATGCCGACGCTGGTCGCGATGGCGTATAAGTACTCGCAAGGCCAGCCTTTCATCTACCCGCAGAACGACCTGTCCTACACGGGCAACTTCCTGCGCATGATGTTCGCCACGCCGTGCGAAGACTACAAGGTCAACGAAGTCGTCGAGCGCGCGCTGGACCGCATCTTCATCCTGCACGCCGACCACGAGCAGAACGCGTCGACCTCGACCGTCCGCCTGTGCGGCTCGTCGGGCACCAACCCGTTCGCCGCCATCTCGGCCGGCGTGGCTTGCCTGTGGGGCCCGGCTCACGGCGGCGCCAACGAAGCTTGCCTGCAGATGCTGGAAGAACTGCAAGCCAACGGCGGCATCGACAAGGTCGGCGAGTTCATGGAGAAGGTCAAGGACAAGAACTCGGGCGTGCGCCTGATGGGCTTTGGCCACCGCGTCTACAAGAACTACGACCCGCGCGCCAAGCTGATGCAGGAAACGTGCAAGGAAGTGCTCTCGGCCCTGGGCCTGGAAAACGACCCGCTGTTCAAGCTGGCCATGGAACTGGAACGCATCGCCCTGTCGGATCCGTACTTCGTGCAGCGCAAGCTGTACCCGAACGTGGACTTCTACTCGGGTATCGTCCAGCGCGCCATCGGCATCCCGACCTCGCTGTTCACGGCCATCTTCGCGCTGGCCCGCACGGTGGGCTGGATCGCCCAGTGGAACGAAATGCTGTCGGACCCCGATTACAAGATCGGCCGTCCCCGCCAGTTGTTCACCGGTTCGGTCACGCGCGACGTGCCCCCGATGGACAAGCGCTGATCCGTTAGCGGTCCGCTCCGAGAAACCCGCCTTCAACGAGGCGGGTTTTTTCATGGGCGCAGCCCGTCTGCGGCGGCCTGTCCGCCTGCCTCCGGAAGCGGGGACGCGCCGGTCCGAGGGTCCGATGGGGCAACGGGTAAATACCAATTCAAAGGCAGTTGCCTTTTGGCAGAATCTTCGGGACAAAGCGGGGGGGCGAACTCCCCGCCCGGCAACACGCAGGGAGCAGCAGGCAGCAAGAGGACCGACAAGCCGTATTTCCGCAAAATCCGTGTCAATCTCTGGCACTGGCCCCGCCGGAGGGGAAATGAAGCTGAACTATTCGACCGAGAAGGTGAGTGAACGCCAGCGGCCCGAGTACTGGAACGAAGTCGTCTGCAAACATTGTGTACAGGCCGACAGCACGATCGACAGCTCAGGTAGTTTCATCGGCAAGTACGCCGCCAAGTCGATCGACGAGATCGAGATATCGCGGATGTCTTCTCCCCGCCATGTGTGGCAGCGCGCGGCCAGGCACGTGCGCAGGGATGCGAACGAGGCGTTTCTGTTGACGCTGATGGAGTCCGGAACCGGCCATCTGTCGCAATCGGGCCGCTCCACGCAAATCAACAATGGCGATATCGCGCTGTACGACGCGGAGCGCCTGTTCACCTACGATATGACGCCCGAGTCGGTCTTGCTGCTGCGCATTCCACGCAAGCAATTGCTGTATCGCGCCCCGCTGGCGGAACGCTATACGGCCATGCGCTTCGTGCCGGACAAGCCCATCACCGGCTTGCTGTTCCACACGATACGGTCCGCCGCCGACATCAACTTCTCCGAAGATCTGCCTCCCGGCGTGCAAACCCAGTTTGCGGCCTCCTTGCTCGACTTGCTGGCGGCGACGATCCAGATGCAGATGGCCGGCAGCGACTCGGCCTCCAGCGAACGCGAGAAATTGCTTGGGAGCGCCAAGCAATACGTGGAGTCCCACCTGGACGATCCCCATCTGACGGTGGACCGGATAGCCATTGCCTTGCGAGTGTCCGAGCGCACGCTCACCCGCATGTTCGCCGAGAGCGGCACCACACCCATGCGCTGGGTCTGGCAACGGCGGCTCGAAGCCGCCTATTGTTCGCTGAAAGAGGGCCGGGCGCGCCAGGTGACCGAGGCGGCGTTCCGCAATGGATTCAACGACGTTTCGCATTTCAGCCGGATCTTCAAGCTCTGCTACGGCCATTCGCCGAAAGACCTGCTGACTAGAACAAGGCGCTGATCGGCGCCAGTCCGGCAGCCAGTTGGAGCCCGTCGCAGGGGACCAACTGGCTGTTTGTTTTTCCACTTCCGATCCCGCGCTCCGCACCCGTGGCTGTCACAGTCAAGTCTGCTGGCGGTCACGAACAAGAAACCGTTCGCCACGCGCCGTAATCTGCTTTCAGGCATGCATCAGGCTATTTCAGGCCGCGCAAGGCGATTGCGTCTGGCGGCTGCTGTCGGCTGACGTCAAGGAGGACGGGATGAGTCACGATGATCTGCACTACATGGGGCTGCGCGAAATCGGCAAGGCCATTCAATCCGGCGAGGTCTCTTCTGAAACCGTCACCGAACGGCAGATTGATCGCATCGGCAAACTGGATGGACGTCTCAAGAGCTATGTCCTGCTCATGAAGGACGGCGCGATGGAGGCGGCCCGCCAGGCGGACCGGGAGATTGCCCAGGGCCAGGTGCGCGGCCCCTTGCACGGGGTGCCCGTGGCGGTGAAAGACCTGTGCTGGACGGCCGATGCGCCGACGGCGTTCGGCACGACACTCTACCGCGGGTTCCAATCCCATGAAGACGGCACGGTGGTGAAGCGGTTGCGCGAGGCCGGGGCTGTGCTCCTGGGCAAGGTCCAACTGACCGAAGGAGCGCTCACGGACCACCATCCGGAAGTCGATCCGCCCGTCAATCCCTGGAATCCTGAGCACTGGACCGGCGTGTCTTCCAGCGGTTCGGGCGTGGCGCCGGCGGCCGGGCTTTGCTACGGCGCCATCGGCACCGATACGGGCGGCTCGATCCGTTTCCCGTCCGCCGCTTGCGGGGTGACCGGCATCAAGCCGACCTGGGGGCGCGTAAGCCGGTACGGCGCGTTCGAACTGGCGGCATCCCTCGACCACCTGGGGCCGATGACCCGCAGCGCGGAGGATTCGGCCGCGATGCTCGGCGCCATCGCGGGCGCCGACGACAACGACCCGACGGCCAGCCAGTTGCCGGTTCCCGACTATCTGCGCGAAATGGAGCGCGGTGTCCAGGGACTGCGCATTGGCGTCGACTCCAGGTGGAACCACGACGATGTCGATGCGCCGACGCGCAGGATGATGGACGAGGCCGTCGCCGTGATGGCCAGGCTGGGCGCGGAGATTGTCGAAGTCAAGGCGCCCGATGCGGTCGATGTGCAGCGGAACTGGTTCAACCTGTGCAGCATCGAAGCCGCCGTGGCCCATGAAAAAACCTATCCGCAGCAGAAGGGCTCCTACGGCCCGGCATTGGCCAACCTGATCGAGATGGGCAGGACGCTGAGCGGCACCGATTACCAGAAGATCCTGCTGCAGCGCGCCGCGTACACGGGCAAGCTGCGGGCGCTGATGCAGGGAGTGGACGTGCTGCTGGTGCCCACCACGCCCATCGCCTCGCCGACGGTGGCGCAAATGCACGTCACCGGCCAGGCGTATGTGGACATCTGGTTCGCCATGATGCGATACACGGCGCCGCTGGACATGGCGGGCGCGCCCACCATCACCTTGCCCGGCGGCTTTCTTGAAGGGGCCGGCACGCCGATCGGCTTCCAGTTCGTGGGCGCCGACTTCCGTGAAGACCTGATCGTGCGCGCCGCGCATGCGTATCAGCAAACGACGGATTGGCATCGCAGGCATCCCGATCTGGCAGGTGCTTGAGCGACTCGGCGCGCGTCGGCGTCAGGCCAAGCCACAGCCGCACGGTCCGCGCCGGCGGGAGACCCCGGCGCGGGCAATTCAACGGAAGGAGTGTCCATGTCCCTCAATCGACGGGGTTTCATCAAAACCGCGGCCGGCGTGCTTGCATACGCCAGCAGCTTCGATCTGCTCGCGCAGGCGCAAATCGATTCGTCCAGGCCGATCAAGGTCGCCAACCTGCTGGACAAGACCGGTGTCTTGAACAACTACTGCCTGAAGCAGATCAAGGCGGTAGCCATGGCGGCCGACGAAATCAACGCGGCAGGCGGTTTGCTAGGCCGGAAAGTGGAGGTCATTTTCTACGATACGCAGTCCAGCAACCGCCTCTATTCGCAATACGCGACCCAGGCGTTCGTCCGCGACAAGGCCGACGTCATCCACGGCGCCGTCGCCAGTTCCGCGCGCGAAGTGGTCAGGCCGATCGTGCAGCGCTTCAAGGGGCTGTACTTCTACAACGCCCTGTACGAAGGCGGCGTGTGCGATCGCCGCCACGTGTGCCCCGGCATGGTGCCGGGGCAGGAGCTGGATCCGCTGGTCGACTATGTGATCAAAGAGCGCAACGCCAAGACGCACTACATCCTGGCGGCCGACTACAACTACGGCCAGATAACCAGCAAGTGGTTGCAGAAGTTCATCCGGGAAAAGGGCGGCAAGGACGTGGCCGTCGAGTTCTTTCCCCTGGACGTCACCAACTTCGCGCCCGCGCTCAGCCGCATCCAGGCGGCGAAGCCCGACGCGGTGTGGTCCGCCCTGGTCGGCGATGCCCACATGAGCTTCTACCGCCAGTTCGAATCGACCATAGGCAAGAAGAACATGACGCTGGTCGGCACGGTGTACGGCGCCGCCAGGGAAAACTCCATGCTCAGCGCGCAGGAGAACGACGGAACCATCATCGCCGCGTCCTTCATCGATACGCTGCCCACGGACGCGGCCAGGAGCTTCGTGAAGCGTTTCGCGGAATTTACCGGGGAATCGGACTACATCGGCGAGTATGGAGAGTACGGCTACCGGGGCATGATGCTATGGGCCGAAGCCGTCCGGCGCGCCGGCAGCGCGGAGCCGGACAAGGTCATCGCCGCGTTGCCGGGGACCCGGTACGACGGTCCCGGCGGACTGTACTCCATCGATGAACAGTCCAACCACGTCATCATGGATATCCATATCGCCATCGGCAACAAGGACAAGGGATTCGACGTCGTCAAGTCGTTCCCCCAGCGCCAGCCCACCGATACGCAGGCGGTATGCGACCTGAGGCGCAACCCCGACGATACCAAGCAATACGAGCCCAAGCTCTAGATGTCCGGAACGCCAGGGCCGCCGCCACGCCGGCGGCCCTGGCGGACACCAACCATCCGCTTCGGAGAGCCGCGTGACATCGCTATACACCGGTCTTTACCTAGTCGTATTTTCGATCTCGTTGATGTTGCTGATCAGCCTGGGGCTGGCGGTGATATTCGGCATGATGAAGGTCATCAACCTGGCCCACGGCGAGTTCATGATGGTGGGAGGATACGCTTGCGTCCTGTCCGCCAACGCCGGCGCGCCGCTGTGGCTGGGCGTGCTGGCCGGCGGAGCGGTCGCGGGCGCCGCCGGCATCGTGGTCGAGCGGCTGGTCATCCGGTTCCTTTACGGACGGATGGTGGACACGCTGTTGGCCACCTGGGGGGTGTCGCTGCTGTTCGTCGGGGCGGCGACCACCGTGTTCGGCGCATCCAGCATAGGAATGTCGACTGACTTCGCCAATGTCGCCATCGGGGGCATGAACGTATCTTCCTACAACCTGGCGATCTGCGCTTTTTCTTTCTCCCTGGTCGCGCTGTGCTGGTGGTTGGCGGTTCGGACCAAGGCGGGCCTGATCGTGCGCGGAACCATGCAGGCGTCCGAGATGGCCGGTTGCCTGGGCGTGAATCGAGACCGGGTATACATGGCCACGTTCGGCCTGGGATCCTGCCTGGCCGGGCTTGCCGGTGCGGCGCTGGCGCCATTGACCGGGGTGAGTCCCGCCATGGGCGGTTTTTTCGTGGCCAAGGCTTTCATCACGGTCATCGTCGGCGGCCACTTGCCTCTCGCCGGCGCGAGCGCGGCCTCATCCCTGTTCGGCGCGATTGACGGCGCGGTGTCCTATGCCTACAGCTCGGTCCTGGGCGAGGTCACCATGTTGATCGCGGCGGTCCTCCTGCTGCGCATGCTCCCGTTGGGCATCACCGGCAGAATGAAGCGAGGTATGTAGCATGAGCGGCTCTACGTTTTCCATGAGTTTCGACGCGCACGCCGGACGCCCGCCCCGATGGCCCTGGTGGGCATCGGTGGGTGTTTGCGTGGCGCTGATGCTGGCCGTGCCGCTGTTCGGCGACACCGCGTTCCTGTTGGACTTGTCGCTGGTGATGATCCTGTCGCTGCTGGCGTTGAGCATGGGGCTGCTGTGGGGCTATGTTGGCATCCTGAGCTTCGGCCAGACGATTTTCTTCGGCCTCGGCGGCTATGCCTACGCCTTGTTCAGTCTGAATACCGACATGCCGGTGGCGGCATTCGCGCTGGCGGCCATCGTGCCCATGCTCTTCGCGGTATTGCTGGGCTACTTCATGATGTTCGGCCGGATCAGCGACATCTACCTGAGCGTCATCACGCTGGTCGTCACGCTGATCTTCGAGAAGGGCGTGCGCGCCACCTCGGGGCCCGAATACGTTATCGGCACCGTGCGGCTCAACGGGCAGAACGGCATTCCCGGCGTGCCAGGGCTTCCCTGGCGGATCGGGACGCTCGACCTGCAATCCATCGAAGGCATTTTCTACCTGGCCTTGTTCTTCCTGGCGCTGGCGTATGTCGGCATCCGCCTGTTCCTGGCCAGTCCGACGGGACGCGTGCTGGTGGGGCTGCGGGAAAACGACAAGCGCATGGAGCTGCTGGGGTACGACAGCCGACTGTACAAGCTGATCGCCTTCGTCATTGCCGGCGGGCTTGCCGGCCTGGCCGGAGGCCTGTACGCGCTGTGGGGGAACTTCGTCGGCCCGGAGATGTTCAGCCTCAATCAGGCCGCGATGGTGGTCATCTGGGTAATCGTCGGCGGGCGCTCCATCCTGGTGGGGCCGATCATCGGCACGCTGCTGATCCAGTACCTCACCACGTGGCTGGGCACGGTGGGCGTCGGCCAGGTCACGCTGGCGCTGGGATTCATATTGATCCTCTGCGTGCTGTTGTTTCCGCAGGGGTTGGCACCGGCGTGCCGAAGCCTGATCGCCCGTCTTGCGCCGCAGCGGCGCGCGGGGGCCGACCGATGACGGACCAGGACATCATTCTGGAGGCCCGGGGCGTGGGCAAGCGCTTCGGCGGCGTCAAGGCGCTGGGCAATATCGATTTCGTCTTGCGCCGGGGCGAGCTGAGATGCCTGATCGGGCCGAACGGCGCGGGCAAGAGCACATTCTTCAAGTTGCTCAGCGGCCAACTCGCGCCCTCGGAGGGAGACATCCTGTTCGACGGAAGCAGCATCCGGCATGTGCAGCAGCACGTCATCGCCAAGCGGGGCATGGGCATCAAGAACCAGGTGCCCACCGTGCTGGACGGGCTGACGGTGGACGAGAACCTGTGGCTGGCCGCCTGGAGCGCCTGCGGCTCCGGCAAGGCGCTCGGCCGGGCCGAGCAGATAAAGGCCCGCCTGGGGCTGGAGGGCGTTTCCCGGAAGCTGGTGGGAGAGTTGGCCCATGGCCAGCGCCAGTGGGTGGAAATCGGCATGGTCGTGGCGCGAGATCCGAAGGTGATCCTGCTAGACGAACCCGCGGCCGGAATGAGCGACGAGGAAACCCAGCGCATGGCGGATCTGATACAGGAACTGAATACGCGGGCGGCCGTGGTGGTGGTCGAGCACGACATGGCCTTCATCGGCAAGATCGCGCGCAAGGTCACCGTGTTTCATCAAGGCGGCATTCTGACGGAAGGCTCGTTCGAGCAGATCATCGCCGATCCGCAGGTGCGCGATGTCTATTTGGGACGGGGGCGCGGCGCATGAACTTGCTGACAGTCAACAATCTGTCTTCCGGCTATGGCCGCATTCCGGTTCTGGAGGGCGTCCAATTCCACGTCGCCGAGGCGGAATTCCTGGGGGTGCTCGGCCACAACGGCATGGGCAAGTCCACGCTGCTGAAGACGCTGATGGGCGTGCTGCCGGCGACGGCAGGCGCCGCACGTTTGCAGGACACGGACATCACCCGTTTGCCCCCCCACCTGCGCGCCCGGATGGGCATGGGCTACGTGCCGCAGGGGCGGGGTATTTTTCCGGGCCTGTCGGTGCTGGAAAACCTCAGTTTTTCGGCCAAGGCGAACCCCGGGCGTAGCATGGACGTGGAGGAAATCCTGAATGAATATCCGCGCCTGAAACCGTTGGCGGGACGTCCCGGCGGCGCGCTGAGCGGGGGGGAGCAACAACTGCTGGCGTTGGCGCGGGCCTTGGTCGCGCGGCCGAGGCTGCTGCTGCTCGACGAACCCACCGAGGGCATCCAACCTTCCATCATCGACGAAATCGTGGACAAGCTGAAGGACATCCGCGAGCGCCTGGGGCTGACGATCGTACTGGTGGAGCAGAACATCGATTTCATTCGCCAGTTGTCGGACCGAGTGCTGCTGATACACAAGGGCGCCATCAAGCGGGCATTGCGACCGGACGAATTGACCGACGAATCCGTCCTCGACCATTTCACCTGAACGGCGCGAAAAAAGGGGCTGCCGCCATCCGGAGGCGCCGCGGTGCCGCGGCATCCGGACCGAGGCGGCGGTTCGCGTATCATCGCCGCCATGATCCCGATTTCACTGCCGTCGACGGAATTCTTCGTCTTCCTTTTCGTTTCCCAGCTCGCGGGCCTGGCATTGCTGGGATGGTTGGCGGTGCTGGCCGCCAGCCGCCGCGCAAGGCAGCGGTTCGGGCGCCGCCCCTGGCTGCACGGCGGCGCGCTGCTAGCGCTGGCCGCCATGTCCGCCTTCTATATCTTCATCCGGTATGTGTTCTGGACCGTGGACCGCGAGTATGACCGCCTGGAGGCGGCACGGCGCGTGACGCTGGAGCAGCCGCAGACGCTGGGGGGCGTGGCCATGCCCGCGGGCGCGCGCCTCGTGCTGGAGAGGGAAGGCCAGCCCGAGCGCTACACCGAGGCGACGTTCGACGCGCCGGTGCCGGCATTCGGCATGCGGGCCACGCGTATCGTGCGTTACCTGCGCACCGAGTACGACCGGGAAACCTACGAGGAACTCGGCGCGCATCCGCACACGCTGTACCTCTGGGGCGCGGGCGTGCAGGATGTGGCGGGCTGGCGCTGCGACACCACGGAAAAGGTCGAATTCAGGGTCGAGAAAAAAGGCGCCCGGCCCGAGTTCGAATCCTGCACGCTGGGCGCGGGCAATCGCGCGGGAGAGATCGCGTTGCCGGCCGGCGCCGAGGTCCGGGCGAGAAAGGGCGACACCTACACGAACGGGCACGTAGAGCCGCTGAACTGGTATGTGAGCGTCGATTCGCCCGAACCCCTGGCCGTGTCCGGGATGCTGCTCGGGCGTCCCGGGCTGCGCCTGGACGACGCGCATCGCCTGCTGGGCGTGGCGAGCGCGGCGCTGGCCTGCCCGCTGCGGCTGGGGCCCTATCGCTATCCCGCGGGCACGCGGGTCCAGTCCACCGCCTATCCGCTGAACCGGCGCCTGCCGGACGCCTGGGTGCTCAGCCCGGACCATGGCATGACGGTGCAGCGCGACGACGGCGAGGCGCTGTCCGAGGGCATGTCGGTGGTGCAGCGGGGCGACGGCGAGGTGCTGGCCACGTTGCCGAACGCGGAGGCGGGCGTGATGCTGTTCGCGACCATCGAGGTGGAAGGGGCGCCATCTCGGGCGTCGGTGCGCTGCCCCTCCTGAACGTGCCGGCCCCGAACGGGGCCGGGCGCTATATGCCGATGCCGCGTGCCATCAGCACCGCGAACAACGGCAGGAAGATGAACAGGTGGGATTCGATCATCACCCAACGGCGCGCGCGGCGGATGTCGGCCTCGGGCGGCACGAAGC
Source organism: Achromobacter veterisilvae (assembly GCF_900496975.1). Lineage (GTDB taxonomy): Bacteria > Pseudomonadota > Gammaproteobacteria > Burkholderiales > Burkholderiaceae_B > Achromobacter > Achromobacter veterisilvae. The sequence goes on from NZ_UFQC01000016.1 coordinate 128,223, forward strand.
CCGGCTGGGTGGCGGCCTGCTTGCGCCAGCGGATGAAGGCGAGGGTGGGCGGGATCGAACAGAGGGCGATCACGACGAAGAGGGCGATCTTGGCGTGGAACCAGGGGTTGGCCATGTAGAACGCCGCGCCCTTGGCGCCGAGCATGAGGCGCAGCACCCCGGTGACCAGCACGGCCACCGCCGACACGCCGAAGAAGCGGTCGTACAGGGCCAGGCGGCGAACCGCGTCGGGCGTCAGGCCGGGGCGCAGCAGGACGGCTTCGGCCGTCATGATGACTACGAGCACGAAAATGGCCAGATAGTGAAACCAGGCGAGCAGGGCGTCTTGCAGCATGGCGGCTCCAGAAAAGCGGGACAAGCATGGTTGTACCATCCCGCGGTGAACCGCCAAGAAAAAAGCGCCCCGAGGGGCGCTTTGCATGCCGGGCGCCGCAGGCGCCCAGGCAGGCCGATCAACGGCGCTTCTTGGCGGCCTCGGCGGCTTCCTGCTGCGCGTCCACCACGGCCAGGGCCGTCATGTTGACGATGCGGCGCACGGTGGCGCTGGTGGTCAGGATGTGCACGGGACGGGCCGCGCCCAGCAGGATCGGGCCCATCGCGATGCCGTTGCTGCCGGTCATCTTCAGCATGTTGTACGTGATGTTGCCGGTGTCCAGGTTCGGCATGACCAGCAGGTTCGCGCGGCCCTTCAGCGTGCTGTCCGGGTAGGCCAGGACGCGGATTTTTTCCGACAGGGCGGCGTCGGCGTGCATTTCGCCGTCGACTTCCAGGTCGGGCGCGCGCTCCTGCACCAGCCTGGCCGCCGCGGCCATTTTGCGCGACGATTCCGTCACGCGGCTGCCGAAGTTGGAGTGCGACAGCAGGGCGATCTTCGGCACCACGCCAAAGCGCAGCATTTCATCGGCGGCCTGGATCGTGATGCTGGCCACTTCTTCCGACGTCGGATTTTCGTTGACGTGGGTGTCGGTGACGAACAGCGTCTGGTCGGGCAGCATCAGCACGTTCAGGGCGGCGTAGGTCTGGCCTTCCTTCTTGCCGATGATTTCGTCGATGTACTTGAGCTGGTTGTCGTACTTGCTGGCCACGCCGCAAAGCAGCGCGTCGGCGTCGCCGCGGCGCAGCAGCATCGCGCCGATCAGCGTGTTGTGCTTGCGGATCATCGCCTTGGCGATGGCCGGCGTTACGCCTTCGCGGCCCTTGAGCTGGTAGTAGGCGCTCCAGGTTTCATTGAAGCGGCTGTCGTCCTCGGGATCCACGATCTCGAAATGCTGGCCGGCGACCAGGCGCAGGCCGAACTTCTTGATGCGCATCTCGATCACGGCCGGGCGGCCGATCAGGATCGGGAACGCCAGCTTCTCGTCGGAGACGGTCTGCACCGCGCGCAGGACGCGTTCGTCTTCGCCGTCGGCGTAGATGACGCGCTTGGGCGCCTTCTTGGCCTGGGCGAACAGCGGGCGCATCAACTGGCCGGAGTGGTACACGAAACCCATCAGCTTCTGGCGGTAGGCTTCGATGTCCTCGATGGGACGCGCGGCGACGCCGGAGTCGGCGGCGGCCTGGGCCACGGCCGGCGCGATCTGGACGATCAGGCGCGGGTCGAAAGGCTTGGGGATGATGTAGTCGGGGCCGAACGACAATTCCTGGCCGGCGTAGGCGCGGGCCACTTCATCGTTCTGCTCGGCTTGCGCCAGTTCGGCGATGGCCTTCACGCAAGCCAGCTTCATTTCTTCCGTGATGCGCGAGGCGCCGGCGTCCATGGCGCCGCGGAAAATGAACGGGAAGCACAGCACGTTGTTGACCTGGTTCGGGTAGTCCGAACGGCCGGTGGCGATGATGCAGTCCGGGCGCGCCGCCTTGGCGATTTCCGGGCGGATCTCGGGCTCCGGGTTGGCCAGGGCCAGGATCAGCGGGCTGGCGGCCATGGTCTTGACCATGTCGGCGGTCAGCACGCCGGCGGTCGAGCAGCCCAGGAACACGTCGGCGCCATTGACCACGTCGGCCAGCGTGCGCGCGTCGGTTTTCTGGGCGTAGCGCTTCTTGTTGGCCTCCATGTTTTCATCGCGGCCGTCCCAGATCACGCCGCGGGAGTCCACCACGTAGATGTTCTCGCGCTTGACGCCCAGGTGGACCAGCAGGTCCAGGCAGGCGATGGCGGCGGCGCCGGCGCCCGAGCAGGCCAGCTTGACCGTGCCGATGTCCTTGCCCACGACCTTCAGGCCGTTCAGGATGGCGGCCGACGAAATGATGGCGGTGCCGTGCTGGTCGTCGTGGAAGACGGGGATCTTCATGCGCTCGCGCAGCTTCTTTTCAATATAGAAGCACTCGGGCGCCTTGATGTCCTCGAGGTTGACGCCGCCCAGCGTGGGCTCCAGCGCCGCGATGATGTCGACCAGCTTGTCCGGATCGTTTTCGGCCAGTTCGATGTCGAACACGTCGATGCCGGCGAACTTCTTGAAGAGGCAGCCCTTGCCTTCCATGACCGGCTTGGCCGCCAGCGGACCGATGTTGCCCAGGCCCAGCACGGCGGTGCCGTTGGTGATCACGCCCACCAGATTGCCGCGCGAGGTGTACTTCGAGGCGGCGTCGTCGCCCTGGTCGAAGATGGCCATGCAGGCGGCCGCCACGCCGGGGGAGTAGGCCAGGGACAGGTCGTCTTGGTTGGCGAGGGTCTTGGTCGGGGTGACCGAGATTTTGCCGGGAGTGGGATAGGCGTGGTAGTCCAACGCCAGTTTGGTGAGAGTTTCGTCCATGGGATACAGGCCTTTGGGGCGTAAAACGGAAAGACAGAAAAGGAAAACGGACTGCAAAAGGCGGGCTCGCGGCCCGCCTTCATCTATTTGGCAATGCTTGAGAACACCCGTATTTCAACAGAAAGCGGGGGAGCTTGGTTGTTGCACCGCAACGAATGGCCGGTTTTTACAGCTCCCAGGGCGGAGTCCGGCGGGCGCGGGCGTTCAATCGGGCCCGCAGCGCCTGGGCGTCGTCCTGCCGGCCCAGGCTGTCCAGCGCGTACAGGGCGATCCAGTCGGCGCTGACTTCGAAGAAGTCGCGCAACTGGGCGCGGGTGTCGCTGCGGCCGAAGCCGTCGGTGCCCAGCGTGCGGTAGGAAGCCGGCACCCAGGCGCGGATCTGTTCGGGCACGGCGCGCACGTAGTCGGTGGCGGCGACCACCGGCGCGTTGCTGGCGCCCAGGCAGGTCCGCACCCAGTCCGCCGCGTCGCGGGTTTCCAGCCCCAGCACGCGGGCGCGCTCGGCTTCGCGGCCGTCGCGGGCCAGTTCGGAAAAGCTGGTCACGCTCCAGACCTCGGCGTCCACCCCGTAGTCGGCCAGCAGCCGCTCGGCCGCCATTTCGGCCTCGCGCAGCATGGGGCCGGCGCCCAGCAGGCGCACCTGGGCCTGGCCGCGGGCGGGGCGCAGGCGGTACATGCCGCGCAGGATGCCTTCGCGCGCGTCCTCGCCCGCGGGCATGTCCGGCTGCGCCAGGTTTTCGTTGGTGACGGTCAGGTAGAAGAACTCGTCGCGCTGCTCGTCGAGCATGCGGCGCATGCCGTGCTCGACGATGACGGCGACTTCGTACGCGTAGGCCGGGTCGTAGGCGCGGCAGTTGGGAACGGCGGCGGCCATGATGTGGCTGGAACCGTCCTGGTGCTGGAGCCCCTCGCCGCCCAGCGTGGTCCGGCCGGAGGTCGCGCCGATGAGGAAGCCGCGCGTGCGCTGGTCGGCCGCCGCCCAGATCAGGTCGCCGATGCGCTGGAAGCCGAACATCGAGTAATAGATATAGAAGGGCAGCATGGGCAGCCCGTTGACCGAGTAGCTGGTGCCGGCCGCGGTCCACGAGGAAATCGCGCCGGCCTCGGTAATGCCTTCCTCCAGGATCTGGCCGTCGCGGGCTTCGCGGTAGTACAGCACCGAGCCGATGTCCTCGGGTTCGTAGAGCTGCCCCTGCGCCGAATAGATGCCGATCTGCCGGAACAGATTGGCCATGCCGAAGGTGCGGGCCTCGTCCGCGACGATGGGCACGATGCGCGGGCCCACGGCGCCGTCCTTGAGCAGCGCGGTCAGCATGCGCACGATGGCCATGGTGGAGGACATTTCCTTGCCGTCCGCGGCCAGCGCGAAGCGCGCCCATTGTTCTGCGTCCGGCGGCGCCAGGCGGGGCGCCTCGGTGGCGCGGCGGGGAATGTGCCCGCCCAGCGCCGCGCGGCGCGCCTGCAGGTGGCGCAGTTCGGCGCTGTCCTCGGCGGGGCGGTAGAACTTCAGCGCCAGGCAGTCGGCGTCCGAGATCGGCAGCGCGAAGCGGTCGCGGAAGGCCAGCAGCGCTTCGTCGTCCAGCTTCTTCTGCTGGTGGGTGGTCATCTTGCCCTGGCCGGCCGCGCCCATGCCGAAGCCCTTCTTGGTCTGCGCCAGGATGACGGTGGGCTGGCCGCGATGGCGGACGGCGCGGTGGTAGGCGGCGTGGATCTTCACCATGTCGTGGCCGCCGCGGTGCAGCCGGTCGATGGCTTCGTCGGTCCAGTCGGCCACCAGGGCGGCCAGCTCGGGATTCTGGTTGAAGAAGTGGGCGCGGTTGAAGGCGCCGTCGTTGGCGGCGAAGGTCTGGAACTGCCCGTCCACCGTGTTGGCGAACGCGCGGGCCAGCGCGCCGCCGGTGTCGCGCCGCAAGAGGGCGTCCCAGTCGCTGCCCCAGACCAGCTTGATCACGTTCCAGCCCGCGCCGGCGTACAGCGTTTCGAGTTCGTCGATGATGCGGCCGTTGCCGCGCACCGGGCCGTCCAGGCGTTGCAGGTTGCAGTTGACCACGAAGACCAGGTTGTCGAGCTTTTCGCGCGCCGCCAGCGTCAGCGCGGCGATGGATTCGGGTTCGTCCATTTCGCCGTCGCCGAAGATGCCCCAGACCTTGCGGTCGCCGCCCGGCACCAGCGAGCGGTGTTCGAGGTAGCGCATGAAGCGCGCCTGGTAGATGGCGTTGATCGGGCCGATGCCCATCGAGCCCGTGGGGAACTGCCAGAAATCGGGCATCAGCCACGGGTGCGGGTACGAGGACAGGCCGCGCAGGCCGCGCGCGGTGGCGGTGATTTCCTGCCGGAAATGCGCCAGGTCGTCTTCGCCCAGGAATCCTTCCAGGTAGGCGCGGGCGTACACGCCCGGCGCCGAGTGCGGCTGCATGTAGACCAGGTCGCCCGGGCCTTCCGCCGTCCGCGCCCGGAAGAAATGGTTGAAGCCCACCTCGAACAGGTCGGCGGCCGAGGCGTAGCTGGCGATGTGGCCGCCCAGTTCGCCGTGCGCCTGGTTGGCGCGCACCACCATGGCCAGCGCGTTCCAGCGGTTGATGCGGGCGATGCGTTCCTCGACCGCCAGGTTGCCGGGAAACGGCGGTTCCTGGTCGGCGGGGATGGTATTCAGATAGGCAGTGCGGATCTGGCCGCTGGCGCGCAGGCCCAGCGAGGCGGCGTGGCCCAGGAGATTGTCCAGCACGTAGCCCGCCCGTCCGGCGCCTTCCGCCTGGACCAGCGACTGCAGGGCGTCGCGCCATTCGGCGGTTTCGGCGGGGTCGAGGTCGTGTTCCGTGTCGTGCCCGGGACGGAGGGTGCTGGCGTCGCGCATAGTGGTGTTGTCTCCTGGTTTAGGGCCCATGCTAGACCCTTGCCCCAGGCATGGGTGATCGAAATTTTGGAGGAATCGCGTCGGTTTCAGCATAATCTTTTGCAGGGCGCGGTGCTCGCGGCAGCTTATGCCGCGGAAACGCCCGATGGCCGCCTCCGGGCCCTCAGCCGGCGAGGCGCTAGAATTCGCGGCTAGCAGACAGGGAGATTTCCATGACCCAACCCACCCGCGTCCCCGCAGAGGTCACGCTGCCGGAACTGACGTTCCGCGGCGTCCTGCTGGGCGCCCTGATCACCGTCATCTTCACCGCTTCCAACGTGTTCCTGGGACTGAAGGTGGGCCTGACGTTTTCGTCCGCCATTCCGGCCGCGGTGATCTCGATGTCCGTGCTGCGCCTGTTCAAGGACGCGAACATCCTGGAAAACAATATGGTGCAGACCCAGGCCTCGGCGGCCGGCACGCTGTCTTCCATCATCTTCATCCTGCCGGCCCTGGTCATGATGGGGCACTGGCAGGGCTTTCCGTTCTGGCAGACGCTGGGCATCTGCGCGGCCGGCGGGATGCTGGGCGTGATGTTCACGATTCCGCTGCGCCACGTGATGGTGGTGCAGAGCGACCTGCCGTATCCGGAAGGCGTGGCGGCCGCCGAGATCCTGCGGGTGGGCAGCGCCGAACGCGCCCAGGATGCCGCCGAGGACGCCGGGCGGGCGCCGGCCAAGGCCGCCACGGGCATGGGCGACATCGTCGCCGGCGGCCTGGCCTCCGCCGCGGTCAGCTTCGCGGCCAGCGGCCTGCGGGTGCTGGGCGACAGCGTCAGCGGCTGGTTCGCGCTGGGCGGCGCGGTGTTCCGGCTGCCCATGGGTTTCTCGCTGGCGCTGTTGGGCGCCGGCTACCTCATCGGCATCGTCGCGGGCCTGGCCATGCTGACCGGGCTGGTCATTTCCTGGGGGATCGCCGTGCCCGTCCTGAGCGCCATGGGCGACATGCCCGCGGGCCAGTCGCTGGCGCAGTACGCGACCGGCCTGTGGTCGTCGCAAGTGCGCTTCATCGGCGCGGGCGTGATCGGCGTGGGCGCCATCTGGACGCTGGCGACGCTGTTCATGCCGATGGCGCGCGGCGTGAAGGCCTCGTTCGCCGCCCTGGGCAAAGCCGGCGCGGCCGGCGCCGGGAGCGCCCCGCGCACCGAGCGCGACCTGTCGGCCGGATGGATCTCGGCGGTGACGCTGGTGCTGGTGGCGGTCCTGGTCGTGACGTTCCAGGTGTTCCTGTCGGGCGCGCCGCTGTCGGCCGCCGCGATCTGGAAGCTGGTGGCCTACGCGGTGCTGTTCGCCTTTGTGTTCGGCTTCCTGGTGGCCGCCGCCTGCGGCTACATGGCCGGGCTGGTGGGTTCGTCCACGAGCCCGATCTCGGGAGTGGGCATCGTCGCCATCGTGCTGGTGTCGCTGCTGATGCTGGCGCTGGGCGGCGAATTGCTGAGCGTGGAGAACGGCGTGCAGATGGCCATCGCGCTGTCTATCTTCAGCACGTCCGCGGTGGTGGCCGTGGCCTCGATTTCCAACGACAACCTGCAGGACCTGAAGACCGGCTGGCTCGTGGGCGCGACGCCGTGGCGCCAGCAGGTCGCGCTGCTGATCGGCTGCGTGGCGGGCGCGGCGGTGATTTCTCCGGTGCTGGAACTGCTGTACAACGCCTACGGCTTCGCCGACGCGCTGCCGCGCGCCGACATGGATCCGGCGCAGGCCCTGTCGGCGCCGCAGGCGACGCTGATGCTGGCGATCGCGCGCGGCATCTTCACGCACCAGCTCAACTGGTCGATGATCCTGATCGGCATGGCGGTCGGCGTGGGCCTGATCCTGGTGGACCAGGTCCTGATGCGCACCTGCCGCGTGGCCCGGATTCCGGTGCTGGCGGTGGGCATCGGCATCTACCTGCCGCCGACCGTCGCCGCGCCCATCGTGGCCGGCGCGGTCCTTGCGTGGCTGCTCGAGCGCGCCCTGCGCCGCCGCGCCGCCGCGGCCGGCAAGCCCTACGAGCAATTCGCCGACGCGCCCAACCGCCGCGGCGTGCTGATCGCCTCCGGCCTGATCGTGGGCGAAAGCCTGGTCGGGGTGCTGATGGCCGCCATCATCGGCGCGACCGGCTCCGACGCCCCGCTGGCCATCGCCGGCGAGGACTTCGCGCCGACGGCGTCGTATCTCGGGCTGGCGGTTTTCGTGTTCGTGGCGGTGCTGTTCTGGCGGCGAGTGTTGAAGCTGGCGTAGCGCGCTTGCGCATCGTCGATGCGGGGGGGCGGGGCTGCGGCAGGAGCCTGGCCGCGGCAGTGTCTGACACCCGTATGAGGTGAGGGCACGCGCAGTGTCTGACACCCGTACGAGATGCTCTTTCAGGCTGAAGCAGATCTTCCCGGGTGTCTGACACCCACACACATCGTGTCAGACACCCGGGAAGCGCTGCTTCAAGCTTGAGCGCCTTGCCGTACGGGTGTCAGACACTGCGCGTGCCGGGCGTGCCCTGCGCAGGGGTGTTCCCGCCTCAAGCCGGCGCGAGCAGGTCCGCCAGCGTGCGGGCGATGACCTTGGTGGCGCGGCGCAGGTCTTCCAGGACCACGCGTTCGTCGTTGCGCTTGGCGTGCGATTCCAGCACCGTGCGCGGCCCCGCGCCATAGATCACGCCGGGGATGCCGGCTTCGGCGTACAGGCGCACGTCGGTGTATAGCGGGGTGCCCATGGCGGGTATCGGTTCGCCGAACAGTTCCTGCCCGTGCTTCTGGATGGCTTGGACCAGAGGCTGGCTGCCGGGCAGGGGGCGCATGGAATTCGCCAGCAGCAGGCGCTTGATGTCCACCGCGATGCCGGGCCGGGACGCGGCGGCGTCGCCGATGACGCCGCGGATGTCCGCCTCGACCTCGGCGGCGTTTTCCTCGGGAATCATGCGCCGGTCCAGCTTGAACACCACTTTACCGGGAACCACGTTGGTGTTGGTGCCGCCTTCGATGCGCCCGATGTTCAGGTAGGGGTGGCTGATGCCCGGCACCCGGGACCGGATGTTCCGGTAGCGTGCGTTCTGCGCGTACAGCGCTTCGAGGATCCCGACCGCGGCCTGCAGCGCGTCCACGCCGCTGGCGGGGATGGCGGCGTGCGCCATCTTGCCGTGCACGGTCACTTCCATCTGCAGGCAGCCATTGTGCGCGGTCACGACTTCGTAGCTGAAGCCCGCCGCGATCAGCAGATCGGGCCTGGTCAGCCCTTGCGAAAGCAGCCAACCCGGTCCCAGCAGGCCGCCGAATTCCTCGTCGTAGGTGAAGTGCAGTTCGACCGCGCCTCGGCCTGGCCTGGCGACGGCCTCCAGCGCGCGCAGCGCGAAAGTGAAGCTGGCGAAGTCGCTCTTGCTGACGGCGGCGGCGCGGCCGTAGAGGCTGCCGCCGTCGATTTCGCCGCCGTAGGGATCGTGCTGCCAGCCGTCGCCGGGAGGGACCACGTCGCCGTGGGCGTTCAGCGCGATGCGCGGGCCGCCCGCGCCGTATTCGCGCCGCACGATGAGGTTGGTGATGGATTGCAGCCCGTAGTCGCGGACTTCCTGGGCCGGCACCGGGTGGGCCTCGGCCGGCAGGCCGAAGCCTTGCAGCAGTTCGGCCGTGCGTTCGGCGTGGGGCGCGTTGTTGCCCGGCGGCGTGTCGGTGGGCACGCGCACCAGTTCCTGCAGGAAGCGGACTTCCTCGTCGAAGTGGGCGTCGATCCAGGCGTCGAGCCGGGCGTAGTCGGTCATGGTCGTCATTTCGTGTCGTCGGCGAGCGCGTCGAGCAAATGCAGCATCGCCTGCGCGGCGAGCTGGATGTCGTCGCTGGAGGTGGATTCGCGGGGGCTGTGGCTGATGCCCGAGTTCTGGCCGCGCACGAACAGCATGGCCTGCGGCATGACTTCATGCAGTTTCATGGCGTCGTGGCCCGCGCCGCTGGGCATGCGGTGGACCGGCAGCCCCAGCGCGGCTACGGCCCGTTCCCAGCGCCGCTGCCAGGCGGGGTCGCTGGGCGCCGCGGCGGCGCGCATGCTTTCTTCCAGCGCATAGCGCAGGCCGCGCCGCTGGCAGACGGCCTCGAGTTCGGCCAGCACGTCGCGGGCCAGCGCATCGCGCTGGGCGTCGCTGGGCGCGCGCAGGTCCAGGGTGAAGCGGCACTCGCCGGGCACCACGTTGGTGGAACCGCCGGGCACTTCCAGCATGCCGACGGTGCCGACCGAGTTGCCGTCGCGGGCGGCGCGCCGTTCCACGTACAGGACCATCTCGGCCGCCGCGGCGGCCGCGTCGCGGCGCCGGTCCATCGGCGTCGTGCCGGCATGGCAGGCCATGCCCAGGATCTGGACCTGGTAGCGCAGGCAGCCGTTGATGGATGTGACGACGGCCAGTGGCAGCCCCATTTCATACAGCACGGGCCCCTGCTCGATGTGGACTTCGACGAAGCCCAGGTAGCGGGCGGGGTCCCGGCGCAGCGCCGGGATGTCCTCGGCGCGCAGGCCGGCGCGCGCCATGGCGTCGCGCATGCTGATGCCGTCCGCATCCTTCTGGTCCAGCCATTCGGGCCGGAAGCCGCCGACCAGGGCGCCCGAGCCCAGGAAGGTGGCCCGGTAGCGCTGGCCTTCCTCTTCGGCGAAACCGACGACCTCCAGGTGATAGGGCAGGCGCCTGCCGCGCCGGCGCAGTTCGCGCACGCAGGCCATCGGCACGAAGATGCCCAGCCGCCCGTCGTACTTGCCGGCGTTGCGCACCGTGTCGTAGTGGCTGCCGGTCAGGAGCGTGGGCGCGTCGGCGCGGCCGGCCAGGTACCGGCCCACCACGTTGCCCACGGCGTCGATCCCGACCTCGTCGAAGCCGCAGCCGCGCATCCATTGCGAAAGCTGCTGCGCGCAGGCGCGGTGCGCGTCGGTCAGGTAGGTGACGGTCAGCAGGCCTTTTTCCGCATAGCCCGGATCGCTGTGGGCGGCAAGCTGTTCGCCCCAGTCCCAGATATCGTTGCCCATGGCGGGCGCGTCGCCGAACCTGTCTTGCAGCCGGATTTCGGCGATGCGGTGGAGGTGTTGCAGCGCCTCTAGGAGTTCGGCGTCGGGCGGGTTGTCCAGGCGGCGCGCGAGTTCGTCGACGACCTGCCGGCGGGACAGCCCGGTCCCGCGCGGGCCGCGCAGGGCCAGGACGAAGGGGAAGCCGAACTTGGCGCCGTAGGCGGCGGCCAGCTCGCCCAGGCGGGCCTGCTGGTCCGCCGTTCCTTGCGCCACCCCGGCCATTTCCTGTTCGCGGGCCGATTCCCCGCCGGGCGCCGGGCCGGCCAGTTCGGGCTGGGCGCGCACGAGGGCCAGGCGGGCCTGCGCGTCCGCGTCGCCCACGGCCTGGCGCAGGCGTTGCCGCAGGTCGGCCAGGGAGCGGAACGGGCGGAATTGCAGCGCGCGTCCGGCGACCCAGGGCGCGGGCCCATACAGGCCGTCGAGCATGGCGGCGGCATCGGCGGGCGATGCCGAGTTGAGATGGGCTAGGGTGTGGGCCATGGCCGTCCTGTTCATGTTTTGTGCGGAAGTCATGTACATGATGGGTGCCGACCGCCCGGGCTGGCAAGCCCGGGAAGGCCGCAAGCCGGCCGGCGCTTTCAGCGCAGATCGCCGCTGGGCCAGCCCAGGGGGCCGTAGGCGCCCTTATCCGTTGCGGTACAGAAAGCTGTAGGCGTTGATCGCCGGCACCCCTCCCAGGTGCGCGTACAGGACCCGGGAGCCGGCGGGGATCTCGCCGCGGCGGACGAGGTCCATCATGCCCTGCATGGATTTGCCCTCGTAGACGGGGTCGGTCATCATGCCCTCCAGCCGGGCGCACAGGCGGATGGCCTCGTTGGTTTCGGCCGACGGCAGGCCATAGGCCGGATAGGCGTAGCGCGTGTCCAGCACCACGTCCTCGTCCCCGATGGCGCGGCCCAGCCCGACCATGTCGGCGGTGCGCCGCGCGATGCGCAGGATCTGCGCCCGGGTTTGGTCCGGCGTGGCGGAGGCGTCTATGCCGATGACGCGGTCCGCGCGCCCGTCGGCCGCGAAGCCCACCACCATGCCGGCCTGCGTGCTGCCGGTGACGGCGCACACGACGATATAGTCGAACTTGAACCCCAGTCCGGCCTCCTGGCGTCGCACTTCCTCGGCGAAGCCCACGTAGCCCAGGCCGCCCAGTTCGTGGTCGGACGCCCCGGCCGGAATGGCATAGGGCTTGCCGCCGCGCCGTTTCACGTCTTCCAGCGCCTCTTCCCAACTGCGCCGGAAGCCGATGTCGAAGCCCTGGTCGACCAGGCGCACGTCGGCGCCCATCAGGCGGCTCATCATGATGTTGCCGACCCGGTCGTAGACCGCATCCGAATAGTCCACCCAGTTTTCCTGCACCAGCACGCAGGCGAGCCCCAGCTTGGCGGCCACCGCGGCGACCATGCGGGTGTGGTTGGACTGGATGCCGCCGATGGTGACCAGCGTGTCGCAGCCTTGCTCCAGGGCTTGCGGGATCAGGTATTCGAGCTTGCGCAGCTTGTTGCCGCCGAAGGCCAGGCCGCTGTTGCAGTCTTCGCGCTTGGCGTAGATCTCGACCTTGCCGCCCAGGTGCGCGGACAGGCGTTCGAGCTTTTCTATCGGGGTGTCGCCGAAGGTCAGGCGATGGCGGGGAAATCGTTGAAGATCCATGCTGGCTCCTGTGGGTCTTGCCGTGCCGGCCGGGATGGCTCGGATGGAAAAATCATAGGAATTGCCGGGACCTTGGGTCAATTGCGTATTTTTATCGCCTTTCGCTATTAATATTTTCCAAAACAGAGAATGGAGAATTATTATTTGGTGCAGAAAATGAACCAAGAAATCTAATTTTCAGGGACATATGAAATGGCAGCCCTTTCCGGCCTGGACCGCATCGACCGCCAGATCCTGCGCGCGCTACAGCAGGATGCCCAGATCACCAACCTGGAGTTGAGCGCGCGGGTCCACCTGAGCCCCGCGGCCTGCCTGCGCCGCGTGGAGAAGCTGAAGGGCGAGGGCATCATCAGGAAGACGGTCGCCCTGCTCGAGCCCGCCGAGGTGGACATGGCCACGCTGGTCATCGTGGGCGTGGTGCTGGACCGCTCCACGCCCGAGTCCTTCACCGATTTCGAAGAGGCGGCGCGCGGCATCAGCGGCTGCCTGGAGTGCCACCTGGTGGCGGGCGAATTCGACTACTTTCTGATGCTGCGCATACGCGACCTGGAACGGTTCAACAAGCTGCACGCGGGCGAGATCATCAAACTTCCCGGCGTACGCCAGATCCGCACCTTTTTCGTATTGAAAGAGATACTGTCGACGACCGAGCTGCCGGTGTAATCGCGGCGAACGCGCAACACTTGTTTTGCACCGCACTAAAAATGACGCGCCGCCGCATTTTGGATTGACGGAATTTGATGGCAAGTAGACGGCGCAATGAACGGGGTTCGCTGGACATTCCACTGCCGCATGGAGGCATTCCCAATAGGCTTTTGCGTCACGCAAACGCAAGAAGACGCCCGTAAACTCAAAGGGTTATACTTTCGGCCATACGGCTTTCAAGGCTTGTACGCGCCTTCTGCCCCTGCTATCCGCTAAACGGGAAGCCCGTGTCGCGGAAGGTTTTCCCTGCATCGTGTCGAGTGAAGCACTCGTAAAGGTGAAGCGATATGTCTTCGGAAATAGAATCCCTATCCACGTCTTACTTGTTTGGGGGGAATGCCCCCTACGTCGAGGAGCTTTACGAAGCCTACCTCGACAATCCCGGTTCGGTACCTGACAACTGGCGCGAATACTTCGACCAGTTGCAGCACGCTCCCGCCACCGACGGCCAGGAATCCACCCGCGACCGGGCCCACGCTCCCATCGTCGAATCGTTCGCCCAGCGCGCCAAGGCCAACGCCTTCGTGCAGCGCTCCGCCGAACCCGACCTGAGCGTCGCCAGCAAGCAAGTCTCGGTGCAATCGCTGATCGCCGCCTACCGTTCGCTGGGTTCGCGCTGGGCCGACCTGGATCCGCTCAAGCGCCAGGAACGTCCGCCGATCCCCGAGCTCGATCCCGCCTTCTACGGCCTGACCGAAGCCGACCTGGACCAGACCTACTCGGCCACCAACACCTACTTCACGACCGCCAGCACCATGACGCTGCGCGACATCCTGAAGGCGCTGCGCGACACCTACTGCCGCAGCATCGGTGCCGAATTCACGCACATCTCCGACCCCGCCGCCAAGCGCTGGATCCAGGAACGCCTGGAAACCACCCTGGGCGCGCCCGCCTACTCGGCCGAAGAAAAGCGCCACATCCTGCAGCAACTGACCGAGTCCGAAGGGCTCGAGCGCTTCCTGCACACCAAGTACGTCGGCCAGAAGCGCTTCTCGCTGGAAGGCGGCGAAAGCTTCATCGCCTCGATGGACGAAGTGGTGAACCACGCCGGTGAAAACGGCGTCCAGGAAATCGTGGTCGGCATGGCCCACCGCGGCCGCCTGAACCTGCTCGTGAACATCATGGGCAAGATGCCCGGCGACCTGTTCGCCGAGTTCGAAGGCAAGCACGCCGAAGGCCTGACCGACGGCGACGTGAAGTACCACAACGGCTTCTCGAGCGACCTGTCCACCCGTGGCGGCCCGGTTCACCTGTCGCTGGCGTTCAACCCGTCCCACCTGGAAATCGTCAACCCCGTGGTCGAAGGCAGCGTGCGCGCCCGCCAGGAACGCCGCGGCGACGCCGAAGGCAAGCAAGTGCTGCCGGTGCTGGTGCACGGCGACGCGGCCTTTGCCGGCCAGGGCGTGGTCATGGAAACGCTGAACCTGGCGCAGACCCGCGGCTACGGCACGGGCGGCACGCTGCACATCGTCATCAACAACCAGATCGGTTTCACCACGTCCGACCCGCGCGACTCGCGTTCGACGCTGTATTGCACCGACGTGGTCAAGATGATCGAAGCCCCGGTGTTCCACGTCAACGGCGACGATCCCGAAGCCGTGGTGTTCGTCACCAAGCTGGCGCTGGACTACCGCCTGCAGTTCCGCCACGACATCGTCGTGGACATCGTCTGCTTCCGCAAGCTGGGCCACAACGAGCAGGACACCCCGTCGCTGACGCAGCCCCTGATGTACAAGCGCATCGGCCACCACCCCGGCACGCGCAAGCTGTACGCCGACAAGCTGACCACGCAAGGCGTGCTGGCCGAAGGCGAAGCCGACCAACTGGTCAAGGACTACCGCCAGTTGATGGAAGACGGGCAGCGCACCATCGAACCGGTGCTGACCGACTACAAGAGCAAGTACGCGATCGATTGGTCGCCGTTCCTGGGCGCCAAGTGGACCGACCAGGCCGACACGGCCGTGCCGCTGGCTGAATTGAAGCGCATCGGCGAACGCATCACCACGGTGCCGGAAGGCTTCACGGTGCACCCGCTGGTCGCCAAGCTGCTGAACGACCGCCGCACCATGGCCAAGGGCGAAATGAACCTGGACTGGGGCATGGGCGAACACCTCGCCTTCGCCACCCTGGTGTCCTCGGGCTACGCCATCCGCATCACCGGCCAGGACTCGGGCCGCGGCACGTTCACGCACCGCCATGCCGTGCTGCACGACCAGAACCGCGAACGCTGGAACGACGGCACCTACATTCCGCTGCAGAACGTGTCGGAAGGCCAGGCTCCGTTCACCGTCATCGACTCCGTGCTGTCCGAAGAGGCGGTGCTGGGCTTCGAATACGGCTATTCCAGCGCCGAACCCAACACGCTGACCATCTGGGAAGGCCAGTTCGGCGACTTCGTCAACGGCGCCCAGGTCGTGATCGACCAGTTCATCAGCTCCGGCGAAGCCAAGTGGGGCCGCCAGTCGGGCCTGACCCTGATGCTGCCGCACGGCTACGAAGGCCAGGGCCCCGAGCACTCGTCGGGCCGCATCGAGCGCTTCCTGCAACTGTGCGCCGACAACAACATGCAGGTGATCCAGCCGACCTCCGCGTCGCAGATCTTCCACGTGTTGCGCCGCCAGATGATCCGCCCGTTCCGCAAGCCGCTGGTGCTGTTCACGCCGAAGTCGCTGCTGCGCAACAAGGACGCGGGCTCGCCCCTGACCGATCTGGCCGGCGGCAGCTTCCGCCCGGTCATCGGCGAGGTCGACGAGGCCATCGACGCCGCCAAGGTCAAGCGCGTGCTGGCTTGCTCGGGCAAGGTCTACTACGATCTGGTCAATGCCCGCCGCGAACGTGGCGTCGACAACGTCGCCATCGTCCGCGTCGAACAACTGTATCCGTTCGCGCACAAGGCTTTCGAGACGGAACTGCGCAAGTACCCGAAGGCAACCGAGGTGATCTGGGTTCAGGACGAGCCCCAGAACCAAGGCGCCTGGTTCTACGTTCAGCATCACGTGTACGAGAACATGGTCGAAGGCCAGAAGCTGGGTTACGCCGGCCGCGCCGCGTCGGCTTCGCCGGCGGTGGGCTACCTGGCCAAGCACCAGGAGCAGCAGAAGGCCCTGATCGAAGCGGCTTTCGCGCCCAAGTTCAAGGTCATGTTGACGAAGTAACCCTCGCCCGATGCGTGCGCTGCGCGCGGCAGGTTTCAGAAATCCCTTTCGAAGCTTGCCGCGCCGCGCGATCAGAACACAAACCTCTACGGAACAAACAAAATGGCTATTACCGACGTCGTCGTCCCCCAACTCTCCGAATCCGTCTCCGAAGCGACGCTGCTGACCTGGAAGAAGCAGCCGGGCGCTGCCGTCGAAGCGGACGAAATCCTGATCGAAGTCGAAACCGACAAGGTCGTGCTGGAAGTGCCGGCGCCCGCCTCGGGCGTGCTGGCTGAAATCGTCAAGGGCGACGGCAGCACCGTCACCTCGGGCGAAGTGCTGGCCCGCATCGACACCGCCGCCAAGGCCGCCGCCGCCGCCACCGCGCCCGCCGAGGCGCCCAAGGCCAGATCGGAAGAGCACACGTCTGAACTCCAGTCACT